>CAWHMC010000001.1:0-10246 GCA_963830445.1 uncultured archaeon
AGTCACAGGGAGGCGTATCGGCTGTCGCGTGAGTGCGCGCTAGCTAGGATATATAAATTCCATATACTACATAATTTTGGAGAAGAATAACATGACAGAGTTAACTAGCACTGCGAGGAATGCGATACGTCTTGGATCCCTGAAGATACGGGTGGTGAGGAGCGGGATGTTCCAGCAGCTCACCTTCCAGGTTAAGAAGAAGGCGCTGGGCGACGTGGAGTACACGGAGCTCTTCACCGACCGCCAGATTGACGTGTCGGAGCTGAAGCGCATAGCCAACGAGATAAAGTTACCCGTAGAGGCACCGAACGCGACCGCCTTCCCGGATGGGACTCAGGCGAAGGACTTTCAGATCATCTCTTGAAAGTTCTGCCTGACCTGCAGCTCGCACACGCTCCTTTTGACTTGTCGAAGTGCTCAGCGCAAGCTGGTCTTCCGCACAGCGTCAGGTGTTGCTCGCCGTTTTTCCGCAGATGTGGCAGAGTGAGAGCATAGTATCATCTAAATCTCAAGGAACGAGCCGATAAGCTCGCGGGCGCGTACTGCAGAGAGCGGGCGCATCCCCTTCGTTTTCGCGTAGTGGCACTGGTACTTGATGTAGGAGCTGTTCACGTTCGTGTTGGGCTCTATCTGTTTGCACTTCTCGATGTACTGCTCGATTATCTTTACCTGACTCCTCCTCGCTCAGCCCTTTTATGTTTGTGAGATACGGCGCAAGTATCAGATTCACAGTGCGGTGGCGCACGTCCGGGGATCGGAGTCTCGATGAGCTTCTCTATCCAACGGTAGCGCACGCCGGTGTCCTTCCCCTCTGTCCGATTCTTACTAACCGGAAGGCGTATCTTCCGGGCATGCTCGGTGACCTCCTTAGGTAGTTCCTTTGCAGGTATCGGAAGGCCCTTGAGCACCTCCTTTTTTATGCGTGACTCGAGAAAGCCCACCGCTAGCTCCTTGTTAAGGTAGACATTGCCAGCCTTCAGCATCTGGCGGGACAGAGCGAACTTCTCCCTTCGTGGGAGGTTGGAGAGGTACTGCTCGAACGGGACGATGAACGTCTCCTTCGCGTTCGTCACCGAAAGGCCGAGCTCGGCCGAAAGCTTCAGCAGCTCCTTTCCACTTGCATCATCTCTTAACGCAAGTCCCGCACGCAATGCTTCGGAGGTTGCATAGGAATTTATTGCCACGGGGCTTTTGAGCGCGCTGGCGATCATCCGCGCGTAGACGTAGCTTATGAGATAGGTGAGCTTTATCGTGTTCATGCTTATGGGCTGGAACTCTAGCGCCTTGTCCATCGCCCGTTGGACGCGCAAACCTCCGTCGTTGAGCGCCTTCGCATCGAAGCCCGCCTTTGTTCCGGAGACGATCTGACGCGCTTCGCTGGAGAAGGGGTACTTGTAGGCGAAGTCCAGCGCCGCGTCGTCGAAAGCCATTCAACCAACCAAATTGCGCAGTATAGTTCTAAGTATGATGTAACCGTCCCGGTAGGTGTGCAGCTTCGCCTCGCCGTGCCGGCGCTTCTTCTCGTTGCTCGGAATCTCGATCACCTTGAGATGGTGCTTGGCTGCGTTGATGTTTATCTCGGTCTCTATGCCGAAGCCGTCTTCCTTGAGTGCAAGACTGTGGACTATGCCCTTCCTGAAGCTGCGGTAGCCATAGCACATGTCACTGTAGTGGGCGCCGAAGCAGAGGTTCACCATGCCCACAAAGAACTTGTTTCCCAGAACGCGAAATAGGGGCATGTCCTCGGTTCCGCCGCCGGTGATGAAGCGTGAGCCCATGGCTATGTCGTAGCCAATCTCTATGCTATCGATGAGTAGGCGAAGCTCCCTGGACTCGTTTGAAAGATCCGCATCCATGGAGATGATTATGTCTCCGCGGGCCGCAGCAAAGCCCTTTCGCAGGGCGGAGCCCTTCCCGTTATCATCGTAGATTATGCGTGCCCCTTTTTTAGAAGCAACCTGAACCGTCTTGTCCTTCGAATGACCGTCCACGATGACGAGCTCGTAGGAATAACTTTTCAGTGCTGACCTGAGATCGTCGAGGACTATCCCTATGTTCTCTTCCTCATTGAGAGTAGGGATTACGATTGAAACGTGGGGTGCTTTCTTGGCCATACTCATCTTATCAACATTCAGGCTTTAAGATTGTTTGGTATTCGCTAACTGTGGAGAGCATAGGTCTTGCCACGCCAGGTTATGGTGCGCATGCGCGAGGCCGTTACAAGGTTTGCAGCATACATGAAAGGCATTATCAGTAGGATGAATGCCAGTTGCACGCTCTTCGCGCCGGAACGCTTATACCCGACGTACAGGCTGCGGAGATAATGGATGAAGAGCACCAGGAACAGAGGAGAGAAAAATATTGAGAGCAGTATACCAGAGAGGAGAACAAGAATCTCCATGGAGTAATAAACCAGTCCGACGTACAGGTTCTTCCGGTAACCGAGGAGACTGAGCGCTGTCTGGCGGTTCGCCCATTCGGTAAACGTTCCGGCGGTCTCCCTGCAGTTTACCACGGGCTTCGGGGCGGGAACATAGGCTATGGTCAGGCCCCTGCTCTTTGCTATCTTGGTCAGGCAGATGTCATCAGAAACAGAGTACTCGGAGTTCTTGAAGAACTCCAGGCCTTCTGCATCCGCGAGTTCTCTGCGGAAGGCGAGCGAGCCGCCCCAACCAAAACGGGTGCCGGGACGCTCCATGAGACTATCGCCGACAAAACCCCACATCATCTTGACCCGCGACCAGAAGCCGCCGAGCGGGCGGAAATACGGGTACATCGTGGAGAGCCCGATATGCTTATCGCCTAGCGGCTGGACCAGGCTGGCGAGCCAGTCCTTCCCAACTGTTATGTCAGAGTCCGCTATTACGTAAACATCATATTTGCGGAACCGCTCCAGAGCGGTGCTCAGGGAGCGTACCTTTGCGCTGCACTTCCGGCATTTGGCGGTCGCGAGTAGGTAGCGTATGCCCAGTTTCTTTATTGTAACCAACGCTTCATCCGTTTCGTCAGCAACTATTGCAATCAGATCATAGTTCTTGTACCACTGGGACTTAAGCGATTGCAGGTTCTCCTTCAGCGTGAGGTCCGGCCCCTTGCACGGGACCATGACCAGAGTCTTTGGGGAGTAGTGTCGGTCTCTCTTTTGCGCCGCACGCTTTTTACTCGCTACCAATCCGCGCAGGTCTAGGGCGAGCAGTATGAGAAATGAGAGCCCAAGCAGTCCCAGGTAGAAGTACCACAGCAAAGAGAGTATCAATAATACACCGGTTGGTTGTTATGGCGTGGCGCGAGCTCAGAGGAAGCCAGACAGCTTTAGGGCAAAGCCGAGCGCGGCGAAGCCGAAGGTTATCACACCCATGTACAGCGTCACCTCCCACTCCCTGCAGCGCTTGAGGTTCATTATCACGTGGGTCCAGCTGTAGATCTTCCTGCCGTAGGGCGGGGTGAAGGTGCCGTCAGCTCGCCTGATCCCCAGGTCGGTGGTGTCGAACTTGCCCTTCACGTGGAGCAGGAACTCGATTATCCAGGGCAGGAAGATTATGATCCCGAAGGACTCCATGTTGCCCACGATCATGGTGATCACCAGGCCTGCGCCCACGGCGTAGGTGTAGCTGTCGCCAGGTATTATCTTGGCCGGATAGCCGTCGAAGAACAGGAAGGCGAGGAGCGCGGCCGAGAGCACGCCCGATAGTATCGCTCCTGTGGCGTTCCCGTACATTACGCTGTAGAGCAGGAGCGCGCAGCTTGCTATGAGGCCCGTCAGGGTCGAGATCCCGTTGAAGCCGCCCAGGAGGTTGAACGCGTTCGAGGCGAAGATGACCGCTAGCGGGATTATTATCAAGGGGTAGAGTATTCCGAAGCTTACTGTGCCCAGGATTGGAAGATGAAGCGTAGAGACCCCTGCGTTGATTACCACGAGCGGCAGCGCGCCCAGAAGGCAGAGGATCGGCTTCTGCCACTGCTTGAGCCCCACGCTCGTGTCCATCATGCCCGTGGTCTTGACAGCGCTGCGCCTCACGTGTATGTCATCTATGAGGCCCACGAGCGCTATGAGCAGCAGGGCGATTATGGATGCGAACAGGTAGTCGGTGGAAACGAGGGGCACGTACAGGCCGAAGCTGGCGCCGAAGACGTAGGCTGAGAGCCCGATCATGAACCCGAACGCCAGGGCGATGCCCAGCCCGCGCGGAAGCGTGGGCTTGTTCTTCTTGTTGTAGTCCTTTGCGGTGACGCCGGCGTTGGCCATGTAGGGCATGAGGAACTTCGAGGAGTACACGGTGGCGATGAAGGCGAGTATGGCCGGTATCGCAAGGGAGAGGTAAGTGTGATACGTCGTCATGTGGACACCGTTTTCGGGCTGATACTCTATGCCAGGATACCTATTTAAGAATTGCTTATCCGGTCTCCGAACGGCTCCGGCTAAGCTGTTCAGTTATGGTGCTGCCCTTCGCCTTTACTGATTGGAGGCGAACAGCGCAAGCGTTTGTGGGGTGCCGTAGTTCCTGCGCACTACCCTGCGCTTCTTTTGAACCGCAGCGCCGCTCGGGCTCTTTGTGAGTAGAATATCGGAGCGCCGTATCAGGCGCTTCCTGCCTGCGTGCTCTGCGTATCGCAGCGAGCTTCTGGTGATGCTCTCAGCGAGCTTCTCTAGCTCGCGTTCCAGGTCCAGAACTGCGTCCTCCGTGACGCGCTCCGCACCCGCCTCGCGGATAAATTGCTCTATGTCGTATAAGCTAAATTTTCTTTCGCTCATTTCACCACAGTTAAGCGGAGCTAATGGGATAAAAAGCTTTAAAAAGAAGCCCATGGGAGAACGAATAGTGGCATACTAACCCTTTCGGCTTTGTCGGCGTAAAAATGGGCTTCCGAGGACATAATCCGGGTTCGTTTTTTGCAGATGTATGGAACTGGCTTTATATACTACATTGGCGCCATTACTGCCGGCGATTTGATGAAGACAAGAGCTATTGAGAACTTGAAAAAGGCCGCAGCTACACAGCCACCTGATGTCCAGATGGCTCTGGTTTCGCGATGCCGCTATGCTGATACTGCAGCGATCATAGGCGCACACACACCCCATCCAGAAGTCCGTGCTGCTGCACACGTGAGGTTGCAGGATCTTACGAATCACGCAGCATTCGTAGTGCTTATTAGAGACGCGAGAACCGGCGGCCCGAACGAGGGCTGATCACTTGTACCGCAGCAGCGCCCCGACGCCGGAGTAGCCCATGGTGAACTCCTTCCCGTAGGAGCTCTCGCTGGTTATGAAGACAATCTCTGCACCCGTCGCTTCGGCAAGGTCCACCATCTCCTCCAGCAGGTCCTTCTGCTCTACTACCGTGAGGTTGCCATTGTCGTCCGCGTGCTTGAGCTGTCTGTCCGTTCCGGACTCAACAGCCTCAAAGATGACGTTGCATGAATTGCACTTGTATTTCACCAGATGAAGTTCGATCTCGCTGCTCAGTATGAGCGTGCTTACCTTCTTCGCCTCCAGCGCTGCCTTCGTGTCCTGATAACCGTACACCGCGAGCCCCTTGCGGACCCGTTCCTGCATGAAGCGCTCGATCACCTTGCGCTCCTTGGAAGCCGCCTCCTCCTTCAGGAGGTCGGCCGCCTTCTCCACCATCTCGTGCAGGCCGAACTCGTCCGTGTAGCCGGTGTCGAACACCCCCAGGATCTTGATCTGGTAGTTGAGCGTGTTGCCCTTGACGAAGCCCTCCTTGGCTGGGCCGGGCCCTCCAACCAGCACGCCCTTTACCTTGAACTCGAGCTTCACGAACAGCTCGTTGACGTGGTCGCTGATGCGCACCGCGTACTCGTGTATGCTCTCCTCCCGGCCGCGCTCGAAGCGCTGCGCCGACTGGCCGCCCTTGCGCACCTTGGCGTGGGCCATGGAGTTGAGCCTTCGGATCACCTGGATGTGGGCGCCCTTGAGGGTGGCGATGGTCGCCTCCCGGCCGTCCATGACCACCAGGCAGTAGGTGTCCTTGTTGTCCAGGATCGCCTCGAGGGGCTCGAGCATGAAGGTGGAGTCGCACCTGTAGATGTTAACGCCCAGGGGCTCCTGGGGCTCTATGGAGAAGAGCTGGATGTCGGTCTTGCTCTGGTTGTCGGAGAGGTTGCCGCAGAAGACGATTATCCCGTTCTTCGGCGTCTGGCGGAAGAGGCGCAGGTACTGGATTATCTTGTCGATCGAGCTCTGCACGTTCTGGCGGGTGCTCTTGCTCTTGATGTTGCCCGATTGGCTGTGCTCCTCCCGGAGCTTCGCTATCTCTGCGTCGAGAGAGTAGCCCGCGGGGACGTAGATGCTGATGAGCTCCGTCCCGTAGCCGCGCACCGACTTGAGGCGCTTTACTTCCCTTAGGATATTGTAATCGCTTTTCATGAAGTATCAACAACCTGTGGTTTGTTTTCCATTATAAATATTCCTACCTTGCAGTAGGGCATGATAAACCAGAACTAGGCCTTCCCTATCTCCTTCTTCCCGCCCATGTACGGGACGAGGACCTCGGGTACTTTTATCGTGCCCTTCTCTGTTACGTAGTTCTCGACTATGCAGGCGAGCGTGCGCTGGATGCTTATGGCGGTGCTGTTGAGCGTGTAGACGTAGTTGCGCTCGCCCTTCTGGTCGTACTTGATGTCCAAGCGCAGGCTCTGCCACTCTCCCGCGCTGGAGCAGGAGCCGAGCTCGCGGTAGTCGCCCTGGCCCGGGAAGTAGGCCTCCCAGTCTACAGTCTTGGTCATCTGGTGGCCCGTGTCTCCGCTGCAGAGCAGCACAAGCCTGTAGGGCAGGTTGAGCTCCTGCATGAACTCCTCTGAATTGGCAAGAAGTTCGTCGAAGTACTTCTGGTCATCCTCCTTCCGGCAGTAGATGAACTGCTCGACCTTGTTGAACTGGTGGACTCGGAAGATGCCTTTCGTGTCCTTGCCGTGGGCGCCAGCCTCTCTCCTGAACGAGGGGCTGATGCCAGCGTACTTTAGTGGAAGGTCGTTGCCCGAGAAGGTCTCCTCGGCGTGCATGGCGGCAAGGCTGTGTTCCGCCGTGCTGATCATGAACAGCTCATCCTCTAAATGCTCCGCGTCCTTGAGCGCAGTGGCCTCGTTGGCTTCGGAGATCCGGTAAAGCGCATCCTCGAAGACGCCCAGCGGGGCGACGCCCCGGTAGTACTTCTTCCTTAGCATATAGGGCGGTGAGATAAGCGTATAGCCCTTCTTGGACATCTTGTCCAGCGCGTAGCGGATTAGCGCCTGCTCCAGGAGAACCAGGTCCCCGCGGAGGAAGAAGAAGCGGGAACCCGCGGTCTTCGCGGCGCGCTCCTCGTCCAGTAATCCGAGCTTTGTAAGTATCTCTGCGTGATTGGAGCCCTTCTTGTTCTTGACCGTGCCCAGCTCTTGATTGTCTTGCTCCCCTCAGGCGGGTTGCCTATGGGGACAGACCTGTCCAGCGTGTTCGGCACGTTCCAGATGAGCGCGTCGATGCGCTCCTCGATCTTCGGGACCTCCGCCTTTATGGACTCGATCCTCGATTTGAGCTCGCTCAGCGCGGCTATCTTGGCTTTTATCTCCAGCCCCTTCTTCTTGGCATCGGAGATCTCCAGGCTCGACTTGTTCAGCTTCGCCTGGAGCTCCTGGAGCTCGGTGAGCGTCTTCCTGCGCCTCTCGTCCAGCTCGAGCAGCTCGTCCAGCTGGAACTTGCTGTTCCGGTCCTTGAGCGTCTGGCGTATCTCTAAAAGATGATCACGGACGTACTTTGTGGTTATCATGGGGAGACCCAATGCCAATTATTATAGAGGATACACGATTATAATACTTTACTGGGAAAGATAAAACCATATGCAGGGGTGGCAGAGCTTGGCCAAATGCGACGGGCTTAGGACCCGTTCCCTTAGCGGGTGCGAGAGTTCAAATCTCTCCCCCTGCATCCTCTAAATCTCACGCGCCATCTTCACCGAGCCGCCGTACTTGCCTTTATGGAAGACCTGCTTCGGTATAACCCCGTAAGTCTTGAATCCCACCGACTCGTAAACGTGCAGGGCTCGCGGGTTCTTCTCGAATGCATCGAGTACTAGGAGCTTCAGTCCCTTCTTCCTGGAGAGGCGTATCAGCTCCTTCATCAGCCGCTTCCCGATCCCGATCTCTCGGTAACCCTCTGCAATGGAGATGCCCAGGTTGCCCACGTGGCTCTCGCGCCACCGCAGCTGCTCGACCGAGGCGAGCCCGACGACCTGGCCGTTGACCTCCACGGCAAGATAGATGGCAGTGCCGCTCTTGAGCTTTGAGAGTACATTGCGCAGCCAGGCGGCCTCCTCCTTGCGGTTGGTCCTCTTGTTCATCAGGATCATGGCCTCCTCGTCCACCAGGCCGTTGATGTAGCGCAGGAGGTCGTCCAGGTCGCTGCTCCGCGGAGTCCTGAACGTCACCACGGTCCCATTCCTCGCCGTGAAGCGGCTTATCACCTGGTTGGGCTTGAGCTTCAGCATGGCATCAATTAGAATAGGAAGGATATCGTTTATATGGGTTTTGTGCAGATGCGGCCATGTGCACAGGGCGGGGCCGGTAAACTGCGTCAGAAATAAATAGCTTCCTGTCCTAGCCATATCGTATAGAGGCAATTGCGTGGCGGAGATCGAAAGAGTGAAGACCGGAATTCCAGGCTTCGACGAGCTTATCCAAGGAGGCATACCGAAGGGCTTCAATGTCCTGATAACTGGCACACCGGGAACGGGCAAGACCATCTTCGGCCTGCAGTACCTCTACGACGGCGCCATGGCAGGAGAGAATGGGGTTTATGTTTCTTTAGAGACGGCGAGCGACGGTTTGAAGAACCAGGCATCGCAGTTTGGTTGGGATTTAGATAAATTGGAAAAGGAAGGCAAGATAAAACTAGTACGCATCCCGTTGGACGTGGTAAAGCTTGAACTTTTTGACATAATTGAAGCGGCAGTCAAAGAATGCAATGCAAAGCGGGTAGTGTTTGATAGTCTTGATGCATTTGCAATAAATATTGACCTATTTGTGATACCGGTGGTGTATGTGGGAACAAAGACAAGGTCCGTATACACGGGAAGTTCAGAAAAGAGGATAACGTACCTGGTCATAGACAAACTCGCAGAGTTGGGAACAACAAACCTGGTAATAACGGATGAGAACAGAGGCGGCAACCAACTTACCGTTGACGGTGTAAGCGAATATGCATGTGATGGCGTGGTTCAATCTACAACGAGTTGATAGGTGCAAGAAGAAGCAGGACATTGACCATACTCAAGATGAGAAATACAGAACATAGTCAGTATATTCACGATTTGGAGTTCAACAATAAGGGCATATCTGTGAAGCCTGCTGAGCAGGTTTATAAGTAAAGAATTAGTCAGTAAGAGGTTTTAGGAAATATTTGTATAGTTGTGCGACCAGAGTGTTAGTGGTAGGATGAACGTATTTTTAAAGTTCTCTCTCGCCAGAGAAGTTGAGATGAAAGAAGGCAGGGTGATGGTTGATAAGCCGAGGACCATATTCCTACCGACTAATTTTATGGGGCTCTACTCACTAAAGGTAAAGGGAGACCAAGGCGATCTAAGAACTCTTTACGAGAGCATCAAGAATGGTATGAGAAAAACAACCAGGTCCGTTGGCAAAGAGTACATGCTCTCGTACAGGGACTTTCTTGACCGATGGGTCAAATACTGCGCATTTGGGGGGTGGGGCATAGTTAGCTACCAGCTAATAGAAAAGGAGGGGGGGGAAAAGGGTTCCTTACCATTAAGAATCTGCCACTCCACGTATACCTCAAAAACAATGGGGTCAGAGACTTTACGGATGTCTTCTTTCAAGCCATAATTGCCGTTCCTTTGTCGGGCACTTTTGATTCCGATATCGACGTTATAGAGGTAAGGTGCATATGCTCTGGAAATGTACGTGTGTCTACTATTGGGGCTCTAGAGAGTATCTCACAAGCAAGTTTCCTGAAGTTACGTTGAAGTTGTTTGGTGGTGTGAAGTGAACTTCTTCGAGATGTTGATGGTCAGCAGAAAAATCTCCTTCATAGATGGCAAGGTCACGCTTTACGACCAGGACATCTCCATCTTTCCGCCAGATGGCATCACTGAATATATACTCCAAATAAAAAACAGCAACGAATCTCCAAAAATGCTCTACTTGTGTGCTAAGAAGTCAATGCTCGAGTACGGGCAGAACATCGCTGCTAGCTACAAGCAAGAAAACAACAAGGAGTGGATATGCAACACCTTGA
>CAWHMC010000002.1:0-8632 GCA_963830445.1 uncultured archaeon
CTCGGCGCTTCCCTACGCTGTGGTCGGCCATACTGTTGCATTCCCGGCCACGGCCCAGCTGATCTCTTCAGTCCAGCTCAACACTCCCCTTTACCTCACCGAGCCTGCGACCTCATCTTCTGGGTCACACAGCATAACACTAGTGCCAGAAGGCCTGCTTAACTCCTACGGCACCTCCTTCTTCGTCTCCCCAGACACTTCGATCTTCATCTCCCTCGCCGAGGCGGAGCTGCTCACCAGCCGCACCACCTATAGCGTACTGTTGGTGAAGGCGAACAACGCCACCTCGGTCAGCCCGCTCGACACGCTGCTCACCGACGTGTATGGGAACTCAGCCACGATCACCTCGGTGCAGGCGCTCTCCAACACCGTCGCCTCGATAACCGGCTCCCTAGGCCTGCTGCTCGGCTCCATCGCTGGAATCTCGCTCATAGTTGCAGGCATAAGCATACTCAGCATAATGATGATCTCCGTAACGGAACGGACGCACGAGATCGGCATCCTCAAGTCCATAGGCTTCAAGAAGCGCGACATCCTGATCCTGTTCCTCTCCGAGGCGCTGATCATAGGCATTCTTGGCGGCGCTGTCGGCACCATAATGGGTGCAGGAGGTGCGTACGCGCTGCCTGCCCTGCTCTCCGGAGCATCGACAGCAGGTACTAGAGGTACGACTGCCACACCGGCAACCGCAGGAGGTTTCGGCGGAGGTACCTCTAGCGTTAGCACGCACCGGAGGAGGGGGGGCAGGCGGCTCAGCCTTTGTTGCAGGAGGCGAGGCGCAAGTCCCACATCCGCTGCCAGTGCATCAGCTTCCAGTTCAACAAGCTCAATTTCGCTAACCCCACTGGTTACGCCTGAGTAAATAGGAATAGCCATGGCCTTGGCCATAATAGTCAGCATCATCGCGAGCCTCTATCCCGCCTGGAAGGCCTCGACAGTGGACCCGATAACCGCGCTCAGGTCGGAGTAATCAGTCAAAGCAGTGCACAAGCGCTACTACTTTTAGATGTCGACAACCGCCTTTACAGAGAATCCATCCTTCTCCTTCTTCACCGCCAGCTCGTGAAGGGTCGGCCTTGACCTCCAGCAGCCCGTACACGCTCGAGTCAGCTGTTGCAGACGAGAGTGCCTTCTGCAGAGAACGTGCCTGCCTTCTCCTTCAGGGAAGAGACGTGGAACCTGGTCGGGCTCAGGTTGCCCACCTGTATGCGCGAAAGGATGTTCTGCAGGGTGAACCATACCAGATCCTCGCGGCTCTTCGCGCTTTCAGTAATCCTGAATCTTCGTTCTTTCGCATCCAGCCTTTCCAGCTTCTTCGCGTCGAACATCACGCAGAACATCGCGAGTGCAGCGTTCTCAATGGCCTCGCCAAAGGTCTTACCGTAGGCGACGAACGCTATGTCCGCGGTGTGCGGCAGTACCTGAATTTCCTCTTCATAAGGCTCCACAATAAAGTCTTTATAGGCGTAAGGGCTATAAATACTGTCCTGTGAAGACAAGAGTAACTGCTGAATCTTGATGAAGCCTATATCGGCGGAGGACAAACAAATAAGGTGCGGCTTTGAAGTATGACGGAGCGCTTGGAGCGATCCTGCTAGCAGTCCTGATCGTGCTTGCACTTGCAACCACATTCCTGATAACGCCGCTCGTGATAAGCGGCACCCACCCGAGCACGTACCTTGTAATACCGTTGCTCATGCTCCCGATCTTCGCCCTCTTCTTCGCCAAGGAGCGAATAAGACCCCAGCTAGGCAGCCGAGAGATACTGGCGGGCATCCTGCTCTTCGCTCTCCTTCTGCTTGTGACCCTCTCCCTGCGTGCGGTGCCGGCGTACCTCTTTCTCACCTACAGGCTTGATTTCCTTATCGCCCCGTTGCTCATCGCCATCTTCGCCATTCTGATCTTCGGCCTGCAGAATCTCCGAAGGTTTGCCCCGCTGATGGCCTACGCTCTCCTTGCCTCCCCGCTGGTCCTATCCCCCATCCTAAGCTCGAACGCCAGTTTCGCCGCATTAAACACACAGCTCGTTTACGGGATCCTTTCACCGTTTATCCCTACCCTTTCCTACTCTTCACCCATAACGCTCCTCTCGGGCAGCTACCAGATTGGATAGGGGAAAGCTGCGTCGGTATAGGGATCCTTCTGGCGATTGCGTTCCTGCTAGCACCGGTCGCTTATCTATATGATGGGCGCCTGCGGGACAAGACCCTATGGGTGGCCTCCGGCCTGGTGCTGCTGTTTGTCCTAAACCTGCTTCGCATGACGCTGATCGCCGGTCTCTGGATAGTGAGCGGGCCCACGGCCGCGCTCTCCACAATCCACCTCTTTGCAGGTATCCTTCTTTTCTACCTCGCGATAATAGTGATGATGCTAGTAGCCGGTAAGTTTGGATTGGGATTGAAGCCCGCCACGAAGAAGAAACCAGCAAGGGTTCAATACTCAACTCTGGGCATCGCACTGGCCTTCGCATTCGCAGTCGTTTACCTGCTCCTGACTCTAATCTAAAGGTTGTGCCGCATGGACTCCAAAAAAAGAGAAGCGTATGCGCGCCCTAAACAAGCGGTATTCCTCCCTGCCAAAACGTAGCAAGGTCTGGAACCTGAGCAGGAACTTCGTTCCCGGCCACGGCCCTCTAGATGCAAAACTGATGTTGCTCGGTCAGGCACCGGGACGCTTTGAGGACATTGAGCTAAAGCCGTTCATAGGGCGCTCGGGAAAGCTGATGGATAAGGAGATAGAGCGAATCGGATTGCACAGAGAGGAGTTCTACATAACCAGCGTGGTGCAGTTCTATCCGCCGAAGAACCGTGCCCCAACCCGAAAGGAGATGGAAGTATGCCTACCCCTGCTTCTAGAGCAGATAAATATCATAAAACCCAAGTTCGTCATACTACTGGGCAACTTTCCTGCGGGCGCAGTTCTGGGAATAAGGAGCATAAAGTCTCACCACGGAGAAATGGTAAAGAGGGACGGCATAACCTATATGTTTACTTTACATTCCTGCCGCAGCACTGCGCGGCACTACAAACCACGACACCTTTTCGCGTGACTTCACGAAATTTGGAAAGGTCATAAAACGCCCATAAAGCGAGGAAAAAGCAAGCGATATAAAGGTTTAGAGAAGAATACATTACTAGGACGCATTGAGGGCCCGTAGGCTCAGCTTGGTTAGAGCACTGCTCTGATAAGGCGGGGTCGAGAGTTCAAATCTCTCCGGGCCCATTTTCTTTTCCTTAAGGCCTCATCCTGTTTACCATTCTCGGGAACGGTATCGCGTCCCTTATGTGGTCGAGATTGAGCATCCACTTTATGATCCGCTCGATGCCCATTCCGAAGCCGGCGTGGGGCACAGAACCGTATCTCCTCAGGTCTATCCACCAATCGTAGTTCGCGACGTCGAATTTGATCCCCTGCCTCTTCTCTACCTCTGCGAGCCTCTCCATGAGCTCCTGATAATTCCAGATGCGCTCGCTCCCGCCGATTATCTCGCCATGGCCCTTCGGCGCCAGCATGTCCGCGGCCATGACCGTCCTGTCGTCCTTTGGATTTATGGGCATGTAGAACGGCTTTATCTCCCGCGGGAAGTGGGTTATGAAAATCGGCCTCTCCTCATCCTGGGTAAGCAGCAGTTCGTCCTCAACACCGAAATCATCGCCCCACACTCTCGGCGCTTTCTTATCATTGAGTATCTCCAGCGCCTTCTCGTAGGTAATCCTCTTGAACGGCGGCTTTATCTTCAATAATCCTTCCGCATCAACTCCAAGTGTCTTGAGTATGTCCGAGTGGGTTGCAACTTTCTGCGCTATCCTGCTCACGAGACTCTCCTGCAGCTTCATGTTCATGGAGAGGTTGTAGTATGCCATCTCGGGTTCAAGGTGCCAGTACTCCGCGAGGTGTTTGACAGTCCTCGACTTCTCCGCCCTGTAGGATGGCGCGAAAGAGTAGACCTTCTCCAGCGTGGGCACCATCGCCTCTGCATAAAGCTGCGAAGACTCGGTGAGGTACATCTTCTCGCCGAAGTAGTCCAATTGGAAGAGGTTTGAGCCAGTTTCGCCTCCGGCCGTTGTGATAAGCGGAGGGGTTATCTCGTAGAATCCCTTCTTGTCAAGGAACTCCCGTGCGTAGCGGAAGATGTAGGAGCGCGCACGCATTATGGCAGTCATCTTCTGGCTCCTGAGCCAGAGGTGGCGCTTGTCGAGCAGCAGTTCGGTGCTTTGGTACTCAGTTATCGGGAATGGCTCCGAGACGTGGGTGTTCGAGAAGCCCGTGGCGGCGAGTTCGTAGCCCGTCGGCGCCCGTGCATCCTGCTTGACCACACCCCGCACCTTGATGCTTGATTCTATGGTGCACTTTGCCGCCGCATCCCATGACTTCTGGTCAACCTCCGCCTTCTTGATAGCCACCTGCAGGATCCCCGTCCTATCCCGCACAACCACGAAGATGAGGCCACCCCCTTCGCGCTTCCTGTGCACCCAGCCTGCAAGTTCAACTACCTTGCCCGTACCGGCTTTCTTGACCGCATCCGTGATGCTCATTCTTGCCATGATAGCACTTAGCCTCCACAGCATTTAAAAGTATCTCTTGCCGCACGGACACCAGATAACTGCACGCCTCACAATATCGTAAGACTTATATTAGGCAACAGCCAGGGATAATGTATCGCACCGCGTTTTCGGTGCATCGGGCGGAACATGGACGACAAGGCACATAGGGCGCGCGCGCAGAGCGCTATGGAGTATCTGACGACATACGGCTGGGCAATTCTCATACTCGCCATAGCCATCGCCACACTTTTTGCATTCAACGTATTCAGACCCTCTGCAGCAATAGGCACGCCAACCTGTATAATCAATCAGGGGCTCCAATGCCAGAACCCCTTTATAAACGTGAACGGACTGCTGACCGTTACCATAGTGCAGAACCGAAATGATCCCATAAACATCACTGGCATAGGGTGCGTCACAGCGAACTCCACTAACTTGCACATAAAACCCCCTAACAATCCTCCCTCCAACCAGGTTTATATGGCGCCAGGCACCGGCTATAATTTTACTCTCCAATGCTACTCCCTGACCGGGAACGCAATAGGGGTCTTCGGCAGCGCCTTCACCGGCCACATAAACGTGAACTTTGTTGATGATGTGAGCGGATTCCCGTACTCTGCCACTGGTGACATGTTCTCTAAGGTCTCATTTATCTCATCGACATCGACCACATCAACCACATCCACCAGCACCAGCTCAATTTCGACATCAACATCAACATCTACCTCCTCTACTTCCTCGATATCCACTTCCACGACGAGCATCTATCCGGAGATACCGACACCGTATGCGGTATCTACAGTATCGGAGGGTTTGAGTGACCCTTTCGCTGCTGCGGTATCACCTGACGGCAACTATCTGTATGTGTATCAATACGCTGGTGGCTCCACCTGGCAGTTACAGAAACTAAGCACCTCGACCTGGAGCGGGCTGGCAAGCGTGAACACAGGCTATGGAGACGGTTGCGGTGGCATCAGCGTTTCTGCAAATGGTCTGTTTCTCTATGTACCGACCTATAGCAGTGGTGTGGGAGTGTATTCCACTTCCACCCTGAGTTTGTCCACAACCATAAATATGGGACTCACCTACGTGTGCAGTGTTGCGGCTTCGACGGACGGTAATTACCTGTATGTATTTTCAGACAACGGCGGGAACGGATATCTCACAAAGTGGAATATCGCTTCGGGCACAGCAGTCTGGTCCACACCCTTCTGTTACTGGGGGGGTTGGATGTACGATGCCGTATCACCTGATGGAAATTACGCTTACTGCACCAGCACCGCGTTCAATTACATATACAAAATAAACACCAATACCGAGGCAACTGGCGGCTTTTATTCCAGCGGTTACAGCTATGGCATTGCAGTCTCAAATGACGGCAACATAATATACCAAAATGGGGGCTATGCTTACAATACTCTCTCTTCCTCAGACCCCAGCTGGGCTGTTGCTCCGGGAGGTCTTGGACAGCTCACGATCACCACAAACGGCATGGTAGCTTATGGTGTGAACTACGGCACCGGTTATGTCTACATCATTACCTAGGTCCGCGTTCTCCACTAGGCTACACTTATTTAAAGAGACGGTGTCAAAGTATATTGAGTCTGTGAATCAGATGAAGCTACAAACGATACTGGAGTACTTAACAGCATATTCCCATGGGTTGCTGATTTCGAAGTGATAAAATATTCATCTATCCAAAACTATATCGGCAATTAAAGCGCGGACCTCAGATTATCCTGCCAAAGGACATAGGCATCATAATCGCCTACTCAGGCCTGAACAAAGAGAGCGTAGTAATTGATGCAGGTACGGGAAGCGGGTGGCTCGCCGTCAGCATGGCGCGCATATGCAAGAAGGTGTACAGCTACGACAACAGGCCGGAGTTCAGCAGCATAGGAAAGAAGAACAAGGAGATATTGGGACTGGAAAACGTGTACTTTAAGACTGGCGACGTGACCAAGGGCGTGAAGGAGAAGAATGCGGATCTCTTCACATTGGACATGCCCGGCGCAGAGCGTGCGCTTCCTTCTGTTAAGAAGGCGCTCAAGCCTGACGGCATGGTTGTTGCATACCTTCCGCATACGGAGCAGCTCTCTACGTTTAACATAAAGCTCGAGAAGCTAGGCTTCCATGATATACATGCTGTGGAGTGCATAGTCCGCGATATGTTGGTGAGAAAGGAAGGGGTGCGCCCATCCACCTCTGGCATCTGGCACACCGCCTACCTGATCTTTGCCCGCAACGGCTCGCGGAAGGGATGAAGCTTTAAATAGTTTTTATGCCATATCTTGTTAGTACAATAGACAGAAGCAATCACGCTAAAACGATGGTGTAACAATGACCGAGGAAGAGATGCAAACCACGAACGCAGAGAACACATTGGGGGAGAATGTCGTCTTAATAGGTAAGAAGCCAGCGATGAACTACGTGCTCGCTGTGGTAACGCAGTTCAACGGAGGAGCTAAGAGCGTAAAGGTGAGGGCAAGGGGTAATGCAATCTCCCGAGCGGTGGATGTGGCGGAGATCTCGCGCAACCGCTTCGTGACCGACGTCAAGGTAGGTCACATAGAGATAAACTCCGAGGAGCTGCAGAATGAGGACGGCACGAAGTCCAAGGTAAGTTCCATAGAGATAACTCTTGCGAAGTAACCACTATTCCTTGTTTTTCTTTTTCCCTCCCTCATAACTATTATATATCATGAAATGGCAATTCGATATGATTGAATGGCACTTAAAGTAATTCAGAATCCCAATCGACGTTTGTCGGCAGAGGAAGCGGTATTCCAAATCGCGGAAGACGCCGGAACACTTAGAGCCAGATGCGGCCTAGCCTCCCCAGTCCTTAATACTAATGCCATAATATCCATCGATAAAGAATGGACAAAGTTGATGCCCGAAAGGGGGCGGAGGTACGCCCACTACGAGATTGGGCACCTATTCCTGAGGGAGCACTTGATCCTCTCGGTTAAACGCAGCGCAAACCTCAATGCCGATGAGGAAGACGCGCTGACGAAGGCGTTGGGAACGATCTACTACAACCCACCCCAAAAGTATTACTTGGACTGTTCGGTTGCCGCAGGACGACTAGCGGGGATGGGAGATCGGGCAACGCAGATCTCCGCAGCCTACGGAAAAGAACTAACCGGCCTTGATAATTCATTCAATGATGCCCGGCGTCATCTGTCCACAAGCACATTTTTCAATCCGATGGGTGATCTCCGGATCTTTAACAGGCATAGCCTTGAATCCTATTCAAAGTTCCTCGCATCTATCGCCGCACACCGCTACGAACCTTTCTACGAATAGCGGCTTTCTAGCGCATGGCTCACGCTGAATCCCTTTGAAATAAAAAAGTGAAGAAGCGAGCTTGAAAAATTAGGGTTTAGTTGCGGTACGCTCACGACTCGCCGAAGCTTGTCGTTTACACGCCCGCTCTATCAAAGTCATGTACTATGACCCCCCTAAGTGTCTCGTTTCGGATACGGCTTCATCCTTAGATGCTTTCAGGATTTATCCGTTTAGCGCGTGGCTACCCGGCTGCGCCATAATGACGACCGGTCAACTAGAGGCGCCGTTGTCCCGTTCCTCTCGTATTAAGGACGACTTATCCTCTGACACTAACACTCTCAGTAGTTGCTACCGTACTGTCTCGCGACGTACTGAACTCAGCTCATGTAAGTTTTAATGGACGAGCAGTCCAACCCTTGGTGCCTTCCAGAAGATGTACTTGTCAGCTCGAGGTTGGGCTCCGGATGCCGCCCCCTTCCGCCTGCAATCGCAATTTACGCCCGACGCACCAACTAGCGAAGGTAAAGCAGGACTCTGGGCGCGCTTTCGGCTCGCCGGCGCGCCGCATGATGAAGATGTTTGTCTGGTCGGGGCTGGTGGGAGCTGATGCTCCCGAGCAAGGCATCAGCTTCTCGGCTGAAGATTCCTGGAGTCCGACGAACGCCAATACGCACGTTTTCAGGGTGGGATTCGTCAAGATCGACAGCGATAAAGCATATGAGGTCGCTCAGAAGAATGGCGGCAGCAAACTAACGCAGAAGGATCCCAAGGAGCGGTATTTTTTGTCTTGGATTGGG
>CAWHMC010000003.1:0-27132 GCA_963830445.1 uncultured archaeon
TAGCGCAGAAGAATCTGGGCATCGACCCGTCGAAGGAGCCGCTCCCCGTTAGGCCGGCTGCGCACTTCACCATGGGCGGTATACACACGGACATAAACGGCCGGGCGATGCTCCCCAACGGCCGCGTGAAGCCCGGCATCTGGGCGATTGGAGAGTGTGGCTGCGTCAGCGTCCACGGTGCGAACAGGCTGGGCAGCAACTCCCTAAGCCAGTGCGCAGTGTGGGGACGAATGGCGGGCATGGAAGGCATCGGAGCATGCGGCGAAGGTGACCGCCGTCCCGCCGGAGCTTGAGCGTGCCATTGATGCAGAGCGCAAGCGCCTGAATGCGCTGCTCGATAACGATGGCAATAACAGCCCCTACGACCTGCAGAAGGAGCTGGAGCAGATAATGGACAGCAACTTCTACGTGTACCGCAGAACCATGGCGATGGTCTCCGGAATAAAGAAACTACAGGAGCTGAAGGCGAAGATGACCGACATCTACATACACGACAAGGGCCGCATATTCAACACCAATTTCCGTGACGCGATGGAGATAAGGAACATGGTCGAGTCCTGGCGCTGCTGTCTGCGCAGAGCGCTCTCTCACGAAAAGAGAGCAGGGGCGCGCACTACGTGATGGAGTACCCAAAGCGCGATGACAAGGAGTGGCTGAAGCATACCGTCATATACAAGGATGAAAAGGGACACGATGCGATTGAGTACAAGCCGGTGAAGATAACCCGGTGGAAACCAGAAGCGCGAAAATATTGATGATACCATGGAAACGGTTGACCTGCGCGGGAGCCAGAAAGGCATCTTCCGGATGTACGGATTCGACAAGCTCGGTCTCCTGCACATGATCTTCTACCGCGTCCTGATACTCGCTGCGTTGGTGGCGTCCGTCCTCATCGCATATTATGCTCTCTCACAGAATGCCACGGTGCTGATCTACGTTCAAGTAATGATCTTGGCAGTGTGGATACTGTTCACGCCCCAGCTCTTCTCCGTCGCGAAGGTCTTCTCGGTCGTCTCGACCAAGGGCGTCGTCTTCGGAAAGCTCAATGCCTCCTTCCTGGAGACGCTGCAGCAGAGGCCGGTGTACAAGCTCTTCAGGGCAATCCCCTACGCCGCCCTCGCGCTATGGTTTATATTCCTCATACTGCTGATATGGTTGTGGTTCTGATGCGTGCCTCCCGTTACTTTGTCCTTTTCTACGTCGCCATGGCGGCACTCCCACTGCTCCTGCTCGCACTCACGATCTCCTACGCATTCGCGTTTGTTTCCTACCTGACACCTATCCTTCTGCTGCTCTCTCTCGACCTACTGGTCTTCGGCCTGCTGGGCCTCACAGAAGTTCTTGCCGGAAAGAAATCTCCGCAATCTGTGCGCATGGGGGAGGTTTCAAAGACGGTGCGGCTCCAGGAGAATCCGGACAACGCGAAGAAGGAGAGCGTAACAGTAGCGATAGAGCGATTTGATCCTAGGCTCAAGGAGATGCAGACGCAGAAGTACAAAGTGCCTGTGGATCGCTCGACAACCGTCCTGGACGCGCTGATCAGCATAAAGAGCAAGCAGGACAACGCGCTCGCCGTGAGGTACAGCTGCAGGATGGGGATCTGCGGGAGCTGCGGCCTGGTGATAAACGGGAAGCCCGCCCTCGCCTGCGAGTCGGGGGCGCTAGCCTGCTCAAAAGATAACAAGATAACCGTCACGCCGATGCTCGGGCACCCGCTGCTCAGGGACCTGGTCACCGACTTCGACGATTTCTTCGAGAAGCACATGAAGATTGAGCCGGGCCTTTACCGCGTCAACAACGCCGAGAAGCTGGACGCCCAGAACGTGTACGAGCAGACCACCGAACAGATGGCCGAGTTCCTCCCCTATTCCTACTGCATAATGTGCGGCCTCTGCAACGACGCATGCCCTGTGGTGAACTCGAATCCCGCGTTTGCGGGCCCCCAGGCGCTCGCCCAGACCTACCGGTACCTCAAGGATTCCCGCGACCAGAAGGGCGATGCACGAATAACTCCGGTGGACCGGCTCACCGGATTGTGGGGCTGCGAGTATGCGGGCGCGTGCTCGGCCGTCTGCCCCAAGGGGGTAGATCCCGCATCGGCGATACAGCTGCTCAAGGCGGAGAGCGCAAAGTCATATTTCCATACTGAGAAGAAGGAACAGGTGCAACCATGAAAACTAGAAGAGAGAAGGACGCTTTGGGATATGTGAATGTACCTTACGACGCGTACTATGGGTCGGAGACCCAGCGCTCGCTCGACAACTTTCAGATATCGGACATCCCGTCGAGCCATGTGCTGATATACTTCTACGCGCTGCTGAAGAGGTCCGCCGCGACAGCGAATCTCAGGGCGGGGAAGCTGGACAAGAAGCGGGCAGGCGCCATTGTCAAGGCCGCCGATGAGATAATGGAGGGCAAGATCTTCGACCAGTTCGACATCGACGTGTTCCAGGCGGGCGCCGGCACCTGTGTTAACATGAACGTCAACGAGGTCATAGCCAACCGCGCCATCGAGCTACTCGGAGGAAAGAAGGGCGATTACAAGATAGTCCACCCGAACGACCACGTGAACATGTCCCAGTCAACCAATGATACCTATCCAACGGCAGTCGACATAACCCTCTACTGGCTCGTTGGCAAGCGGCTTCTGCCGGAACTTGCCGGCCTGGAGAAGGCTCTGCTGATAAAGTCAAAGGAGTTCTCAAGGATAGTGAAGATCGGAAGGACGCATCTGCAGGACGCGGTACCCATCAAGTTTGGGGATGAGTTCGCGGCCTACGCCGAAGCGGTCTCCAAAGCGATAAAGGAGATACAGTTCGCCGCCTACGGGCTTCTCGAAGTACCTCTCGGAGGAACTGCGATCGGCACGGGCATAAATGCGGGAGCTAAATACACAGATTACGTAAGGAAGGAACTGAGCAAGGCCATAGGCGTCAAGCTGAGGAGGCCGAAGCACCTGATCACCGACACCCAGTTCAGGTCGGAGCAGCTGCAGTTGTCCGACGCGCTCGATGAGTGCGCCATAACACTCACCAAGATTGCAAACGACTTCAGACTGATGGGCTCCGGTCCCGTCGCTGGATTCAATGAACTGATAATTCCTGCTGCACAGCCCGGCTCTTCGATAATGCCCGGCAAGGTGAACCCAAGCATGGCCGAGATGCTGAACATGGTCTGCATCTATGTGATGGGCGCCAACCATGCGGTGCGTACGGCAGTGGCCGGCGGCCAGCTAGAGCTTAATGTCTTTATGCCGGTGATCTCCTACGAGCTTATTTCATCCATAGAGTTCCTGTCGAATGCGGTTGAGACCTTCTCGAAGAAGTGCGTCTCCGGACTGAAGGCGAACGAGGGAAAGATACGCAAGAATCTGGAGATGAATCTGGAGCTTGCGACGGCGCTTAATCAGTACATAGGCTATGCAAAGGCCGCCGAGCTCGCGAACATCGCGCGAAAGGAGAACAAGAGCGTGAAGCAGGTGTGCATCGAGCGCAAGGTACTCGACAGGAAAACACTGGACCGGATACTCGATCCGGCAGCGGAAGCGCGAGTGTAGCCATGAACGTGCAAAAACCGATTAAGACTGAAGCGCTGGCCGCTTTCCTAAGGGAAGCACGTACCAACTGCAGCTACGAAGTTGCAGGGGACGGCATGATCAAGAAGCTGCCCGACGGGAGTGAGCAGGTGGGGCCCTACACCAAGAAGGAGCTTAGCTACATCGACAAATACCGGACCTACGAGGGCGACACGCGTTTTGACGGGCGCGAGGTCATACTTCATTCTGGCATCGAGCTATGGATGAGGGTTTATGAAGGCAGAATAACAGATGAAAAATACAAGAAGGACGGCGAGCCGGGCAGGATATATGCGCTGATGAGGAGCGCCATGCGCAAGTATCCTAAGGATCTTCCATTCAGGCGCGGCCAGAACGAGCTAAAGAAGGACGGTTATCTATACACCGACGTCTGCACAGGAACGATGGAGCAGTTCGACGGCACAGAGACCATCTCACACAATGGCAATACCATATACCTATTCCATTACCACGGCGGTCTGATCAAGCCGCGCTAATTGTTCTGCACCAGATTGTCGATGATAAACTGCGGGCTGTAGGGCATGAGTGCATCATATCCTTCGCCCAGTCCGAAGTAGAGTACCGGGACGTCGGCCTCGCTTATTATCGAGAGCGTGTTTCCGCCCTTTGCATCGCAGTCGAGCTTCGTTAGTATGACACCGTCCAGCCCCACCGCCGCATTGAACTCGCGGACCTGATTTAGCAAGGTGTTCCCCGCGATGCTCTCCCCGACGAAGACCTTAAGATCAGGCTTGGCCACCCTGACCATCTTCTTCACCTCCTCCATCAGGCTCTTGTTGGTCTCCTGTCGTCCTGCGCTGTCTATCAGGACCACGTCGATGTGCTGCGCCTTCGCGTGGGCGATGGCGTCGAATGCTATGCTCGCCGGGTCAGCGCCGTAGTTCCCCTTTATCACACCGATCCCCAGCCTGCTTGCATGTATCGCAGTCTGCTCAATCGCAGCGGCGCGGAACGTGTCGCTTGCGGAGAGGACACAGGAGTACCCGTTCTTCAGGAAGAGG
The DNA here is from genome assembly GCA_963830445.1 of uncultured archaeon. Lineage (GTDB taxonomy): Archaea > Micrarchaeota > Micrarchaeia > Micrarchaeales > CABMGC01 > JAJZOD01. The sequence goes on from CAWHMC010000003.1 coordinate 4,597, forward strand.
TGTGCGACCTTTGCCATCGTGGTCGTCTTACCGGCCCCGTTTGGACCTATGAATAGGATCTTCAGCGGCAGTTCACTGCTCTGTCTCTTTGACGCTGCAACTTTTACAAAGTCAATCGCCTGTTTCTTGTTCAGAATCTCAAGCACTGCGCCACGTATGACGTCGGTTATCTGGTGCTCTGTGTTCCTCGAGCTGATGGGCTTTCCTACAAGGCCCTTTTTGATATTGTCAAGTATCTTCTCCGCCGCATCGTAGTTAACATCCGACTGCAGAAGAGAGACGCGCAGCTCCTCGATGAAGGGGTCAATGTCGTCTTCCTTCACCTTTACCTCCTTGAAGAAGATACCCTTGATCTTTGTGACGGTTGTGACGCGAGGCTGTTCCCTGGGCTCGTGGATCGGAGGCGCTTTGTACTCCTTCTCTGGTCTTGGCACTACCTGCTCCTTCACGGGCTCTTTGATCATCTCCCTTGTCTCATCCTTCTTTGTCGGAGCCTGTGGCTGAGGCACGTGGGTTACTTTACGCTCTTCTACTTTTTTCTCCTCCTTCTTTGGAGGCTCTGCCTTTCTGACCTGTTCCTGAACCGGTACGGGCTCCGGCGCTTTCTGCTGCTCGGTCGGCGCCTGCTCCAGCTCCTCCTCTTCCTTCTTCGTAATGGACCCTATAAAAGTAGAGAACTTCTTTTTGAGACCTTCAAACATTCAAGGACCTAACGTTGCTGCGGCTGCATCGACTCCATCTTGTAGGCTACGCTCATGAGCTCCTCCTGCAGCTTCCTCCTGTCCGCATCGAGGCGCTTCAGCGACTCCTCCTGTTTCTTCAGCGTGTTGTCCACGAACAGCTTCGCCTCGGCCACGCTCTTCTCCACCAGGTATCCCGCACCTACGTAGACCATCGTTTTGTTTATGTCACCGAATGTTGCTTCTATGTAAGCGCCTCCGCCCAGGCTCACCAGCGTGTTCTTCTTGTGTGCTGACTTGACGTCTCCCAGGAAGACCGAGCCCTTCCGGACTCCGTCTATCGAGAGGGTGTAGGAAGCGATCTGCTCCTCAATGAGCTCATACTGTTGGGAGTACACGCTCTGGAGGTAGCGCAACTGGGCGTAGGCCTCTTCCTGTGTCGGCTTTGGTGCCTTCGGGTCTGCTACCATGTAATCATCATATATAATATCCAGCCAAGACTTAAAACTGTTGCTGTGGCCCGCGTTGGTTTTAAGGCTTCCTAATGCGCTCTGTTCAGAGCTCCAGACCGTCGGTGATGTTAGCCATCTCGTAGCCCGTGGTGCTCTTCCCTACCACCAATCCCTTGCTGTTCGCCACTGCGCAGATGCCGATGCTGAGCGAACCCACGTTCGCCGTCGACTGGGAGACGCTTTTGAAGATCTCCTTTATCCTGTCCGTTTCCTTGTCGCTGACGTTGTTGTTGAGCACCATGCCCTTGTTCGTGAGGATGTTGTTCGCCCCTACGGTCTCGAAGCCCCCAATCATCATCTCTATGACTTCAACGTCAAGGGCGTCCGCGATAAGCCGCGCCTCCTTCTTCGAATAGTTCGGGTTTATTATCGCGACCTTGTCATTCGCCAGGACGTTGTTGCCCACCGCGTTCAGCTCGCTATTGATGGTGTGGACCTCGAGCTTCGGGAAGTGCTTCTTGACGGCCGCAATCTCGTCCCTGTACATTATATCGGAAAACAGGACGGCGTGGGAGTTGCCTCTTCCATAAAGTCCCACCAGATCAGAGCCGCCTGCCGTTATGTGGACGCTCTTGGTCTCTAGGATATCCTCCACTACGGCGATCTCGCCCTTGGTGCTGCTCCTGCAGGTTATAGAATAAGCGTCCGTTGCCAATACGAATGCGCCCACATAGTCGTTCCCGAGTATGCTGAGCTTGGCGACGCCTGCCATTGCGTTAACCCGTCGTGGCCGGGCCTGCCGCCGGCTTCCTCTCCGGGGCGCCCCTCTGCGCTGCGGGCTTCGCCTTCGGCGCTGCCGCCGCTGGCTTCTGTGCCGGCGCAGCAGATGCCGCCGCCTTCTTCTCAGTCGTCTTTGTGGCAGGGGCAATAGTCTTCGGCTTCTGCTTCAGTTCTGGAGCGAGATCCGCCTTCACCAGCCCGTCGATCTTCTCCACTGTGATCTTCACCGGCTTCATGTGGCGCGCCACCTTGTCCATAACGTAGCTGTTCAGATCAAGGCTCAGGCGCACCGATTCAACGTCCGACTTGGAGTGCCTGGCGATGTCCTCTCTCAGGTAGTCGATGGACTTCTTCAGCCTTCGCGGCGTGTGTATCTTGACCAGCCGTTTTCTCAATCGTATAGTGCGTGTGACAGTTGCCATGTAATCACTCCTTCAGTCCCATCTTCCTGTTTCTCCAGCTGCGCTGCTTCCGGTTGTACTGGACGCGCCTGTGTGTGCGCATTATCGCCAGCACCGGCATGCGCCTGTTCTGCTTGAGCTTCTTGCCCAGCCTCAGTTTCTTAAGTGCGCTCTTTTTTCCCATGTGAATACCTTATTTATGTTTGAACGAGATTGTCGGTTCCGGTTTGTAGGTCAGTTTCGCGAGTATGCTCTTCAGCTGCTCCTCGGTTATCTTGCCATTGCCCATCCGATTGGACTGGGCCATCTGTATTATCACGCTCATGAGCTGCGAATACAGCTCCGGGCTCGCGATGCGGACGTTCATCAGCCGTTCATAGGCCTGCGTGTCCATCAGCTTGCGGGCGATCTCGCGTCTCTGCTGCTCCAGCTGCATCGCGTGCACACGGCGGGCATACTCCTTCTGCGCCCGATCCTGTGGACTCTGCTGCTGGTCTTCAGACACGCTCACGCACCTGTCTTAAGCACCTCTCCCGCCGTCTTGTCCATGAAGGACCTGCCCTTGGGAGTTATGACCCTGCCCTCCTTTGTCTTTTTAACGTAACCGATCTTCTCAAGGGCGTCGAAGGCGTCCTTGATCGTGCTGCCTCCTGCCTTGAAGTGGTGATGCTTGTGGCTGACGTGGCGCTGGCGGTTGCCGTAGCGCACGCGGAGCTTCGAGATGCCGATGGGCCCCTTGAGGTATGTTTGCCTGAGGACAGATGCACAGCGGACGAACCAGAAGTCCGGGTCGCTCGGGATGCGCTCCTTGCCCGCGCCCGTCTTCGAGTAGGTGAGGTAGCCTGGCTTCTTTATCTCCATGCCCTTGAGCTTCTCCGCCGTCTTCGTAATAAGCATTGCGCTGTCTACTTCTAGTATGTTTGACATATAACCAAAGCCTTTCTAGTTTAAGAACCGCTGCTCAGTAGAACTGAGTTTATCTTAACAAGTATTAAATCTTTAGCGGCAAAAGTATATAAAGCTTGTTTAACTGGACATGTGGCGTAACTTGGATAGCGCATCGGCTTCCGGAGCCGAGGGTTGCGGGTTCAAATCCCGCCATGTCCGTACCTGTTTCTGTTGCCATTAGCCCTAGCGAGACGACACGGTTGGCCTTAAATATCTGGCAAGCCCAGATTGATCATGGCAGTTAAACCAATTTATGCGGCCCAGCGGAAGCCGGATGCGGTGTGGATTGCGGCCTATAGGTGGCATTACGCCAACTTCGCAGCCAGCTACACGTTCGTTGCAGGAACAAGGGAGTACCTGGGCAACGCCCTGCCGTTTACCGAGCGTGTCCATTATTTATCCACACAGGCAATGTCCAACCTGAACGAAAGGGACAAGAAAGCCTGGTTTAACGATTCGGTACTTGCAGGCCTGCGCAGAGTGCCAACGGCCTGGTCAGAGGACATCGAAGAGCACGTTCGCCTATCCGGAAACCAGGAACGGTGCGCGCACCTCGGCCATATAATCTACACGCGTGATTGCAACGGAGAGAACGCCTCGGCATTCTCCTACTACCCTAGGGACGTACTTGGCGCACGAGGTGCACCAAGACTATCCTACTTTCTAGAGGCGATGGCCATTCACGACCTCCAAACGCAGGGCGTCCTTCGAATTTCACAGACGCACACGGTAACCATATATCGCGAGCGGCAGCTAGGGCGGGTCGGAATACCTCTTAAATTAGAGTTCGATGCCGGCCACTGGCTGAAGCGCATGGGCCATGGGATACGCCAGCATCTCGCATGCCTGAAGACTGAAGAGGGCAAGCGCACGGTGCAGATAATCCAAGCCAATCAAAGGATGTGCTCCCTTTTGTCTACGTACTCAGGCCCCTATATCCTGTTAACTGAGAGCAGGGCTAGAGCGGATGCCTCATGCTCTCTGAAGGTTCAGCAGCTCCGATCCCGCTCTGCGTGTACCTCTTCACCGCTTTCCTCGCAGTGCTCTTTATCCTCCTGGCGGCCATGAGTCTCAATGCCTTCCTGCTCCTACTGTCCGCCTCCTTCTCTTCGCTGCACTTAAACTCTCCAGTGACTTTTCGCGAATGTTCCCGCAGTTCGAGGAATGAGGCTGCAAACGCCTCAGCCATCTCGCGGCTGCACTCCTTCTTCTCCCTGATCGCTATCGCCATCATCGCCCGGACTATCCTCCGCCTCTCGAACCCGAGGGGATCTATACCTTCCTCTCCACCTAGGAATACCTTCTTCCTCTTGTTCGAATGCGCTTTGCCCGCAGACTCGGCTAGCTTCTCTCTCTGCTCTGTCCGAGCGCTAGCGCTTCTGCTCTTGAGTGACATTATCTCGCCCCACTACTCTCTCAGCTGAGATATTTATCTTTTCTGTTCGAAAACTAGGAGTCGGGATCAATTATGGCCAAATTGGAAGGGCGCCGAAATCATACTCGGAGCCAGGAAGGCAGATCGCGTTATGCGTTTGGCCATATGAGCCTTCAAATCAATCAGGAAAGCAAACCTTATACGCCTTTTCTCTTAACCTAAGCATTCCTCTACCTTTGAAATAGCCTTTTATAACCTTTCGTACAAATTATAGAGCATCTACTCATACGGTAATTCACATGAAACTCAACATCCTAGAGGACGAGACGAAGAGCATGATTATCGAGTTCGTCGACGCGGACCGCGCGATCGCAGAGCTCATCAAGGACAAGCTGATGGAGAAGGCGGATGTGGAGTACGCCGGCGTCGTCAAGACGCACCCGGAGGTGGGCCAGCCGCAGCTGGTGATAAAGTCGAGCAAGAACGCCCGCACGCTGGTGCTCAAGGCGCTGGACGAGATAGAGGACGACATAAAGGACCTGCAGTCGCAGCTCCCGAAGGAAGGCAGGTCCAAGAAGTCCTGATTTTCGACCGCAAGATTTTTGCTGCTAGCTGAGCTTTGTTATCTGCGAGACGAGCTGTTAAAAATAGCGCTTCTCAGAGAAGCGTCTGTTCCGCGACTTCCACTTCGTTGACGTTCTTTACCTTGCGCAGCTTGTCCTCGTAGGAAGTGCTGCCTTCCTCGTCCGTGTGGATGAACATGACCTTGAGGACCTTTATGCCGAATGCGACGTCCTCCAGCTGCATGCTCTTCGGGTTGAGCTTCTTGACATCCTTGAGGACCTCGTCCTCATGCCCGCCCTCTATGTATACTTTGAAAATAGTAGCTACGTTGCCCATTCACGGCCCCTCAAATCCACATTTCTTGCATCTGTACTTCGTATGGTTCAGGCGGCATTCATCGCACCTGAAGATCTCGGACTCGCCGCAGTCGGGGCACTTGAACGCGACGTAATTGTCAGTGAGCCTGCCGCAGGAAGTGCACACCTTACCTATATTTGACATTGAACCACTTAATTATCAGGAAAGCTTCGCAGAGAAACAGTTATCCGATCCCTGCAAACGTATAAAGTCTTTATCAACAAAGGTATATAAAAGGTTTGGTAAGAAATCAAAGGACACTGGGCATGTGGCGTAACTTGGATAGCGCACCGGCTTGCGGAGCCGGGGGTTGCGGGTTCAAATCCCGCCATGCCCGTACTACTTCCTAGCGGCCTTCTTGATGACAAGAAGGAACCTGTTATAATCCAACTCCGAGCCCGGATAGCGTTCCAAAAGCCAAGACTCCAGCTCTCCCATGCTGCTCTCATACAGATTATGCCCGCTTGCGCGCAGCTCGCCGCCGGGCTTGAGAACCCTAAATGCCCTCTCCGTTAACGCACGTAGCCTTGCCTGTTCCTCTATTTTATCGAAGTTAAATATTGCCACGAAAGATTCCGGGAAGATTACAAGATCGAAACTCGTTTCGAACTCTGGCCAGTTGCCCCGCATATCAAATCTGAAGCGCCTGAATCCCTCTGGCATGACGGGGCACAGATCGGAGAGCGTAATCTGTGCTCTTTCAACTCCCAAAGCATTGACAAGCGTATGCTCGAGATACGCCCTTCCCGAACCTACGCTAAGCAGCTGTCTCCTGTTTCTCTTTATATCATCAACTATCTCTCTGGTGAGCAGGCTCCTACTGAAGTGCCAGCTAGGGGCAAAATACAAATACTCGCTATATTCGTCTACGTGGTAATGGCAGTTTCTTTCCCTGAACTCTGGAAAAACAGCCCGTTCATAGATCCTCAAGGACTGGAAGAATCCCAGGTCCGGCCGCTTTAACTTGTTCGCAGCAATCTGATCTGCTGCCTCAAGCGAGCGAGGAGACCCGCTCTCAGCCATGAGTACTGACCTCGCCGCCTGCGCCACCTGCAATTGACGTTTTAAGTATCCCATATTAGACTATACTCTTTTCAGATATTTAAGAGCTTCTCGGTCATCTCAGAATTAACGAACGCAGCTCTCCGACAAGATACAATGAGCCGGTTACGCACAGTATCTCCTTCTTCCCCATAGCGCTCAATGCCTTTTCATAGGCCTCCGATGCCCTATCGAAAGTTTCCGATTCCACCTTGGTCAGAACGGCAAGCTCCGCGGGGTCGTAGGACATCCGCCTTCCAAAGTCCGTGGTTGCCTCAAAGCGAGTAAAATAAAACCGAGACGTTATCTCCGAGAGCCTAGCTAGCATCTCCTCAACCTTCTTGTCCTTCTTAGCTGCAAACAGGACACTTATCCGTTTGCCCTTATAATTCTCATTTAGCGTCTGAACCAGCGTCTCGATCTTCATCGGATTATGGGCGCCGTCCAATATCACGATAGGGCGAGTAGTGCATATCTCAAAACGACCCGGCACGTTTACCATGGCAAGCGCTCTCCGAATATCCGATTCGCTAACCTCAAATCCGCACCTTTTCATCTTCAGTACCGCACCTATCGCGAGGGCCGCATTCCTCGCCTGATGCCTGCCTATCATCCTTGTTGAGACGTTCCTATACGCCGCTTCGCCGGATCTAAAATCGAACACGGTACCTTTGGTACTATTTTCCTTTATCCGATACACAGTACCCACTCCCAGGAGATCCAGTCTAACCTTCTGATCACGCGCTTTTTTTCTGACAATCTTCACCACGCTCGGCTGGGTGACACCGCTCATAACGTCAATGCTCCTCTTGAATATCCCCGCCTTGTCTCTGGCAATCTCTTCAATTGTGTTTCCAAGTATCTCAGTATGGTCAAGCCCAACATTGGTCAGAACGGCGACCTTCGGCTTTATGACATTAGTGCCGTCAAAGGTGCCTCCGAGGCCCACCTCGATAACCGCCACATCCACCTTCCTCCTCTTGAAGTGCTCAAATGCGAGCGCTATGAGCATCTCGAAGTAGGTAGGCGTGCCGTACGGATGCTCGCGGGCCGTTCTCTCTACCTGTCTCCTTACCGCTTTGACCTCCTTTACGAAATCAGCCTTCGACACCAACTTCCCGTTCACCTGTGCTCGTTCCCGTATATCCTGGAGGTGCGGAGAGAGATGCAGTCCAACTTTATATCCTGACTGCTGCAGAATTGCTGCAATCATAGTCGCCGTCGAGCCCTTTCCAGCGGTGCCCCCCACATGTATTGTCGGGTATGCGTCCTGCGGATTGCCCATTACCTCAAGAAGCGCCCTTATCCTGTTGAGGCCAACCGCAGACTTCGTTATGTCCTTCGCTAGATTCTTGGGAATAAGCGATTCCGCATACGCTTTCGCCTGGCTGAAATTCTCGATTTCCATTTAGATTCTAAAAGAGATTGTTGATAAGCTTATTTAAACAACACAGCAAACCATAGACAATATTTAAATATCTGCCACGACCGTATTGGTAGGGTGGAAATGAGATTCTCAAAAGTTGAAGACACGCCCATTCGCAATGCGGTCTACGCTCGCGATACTGTCGCAATAGCAAAACTTCTCAGGAGCGAACCAAAATTAAGAACCGAGGACGCCTCTTGCCTAGTTGCCTTTACAATGGTGTTTGAAGGCGACACATCAGAGATACTCTCCCTTCTTCGAAGGCGCAACGACCTCGGCGTTCAATCCGTGGATTAATTGGCCGCGAAGTAGAGCCATCCAAGGTAGGTGCCGATGTAATCGCGCCTCAGTGAATCATCGTATTGTCCAGGGCGTTCTTGCATGCGCACGAGCGCACCGTTGGAACTGCCGGAACCATCTTCAGAACTAACTCCTTAACCTTTGCTATGTTAGCCGCGAAGACCCTGCTGACCTCTGCCCCATCGACCGGCTTGATGTCCGCCCTTCCTTCAAGTCCTGAATCGTAATCAGTCACCATCCCTATCCCCGTGTAGCAAATCCCCTTCTCGCGCGCCAGATACGCCTCCGGATACTGCGTCATGCCTATAACGTCAAATCCCTGCGCCGCGAAGAACCTCGACTCCGCCTTGGATGAGAAGCGCGGGCCATTTATGACCACTATCGTGCCCGTGTCGTGATGCTTTATCTTGGACGATTCGAGAGCCGCCGATGCGACCTTCCTGAGCTCGTCGCAGTAGGGGTGTGCTGAACTGACATGGGCGACCACATTCTCATCATAGAAGGTATCGTCGCGTCCCTGGGTGAAGTTGACGAACTGGTCAAACACCACGAAGTTGCCCGGGGCGAAGTTCTCCTTGAGCGAGCCGATCGCGTTGGTGGCTATTATCCTCTCCACCCCGAGTGAAGCCATGGCCTCGATGTTTGCGCGGTACGGGACTTTGTGGGGCGGGATGCTATGCTCTGTGCCATGACGCGGAAGAAACACAACCTCTACTCCGGCGATCTTACCCATGGTTATCTCGTCGCTCGGCTTTCCGTACCTGGTGCTCACATCGATGCTCTCCGGATTGTCCAATAGGGAGTAGAACCCCGATCCACCAATAATGCCTATTCGAGCATTCATGAAACCACGTTAAACATTCGCCGGGGACGAGAATCGGACTCGTAGAGGGCATTACTGCCCGAACAGGTTAGCAACCTGCCGCCATTTAGTGCAGCACTGGGCGCACCCGATGGCTGTACCACTAGGCGACCCCGGCATGATGAATACTTTATACGCAACGGTATTTAAGGTTTCTTGACACACTTGCATTGTTGGATTCACATGCTCGAAGCTAGGGGCGTAATAAAGGACATTGCAAACACCGTTGAGGCCATCGAAGAGATCGGAGCAGCGCCCAAAGGGACGTACGCATTCAGGGACGTGATCTTCGTCCCGCGGGAAGGGCACCGCAATCTGAACGACTCATTTGTAAGAGTCAGAGTCTACTCGGAGAGCAATTGGGAGACTAAGCATGTGGTCGTCGTGTGGAAGAAGACGGATTTCAACAACTTTACCAAGACCGATCACATCCTGCTGAGGCGCGAGTTCGACGATGAGTGGAAGGCCATCGGCTTCATAGAAAAAGAGATGGGCGAAGAGTTCGAGAAGGGCTTTGAGTACAGCAGGACGGGCCAGGAGTTCGGTTACAAGAGTTCAAAGATCTTTGTCGAGGATATAGAGGGCTTTGGCCCTACGATTGAGATAGAGGCGAAGAGCCAGGAGGAGCTGGACACGCTGTTCAGGACCTTGGGGATAACCGAGAGGATCCGCGATACCACTGCAGAGTTAATGAGGAAGAAGATGCATCCTGGATCCGACGAGTCTGAGCATCAGAAAGACACATCTTGACCTTTAGCATCTATTGAGTCCTCAAACTGTTGCAGCAACGGACTTGGATTTAATGGATGAATTACCCCCTCCTTACTGATATATATCTCTCTTTTGGCTAATTTGTCATAGAATTCCTGTCTTGCTACTTGTAATCTTTGCCATTCTACCTCTTCGACCGTCTTGTACATTAACTCGTTTTCATTCATATGTGGAAAATTACTAGCGGCGACTTCTTCTAAAGGAGGTTTGCAATCAAACACCACTACGACTTCTCTACCTTCCGATTCAAGAAATGGAAGGAATCCATCAACGCCGTTGGCGCTGTCGGTCTCGTCTTGGTGCATGTAAGCCGCATTGACATGGTGCCATGCAGAGAACGAACGCTGATCGATTAGCGTGGCCAAGAATGAGTCTCCGTTGCTTACCGTGCCTCCTGCAGGACTTGTAAACTTTTCTATCCGTCTCTTATGGGCTGTGAAATACCGGACAATATTCTTGAACTTGTTTGTTAATGAGACCTTAGCCATAGTGGAGAACCTAGCAAAGTTCAGTGCCTCGTAGGCCTGGGCAGCATGCCAGAGTGCCAGTCTGCCTTCCTGCAACTGATCTTCGAACGGCATGTATCTTACGCGTTGGAAAGTCATAAATCCTCGCAGGGCGTTTCTTCCAAGTCTCTCAAGTTCCGGGAATCGTCTCTGATCATCTCTAATTGCCTTTACCAGTGTGTAATCCTCTAAGACCTTTGCCATTCCCTCTGAGAATGCGAGGTGTGTTATCAATGCCTGTACCCTTCCGCTAAAGAGCGAGGTGTTGGTCTTTCTACATTCTCTTCCAAAAGTTCCCTCAAGTCTAAGATCTATGTATCTTAAACTGCTAGGAGTGTCATCCTTATCCTTCAACAACTTCGCGCAGACTAACGGTATATTATTTCTAAATACTATCTTGAAGATGGCAAGCTTCTTCTGGTATTCTGCCGTTTCTACGTGTGAAGGACTTGCTTTAGGATAACCTGCTGCAAAGCCCACGGCATCATCAATCGTTCTCTCGAATCTGGACACGAAGGCGTCTATCAAAATCTGCCTCCCTTCGGGCTCTAGGTTAAAATGAGTCAGCATCTTTGCCATGCCGTATCCTGTTACCTTGGTCGTGTCCACGGGCCTGACCGCACGTCCATCCACAGTATAACGGGCAATCTGCCTGACAAGAGTGTTCACGAAGATCGACAGTAAGGAAGCTGTCCGTTCAGATATATAAGTGCAGCAGAACCTGCATTGCGGTATAGACACTCGGAAGGTTTGTCCATGACTCTGCTCCGCCCTGTATCTCCAGAGCATAGCTCAACATACTTAGGGTTGCTCCTTCCGGCCTGGCCCGGTTGATATGCAGCGCCACCACTGAAGGCAGGGCATCGACGCTTTGCCATGGGCCCTACGAGCGTAAATACCACGCTGCAGGCATTGGCCCGCCTGAAGGGGATTTGCGGATGGGAAACCCCTAGCTTCCCGCCATACTGCTGCAGTTATTCTTGCACAGCACTGATATAAAAAGTAATATATATCAGCCCCGCAGAGAGCTTCTAGGTTACCATGGCAGTGGAGGTCGTCAGTGCGCCCAACATGTTCTACAGAGCCTTCAGGGAGCTCACCACAGCCGAGGGAAGGAACCACGCCCTGCTGATGGCGTTCCGGAAGGGCATAGCGCTCGAGCCCAGGCACGAGCGGGTCGCAAAGCGGTTCAGCAGGGAGATAAAGGACCATTACACCTCAGTGCCTCCTGGACCAATGACCTATCTCGAGTACCTACTGACTATTAAAGACTCCAGACTCACTGGCGACCCCTATTCTTCTGTCAAGCGGAACATCCAGCGCAGAACTCTGCTTGAGCAGGACGTCACGGAGGTATTCGAGCGCTCCGGGCATTTCGAGATAGCTGCGGCCGCCGAGCTGCAGGTGCACGGCAACACCGGGCGTGCAGAGGCGCTGCGCACATTGGACGCCATACGAAATATCAGGGTACTGCACGTCAGCCTCCTGACCACAAAGGAGCTCTCCTCAGAGTAAAGAAGGTATTTATAAGCAGCAACTCCTTGTCCATACTGAGAGGTCGGCCTCATGGGAAGATACGAGATACCAATAGGCATCCATATTTTGCTTATAAAACGCGGCAGGGTGTTGCTCCTCAGAAGGTCGAACACCGGCTACTCCGACGGCAATTTCTGTTTTCCGTCAGGGCACCTGGAATCCGGCGAGTGGGCCCTTGACGCCGCCTGCAGGGAACTCAAAGAAGAAGTCGGAGTGAGAGTGAAGCCAAAGGAGTTAAAACTCGCCCATGTGTTCCATAAACGCCCCTATGGAAACGGAGATGCGGACAGCGGCATAGTGGCCCTCTTCTTTGTTGCGAGGAGATGGACAGGGACGCCCAAAAACAAGGAACCGGAGAAATGTGATGTCATGGCCTGGTTCGGGCTAAATAAACTGCCTCCAAATCTTGTGCCGTTCGTGAGGCAGGTGCTTGATTGCTACGAGAAAGGAGTTATTTTCTCGCAGTATGACGGGAACTGAGGTTTTCGAAGTATTTATAAGCAGTAAGTCCCCATATCCTCCTGATTGGTGTCATCTTGGATTACCAGCAGCTGCTCGACAAGGCCTTTGCGGAGCTCCCTACTCTCAGCGTTGAGAAGTCGGACTTCGTCATCCCCACCGTGGATGCTCTGGTGCAGGGGAGCAAGACCATAGTCAAGAACATCGACCAGATCGCGGACAAGGCGCGGCGGCCGAAGCCCGACATAGCCAAGTACCTCACCAAGGAGCTCGCCGCCCCGGTCAACGCCACCGGCAGCACACTGGAGATAAGCACCAAGGTGAACACGCAGACGCTCAACGCGAAGATACAGCGCTACTTCGAGACCTACGTCATATGCAAGGAGTGCCACAAGCCCGATACGCACTTCGACGGCCGCGACCGCGGCTACGTCACCATAGTGTGCGAGGCCTGCGGTGCAAGATACACAGTGAAGAGCTATTGATTCAATGGCCTATCAACGAAGACCTGGAGGACCCGGCACACCGCCGCCCGCACTGATGTTGCCGCGGGACAAGCAGATCCTGGGCATCGTCACCAAGGCATCCGGCGCAGCAAACTTCCTAGTCTTCTGCTCCGATAAGAAGGAGCGGACATGCTCCATACCCGGCCGACTAAAACGGAGGTTCTGGATAAAGGAGAACGACATCGTCCTTGTGCAGCCGTGGCCGGTGCAGGGCGACGAACGTGGAGACATAATCTGGAGATACAGCATAATGGACAAGACGCTGCTCAAGTCCAAAGGATACGACGTGCCCACTTAGTTACAAGCCCGTTTTATTTAAATAGATCTTCAAGGACCTGGCGAATCCCCACCCTAATCTCTCCGATTTGTTCTTCAGCATCTGTTTTAGTTTTGGGATACTGTAAAAACGTATTGAAGCTACTTCTCCCTCGTCTATTCTGAAGTCACTTATTTTGTAATCTCCCACAACTTCGAAAAGTGTTACAAAACGTTTTATGTGATGCTCTCCTTCTGAAATATCTAACCTGTACTTTGCGATCTTCTTCATCTTCGAAGCTGTTATCCTAACTCCAATCTCTTCCCATGCTTCTCTTATAGCCCCCTGAATGTACGTTTCATTATAGGAAAAGTGACCTGCTGCAGAGTAATCCAGTTTATGGCTATCCGTGCGTTTCTGAACTAATATCTTATCCTCAAGATTTCTAATAAGCAGATATGCCTCTCTGTGCAGTTTGCTCGACGAGTGGACTCCCTCCCTCTTAATCCTCCCAATCTTTCTATCTTTTTCATTTACTAATGCTATAATCTCATTCGGATCATGTGGCATTTTCAATTTATCACTCACTGCAACTCTTTCAGGAAGTCCTCAGGCTCCTTCTCTATCCCGTACTCTTTCCTGAAGTAATAAAGTATGTTGATCACGTCGCGCTTTAGGTACTCCTTGAACTTCGGATGGCCTAGCATCACCGCCTGCCCCATGTCAATGATGTAGGGCTCGTCTCCCTTCATGAGTATGTTGTACTCGCTCAGGTCCGCATGGACGAGCTTTATTGCGTGCAGCTCCTTGACATAGGCGAGTATCTTGCTCAGGACCTTCTCCGGATTCTCCAGCTTGGTCTCCTTCAGGCGCTTTGCGGGGCTCCCATTCTCGTCACCGATGAACTCGAACGCAAGTATGTTGCCTGCGAAGGTGTAGGGCTTCGGCACCTTGATCCCGATGTTGTAGGCGAGCTTCAGGTTCGCATACTCCTTCCGGCACCAGATGTTCGTTATCGTGTACATGTCGTGTCTCGACTTCCCGAAACGGGGGTCACCAACGATATAGTCCAGGCGCTTGACAAAGCCCGTGTTCTCGACCCTGAAGATCTTCAGCGCCACGTACCTCTCCTTAATCTCGGTCCCGCCCTCCGCCACGTAGACGTCCGCCTCCTTGCCCGTGGAGATTATGAAGTCGAGCTCAGAGACGATGCCCCTGCTGAAGAACTTGCGCATGTTGAGCATGGTGCGGTCGTTGAAGACGCCCTCCTCGGTCATGGAGCGTTCCTTGAGCCTGTACTTGTCCCGGTCGGGCTCCTTGCGCCTCCCCACTCTGCGTGCCATGCAATCTCACTTTATAATAGAATTATAAACTTTTATAGTAGATGTTTATTGGTTCCATGAATAAGCTGTCGCTCATAGTTGCGTTTGGCCTGCTTGTAACAATCCTGCACGCCGGCACAGTAACATTCACCGGCACATGCACCCAGTTCACAGCCGCACCGAACATTCTGGGCTTTGGCCTCCTGAACAGCGGCAATGACACGGCCTACAACCTCCAGGTAGTACCTGTGGTACACGGCACCGCGGCAACTCCTTACCAGATTAAGAGCATCGGACCCAGCCAGCAAACTGCGCAGAACATAACTCTCCAGAACATAACTGCTGATGGGAGCTATGCTGATTATGTCAACGTGGCCTATCAGCAATCCGGCTCAGAGTTCAGCGTCGTCTTCCCCTGTCTGCTCCACTTCCAGCAGACGGCTCCCAGCAGCGTTTCCCTGACCTACGCCATCTCCTACCCGAACGGCGCATATGAAGTTAACGTTTCGGTCTCCAACAACGGCAACTCGGACGTCCAGGACAACGTATCACTCATCTTCCCACCTGGCTTCACCTACTCTCCTTCGGACTCCATCAATGTGACTCTAAAGTCGGCAGGGTCAGGCTCGATCTCTTTCATGCTCCACAACCCCGCTGATGGGGCTTACTCTGGGGCAATTGCTTCCTCCTATGTGTTCAATGGAGTTCACTACTCCACCGTGACTCCCATCTCGCTAGTCCCAACGGCTGCGGTTCCAAAGTCCGCTCTCCTTTTGGTATTCTACGGCCTGTCCATCGGACTGGTTGTTGTGCTACTCCTTCTGATAACCCGTGCCTATCTGATCAGAAAGCGCCAGGACAAAGCTTAAGGAGAATAATTGAGCAGCCGGTAGAACGCGAACTGCGAGCCACGTCCGTTGCTCTCCGATGCGAGAGGCGTGGTGGCGTACCTGGAGAGTAGGCTGCTGCACAGGGTATTCTGATAGGGCGGCACGGTGCACCAGTAATCATAGTCAAGCACGTAGCAGCTGTAGTTCTTGAAACTGTCCGTTATGCTCTGGTTGGCCCCGCCAAGATATCCGATCTGCGCCGCGCTCCTGTTATACTGGAACCAGAGGTCCGGAGTAAACGTGAATACCAAGCAGCTCGTGGGCACGGCGGTGTAATTGTTGTAGAAGAATGCGGTGGCGTTAAGCGGGTACGACTCCTGCGGCATCTGGTTTGTTGGGATTGTCACGTAGGGCGCGTAGTAGGCGAACGGGACGACCACCAGTGCAACCGTCAGAATACCATAGATGGCGTATCTCACGGTCGCCTTCCTGTGCTTCGCGGCGCGTTCGACTCCAGAGTCAATCAATTGGCCTATGCCCATCACCCCGAATCCCGCAAGCACGGCGAGGAATGGGAGTATCTGCAGTATGAACCTCACGTCCACTCCGTAGCCCACCGACCCGGCGTAGAAGAACGGGTAGAAGAGGAAGTAGGAGAGGAAGAGTGCCAGCGTTATCAACATCACGGCGAAGCGGTTCTTTGTCTTCTCATAGAGCAGGATGCTCAACGCCCCGATGACGGCCAGCGGGAGCAGATTCACCGTCGAGATTATCGGGTAGGCCTGGGTCATGCCCAGCAGGAACTGCGAGTTGGGGCCGATGTTCTGCAGGAAGTTGCCAAACGAGAAGAGGGACTGACCCGCGGAGTTCCCGTAGCTCGGCGACTGCAGCTCGGTGACCGAGTAGTACACCAGCGGAAGCAGGAGCATTGTGAAAACGAGCACCACGAGCAGCACCTCCGGGCTGTCCAGCGCTCTCTTCAAGGTGTGCATCCGCTGGGCAAAGGTCTTCTTTATCCCCTCGGAACCGAGGATGAAGTAGAACACGACGAAGATCGGCAGGAGGAGCTCGCCCTCGGTGCGCGTGTACAGGGTGAGTATGAGCGAGAAGCAGAACATGCCCAGGCGCAGGGTGTTGGGCTTCCTGGCGAAGAGGACGAAGAAGAAGGCGGTGAACACCGTGAGGGTCATGAACGGGAGGTCAGGGACTGCCTGGGTGCGCGACCAGATGAAGAGTTCAGGAATGGTGGCCATCACCAGGCTTGCTATTATCGGCACCTCCTTACGCTCGGTAAGCACCGCTGCCAGAAGGTAGACCCCAACTATGGAAAGCGCGCCCATGAGAAGCTGCAGCCCGAATGCCACAGCCGCCGACGAACCGAAGATGGCGAACGCGGCGGCGATGAAGACGTCGTATCCTACGATGTCGTGGTACAGCTCGGCGATGTAGCACTGGGAGAGCTGTCCGGTCCCGTACTGGCACCAGAGCGCGTTGCCGCTGTGGAGGATGTTGAGAGCGATGCCCTGGTAGATGTTCTCGTCGAAGTAGAGCTGCTCGACCGGATGCACGTACAGGAGCGCGAACAGGATGAAGAAGATGAAGATGAATCCGAGTATCAGAACCGAGTACCTGTTTATCGAAGCGGGAATCCGGAAGCTGTGCCTCCTTTTCTCCAGGTAGGCGAAGCCCAGCAGAAGCAAGGATGCCGTGACGGTCGCCAGCGTTATCAGATATCCTATCAGCATGCAGTAACCCGCGAAGTAGTATAGATGGCTAGGCGCAGCTTTTTATAGTTTAGCTGGCTACTACTCCTGATCCAATGGCAACGCTTCAGTCACCGCGCACCCAGGCGGGCATAATGAGCTTCTACGACGTGCAGGACAAGGGTCCGCTCTTCAACCCGAAGACAGTGCTCATAATAGTCGTGGCTTTCGCCATAGTGATAATCCTTCTTGACCACTTCGCGGTCATAGCGTAATCAGGCTATCGCGAACAGGTCCTTCCTCTTTTCCCTGACCTCCCCGTTCTCCGCAAGGATATAGAGTATCGAGCGGGCGGCTTCCTCCGGAATCTTGGCCTCGACTGCCATCTCTGACACTCTCTTGTCGCCCTCTCTAAGAAGCTTGAATACGGTTGGGATATGACGGTCCAGGAACCATCTCGTCACGACGAAGAACTCCCTGTTCTTGTTGAACGAGCGCGTGCCCAGCACCATGCCCCTCCTTATGCTATCCTCTAGCATCAGTGAAACGCGCGCGGCCTCGCTCTCGGTCGGCAGCACAAGGAATCCCTTCTCCTCCAGCTCCTTCACCTCCGGAGAACGGTCGATGTCCACAGGGCCTGTGGTAGGCCTCTGGAATGATGGCGATTGCCTTGAGGGTTGCTGCTGAGGCGCAGCACGCGGAGCGGCTGCGGGCTCCTCGCGGCGTTCCGGTTTGTTGCGCATGAGGAACGTGTCGTAGACGCTCTTCGGTATGCTGTAGACGTTTATCCCGTCCTTCTTGAACAGGCCGACTATCTTGAACTTTATCATGCGCTCGAGGACCTGCTTCTCCTGCGCGTTGAGTATCTTCGCCACGCCGTCCTCGGTGCGCTGGTTGAAGCGAAGCGTATCAAGCTTCTTCAACACGTGCAGCTCCTCCGGCGAGATGGATGGGATCTTCGAGAACGGGACGCGTCCCGGCGAGAGCGGTTGAGGCTGCGGCCTGCGCTGCTCGTTTCCCGACCTCTGCTGTTGCTGCTGCCTCTGTCCTCCCTCCTTGCCCATCAGCATGTTCGCTACGTCTGCCTTCTTCGCTATGATGAAGGATCTGTCATTATACTTGAAGAATTCGACCTCATCGTTCTCCTCGAGGTTGAGGCCCTTGGTGACTTCCAGTGGAAGGTATACTATCATCTTGTTGTTCTGCTTGTAGACTCGCATTATAATCAGCTTTTCTGTCTTATTTCTCAATGGAAAGACGCACTCAAAGTATAAAATAGTTTGTAGTTCTTTGCTCTTCAACGTAGGAGAAAGATCAAGTGGCTTTAGCCATCCTCATCCTGTTCCGCAGGCGCCGAGCCGCCTCTGAACCTCTGCCACAGCGGTCTGCACGTCCATCGAACTCGTGTCAATCTCCACGTCAGCTGCGCTCTTGTACAAATTTTCCCTTTTGGTTAGGAGCCGGCGTACCGTCAACGCGGGGTTTGGGCAGTCTAGCAGAGGGCGTTTTCCAATCTCCGCCCTATTCCTTTTAAGAATCACATCAGTCGACGCAGTAAGTAGCACAACGGCGCAGGTTCTTCTAAGTCGTTGTATATTCTCGGGGCACGTAACGACACCGCCGCCGCACGAGATTACCGTATCCCTCCTCATCGATGCTAGCCTGACCTGCTGGATCTCTATTCGCCTGAATGAGCGTTCGCCATCCTCCGCAAATATCCTGCTTATCGGTTTCCCCGCTGCTTTCACTATCTCCTCGTCCAGCTCCAGGAAGCTCATGCGCAGGCTCTTCGCAAGCTCGCGCCCCACTGCGCTCTTGCCGGTGCACATGAATCCTATAAGTGCCACGTTTCTTATTGATATTTCCGTTTTTGCAATGACCATTGTAACACTGTTAACATAAGGTCAGGCATTTCCTGATTGTTAAGCCTTTCTTTGACAGGTGCTTGCACAGTCCACAACACCTTCCTTCGTCGTCCATATATATCTGAAAAGGCATATACTTTAGTATGGACTTTAAGCAAAACGGTTCAGCTAAATCTGGTTTGACAAGATACAGCGTGGAGTTGGCAAAGGTGGACAGGAACCACCCAGTTATACGTACGCTGGATGCATTGGGCACAGGCAGTTGGATGGCTTTGACAGACACTCTTAGAGATAGGAGTGACCAGGCAAACAACCAGGGAAGAATACAGGATTCACTCGCTCCCCTCTCCAGAGCACTGGTAGGGGTGGATTTTACCCTATCTCCTCTTGAGATTGTTTCCATAGGTGTGAAGAGCCTAGAACTCTTTCCTGGTCAGCTCTACTTTAGATACGGCCTAGCCACAAGAGTTGCATGCGCTTACATGACAACAGACGTGAGCCCTGAGAATCGCGTGCGCGTCATGAAGAGTCTAAACAATTGCAATCTGTACCCTGCTCTTACACAGTTCATGGGGGAAGAGCCCATCAGATGGAAAGAAACTGGAGAGACGACTACGTGATGTTGACCTCAGCATCAAAAAGCTAAGGGGGTACTCTGCAGAAATAAACGAAGACGATAAACTGCTCCCCGAAATAATAGAAAACTGGACCAACGGGATAAGTCCCATGGTCATGGCCGTATTCCGCTGAATGTAGTCTTGCTACTTGGCAGCGCTTACTATCCTCACGACGTCGTTGTCCTTCAGCGGGTGGTCCTTCGCCAGTCTGTTCTTCGTCCTAGCGTCAACCGCATAAAGCATATGCTGTGCCAGGTCAGTATGTATCGCAGCAGCAAGAGCTAGTGTAGTGGAGCCGTTGGCAAGAAGAAGCGCGTCCGGCAGTACGTTTCCAAAGTGATCCGTGTACTTGTTCTCGTTCTCGACGGGGTATACTACAATCTTGTCTGCTGTTTTGAATACGGCAGTGTTTATCAGCTCCTGTATACCGGTCCCGCTGTGCTCTGCGATATACTTCTTCGTGTAGCTTATCGCGACTTCCTGCTCCTTGGAGAGCGTCCCGCTGACCTCAAGCGTGCTCTTCCCGCTCTGGTACCTTATGCTGCCTGCCTTTGCCGCCTTCCGCAATGCGAGTTCCACTGCGCCGGAACACCCAACCACCACATGGCCCTGCAGCTTCTGCTTAAGTACCACAAGCGCCTTAGAATCGCACATGTCCATCTTGTTAGCTGCGACCAGGATCGGTTTATTGACCTTCAGGAACTCTCCTGCAAATCTCTTTGCCGACTCGGCGTCAAACTTAACGCCCGAGAGGGGCTGACCAGAGCGTTCAGCAGCCAATCTTATCTGTTCAATGGTCGTGTTGAAGCTGGAGAGGACCTCCCTAAGTGCTTCTGCTCCATCCAGCCGCTTCCCAACCGTTGCGTTGTGGCGCATCAGTATCTCTGCGAGCCAGAGCGACATCTCCTCCTCCACCATCCTGACCTCCTCAACCGGATCAGAAGAGGTGGAACTGTTCCCCCCGATGTCCGTGCGTCCGCTCGCATCTATAACCTGTATGAGCACGTCGGCAGCAACAAGGTCGTTCAGGAACTGACTTCCCATTCCTTTGCCCATGCTCGCGCCAGGGACAAGGCCCGCTATGTCGATTACATTGATTGGTATCTCGCGTATTCCATCAACGCAAAGCCCATGCCGGGGCTTGCACTTGACGCCCAGCTCCTTCTCCACGCACTCCCTGCTCGCATAGGTTACGCCCAGGTTCGGCCTTATCGTGGTGAACGGATAATCGGCTATTGCTACGTTCAGCAGCGTAAGCGCTGAGAAGATCGTGCTCTTGCCCTTATTTGGCGCGCC
Source organism: uncultured archaeon (assembly GCA_963830445.1). Taxonomy (GTDB): domain Archaea; phylum Micrarchaeota; class Micrarchaeia; order Micrarchaeales; family CABMGC01; genus JAJZOD01. The sequence continues at coordinate 25,450 of CAWHMC010000003.1, forward strand.
TACTAGCCCTATCATCATGCGAAAACCTGGTTCTATATTCTCCTAATAAATATCTTAATATAATGTGCTGGCATATAATAACGCTTACGCAGGGGTGGCAGAGCTTGGCCAAATGCGACAGGTTCAGGGCTTGTTTCCTTTGTGGATACGAGAGTTCAAATCTCTCCCCCTGCATTAAAATTATCTCAGCGTAGCCACGGATCAGAACTGTATCACGGTCTTGGTGCCTTCTACATCGAATTTGAACCTGACCTCCTCCAAGCCTTCTGCAGCCATGGCGTGCCTGAGTCTGGCGTGATCCTCGGTGTAGAACATGAGGAATCCCCCGCCCCCAGCACCGATCAGCTTCCCTCCCACCGCACCGTTCCTGAGCGCAATGTCGTACCATGAACTTATCTTCCCATTCGTCATGGACGGCGAGCGCTTCTTCTTCCGCACCCAGTGGTCGTTCATTATCCGTGCGAATCCGGTCAAATCTCCTGACTCCAACGCCTGCTTGCTCGCATAGCCCATCTCTTTGATGAGGTGCAGATTCTCGATCATTGCGGGGTCCTCGTTCCTGCTCCCTCATCCTGCTCCTTCAGGACAGCGGATGCCGATCTCGTCAACCCTGTGAAAAAGATGAGCAGGTTGTCCTCAAGCTCCTGGCGCGTAACGTCGGGGATGCAAGCGGCCTCACTTCTACGCTGCCGTCTTTGCAGAACTTGAAGCACCTGATGCCGCCGTAGGCTGAGATGTAGGGGTCCTGCTTGCCGACAGGCTCCTTCAGAATGTCCATCTCTATATGGGCGGCCTGCTCCGCGAGCTCACGCTTTTCTATATCCATATTGTGGTAGGATCGAAGCGCCTTCAGAAGTGCACAGGTGAAACTTCCGGATGATCCAAGCCCGGTCCCGGTCGGTATGTCCGCCATGCTGGTTATCTCGATGCCCGAGTCCCTCTTTACCAGCCGGAGTGTCGCGGATTAACGGGTGCTTTATTGCAGAGACATCCCGGACGCGCTCGGTCTCCGAGTACTTCAACATTATGTCCTTGGTGAAGGGGCGATTCAGGGCTACGTACACGTATTTGTCTATCGCTGCTGCTATCAGGAATCCCTCATGCTTCTGATAATAGGGAGGGCAGGTCAGTGCCTCTCCGCGCAGAGTTACACGGAGGGGCTTCGGTAAGTATCATCTACTCCTCACCACACCTTTTGTTATCATGATTGAGTTCAGTCTTCAGATATTTAAGGAAGTTGGTGCTGAAGGCGTTGCAAAAACTTTAATCATGAATAAAAGATTAAAAAGCAAAAATATAGCCCCAAAGAGGGAATCGAACCCCCGACTTCTAGTTTACGAAACTAGCGCTCTGCCACTGAGCTACTGGGGCATAAAAGGATTTTCTATTTACATAGATATAAATAAATAGATATGACATAGTGATATATTAAACTTTTACATCTCGGTTGTTCCAATGGCTCTCGAAGGCGAAATAATCCGGCATCAACCGGACCTTCCATAACTCAGCCGTCTCCTCTTCAACCAGCAACCAAGAGCGTTCAGGTTCCTCCAAAGCAGAAAGGGCCCAGGACGGCAAACCCGCTGCTTCCCTATATAATCATAATACTGGTGGCCGTGACGGCCACGGTTAGGGTACTCGCAATCACAAGCAAGCAGCTCCCGAATACCACCACAATCTCGT
>CAWHMC010000004.1:0-54912 GCA_963830445.1 uncultured archaeon
TTTAGAAGTTTTACTATATACATTTCGTGTGCACAGAATTCGCAATCGTCGCGGGCCTCGCATTAATCCTCAAGACTACATCCTTCCTTATTTTTCATAAACAATTAGCGTGAGCCCGTACCTATTCTCAAGAGACCATATTTTCTATTCCATATTTTATATTAATATATGTTTCTTCTTTTATAGAAAGGTATTTATATCATCATATCTAAATATAGAAACATGGATAACCGAGGGATACTCTATCGCCAGATAGCCGATGCCTATGCGGACAAAAAGCACAGCTTCACCCAGCTCGAGCTTTCAATCTCGACTGGCATCTCGCTTAGCACCGTCAACTCCGCAGTAACGGAGCTCAAGGAGATCGGCGCGGTAAGGCTCGAGAAGCGCTCCTTCTCGGTAATCGCGCCGAAAAGCCGGTCGTCTACTGGGCCTCCCACCGGAAGCTGAGCAAGGATATAATGTATGCCACCTACTGCAACAGGACTCCAAGGGAGATCGAGTCGGAACTGCCTACTGGAATAGCTTTCACCGCCTATAGCGGTTACCGGAGGCTCTACGGAGTTGCGGAATCGGACTACGGAGAGGTGTACGTCTATGCGACAGAAGACGCCGAGAAGGAGACAAGGCGCAGGTTCCCGCAGGACAAGCGCCAACCAAACCTTTATGTTTTGCGCAGCGACAAGGCACTCGACCCACTGATCATCGGAAGAAAGCTAAAAGCAAACTCGGTGCCTCCGGCGCAGCTCTTTGTGGATCTATGGAACATAAATACCTGGTATGCAAAGGAGTACGCGGATGCATTGTGGAAGCGGATAATGGGCGAGTAAACGGAGTTCTGGAATTCTGACGCGACAGATGCAAGTTGGCAAAAGCTGATAGAGCTAAGGAAGGAGCTCGACTTCGTACTGATTGGCGGATGGTCCGTGTACCTGTACACAAGACTCTTCAAATCGAAGGACATCGACATCGTGGTCGATTACGGCGCGCTGCGGTACCTCTCCTCAAACTACGTGCTGGTCAACAACGAGCGGCTTAAAAAGTACGAGATCAAGCTGGAAAAGTTCGACATAGACCTATACCTGCCAAAGTACTCGAAGCTCGCACTGCCTTCTCAGGACCTCCTAACAAAATTCAAAATCCTCAGAGATGGTTTCTACGTTCCTAGGCCGGAGGCCCTAATGGCTCTGAAGCTCGGTGCACTGAGCGACAGGCGCGACAGCCAGAAGGGCGATAAGGACGCGATCGACGTGCTCGGCCTCCTGTTCTATTCGGGTCTGGAGCTAAGGGAGCTGGGAAAGATATTCAGGGAATACAAGCTCGATTATTCTGAGCTGCTACTTAAAACCCTGGCAGAGTTTAATCCAAACCTGCTCCGATTCCTGAATCTGAATCAGAAGAGCTTTGCGGATCTGCGCCACGAATACGAGAAACGGATACGCAGGGAGATGGAAAAGTAAAGTAAGCCATGCGCAGTAGTGCTTATATAAAGAAATCCCCAAATCACTAATTGAGAGTCATGAAAACAAAACTCGAACCTTACCTGTGCTATGTTGCCGGGCTCCAGAGCAGAAGCCATGCCGAGCGCAATGCGATTGGCATATTCACAAAGATTCCAGAGCTGGAAGAGAAGTTCATAGAGATCTGCCTGAAAAAGTTCAAGGTCGAGCCAAACCGTCTGATAATAGAAGACAGCAACGATGTCCACCACATCTTCTTCTACCACTCAAAGCTCGGCGGGCAGCTGCTCAAGATCTCCAAGGACTGCAACAAGATCTTCCGGCTTCCCACTCCGAACTCGAAGAGCTACGTCGCAGGCATATTCGATGCGGCAGGCCACGTCTCCGGCAAGAGCATCTACATAAATGGAATAACTGTTAATGAAGCCGTGATGCTCCAGCAGCTAGGAGTGCACACGAGCGGGGAGCGCATAAGGGACGTGCGCAACTTCCTTGACCTGGTACGGGGCTTCAGCGTGATCGCCGACGGGGTAAGCAGGAAGAGAGCGATGGATTAGCTGCCGAGCCTCCTGAAGAAGCCCTTTATGATCGAGAGTACCCCCGAGCCAGCGTAGAGCACAGGGGTCGCAAGGCTGTCTATCCTTGAGGAGTAGGTATCGGTCACGTACTCTATGGCTGAGCTGAAGGGGGCCCTCTTGTTGAGCAGGTAGGTCGGTATGTGGTCCACGACCCCCACCTCCACGTTCCTGTCCTCCGGAAGGATGCCGCTGAGCTTCACCTCGCACACGGATTCTATCTCCCTGCTGCTGAGCTCGTACTTCCTGCTCCCTATCTTGTTCGCCACCAGGCTCGCCTTCAGCCCCGCCTTCCCGCACTTCTTGAACATCTTCAGCGCCGCGATGCAGCTCGCCTCGAACGGGTTTATGACGATGAGAGCTTCGTCGTACCACTTCAGCAGCTCCGGGAACTCGATGCCCGGCTGGGTGTCTATGATTATGAACTTGTACTCCGTGTGCTTGAGCTTGTTGAAGAACTCGTTGCCCATCTTCACGTCCGGCAGCGCGCCGGTGAAGTCTATCCTTCCGGGGAGGATCTGCAGACCGGTCGACGGGTGCGGTATTATCGCGTTTCTGAGGACAGCACGCTTGCGCATCACGTCGAGGACGCCCATGCTGACGTCCTGCATTCCCAGGTAGAGACCCACGCACGGATTGACCGTATCCATGTCCACGACGAGCGTCTTGTAGCCGCGCAGCTGCAGCGAGGTGGCGAGGTTTATCGCAACCACGCTCTTGCCAACTCCGCCCTTGGTCGAGCTTACGCGTATTATGTATGGCCGCTCCATCGTTTCACTGCACTCCTATTTGGAAACTTACAGGTTATTAAATACTGCACTGCTTTGGCCCTGCAGATCAGATGAGGAGTGAACATCAGACAATATAGCGCAGCACGTTACTGAGGTCGCCATCCTTGATTATGAATTTGGCATGTTTCTTCAGATTATCGGAGTCAGAATCAAAGGCTATCCCTGTGCATGCCTCAAACGCCTCAATATCATTATCAGAGTCGCCAACGAACACAGCTTCCTCCAGGGTCGCGTTCGCTTTATTGCAAAATGCCTTTAACATGTGCAACTTACCTTCAGACTCATAAACGTCATAATCTGCCCCGGTGAGCTTCCCTGTTTTCCTGTCAAAAATAAATGTAGCCGCAAAATTAGTGTAGTCAACCTTCAATCCCGAAGACTCTGAAATAACGTCATACACATTCTTTATGCCGCCAGAGATTATCCCAACTACTATCTTCCTTGACCTGAGCTCGTCTATGGTCTCCACCGCACCCGCATGCAAGGTAACCTGCTCTTTCACCATCTTCCTGAACTTTTTCTCCGTCAGCCCGAACTTTTTATACGTCTCTACTGACAGCTTGCACCATTCCAGGAAGTCGAACTCTTTGCGATTGTACCTCTCCTCAAGCGCCTTCATCTCGGGAAGACATCCGAGCTCCTTGTCTATCAGGCTCCAGGAGTATCTCATCGGCGTTTTTGCCAGGGTATTGTCCCAATCGAAGCATACGATCTTCGTCCCCATGCCATCTCAAATACAGTAGGAAGCGCACTAATATCTATATAAGCTTTAAGCTACGTCTTTTAACCGTGAGATTGTGATTCTCGGAATCAGGAGCATTTACGAGAAGGCGGGCTTCGCCGACGGTAAGCGCATACTCGTAGAGCGTCTCTGGCCCCGCGGCGTGAGGAGAAGCACGGCCAACATCGACACCTGGGCGAAGGAAGTCGCCCCCACCCACGGCCTCCGCCTCCGACTCATCGCCCACCCGGAGTGGTGGCCAAAGTTCAAAGTGAAGTACGTCGACGAGCTGAACAGGAGCACCGCCCTGAACAGCCTGCTGAACCGGGTCCTGCGGGACGATGTCACCCTGGTGTACTCCTCGCGCAACGACCGGCACAACAACGCGGTCATACTCTGGGACTACCTTAACAAGAAGATCGCCAGGATGGAGAGGGAGAAAGCGCGCCTCACCCAAAGAAAGATGCGCGAAACAGAAGTGAGGGAGAAAGCGAGACAGAAGGCTAGACTCTAATCTGACTTCTGCCGATTTACTTTAGACGAGTCTTGATTGTTCTAGGTTTAGCGGGCACTCCGGGCAGACCTGCTTCTATTCCCCGTCTTATGTACTCTTCCTGCTCACTTTCAGTCCTGAACCTTCCGGTTGCGAGTCTGGGATCCCTGTTCAAGTGCAGGAAAGGAAGGGCCTCTCCCCTATTCATACGTGTTCTTGGCCAGTCCTTATCTAAAGTCGCCGTTTCTTCTTGAGTTATCGTCATCTCACTACCGTTAGGATATAGATTCGCATCAGTATAAAAAGCAGAGCGTTAGGCGAGCTCGATCCTCTTCACGTCTATCCTGCCGATGCTCGCGATGTTCTGCACGCGCTTCATCGCCTCCGACTGGAGGCCGCCGTCTATGACCGCCTTGATGAATGCGCCGCCGTCCTTGTCCTTGAGGTAGTCGCTGACGAACGCGCCGAGCTCGCTCCTCAGCGCCTTGCGCTTCTTGGTCGTGATGCGCCGCGTGGTTGTAAGTAGAAGCTTTACTGTTACCGGCTTTCCATCCTTGTCCTTGATTCTGTCGACGGTGTAGATGGTGCTTGCGTGCCTCTTGACAAGCGAGTGGAGGTAGCTGTAGGTCTGCTCCAGGTACTGGAACTGGGTGTGCGCTGCCGTCCCGTTGATGCTGTCCACCTTGAGCCCGACCACCATGAAGGCGTGCTGCGGGTTGTTCGTGATCCAGGACATGTTCACCTTTATGGAACGCCCGATCGCATTCTTGTCCTCGCTCGCGGGCATCTCCCCGATGGTGTTGCTTCCGAGTATCTCCGGGGCCTGTATGTTGAACCACTTCTTCGCCTTCCAGTTCTCCATGCCCTTTGTGTTTACCATATGATCAGCTCTTTATGATGAGTGCGGCCTTCGCTGGGTCGTACTTCCAGTCCTCGGGCAGCCTGCCCTCCTGCTTGTAATAACGGCTCAGCCGCCAGATCTTCGACTCCACCCGGTTGAGGCTAGTCTTGTTGTGCATGTCCTGCTTGTTGTTTGCCAGGTGCTTTCTCAGGTTGACCGCCTTCTTCATCAGGTCGAGCATGTCCTGTGGCAGCTCGGGCTTGAACCCCTTCTCCTTCATGACCACGACCAGGCGCTTGCCCAGGGTGTGCTTCAGGTAGAGCACGCCGTCCTTGTCCTTCAGCTTCTGCCCTATCAGGGTGGGCCCGATGCCCTGCTTCATGTACTCTGCGATAAGCGCCTCGATCTCCTTCTTGCTCTTCGCGTTCTCCACCGGCGTTATCGTCTCCACCGGCGGCTTGCGTGACTTTGACTTGCCATGCTTCTTCGTATGCATCCTTGCCATTGAATCACAATAACTGTTTACGCGCGGCCTCGGATAGAAAACTCTGACCTCGTGTAATATCTTGTTATATATTGTTGGGAAGTCTTTATAAGTGTTATTGTTTCGCGGGCTGTTTAGAGGCGCGAAACGGCATATTTCACGAGACGCTTCAAAAAGCAGATTTTTAATACCTTTAGTGATAAACATAACCATGCAAAAGTTCAACTCCCTAAATATAACTATAATAGGGATGCTGCTCTACTCCCTGCTCATCTTCCAATCCATACGGAACAACACGAACAGCACGAACATGACCGGCAACGTGATCACAAATATGACCACGGTCAACACCACGAGCATCACAACAACGCTGAACACCACCACAAGCTCATCCACCACTTCCTCAACCCTGTCCACCTCATCCCTATCTACCTCTTCTACGTCACTGACCACCTCTTCCAGCACCAGCACTTCGCTCTCCACATCCATCTCCACCCTGACCACGACGATCAACCTCATCGCCCTCCGCAACAGCTCCCTCTCCTTTGTGCAGGGCACCGTCCAGCTCATCAACGGTGCGCTGGGTGTGAGCGCCATCACCATTACGAGCAACCTCTCCGATCTCTCTCCTGCGCTGGCCGCGCTGACCTCCCAGAACTACACCTCCAACCTGCAGGCAGACCAGAGCTACGCCCAGCTGAACAACCTCACCGCGCTGAACCGCAGCCAGATAAGGACGGCTCTCCAGGGCCTGAGCAGCTACATCCAGGGACCCAGCCCCATAATCGCGGTCCACAGCGCCCGGCTGAACGCCACCTACGGCTCGCTCAAGCAGCAGAGCAAATACTTCGTCGCAGGGGCAAACCTCTCCTACGCCACACTGGTGGGCAACACGCTCGCGCTGCTCAACGTGACGGTGCAGAAAGCTCAGTCCTGCCCTGGCCATAGGCCTCCTAGGTCGGAACGTAACCGCCGCAGGAGTGACCACCCTACCCGATACGATAAGCTATGTGAGCAACGGGAGGCTGCAGAACTACGCAACCTACAACGTCACTCCGTCCCTGATCAGCAGCATCCTAGGGAACAACCTCCTGAACTACACCGATCACGATAAAGGAGGGCAGCACGGTCTACTACAGCGGCACGCTGAAGCAGGGCGCCTTCAACGACAACTTCGGGAGGATAACCGTCCCATCAACGCTGCCGCTGAACATCACATTCGATACCCTGGGCACTCCAACTACACGCCCCTCGACCCCACAGTGATAGTGGTGCCCACCAACCTGATCGAGTTCCTGCCGATAACCTTCACCAACTCGCAGCCCACCGCCATTGCCGCGAACACCCCCCTTGCAGTCGGCGTCACGACGGGCAACATCTTCATAGGATTCAACGCCATCGCCTACAAGAACTACTACACCTGCAATCTCGATAACGCCGAGTTCTTCCTGGCCAATGGCATGGTGGTCCCATCCTGGCTGGAGGGGAACAAGATAACGAGCTCACTGCCAACGGAATGTGTACTTCGAATGCTTCTCCAAACGCCCTCACACAAAGCGCGAACGTGCTTTACTGGCTTCAGCTGGGCGCGCTCACGCCCACCTTCCTGGGGGCATCCACCACAAACACCCTCTATCTGGGCTGGACCTACAACAGCATGAGCAACGGGCTGATAGCGGGCAACATACTCTTCAACCCCACCACGACCGGCGAGGCTCCGCAGCTCCCATGCGGCACGCCTGCCATCAACACGATCACCTCCTGCCATACGCCCAATACGACGACGGAAATGCCATCTTCGGCGTAGGCGGCGGACTGTACGACAACTTCAACGGGATAAAGACGATACCCAACACGAACATCTGGTCGCCGGAGAAGGTGATCGGCGCTAACACGCCCCAGGCCAACAACGCCCTGGTGAATAACGGTCTCACTCTGAACGTCATAACATTCAACTCCATCGGCCTGGTAACCACAGCCACCTACAGCGGCGCCCTGTGGTTTGAAGGACTGATAAAATCCACGACCAATGCGGCGGGCAAGCACGCCAACCTGGAGATCAGCCAACTCAACACCTACGGCACAACCAGCAACGTCCCATTTACCCCGGTGACTTCAAACACCGGCTTCGAGAACGGATACGGAGTGGGCTTCAACGGCATAACCATAGCGAACACAATGGTCTTTAATGCACTAGGTGTCCAGTTCAACTACAACGGTCTCAGCGGAGTCACGACGCCTAACGTCATCGGCATTGCATGGCCCGCCACCGGCGTAGAGTTCCAGAATGTCGGCTACAAGACCATCTCCATAGTTGGAAACACCCTGGTATCCTCTGGCCCGACGGGCAACTACCTCTCCCTGGGCATAACCTCCTTCGCTACCACGCCCACGTTCGCGATGAACGTGCTCTGGGTCAGGACGCGCATCTATCCGCCCAGCGGAATACTCCCCACCACTAGCGTAGGAACCTCTGTCCTTGTCCCCAACGTAATCCTTACAGTGAGTAATACGATAGTCGACGTGGGCCAGTATGAAACGCTCACCGCATCGGTCTATGGCGGGACTGTGCCCTATACCGTCAACTTCCTGGTGTCGGCTGCAAGCGTCCCCGGCAACATCGCGTACAACGCCCTATTTCACGGCGCGCTCAGCCCAAACACCTTCCAGTTCCAGATTATTAGCACAGACACCGCCAGCGCTCCGTGGGTGGCGAACGTCACCATAGCAGACGCCAGCTCCATACCTGCTAACTCTGTTTACAGCACAATCACAGTAAACCCCTCCTTCACGCCGGGCTCTTGGACCGCCTCGAACACCTACATAGACATAGGCCAGAACCAGATACTCACCGCCGCTTGGTCCGGAGGCACGGGCACGGTCCTGCCCAGCAACTACCTCTCCTACATCCCGAACTACGGCAGCAACAACGTGGTCATAGTGAGCTCAACCACAAAATGGCGTAGTGAACGCGATAACGGGTGGCGCGTTCAACCAACCCATCGGCATCGAAATGGCCCCCTCCGGCGCCTACGCCTACGTCGATAACTACGGCGGCAACAACGTGATCATAATCAACACCGCCACCAACTCTGTGGTCGGTGCGATCACGTCAGGTTTCAACAACCCCTACGCCGGAGTGTTTCTGCCCAACTCCCCCTATGCGTACATCTCCAACAACGGCGGTGGCAACGTGGTCATAGTAAGTACGACCACGAACGGCGTAGTGAACGCGATAACGGGCGGGATCTCCAGCCCCTATGGCATCGCGGTCACTCCCTCGGGCGCCTACGCCTATATCGTGAACAACGGTGCTCCCAACGTGGTCGTGGTCAATACTGCCACTAACACCATAGTGAACTCGATCACATCCGGCGCATTAAACGGCCCCAAGGGGATCGCGATCGCGCCGAACGGAGCCTACGGCTACATCACCAACGCAGGTTCCAGCAATGTCGTCATATTCAGCCCCGCCACGAACTCGATTACGGGAGTCGTCACCGGCACATTCACCAATCCGGTGGCCGTTGCGATCTCTCCCTCCGGCGCCTTTGCCTACGTCATGAATCCAGGCTCTCCGGGAAGCGTGTCGGTGGTAAGCACAGCGACCTCCTCAGTGGTGGCCACCATCTCAACCGGGCTATCCAATCCGAGCGGCGCCGCATTCACACCGCTTGTGATTCCACCTACACCGCCAACTACCTGGTCTACAACGCGCTGGGCAAACTGGTCTACAACGCGCTCTACGTCGGCCTCGCTGGACCCACCAACACCTTTGCCTTCACCCAGGGCTCCACTTTCGGTAAATACACGGCGAACATAATCCTCAGCGACGGGGCGACCACCCCAACACGATCACGAACACTCTCAACTACAACGTCTACAACGCTCTCACGCTCAGCTCCTTCTCCTCGTCGAACACGAACATAGACGTCGGCCAGACCCAGGTGCACTGCGGTGTGGTCAACAGCCTCCCAACCTTCACCGCCAACTACCTGGTCTACAACGCTGCCGAAGCCTGGTCTACAACGCGCTCTACACCGGCATCTCAGGAACTTCGACTACCAACACCTTCACATTCGTACAGGGTTCCACGGCCGGAACCTACACGGCGAACATAATCATCAACGACAGTGCGACCACCAACAGGCAGGTCACGAGCAGCAACTCCTACGCCGTCTACAACGCGTTCACCTCCACCTCCTGGACCGCCTCCTCCACGCCCGGATTCAACGGCCTTCCGCAGACGCTCACTGCCACCTGGACCGGCGGAGTGCCGACGATCCCCTCCAATGTCGCTTATATAGCCAACTACGGCTCCAACAACGTGGTCATAGTCAACACGGCCACAAATAATATAGTGGGTGCGATCACCAGCGGCGCGATTCTCCAGCCCACCTCTGCAGCGATCTCGCCGCAGGGCACGTTCGGGTACATTACCAACTTCGGCTCCTCCGGCGGTAACGTGGTCATATTCAACACCGTGTCAAATGCCATAACCGGCGTAGTCGCCGGCGCTTTTGGCAGCTATCTGGGATTTACGGCGTTCACGCCTTCAGGGTTGTACGCCTACGTCCCTAGCTACGGCAACAGCAACGTGGCCATAATCAGCGCCGCCACGAACTCGATAGTGAACTCAATCACCGGCGGGATTTCTCAACCGGTTGGGGTTGGATTCCTGCTCAACGGAGTCTATGGCTATGTCGCGAACTACGGCGCCAACAACGTGGTGGTGGTGAATCTGGCGACCAACTCGGTGGTGAACTCCATCGCGGGCGGATTTAGCTCGCCTGAAGGCATAGCCATCGCCCCTTCGGGCGCCTACGGCTACATTGCGAACTACGGCTCCAACAACGTAGTCATCTTCAAAACTGCCACCAACTCTGTCGTGGGAACAATCACCAGCGGGTTTAACGAGCCCTCGGGCGTCGCCTTCGCCACCTCCGGCAACTACGCCTACGTCTCCAACTACGGCTCCAGCAACGTAGTCATAATAAGCACGGTGACGAACACAGTTGTTGGTATGGTTGCGGGAGGGTATGGATTCAGCAGCCCTGAAAACATCGGGCTCTCGCCCTCGCCATCCACCATCTCTGCGCCCGGATACTCGGCGCAATATCTGGTGTATAACTCCATCGGAACGCTCGTATACAATGCCCTGTACAATTATCTCAGCGGACCCTCCAATTCATTCACGTTCCTGCAGGGGTCCACTATAGGTTCGTACACTGCCAACATAATCCTCAGAGACGGCGCGACCACCACCAATACCGTAACCAACACGCTCGGTTACACCGTCTATAACGGGCTCCTAGTTACTTCCTGGGCCACCTCCAACGCGAACATAGATGTAGGCCAGACCCAGGTCCTGACAGCGCATTGGACGATCACAACTCCGTCCTACACTGCGAACTACCTGGTCTACAATTCAGTGGGTACGTTGGTTTACAATGCGCTCTACACTGTCTCCTCCGGGACTACGAACACCTTCACCTTCACCCAGGGCTCCACTCCGGGGGTCTATACTGCTAATATCATAATCAAGGACAGCGGCACGTATCAGCAGCAGGCAACAAGTTTAATTAACTACGTTGTCAATCCAAAGCTCACATCCACTTCCTGGACCGCTTCGAACACGAACCTAGAGATAGGCCAGAACCAGCTACTCACCACCTCCTGGACCGGAGGCCCGAATCCAGACCCGAACCCCTATCTCTACGTGGTTAATTACAACTCCGGCGGGTCTACGAGTAACATAGTAATAATAAGTACGGTGACGAACAGCGTGGTCGGTGCGATCACCAGCGGAACGGACGACTCCTACGGCATTGCAATTTCTCCCAACGGGGCCTACGGATATGTCTCCAACTACAACGCCGGCACAGCCCAAAACGTGATGATCTTCAACACGAGCACGAACAACATAATAGGCTCCCTCCAGAACAGCTTCGTCACTCCCTACGGCATCGCCTTCGCCCCCTCCGGCGCCTACGCCTACGTGGTGAACCAGGACGCGCCCAGGTCCGGCGGACCGGGAAACGTGGTCATAGTCAACACGACCACGAACAACATAGTGGGCTCAATCACCGGAGGGATCCTGGAGCCTGCCGATGTCGCCTTCGCTCCCTCTGGAGCCTACGCCTACGTCACGAACCAGGGAGGGAACGTGGTCGTGGTAAACACCGCCACAAATTCGGTGGTGAACTCGATCACAGGGATCTTCGGGGCCGAGGGCGTCCGCTTCTCGCCTTCAGGCGCGTATGCGTACGTTACTATCGACGGCACGGGCAACGTAATGGTGGTCAATACGGCCACGAACGCTCTAGTGGGCAACATCCTGGGCCCCTTTGGAGGTGGCATGACGGGCCTTGCCATTTCGCCGGACGGGTCCTATCTGTACGTCCCTGCTCCTGGCAACATACTTATAGTCAGCACAGCCACGAACAACATAGTGGGCTCAATAACTGGCGGAATCAATGGGCCCCAGAACTTTGGGATCGAGCCCTATATCCCCGGCCTGGAGTTCACGGCGAACTACCTGGTCTACAATGGTGTCGGCAACCTGGTCTACAACGCCCTTTACACCGGACTTGGGGCGTCGTCCAACACCTTCACCTTCACCCAGGGCTCCACCTCCGGCACCTATACTGCTAACATAATAATAAAAGACGGCGCAACCGCCTCGAACTCGGTCACGAACACACTCAATTACAATGTGTACAACGCACTAAGGTCCATGCCGCTAACCCCATCGAACGCGTTCGTAGACCTGGGCCAGACCCAGGTGATCACCTCAAACTGGGCGGGCGGTTACACGGGCTCGACCTTCACAGTGAACTTCCTGGTTTATAACAGCTTCGGGAGCCTGGCCTACAACGCGCTCTACACCGGCATCCTGGGCTCGAAGAGCTGGAACACCTTCTCCTTCCTGCAGGGTTCCACGGTCGGCGCCTACACCACCGACGTAATAGTCCGGGACACCATCGGCGGGCTCTTCACCAACTCGACGGTTTACGGGACCAGCAATGCACTCACCCCTCCAACCTGGATCGCATCCCAATCTGTCATAAGCCTGGGCCAGACCCAGGTGCTCACCGCCACCTGGACAGGAGGCACCAACTCAACCTACGCCTACCTGGCAAACTTCGGCAGCAGCAACATAGTTATAATAAACACGGAAGCGCAGGCCGTGGTGGGTTCTATCACCGGCGGGTTTAACGAGCCCTCTGATTTCGATATCGCCCCCTCCGGCGCCTACGCCTACGTCCCGAACTGGGGCAGCAACAACGTGGTGGTGGTGAACCTGGCGACCAACTCGGTATCAAATGTGATCACAGGTACGTTCAGCAATCCCACCGACGCCGAGTTCGCCCCCTCCGGCGCCTACGCCTACGCCACCAACTACGGCAGCAACAACGTGGTCATAATCAGCACCGCCACCAACTCCATCACCAGCACGATCACCGGCGGGTTTAGCAATCCAACCGGTGTCGAATTCTCGCCCTCCGGCACCTACGCCTACGTCACCAACTACGGCAGCAACAACGTGGTCATAATCAGCACCGCGACGAACACCGTAACCGGTGCGATGACCGGTGGATTCAACGGGCCAGAGTCGGTGGCATTCTCCCCTGACGGCACAACCGCCTACGTCCCGAACTACAACTCCAACAACGTGGTCATAATCAGCACCGCGACGAACACCATAACCGGCCAGATAACCGGCCCCTTCAACAGCCCGGTGGACATAAAACTCTCAACCAGCGGCTCCTTGATGTATGTTACCAACAACGCCCCGGGCACCGGCAACGTGATCGCGCTCAACACCGCTACGGACGCCGTGATCGGGTCCATCACAAACCAGATCAACCAACCCACCGGCGTAGATTTCGCAAATCCGGGCGGATACACTGCAAACTATCTGGTGTACAATAACATCGGCAGCCTGGTCTATAACGCACTATACCTTGGGGTCTCCGGGCCTTCCAACACCTTCACCTTCACCCAGGGCTCCACGGCCGGAACCTACACTGCGAACATAATCATCAGCGACGCAGCCACCACCGCCAATACGGTCACGAACACTCTGACCTACCTCTCCGGGTCCACCTGCAGCATCGACCTGGGCGGCACCACCTCCATAGCCTTCGGCAGCATCTACGCCGGCGGCAACACCCTCACCAACGTCGGGATCACGGACACCAACTCGGGAAGCGCAGCGGCGAACATACTGGTTGAAGGGAACACGCTCTGGACCACCACCAGCGCCGGCGCCTACAACAGCTTCTACATACAGAATACACTATGGGATCTCAAATCGGACAGCTCGTTCAGCGGTAACCCGCTCACAAATTCGCTGGTGGACACGCACATACTGATCCCCGGCTCCTCTTCAAACAGCATCTACCTTGGGCTCAAGATACCCGCCGGAACCACGTCTGTCGACGTAGGGACTTCCTACACCTCCACCATAACGGTGGAGAATTCATGCTGAGACCTGTCTGTCAATTTCGCTGAAACCTAGAGATACGTATTTAAATGTTTCCTCATAAATATGAGTGGCGATAACATAGAGACAAAAACGCTAAAGCAAAAGATAAAAGTCGCAATGATTCCTGGCGTGCTCCTGCTCGCTGCATCAATGATGGTGCTGGGACTCAACCTGAATTTCGTGGGAGCCGGCACGACCTCTCCGTCCAACGTAGTCGCAAGCGCAACGGTGCTCGGGCTCTGCTATGTCTCCGTACCTGCGACCATGACCTTTACTTCCATTCCAGCGGGCTCCAGCGACCCGACAAACCTGCAGATCACCGACACGGACACGGGCGGAAACCAGGCGGCCAACGTCTTCATAGCCGGAAACGCGCTATGGGTGACAAGCAGCCCCGGCGCCTCCAACAGCTTCGCCATCTCCAACACCCTGTGGAACCCGACCACCAACTCCCTCTCAACCGTTGGCAACGCCATTACGACTACCTTGATAGATACGCGCATACAGATTCCCGCTCCGACCCAGGTAGCGCCCACGCAGACGGCCAACATCTACTTCGGCCTGAACGTGCCCGGCGGCGTCTCGGGAAGCGCCGGTGGTTACACCTATACTACTACAATAACCATAATGAACGGATGCTGAACGAAAATGAACTAGTGGCGATATAACAATGGAGACTAAAAACTTGAAACGGAATGCAAAGATCGCGGTAATACCTGCACTGCTGGTGATGGCGGCGGCCGCGCTGTTCGCTTTCTGCAGTCTAGGGAACGTCGGTCTGGTGTTTACCACTTTCAACACGCCCAATGCGCTGATCTCCGCAAACGTTGTAATCACATCTGTCTGCTACATCTCAGTCGCTCCCACCACCATCGCCTTCGGCAGCGTTTACTCTGGCGGCAACACCCTCACCAACTTCGTACTTACTGATACAGACACCGGCGGCGATGCGCCTGCCAACATCCTGCTCTCAGGCAATGCGCTATGGACGACTACCTCTGCAGGCTCCTACAACAGCTTCGGCGTAGGAAACACCCTCTGGGACTCCACCAACGACCTCGCATATACCGGAACCCACCTTACCTCCTCCCTTTTTGACTCGAAGATACAGGTCCCAGCGCCAAGCATCGCAACCCCGTCGACGACCGCGAACGTGTACTTCGGACTAGGGATACCCGGCGGCACATTCGCATCTGAAGTGGGAACGCCATACACTACAACTATCACAGTGGAGGACTCCTGCTGAGTGCTTTAAATGGTCAAAAACGCCGGATTACTGGTTCTGCTTTTAGCCCTAGCGGTTATGTTGCCCACACTCTCCTACGCACAGTTCGGAGAGGTCGCCGGCCCGCTGCAGTACAGCATCCCGGTCGGTGGGCAGCAGAGCCTCACGGTGACCATCGTCAATCAGGCCTCGGTCCCGGCCCAGTACCGCGTGATCCTGCCCACCCTGAATATCATTCCTAACACCACAACGCCTACCATGAGCGCCTACCCGATGAACGGGACGGTGCCGGCCCAGTCGCACATAACCATAAACGTCACGACCTATGTTCCCTACGCCAACAACAAGCCCAACCTCAACTGGAACGGCATACTTCAGATCCTGCTCGTGGCCAACAGCACCGGCTCCGGCGGTGGGGGCGCATCAGCCGCAATACAGGCCGGCCTGGCGAAGATAGTCAGCATCTCGACCCTGCCCCCAATCTTCAACCCCCTGCCCTATGAGGTGGCGGGCATAGTGATTGTGGTCGCAGCAGTCTTGCGGAGCCTACTACTATCTGAAGATAAGGAAGCCTGCGGCGTCCCACGCGAAGCGCGCAGTCCACCCCGCGGCCGCAGCCTCCCGCACAGTCCGGAGGACCACCGTGAGTGCACGTGCCAAGGGCACCCGTGCAGGGGCGAAGAAGGGCGGCAAGGGCAAGGCGAAGAAGCGCACGACGAAGAAGGCCGCCAAGTCCACGCGCAGGAAGAGTACCAACACCGCACGCCGCAGGAGAAGGGCGTAATCAGCCTGCGCTGAGCCCCATTTTCTTATTTGCTTCAGCCCCGCAGCTTTATCTCTTTACGCTCAGCTTTAGCTCCGTCTCCGGAACGGCCATCTCTCCCGCTCCCTTGACCACCTTCTTTATCTTCATGGCGCCCCTTATGTCCTCCAGGCCCTCCTTCGGCAGCTCCGACAGGACGAGTTCGCTGAGATCGGCGTTGAGCGCCATCTTGTTGTCATGCTTCCAGGCGCGCACCGTGGAGATTATGCCGCAGAGAACGTCCCCTTCCTTCATGCTCCTCTCATCCGCGAGCTTCTTGTCAAAAGCAGGCCACTCTGAAACGTGCACGGACTTCTTGCCCTCCTTCTCGGCGTAGAGCTCCAGGTAGGCCTCCTCGGTCACGTAGGGCATGAACGGGGCGAACAGCTTGAGCAGGATGTTGAACGCCGCGTTGAGCGTATGGTTGGCGCTGGCGTCGTTGTTGTATATCCTGTATTTTATAAACTCCAGGTAGTTGTCGCAGAAGAGCCAGAAGAACTGCTCGATTATCCGCTTCGCTCCCGCGTAGTTATAAGCATCGAACTCTACCGTCGCCTCCTTGACTGTTTGCATCGCTCTTGCGAGTATCCACCGATCGATTATGTTGGTCGTCTCTGCGCCCTTCGCCGGGTTCGCGGCGACGAAGCGCGCCACGTTCCAGAGCTTGTTCACTATCCTTGCGCCCGTGATTATGTCCTTCTCCTGGAAGGAGGCGTCCTCACCCAGCTTCGATGAGCTCGCCCAGTAGCGCAGAGCATCAGCTCCGTACTTCTCTATTACCGGAATGGGGTCGACGGTGTTCCCGACCGACTTGTGCATCGGCTTGCCGTGCTGGTCCAGGCCGTGGCCGGAGATCATCACGTCCTTCCAGGGGAGCTTGCCCGTATGGAGATAGGACTTTACCACTGTGGTGAACAGCCAGAAGGAGATTATATCGTGGGCCTGGGGTCGCAACGCCATGGGGAATACCTCCATCCGCTCGCCGGGCAGCCCCCAGCGCGCGTTTATCAGCGGGGTGAGGGAGGAGGTGGCCCAGGTGTCCAGCACGTCCTTCTCCGGGGCGAACTCCCCAGAGCCGCACTTCGGGCAGGCGCCCTTGGGCTTGGAGCTCAGCGGGTTGACCGGGAGCTCCGCCTTCTCCGCGAAGACCGGCTCGTCGCACTTCCCGCAGTACCAGACCGGGAACGGGATGCCGTAGTAGCGCTGCCGGGAGATGGACCAGTCCCACTGGAGGCCCTTGACCCAGTTCTCGTAGCGCACCTTCATGTGCGGGGGCGTCCAGTTCAGCCGGTTGCCCAGCTCGAGCAGCTTCTCCTTCATGTCCAGGTACCTTATGTACCACTGCTTCGTGACCAGGAACTCTATCTCCGTCTTGCAGCGCTCGTGGACGTTGACGTTGTGCTCTATCTCCTTCTCCTCGGTGAGGTAGCCCTTCTGCTTCAGCTCCTCGATGACCGCGGCCCGCGCCTCCTTGATCTTCATCCCCTTGAAGTGCGGGTCGAGCATCCGGCCGTGGTTGTCGATTATGATCCTGAGCGGAAGGTTGTAGGCCTTGTACCACTCGATGTCCGTGAGGTCGCCAAAGGTGCAGCACATGACGATGCCCGTGCCCTTCTCCGGATCCACGCGCCTGTCCGTCATGATTGTGACCTCCTGCCCGAAGAGCGGGACCTTCACCTTCTTCCCAACCAGCTTGGCGTGCTTCTTGTCATCCGGATTGACGAATATGGCCACGCAGGCGGGGAGCATCTCCGGCCGCGTGGTTGCGATCATCACTTCAGGCGAGAACTTGAGCGTTACGAACTTAGACTTGAGCAGCTTGTCCTCCAGCTCCATCTGGGAGAGCGAGGTGCCCTCCTTGGCGCACCAGATCGTGGGGGTCTCCCTGCGGTAGACCCTGCCCATCCTGTTGAGCTCCAGGAAGGAGTACTGGGAGATCCTCTGGACCTCCTTGCTTATGGTGGTGTAGAAGAAGGACCAGTCCACGGAGACGCCGACGCTCTTCCAGATCCTCACGTACATCTGCTCGTACTCCTTGATGCTCGTCTCCACCAGCTCGATGAACTTCTCCCTGCCGACCTTCTCGGCGGTGGTGTTGTTCTGCTTCTCCACCAGCATCTCGGTGGGCAGGCCGTTGTTGTCCAGGCCGAACGGGTAGAAGACCCGGAAGCCGCGCATGCGCTTGTAGCGGGCCATGAAGTCCGCCTGGGAGTAGGAGAAGACGTGGCCCACGTGTATGAAGCCGGAGATCGTAGGAGGGGGCGTGTCTATGGCGTAGATCTCGCCCTCGCCCGTGGGGAACTTGTAAACCTTCTGCTCCTCCCAGTACTGGGCAAGCCGGGGCTCCGCCTCCTTCGGGACGTACTTCTCCTGCATGCTTGTTTATTGGCATCAGAATTTATAAATAGGCTTTACCTGCTCAGTCTCTTAGTCATAAAAAGCACTCCGCGATGGAAACGGTTGTTCTGCAGCCTCGCCTCTGTCCTATAGCCGTTCTTCTCGTAGAACTTTATCCCATGCGGGAGGTTCGAGCTGGTCTCGGTGCAGGCCACGTGGCATCCCATCCCTTTGGCATACATCTCAAACTTCTTCAGCAGCGCGTTTCCCACGCCCAGCCGTCTGGCCGAGTCCGAGACTATAAAATCCTCGAGATATGCTGCCCCGCCGATGATCTCGAACCTGGCGGTCCCGACTACCTTGCCATTGAGGTAGGCGCAGAACTCATTCTCCACCACGTTCCATCTCTCGCGGCGTTCTTTATCAATGATTCCCCACTCCTTCTTTGAAAACTCATGTGCCTGCTCCTTGTCCTCTCCCAAGGGCACCCTTATCACGAGCCGACCCGTTAATTCTGTCAAAATCATCCGCCTCTACCGGTCTCCTTCCCCGGAGCGTAGTTCTCTCGCATACTGTTACTGACAAGCGTATCTATAAAAGGAGTGAGCATCGACCGTAAAGAATCCGAGCAAGCAGGTAAACCTGCACAAAAGGGATATATATCTGATTCGACGGAAAGTTATCACACGAGAGTGAGATGATGCCCTACCAACATGCACTTACTGTTCCAGGAAGGAGCAGTTGTTACTCTCCGCTTCGGACAGGCGAGCGCTAGGCCTAGTCCTTCTCAGAGCGCTTAATCGGAACCAGCTTCTGATCCTTTCGAGTATTAAGGGACTCTGCAACATAACCTCCTTCTTGAATTCAATCTCAGGAGCCAGAGGCATCCCTGTTTCTACACTTAGGCTTAACGCGAAGATACTCGAAGGGCTGGGTCTCATCGCATGCAAAGATGGACCGCTTAGGCTCACCGCTGCAGGCGCACTCATGCTGAAGATACTCAATGGTGGTAAATATGAATAAGAAACAACAGTCTGGAGTGAAGATAAGGGCGTACCGTGAAGAGGATCTGGACTCGCTCATACGGGTCTACAAGTCGGCCTTCGCCGAGCCTCCATGGAACGAGTACAAGAAGTGCCTCCGCTGCGAGAAGGAGTACGGGAGGGAGGAGTGCAGGAGGATCGAGACCGGCGAGGCTCCGAGCCGCTGCGCACGCTGCAGCTCTCCGCTGGAGCTTGCCGAGTTCTGGAGTTCAGACGGCATAAAGGGTGATCTGGGCTTCGCTTTGTCGCAGCCGGATCCGATAGTGCTCGTGGCGGAAAGCGGCGGCTCTCTCGCCGGCTTCAGCTGGGGCTACCGGCTGCCCCTGGCGAAGTTCCCGTTCCTCGGGGCCTGGGAAAGCACCACTCTCCGTCCGAGCTACATGGACGAGATCGCGGTTAGTGCCGAGGCGAGGCAGAGGGGCATCGGCACGGAGTTGTGCATCGCATATATGGGTGAGACAAAGAGGAGAGGAGGGGAGTCTGTGGTATTAAGGACGGACAAGAGGAACGCCTCCTCGGTGGGGCTATTCCGGAAAGTAGGATTCAGGGAGATAATGAGGCCCGGACAGCAGTCGGAGCCGTTAGAGGTACTCACAGATCCGGAGTTTTCCAACAGAGTATATTTTGCGCAAAGAGTACCTGCCGGAGCAATGGATCTTCGAGGCGACTAACATGGACGTTTGCGGACTCACCAAGGAGCTCGTAAGGATCCCCTCGCCTTCTGGCGACGAGCGAGCCGTCGGAGAGTTTCTGGCTGACCTGCTCTCCCCGCAGTTCAGAATCAGAAAGCAGAAGGTGGGAAACCGCTTCAACCTGCTCGCAAGAGTGGGAACGCCCAAACTCCTGTTTGCCACTCACTTGGACACGGTTCCCAAGCAGTTGCCCGTCAGGGAAAGTAGCAACTATCTCTACGGGAGGGGTGCATGCGATGCAAAAGGAATAATCGCCTCCATGGTTTGTGCCTGTCTGGAGGCGAAGCAGCTCGGCCTGCGAGATTTCGGGCTCCTGTTCGATGTAGGCGAGGAGACCGACTTCTCAGGCATAAAGAGCGCGATAAAGTTTGTAAATCCGGAGCTGGTGATAGTAGGGGAGCCTACAAACCTGAGGCCCATGGGCGGGCAGAAGGGGCTTCTGGGAGTAAAGGCAAGGTGCTATGGCAGATCCGCATCGGGCGCTGTGCCTCAGGAAGGGATTTCAGCCGTAAGCAGACTAATCCGGCTCTTGGACAAGATAGAGAAGATGAAGTTGCCGTACGACAGGGTGCTCGGAAGCACTACCATTAACATAGGGCGGATCTCCGGAGGCACTGCCGTGAATGTGGTGCCGGATTACGCGGAGGCGGATATGGAGTTAAGGACTACAACGTCCAACAAGCAGGTCCTAAGACTTCTTTACTCAGCCGTCGGGGGATCTTTTGAGATAGCCTACAGCTTTGAGCCTGTATTTCCTAGCGGCCAAGATACCAAGCCATCCATAGCGCCCTACTTCACCGAGATGTACTTCTGGTCGAAGAAGGCAAGGACCTTCATACTGGGCCCGGGCAGGTATGAGCTTGCGCACACAGGGAATGAAAGGATAAGTAAAAAGGACCTGAAGACCGGGAAAGAGATGTACCTGGACATAATCAAGCGCTACGCTGCAGAGCGGACTAGCCCCACATCTCTGCGAATACGTTCTTCTCGGGCACGCCCAGCGCCGCCAGCGCGGCCTTCAGCGCCTTGACGAACTCGGGAGGCCCGCAGATGTAGCTCACCCTGTC
Source organism: uncultured archaeon (assembly GCA_963830445.1). Taxonomy (GTDB): domain Archaea; phylum Micrarchaeota; class Micrarchaeia; order Micrarchaeales; family CABMGC01; genus JAJZOD01. The sequence goes on from CAWHMC010000004.1 coordinate 21,023, forward strand.
CTTGACGTCAGGCACCTCGCGCAGTATCATCTCCGCGTCTACGTGGCCCTTCTCGCCAGTCCATCCATCTCCTTCAGCAGGCCGCGTTACGGTAACGATCGTCTTCACGCCGAGCTTCTGCTCTATCTCCGAGAGCTCCTCCTTGTTTATTACCTCGACCGGGTAGCGCACGCTGTAGAGCATCTTCGAGTCGATCCTGTAGCTGTTCTTCTCCACCATGCGCAGCATCGAGAGGAAGGGCGCCAGGCCCGTTCCCCCGGCCAGGAAGAGGAACTTGCTCCCGCTGTTTATGTCGAACTTGAACTGGCCGTAGGGCGCGGACATGGCATACATGTCGCCCACCTTCGCCAGGGCGAGCTTGCTCGTCAGCTTCCCGCCTATGAGCGCGATTAGGAACTCGAGCGTGTTTGAGGGAGGGGCGTTGGCTATGGAGAACGCCCTCGCTATCTTCTCACCGGTCACCGGATCGACGTACTGGAGCATGGCGAACATCCCCGGGACGAAGTCGAGCTCGCTGCCGTCCTGGGCCCTGAAGGTGAAGGATGAGACCAGCGGCGTCAGCTTCCTGACCTCCGCCAGCACGTAGGGCTTGTTGGTTATCAAATACTCACGTAGTTCGCTAATAATCGGAAGGATACGTATTTAAAGCCTGGGCGCGCTTCCGTCAGTTCTTCATGCCCATTATGCTCTCGATGGTGCGTTCGTGCTTCTCGAGCATCTTTATCACGTCCTTGAGCTTCGGGTTTATGTTGTAGCCCAGGTCGTAGCCCCGCGGCGAGCGGATGTGCGTGGGCTGGAGCACGTTGAGCGTCATGGAAAGGCTGCGCAGCGTTAGGATGAGCGTCTTGCGGGTGAAGCTCTTGCCCAGTTCGGTGTAGAGCTCCCGGGTGGAGCGCGGGGACTTGATCATGAGCAGCTTAAGCACCGCATAATTGGGCTTGCTGAGAAGCTTGCGCAGGACCCAGATCTCGTCATCGTCACGCTCTTTCTTTACCATTATACTGCCTCTGCTATACTATTAATCAAAAACGTTTATATATGCTATCCTTTACCGAACTTCCGAAGTTGTATTGGAGCGGTGCCATGTACTTCCTCTATCATCAGAAAGATATAAAAGGATGATGTTGTAAAGAGATAATCATTCATGGAGTGAAGTAAATAATGTGGGAGTATGGTAATATCTTTGTCGGGGCTATTTGGGCAATCTGGTAAGACAACACAAATACAAAAGCGTTTGGTGAAATTAGGATTTACTATAAGCGCGCCGCAGCAAGGCGTATTTGCTGCAACAATCAATAACTCTCTCGGCGGCAAGATAAGCAAGTCAAACAATCTATACCTATACACTATAGGTAACGCGCACCCTAACTGATGCCGAATTAAAGGTTGCTGCAGAAGCTAAAGCCCGGGTAATAGACAAACTGTCTGCCTCAGACGTAGAAATCTCACTCAAAATGCTAGAAACGGCAAAGGCGATAGCCAAGGAAGCCATGCTTCTGCAGGTAGACGAGCCCACGGCCTCATACCTCTCATATCTTGTTGCATGACACGGTCGGTTTTGGGCCCATAAGCATGCTACTTGAAGACCAGCTTAACATTGAAGAAATTGAGATAAACACCCCGCAAGAACCCATAATGGTCTACACTTCCAACTTTGGGAGGTGCATGACGAATCTCGCCTTTACCGGGGAACAGAGCTTTCGCCAGAGCATAAACAAAATGGTATATGAAAGCGACAAGGAACTTGGAGTTCCGATGCCGATAATTGATGCCCAGGTTGCTGACATCAGGATACATGCACAGATCCAACCCTACGCCGCAGGTGGCGGGGCGGCTTCCATACGCATAGGCAAAGGTCGTGCACTAGGGGCCTATTACCTTCTAAAGAACAGAACGCTCTCCCAGAGCTCCTTGCTTACCTATGGACGGCAATAGATGCAAACATGAATATCCTAATTTCTGGCGCGCCCGGCAGCGGAAAGACAACACTGATATACGCCCTAGCGCAATTTGTGCCCCCTCACAGCAAAGTAATAACCATAGAGGAGGAGATAAACGAATTAAAACTCAAAGGCCCTCTCTTCAATACGGTAGCCCTTTGCGGCTCAAAGTTTAAAGGAATAACCTCCAAAATCCAGGTCATAAATGCATTGCGAATGCGCCCAGACCGGATTATAATAGGCGAGATACGCGGCGATGAAGCCGGCGAACTCTTCTCCGGCGCAAACCTGGGCACTCCATTCATGACTACGATGCACAGCAATGACGAGGAACTGGCCATAGTGAAGAAACTGCTGATCAAACCCATGTGTGTAGAGCAACGCGCTTTAAGCATGCTCGATCTCTCTGTCCACCTGGTCCAGACAAACGTAAACCGACGCATAATCTCCCACATAACAGAGTACCGATGGCTGAGCCGCGCAGAAACGGATACCGGTACTGTGATAGACAGTAGTGACATGGTCAATCCTGTTCGTATAGCCGAGAACTCTTCTATACTGCGGGGGTTTGCGGATCTTTCCAAGGTCGTTGAGAAAAATGCCCAGGAAAGTGGATTATCAAAAGCCGCATCTAAAAAGGATTTTGACAAGCGCGCTTCAATCATAGAAAAGGCCTATGCTGAAGCAAAGGACGAAGAGGAGTTCTCGGAGTTTCTCTGGAAGTTGTGGTATGCATGAAGAGTCTGAGTTCTAACCCGGCCATATTATTTTGCCTATTCTTGATCATTGCATCGGCTCTCACCTCGATGACCTATGTACTACTGGGAAATACAAACCCTGATTCCATGATAATCGGCATAGCGTTCTCCTCATTAGCCGCCGTAGTTTTGAGCTTATCCTTAGATTCCATGAGAAGGACAGGAATCCGGAGATCCATATACGGTTCATTGATATCCAGCATGAATTCAGCGCTGTTCTACAACGCGAGCGGCATTCCTCTTGCCCGCTCTGTGAGGCTCTGCGCCAAGCAGAACAGTCCGCCGCAGATAACCCTGGCGCTTACTGCACTATCAAATAAACTCAGGCTAGGGATGTCTTTTAGCGACTCATTCGCAAGCACACCACTGATAACCGAGACCGGTTTTCTAAAAAAGCAAGATGCGGATGCCCTTGGCATCGATGGGATACGCGAGGCGTTAAACCTCCACGAACTTAATCTCAATGACCAGCTCTCAAGGATTGAGGCCTCGATTCAGAAGTACGCCACTGCAAACATGTTCATCGCAGTTCTTTTGCCGTGTTTTGCATTGTTTGCGCTGATAAGCAACTACGTAATCTCCCAAGGCAGTAACGACCCCAGCATAATGTACTTCGTCGTGCTAGACATAATCCCAAGCATGTATGTTCTCGGAAGCCTTGTTCTTTCCAGGCGTTTAAATGGTTAGCAGGAGCGACGTCCTATCATGTGCTGCCGAGGCAATCCTAATTGCCGCTTATCTGCTGATGCAGAACCCCCTACTGCTTGTAATTCTTGTGGCGATTGCGATCATACACCTCGCGAAGCGCCGGAACCAGATCAGCAGCGATAGGAACTGGATTATGGTCTATGCAAACGCGCTTAGCAAACAGTACCTCAATACCGGTGCGCTCGTGCACAGCATAGCCCCACTCTAACCGGCAAGTGCCTAATGATGCTTTTGCACGGCTGCCTGCTCGCTACAGGCTGGGTGACAACTTAGAACCGGCAGTTCCAGAAACATCTGATTCACATTACGACCTGATGCGCATCTTCGCATTCGGAATCGCTTCAGGCCAATCCATCGCGGTTTCTATTGGGGAGTTCAAGAATCGCCTTGCATACGAAACAAATGTAAGGCACGCCATAGAGGCAAAGGCGGGCACCATGCGCGCGATAACCTACCTGGGGCTTATCCTCTTCCTGCCGCTCTTCGGCGCCGTGAGCTCCAACATCCTGCTCACCCTTTCCTCTTCCTATGCCTCAGCTAACCTGCCATCTACCTCTTCACTGCTCTGCGCAGTCTTGAGCTACGTCTTCATAACCCTATTCGTAACCGCCTACGCCTACGGAAGCTCCTGGCGCATCGCAGACAAGCTCTGCGAGGTGCTCCCGCTGTTTTCCATGGCTTTCTCGATAGCCTTCTTCACCTCTTCCTATATTGCTGCTCTAATCTGAGGTAATGAAATGAAAACAAAGGAAAGAAAAATAAGGAAACTAGCAAGAATCGCATACGGGCTGGTGCCTCCTGAGGCACTTGCGTTCGCCGCAATTGCGCGAAGCAAGAGGGCCCAGGGCTCCTTGGAGTACATCATGATGATCGCCGCGGCGAGCGTGGTCATCGTGATTGCGCTGGCCATGGTGATAAAGCTGAAAAGCTCGGTAGGCGCCACGGTAACGGTGAATGGCAACAGCATGGGAGTCTCGCAGGCGATCTCCACCGAGCTGGGCAACCTCTCCAGCAACATCGTCTCGTGAGCGAATGGCCTACATGAGGGCGCAGCTGTCGCTCGAGTTCCTGGTGTATCTCTCGGTGTCAGGGTTGGCGCTGCTGTTCGCCGTGGGCGTGCTTTCCGTGTACTACGGAAGGCTCTCCAGCGCCAGCAATGGGTATGCCAATGCCAGCTTCCTATGGCAGATCTCGGCAGCATTATATAGCGGCGCAGACAAATTCACGCTGTATGTGCCGCAGAGCATCTGTACAGCTAATGCGCCATCCCTTCTCACGCCCCCGAGCACTGCGTACTACCTGCCAACCTCCGTGCGCGTCGATCTAGGTGAGTTATGCCCTTCAGGGCGCACCGAGTCCCTTTCGCTCGCCGCTAATGGGAGTACCTGGGTGTTGCGATGAGAGCACAACCAAGCCTGGAGATTCTGCTCTCGCTTACCTTATCCCTGGCGATAGCCCTGGTGCTCGCCGGCGCCTATGTAGCTTTGCACGGCTATACTGCACGGATGTCAGTCGAGATAAACAGCAGCATATACGCACTCGAACGCTCAGCTGGCGCGCTAGCGTCGAATACTGGCTGCTTCGTAGGTGGTTGAATCCGTTGCTCGTTGATCTCATTGGATATGATGATTGCAATGCCTCTAGTGCTGCTGTGCTTCGGGGTGCTGGTGGCCTATGTCTATGGCGCCCAGGGCTACCTCGCAAATAGTGCTGCCTACGTCTCGCGGCTTGCCAGTCTTTACGCCGCCTCCGCGCCGTTATACAATGCCGTAAGCACTTCATGGGTATACGTGCCCAACGCCCCAGGCCCGATTTATGCCACGGACGATTTTACGGCAAACCTGGTGCCCGTCTATAACTTCTCAGAATGTGGCATTGCGGACGTGTGCAGGAGGGTACTGGTGGGCCACAGGACAGAGATTCTGGTGGTGGGATGACAACGCTTCAAGCAAGCCTTGAGTTCATCTTGATACTTGCCGGCGTATCTACTCTGGCGCTAGCTTCAGTAATAGGATATAGCCATCTTCAATCCAGCGCAAAGTCGATATTGTCAGATCTAAATAACTCCCCGGTGGGTTTTTCGGTAAACAACACCCTGCCCGATTTCCACAGCACTCCCACTCTCAACATATATTTCCCTCTCAATTCTAGTTTCGGTGTTCCGAACAAGATGCAGATTGATGCGTACGGATGTGATTCAGGGCTGCTCCGCTTCGCTTTATCCTCTAATAACATTCTCTTCTCCAGACCCTATGGGAGCGCTGCGATTGCAGGCATAGTCTCGATAAACGATTCCTTTGTTCCGTTCGCCTCGGGAGAGGATGCCGTCCTATTGAATTACACTCTGAACTGCACCGGCGGCGAGTTCGTATCAGCAAACGAGGAATTATTTACATACGCGGCAACTTTCACTACGCCATACTCCTCGCAACAGAATGCCTACGCCACAATCTCACAACGTAATGAGAGCATATATTACCCGCTGCAGAATCAAGGATTCATAGTGAACTTCACGCAGTTCAACCATTGCACATACGTGAACTTCTGGGATGTTCCCTACAGCCCCACGGTGCAATGCGGCTACAATCCCGCAGCATATGATTATTACACGTTCGATGGCGGATGTCTGGCGCCAAACTATCCCTATTTGCGAACATACTGCATAGTGCCGAATGAGATGAGCTATGCTGCCTATGCGCTAAACACGTCGGCTCCACATTTGCGATACTCGTTTGAGCTGGAGATCCAGACGCCAGAAGGGACAGTTGCGGCATCACTCACCAATGCTACCAACAGCTCCCAACTCTACCTAGGCGGGCAAGTCATAGGTACTGCGATAATATCGCAGGCATACTCTCCTCCCTACTCCCAGCTCTTCACTATGATAGCGGATGGCAACGATACCTACCTGTATGCGAACGCTACTTTATATGCTCAGTACCTGCAGTACAAAAACGCGTTGTACGCCCAGCTCAATTACTACGACAATCAGGGAAGCGCAGGAGAGATTCCACAGTCGTTGGCCACGTATGAACAAAGCCTCAGCACCATGCTGCGTTCTCTGCAGCCTACAACCACCGGCGGGTGTGAAGCGGGAGGATCTTACCTCATATGCGAGCCATTTACGCCGTTCACCTACCAGATTGTGATCAACGCCTCAGGGATCTACAGCCAGAGCCTTTATTACGACGGCAGTTTGATACGGATTAATGGCGGTTAGATGAGAATCCAGTTCGCAAGCATCGAAGCGTCTCTATGCGCATATGTTGTTATCCTAAGCGTTGGGATATTGTCAAGCACCCTCTCCGTCTATAGCAGCCAACAGTATCATTCCATTGAGGCTCTACGCCTGGGCTTCGCAGAACACGATTTTATGGCAGAAGCAGATGGGAACGCTTCATTACAGACCTGCATCACGGAATACTTGACAAATAGCAGCCCGTGTATCAGTACCTATGAACTGGCGTACACTACGGCCTATAATCTTCCTAAGTTTTAGCGTCTCCATACCTGCTGACTACGTCATTAACGATAGCTGCTTTCCTGCTCCAGACAACAGGAGTGTAATATGCCTGGGTGATTGAATCGCTTTTTATGGCATTGTACTAGTGATATTCACCGTGATCTCGTTGCTCTGTACAAGTGTGCTTGCAACTGAGGCAAGCAGGTTATCGGGCGCCGATTTACAATTTTACAGTACGGCTACTTTACTTAGAATGCAGGCATTGCAATTTACAAAAACTCAAAACAACGGCGCCGCAGTTCAGTTATCCAAAAGCATAGATCATACTCAGACCGGGTCTTTGAATAGAACTCTCTTAACGCTTTCGAATCCCATCGGGTTCTATTGCGTATATACACAATGATTAAACTTATAATTAAATAAATTAAACTTTCAGTTAAATTTAAATATCTGATGTGTGATAATATGTTCATGGAAGAAGCAATAGTCATAGCAACCAAACTGGGCGGATCAGTAGCAGTTATAATACCTAAAAAAATAGCAGATAAGGAAGGCATAGTCGAAGGAGAAAAGATAAAGGTGACCATAGAAAAAGTGAGGAAGGACTGGTTCGGTGCATTTAAGATGCTTAAGCCATTCAAGAAGGAAGAGGAATTCGATGAGCACAAATAGCTACGTAATAGATGCTTGGGCATGGATTGAGTTCCTAAGAGGCAGCAAAGCGGGCCTAATCGTTAAAAAACGTATAGAGAACTCAGAAGTCTTCACCAGTATCATTACTATCTCGGAGGTCATATCAAAATTTGCCAGAGAAGGCCTGAACGCAGACGAAGCATTCCAGGCAATAATCTCATTATCAAAAGTAATAAACTCAAACGAAGTTTTTGTGAAAGAAGTAGGGTTTCTACACGCAGAAATTAAAAAGCGGGAACCTACTTTTAGTTTGGCTGATGCATTTGTATTACAAACGGCAAAAAAGATGCACGCCAGGATATTGACCGGGGATTCTGGCTTTATAGGGGTCAAAGAGGCAGATTTGCTAATCTCAGAGAATGACTAAATGAAGATCCGTCAATGCACAAACACAAACGGCACGGCGCCAAGAACAACGGTGCAGCATGCGAGGAATATTCCAGTCCCATAAACCACACGAGGCACCTCGTTGACAGGCTCGACTTCCTTTCCAGACATGAACACGTTCTCAACGAGCCAGAAGAAGAATGCTCCCATTATCAGGATGCCCAGAAGAGGCGCTAGGCCCAGGAGCCCATATGCACTGTATGATCCAATGAATACCAGAAGGTCACCGACGAAACCAGAAGTCAGCGGGATTCCCAGCGCCGCAAAAGCGGAGAAGATAAAGAGATACGCCAGCGCACGGAAATTACGCACGACTCCGGTAAGGCTCTTTATGTCGAGAGTGCCGTAGGATTCGTTCAGTGTGCCAGCCACGAGGAAGAGCAGCGATACCGCTATGCCGTGAGCCAGCATCAGGTAAACTGCACCGTTCATCCCGCTAATAGTGCCAGTGATCACGCCCAGTCCGACAAGTCCCATTTCAGTTATGCTAGTGTAAGCGATCGCCCGCTTAATATTGCTCTGCCGCATCGCCACGAATGCAGCATATATCGCCGAGAAGATGAATAGGATTGCAAGATATGTGCCATAGGTCTGTGCCAGTGGGATCATCATCACGAGAAGTATCAATCCGTAGCCCCCGAACTTCAGCAGCACTCCTGCGAGTATCATGCTTCCGGTAGTGGGTGCCTCAGTGTGCGCCTCTGGCAGCCAGCTGTGAAGCGGGAAGACGGGCATCTTTATCATGAACGAGAGCACGAAGAGCGCCACCACCGCCATCTGCACATACTGCGGAATCGCCGCTGAGGCCTCGATTATGGTCGCGATGTCGAATGACTGCACACTGCCGTATATCACCAGTATGCCTATCAGCAGCAGCAGGCTTGATACTATGGAATATATGATGAATTTCATCGCCGCATGCTTGCGGTTGTAGCTGCCGAAGAGCAGGATGATGAAGAACATCGCGAACTCGGCGATCTCCCAGAACACGTAGAGGAGCAGCAGGTTGGATGAGAGGAACATCGCTATTGCGGCGCCCTGGGTGAGAGCGAAGAGGATGCCGTAGGTCCGCTCGTTCTCCTTGATGAAGTGCGGGAGCACGAAAGAAGCGGCCAGAAATACGATGGAGCTCATGAGCACGAGCACAAGTGAGACGTTCGTGACCTGGAAGCCAAGATTCACTCCGAGGGATGTGATGTAGTTATAGCTGAATGCGTTTGTAATGTTGAACGATGAGGACAGGACGAGCGCGATGGCAAGCAGGAACACGAGCACGGAAGCGATCATCTGCACTATGTGCATGCCTTCCTTGTCCAGAACAAAGAGAGGGATGATAGAGAAGAAAGGTATTAAGATTATCAGCGGCAATAATGGAAGCATCAGTGCACCGGGTTTATATCATCTAGGTAAGAAAGTATTTAAACAGTGCAGGGTGGTACAACGGCAGAAAACCAGGGTGTGGCAAACGCTCAACCGAAATGGAAGTTCACAGCGGCAGCGCTTGCAGAGAGCGGTCTCGCCGAGGGCGAGGCTGTCGATATAGAAGACGAGGTTTACCGCATCTTCAACCTCGTCCGATTCGAGAAGGATGGCAAGCGGCGCGCAAGCAGGGACCTAATTCTCGGCAGCCCTGGAAACGTAGTGCGAGCGATTCTGTGGGACAAGAACGCAGAGCTCGTCGACACCTGGTTTGTCCAGCGTCGGGACAAGGTTCTCGCCACTAATCTAAAGTTGAAGAAAGAGGAAGGCGAGACCCTTCTTTACGGCACGGTGACAACAAGCATATCGCGGATCACGCCTGCACGGAGCGCGGTAACTGACTTCGCTTCGCTCATGGGCGGGGAGAAGAATATCGACGTCAGCGGGCGGGTGATATCCATAGGCGCAACGCGCCTCTTTAAAGGGCTAGGCGGAAAGGAGAACGGCGTTGCAGAATGCACCATAAGCGACGGCAGGATCTCGATGCGGGTTGCTTTGTGGGGTGCCTGCAGCTCATTTACGGCGTCCATGCATCCTGGCGACTATCTGAAGCTGGAATTCGTCGCTGCGAGGGCTACAGAGGCAGGCCTGGAGATAAGCGCCAACGACTATTCGCGCCTACTATTGAGCAAAGCGCCTCTCTGAAGGTCAAGGTAGGGCGATATCCGTCCCGTGTCCACGGACCCTCAAGAGAGTAGCTTTTTATATTTAAACTGGCACTCTCTGTAATACCCTCGCTAGTTATGCGATTAGTGTCCACATGCCAGACTTGAACTGCGGCTCGCTGAACGAGAAGCTTATTGGTAAAAAAATTAGCCTTTACGGCTGGTGCAGGTACAGGCGCGATCACGGCGGCAAGCTCTTCATAGACCTGGCCGACAGGCACGGAACGACCCAGCTCGTCTTCGAAGGGAAGATTAAGAAGCAGGCGGACGAGGTGGGCAAGGAGTACGTTCTCATGGCCTCGGGAATGGTCGAGAAGCGCGAGCCCGACACTGTGGACAAAAACAACCCTACCGGAACTGTCGAACTCTACGTCGAGAATTTGGCCATAATCAACGAGTCGAAACTGCCTCCCTTCGAGATAATCGACGAGAAGAAGAAGTTCCTTGCGAACGAGGAGCTTCGCATGAAGTATAGATACCTCGATCTTCGAAGGCCGGAGATGATCCGACGCGTGGAGTTCCGCGACAAGTTCATGAAGATCGTCAGGCAGTTCTTCTGGGAGAACGAGTTCCTGGAGCTCGAGACTCCTACACTGGTCAAGGACACCTACGAGACCGGCTCACGCACGTTCCTAGTTCCGTCACGCACGAACCCGGGCAAGTTCTACTCCCTCCCCCAGTCGCCCCAGGTGTACAAGCAGATGTGCATGATCTCCGGACTGGACAAGTACTTCCAGATAGCGAGGTGCTACAGGGACGAGGATCCGCGAGAGGACCGGCTGCCCGAGCACTCCCAGATAGACGTCGAGGTCTCGTTCAAGGACGAGGCCTGGATCCAGGACCTCATAGAACGCATGTTCGAGAGGGTGTTCAAGGAGCTGCTGAACAAGAAGCTAAAGAAAGGATTCAGGCACATGCGCTACGCTGACGCCATGGCCAACTACGGCTCGGACAAGCCCGATCTGAGATTCGGCAGCAGGATAGCCGATATAACCCCCGAGGCCAAGGAGAGCGGGTACAACATACTGAAGAGGGTCGTCGAGGCAAACGGCCACGTGAAGGCCATCGCCTTCGACTCGGACTACGGCTCCCCGGCATCTAAGATAGACAAGAACTACATGCTCAAGACCATCGAGCTCGCGAAGGAGCTCGGCCTGAAAGGGCTCACCTGGCTGTTCATAAAGAATGGGAAACTCGACTCCGATCCAGAGAGCATCTCCGAGTCCCTGAAGAACGTCTCGGCCAAGATAATAAAGAAGACCGAGGCGAAGGAGGGCAACATTGTAATCCTATGCTCCGACACGTCAGAGCAGCTGCTTCTCAGCGTGATGGGAAAGATACGTAAGATCATGGGCGACAGGATAGGCAAGTACGGTTCAGAGTACGAGTTCCTCTGGGTGGATCAGTTCCCGCTCTTCGAGAAGGACGAGGTCACTGGCAAGCTCAAGCCCTCCCACAATCCGTTCAGCGCCCCGACGAAGGAGACCGAAGGACTCATAGAGACGCATCCTGAGAAGGTGATAAGCAGGCAGTACGATCTTGTGCTCAACGGCGTGGAGCTCAGCAGCGGCTCCATAAGAATCATCGATCCCAAGATGCAGCGAGAGAGCTTCAAGCGCATGGGCATGTCCGACAGGGCGATAGACGAGACCTTCGGCTTCATGCTAGAGGCGCTGAGCTACGGCGCACCCATAGACGGCGGCCTCGCGCTCGGCATCGAGCGCCTGGTGGCGACGCTCTACGGGGAGGAGAACATCCGCGACTTCGTGCTCTTCCCGAAGAACAAGAGGTACGAGAGCCCGCTGGACGGCTCGCCCACAGCGATAAACCTGAAGCGCCTGAAGGACGATTTCGGCATCTCCTCAATCTAAAATATACAGCTAATCCTCTGAAGATAGACATAATTTTGAGTCAGTCTGATACGAAACTCATAAATATCTTATTAAGGTCAATCAGATTGGGGAAGTTCCACTATGGTGGATTACACTGGTGATAGCGATGTCACCACTTAGGCAGAAGTTCGAGGATGGCGCCAGCATGCAGGCTCCGATAGAGGGCATCGGGCGTTCGCCCGCATTCGACCGCGCCATGTATGACGCATGCGGCCTTAGGGAGGTCCACAGAAAGGAGGTCCAGGTTCTGGACGCGATGGCGTGCAGGGGCAAGAACGGCTTCCGGCTCGCTGCCCTGCATGACGAGGCAAGGGAGCATGATGAGCGTTTGCCTAAACTAGCCATAACATTTATCGATTCAAACGAGAGGATTGTAGGCAGCCTGCGTGAGGTACCTGAAGTAGTCAAAAACAGCTACGACGTCCAGGTTGCCGATGTCAGGTATCCTCTGCCGTTCATAAACAAGTTCGACGTGGTTACTTGCCGATACGGCATAAGCAGGCTTGCAGCAGGCGAAAGGGTGGTCGTGCTCTCCAACCTCCGCGGCGTACTGGTTCCAGGCGGCAGGCTCGTGCTGGGCCAGATCACTGCGGAAACGCCTCTTGCTCAGGATGGGATAGAACGTATACAGCGCGAGATAGACCTTGCCCGGGGCCGCAACACAGAGCTGTACGGAGAATGCTCCATACCGCGGCGCAATGAATCGGTATCAGAGCTCCAGCTCCACGAACTGCGCTTCGACAACATAGAGGTAAAGTTTAACGGTACAAAACGCCTCAGCTCAGACGACTTGAAAGGCAAGTTTCAGAAAGGGCTCGATGAGCCGCCCATCCTGCAGCGGATTGCCCATTTGCTACGCGTTCTCGGGGAGACGAATCCCCGCTTTGTAGAGGAGATGGATCTGAAATTCTTCGGCAAGAGCTGGACGATAAACTTCCCAGTGGTAGTGGTAGCTCGCAAAAGCCCATGAGCGACTAGAGCGTTGAAAAATAAGCGACGACTGTTCTTTTCTAAACCTAGGATACATTTATAAATCTAATACAACACTATAATTCTGTATAAAGGCGCGACAGATGAATGGATTCCTTAATCCTAGTATCCTAGACTTCGGAACCGATTCCCATCCTAGGCCCAGAATGATTTGCACTTTTGGTGAATAAATGGTAGTAATGGTAAGTACTTGCATGGACTCTCGCGAGAGCGGAGAGTTGCAAAACTTAGTTGATGCAGTAAAGAACGGAAACCGCGACAGCAACGGCAGACTGAAATTCAGCTTAAACCTTGAATTTGACAGGCTGGTTGACAATTTTCATGGTCACGATGTTATCTTCCTAAGGAACGCAGGCGGGAACGCCCGCGAGCTCAGAAGCTCACTCGAGAGCGAGATAAAGGCGACTCCTCCGGGCGAGGAGATAGCGCTTGTTCAGATTGGACACACCGATTGTGGAGCAAAGAAGGTAGTCGACAAGGCGAGGAAGGAAGGGGTCGGGACTCTCCCTGAAGTGGTCCAGACCGGACTAATACAGGTGTACGCGCCGATACACTACTCGAAGCATGTCGGAGTTCGACAGGAAAAGAGGCGGAAGACAACCTGGACTATCTGGAATCTGTAGCCAAAGAGCATCCAGATAGGAAGTTTTCCTTCGCTTCAGGTATAATGGACGTTACCGGCAAGCAGAAGGCGGAACACGACAAAGCAGTGCTTGTGGTCGCAGATTGCAAGTGCGGAATAGACCAAATATTAAGTACTGTAGGACTTCCATCCAACGACGTCTATGTTGCACAGTGCGATGCGACCCCCATCGAGAACCCGACCAAGATCACGGCCCCCGTGAATTAACCTGCACGATAGCGGTTGCCGCCAAGGGTCTTGGGATAAATCGAGTGGTGATGGTGCCAAAAGACGAGGGCGAGAGGATAAAGATGGAACTCTCGAAGGACACATTTGAGAGGTCCCCGGTCACTCAGGGTCTCGGTCTTGAGATAAAGATTGCACCGATTGTGACTGCCACAACGACGCGATCCCGCCCAAAAGTTCAGGTGTAGGCGCTTCCAAGAAGTAGCGGCCTGCACGCGCACTACGCCCATGTTGCGGTCACGATCAGAGCTCTTCAACCACGGCTGCGCCGTTCTTCGACTTCTCCCTGGAGAGCGAATAGATCTTCCCGTTAGAGACCTTCTTCAGCTGCCATCGTGGGTTATGATAAATATCTGGCCCACGATTCGCGGGAGAGTCTCATTGAGAAGCGCGACGAACTTCTGCAGACCCTCTTGGTCGATGTTGTGAGTGGGCTCGTCCAGTATAAGCCACTTGAGGTTAGGCACCAGCACCAGCGAGAAGGCCACGCGCATCGCAAGGCATGCTATGCTCCGTTCCCCGCCGCTGGCTATGGCATTGACGTTCTCCCATAGGTAAGCTCCGTCTCTAGATGTGCGCAGTTGCAGCGCATAATCGCCCTCACTCGCCGCAAAGCATTATGCCGGTGTAATCGCCGTATGGATATATCGACGGCCATATCTCCTGCATAATCTCGTTTATTGAGTTGACACAGGCGCGTGCGCAGGACGGCCTGGGTCTCCTCCAGCGCGTTGCGGAACTTTGCAAGATCGTCCACCGAAGCGCGCTTTGACTTCACATCTTCTATCAACGCACTGACGCGGTTCATTTCCTCGCCCTTGTCCGCCATCTGCGCCTGCTTCTCCTTCAGCGCCTTCGCGTTCGCCAATACCTGGGTGTTCTTCTCCACAAAGGCGTTGCTCGATTTTGTGAACTCTGGTCTGGAAAGATTCCAATTTTTCCTGGTCCACTTTTATCCCTGATAGTTCCTCGGCCTTGGACTCGCTGAGCACGGTGTACTGCTTCTTCTCCAGTTGGTACTTCTGAAGCCGTTCTGCCGTCTCCTCGCGGAACGCAGTTTCAGCAGTGTCTCATTCTCCCTCGATACCTGTTCGTTGAGCTTGTGAATCCCTCCTTCGCCTTTGTTATCTAGCCGCGAGTCTACCGATTCGGTGTTTGCTTTCGCATGGGAGGAATCAAGATCTCCGTATCCCTTCAGTTTTTCATTAAGCACTGTAAGCGTATTCAACTCCGAGTTAAATTTTGCTATCTTTTCTTTCTTCTCGAGCCTGGAGCCGGAGAGCCGAGTTATTTCAGTGCCGCTTTCCTTTATCACCGCACTCTTCGCACTTATAAGCTCCTCACGTTTCTCTTGAGTGAGTACATTGTCGCAGATTGGGCACTTGGCCAGGTGCTTCTTCAGCTCAGCCGAGCGACTTCTCGGGCCCCTGTTTTACGGATGTGTTCTGCGATATCTTTGTCAAGTAGTTTCCAATGTCTTCGACTCTTTCTCGATGCCGCTTCAATGTTCTTTGTATCTTTCTCTTGTCTTTTTTCTGTAGCCGTTTTTCTTTTCTTGTTCTTCTTATGTCTGACAGTTCCTTCTGAATCTTTCCAAGACTTCCTGAAGTGATTGCAATAGGTCAAATTCGTGCCGAGTTCGTTCTTCAATGTTGTCAAACGCGATTCAGACGCGTGTACTGTTTTTGTATCTCGTCCAAAGTACCTGCTTTCTTCGATTCGGCAGCTGCAACCTCCTTCTCAATCATTGCGAGCCTGCCCTTGATGTCCACCGCCTCCTTCTCGAGCTTGAGCCTCTTCTCATAAAGCGTCTTCAGAGCAGTCAGCTGCTTCTCCGTGCTCTCTTTAGATAGTCGTAACACACCAAGCTGAGCCTCGCCCTCCTTCTGCGACTCCTGGAGCGCCTTCAGTTCGTCCCCTAGGCGCTTGTGCTGCTCTCCAAGCTTCTTGATGTCGAAGCCCTGGGCGGTCTTCTCCACGTCGCTGACCATCTCCTTTATGCGGTTGATCAGGCTCCCCGCGTTCTCCTGTGCGGCGGCGAATCGGTCAAGTCCGAGCAGGTTGTCTATCTGCTTCTTCCTGTCTGCTGAGCCGAGCTCCAGGAAGTAGTCGAGGCGGTTCTGCTCCGCGTATATCGCCCGCGCGAAGAGGTCGTAGTCGATCTTCAGGACCTTCTCCACCTCCTCCGTGACCCGCTGCGGCTGCGACTGGACGTAGGCCCCGTTCTTCATGAAGCTCGCCTTCGCCGCGTCGTCCAGCGAGATGGAGCGCTCAACTATGTACTCCGTGCCCTCTAGCTTGAATCCCAGCTTCACCTTCGCCGAGCGCTTCTGCACAGGCTTGTTGCGTATGAGATCCTCGATCTTCACCCTCCTGTTCTTCACCGCTGGGAAGGTGCCGAAGAGCGCGAAGGAGATGGCGTCGAGTATGGAGCTCTTGCCCGCCCCCATCTGGCCTATGAGCACGTTCGTGCCTCTGGAGAAGTTGAGCCTGGTGAGCCCGTGGGCCTTCCAGTTCTCGAGCTCCAGATAGTTCAGCATGGGGACCAGATAGTAATCACTCGCAAAACATATTTACGTTTATTTGAATGAGGTATACTGTGCTTTCATGGTACGTGCGAACCTGTGCATAATAGAGAGCGAGGGGAAGGTGCTCCTCAAGCTAGCGACGCGGGGGATAAGCAAGGGCAAGTGGAACTTCCCGGGCGGGAAGGCGGACGAAGGGGAGACGGATGAGCAGGCGACCGCCCGCGAGGTCTTTGAGGAGACGGGCCTGGAAGTGACTAATTTAGAGAAGATTGCTGAGTTGAACTTCTACGAAGAGGAGAAACTGGCGTGGATGGTGGTGGTCTATAGGGCCGGCAGGTTCTCAGGCACGCTGACCCCTACAGAAGAGGGCCCGCTCAGATGGTTCGATGCGAATGCTATACCCTTCAAGCTGATGTGGGAGGACGACGAGTTCTGGGTGCCTCAGGCGATGCAGGGCAAGAGGCTTGAAGGTCACTTCTACTTCGGAAAGGGACTAACGGCCTGGTCCGGAAGGAGATAAAGGAGGCAAAGTTCTAGTCCGATGTATGCTTCGGGATAGTTATTTAAGCGTTCCCGCCCCTATATAACTCGGTTATAGGGTTCCTATGGGAAGCGGATACGAAGTAGCGATGCGCGATGTGATACCAGCCGTACGCTACGCGCTGATAAAGGAACTAAAGATAAAGTACAACAAGAAGGAGGCGGAGATAGCCAAGAGCCTCGAGATAACCCAGGCGGCGATAAGCAAGTACCTCAGCGGGAAGGTCTCATCGAGGATAAAGGAGATCGAGGCGCGCCTGGACAAGAGCCTCATAGACAAGTACGCGGAGAGCATCGCTCTCGGCAATGGCAATAATGTAAACCTCTGCATATGTGGCATATGCAAGAGTATCAACGATTTTGGCTGCAAGTTCTCCTACGCGAAGGAGGCAGCGACCGTTTAGTGGGATTTGATGGCGGAGCAGCAACTTGAGACCGTAGTGCAGTCCGAAGAGTACAAGGAACGATACGGCTTTAACGTCAATGTCGAGTACGACGACTTTGAGAAGGGGCTCTCCGAAGAAAGATAGTACGGAAGATCTCTGAGATCAAGGGCGAACCGAATGGATGCTGGAAAGCGTCTAACCGCATACAAGATATTCCTAAGCAAGCCCACTCCGAAATGGGGCGCGGACTTGAGCGGCATAAACTACGATGACATCTGGTACTACCTGCAATCTGAAGCCGTGAAGGCGAACAAGTGGGAGGACGTGCCTAAGGACATAAAGAAGACATTCGAGAAACTCGGTGTGCCGGAAGCGGAGCGCAAGTTCTTCGCTGGTGCAGAATCGCAGTTTGACTCTTCAGTGGTGTACTCGCACGTCAACAAGGAACTAGACAGGCTGGGATAATATTCGTCGACACGGACACCGCAGTGAAGAAGTATCCTGAACTTGTTAAGAAGTTCTTTTGGCACCGTTATTCCTGCAACTGACAACAAGTTCGCGGCGCTGAACACTGCGACCTGGTCGGGCGGATCCTTCATCTACATACCAAAGGGCGTAAAGGCAACAATGCCGCTTAATGCTTATTTCAGAATCAACGCGAACAACTCGGGCCAGTTCGAGAGGACCCTAATAATAGCAGACGAGGGTGCGGACGTTACCTATATCGAGGGTTGCACGAGTCCGGTGTACTCCGCAAACTCTCTCCACTCTGCGATAGTCGAGCTTGTCGCAATGAAAGGTGCGCACATACGCTACGTCACGATACAGAACTGGTCGAAGAATATTTACAACTTGGTAACCCAGCGCGCGCATGTTCATGAGAACGGCAGAGTCGAATGGATAGATGCGAATATCGGAAGCAAGATCAACATGAAGTACCCGAGCATCTATTTGATGGGCAAGGGCGCAAGCGGAGAAGTGCTCTCGATTGCTGTAGCTGGAGATGGGCAGGTGCAGGACTCTGGGGGGAAGATATACCACCTGGCTCCGAATACCACCTCAAAGATAATCTCGAAGAGCGTCTCAAAAGGGAGCGGGGTGAGCACGTTCAGGGGAATGCTTCACGTCGCAAAGAATGCGGAGAACGCGAAGTCCCACGTATCCTGCGACGCGTTGCTGCTCGACGGATTTGCAAAGACAAACACCTACCCGTACAATCAGATTAACAGGAGCGATGCGATAATCAGCCACGAGGCTAAGATAGGAAAGATAAGCGATGAGATGATTTTCTATCTGATGTCCAGAGGAATTCCAGAAGAGGATGCGGTGGCGATGATAGTGTTGGGTTTCATCGACGACCTCACGAAGATACTCCCGATGGAGTACTCGCTTGAGCTTAGAGACTCATAAAGCTTGATACGACTGGCGGAGTAGGTTAATCACACAAGGTGTGTTCTTGGCAACATACAACGAGTTTAGAACTGATGCGCTACAGCAGTACGCGACGTTGCCCAACGAGACGAATGAACTGTACACCCGTTACTACATGGATGTTCCACTGCCCACCGAAGCGGAGCTCGAATCTGCTCGCAAAACAGACAAGAGGAAAGAAGTGGAGGCACTCGTCGCCTCAATAGAGCAGAAGACGAAGCTGAGGTTTGACCTCGTATTCTCAAACTCTCTTGTGCGCAACAGCTCCAAGGCGATAAGCATAAGGAAGATGAGCGAACTCAACGGGCAACTTGAGAACAAGATATTCAAGAACTCCAACAACAAGCTTGCGGCTTTCGTAAATGCGAACTCGAGGGACGCAATAGTTGTGAGCATCGAAGGCGGCAGGACAGAAGAGCTCACAATGCTTTTCATAAACGATGCGCATCTCATGTTTCAATCATTCTTTAATGTAAAGGAAGGCGCCCATCTTGACCTCTTTGAAGTTTATGCTTCACTACCGAGCATTGGCTCACTTGTAGCACCACTTCAGGAGTTCGTGCTGGAGAAGAATGCCAAACTCGACTTCACCCTGCTGAGTGACGGGAACGAACAGTCGCGCATCCTCAACCTCTCCAAAGGCACCCTCGAAGATGAGGCAAAGGTCAACGTTAATTTCGTTTACAACGGCTTTGGGTTCACACGCAGCGTAGGTTTCTTCGATGCCCAGGGACACGGGAGCCGCATTGAGGCTACGGAGATGATCTATGGGACCAAGGATCAGAGATTCGACATCAACACCTACGTATTCAATTCCAAGGAGAAGAGCTACACGCGACTTGAAGCGGGCGCGGTGCTGGACGGAAGTTCGCAGTGCATGCTGAAGGGATACGCGAAGGTCGCAACGCTGACCAAGGGCGCTTTCTCGAGGGTCAACCAGCGCGGCATCCTACTCAGCGAGAAGGCGCACATAGACGCGCTGCCGGACATGTCGATAGATTACAGCGACGAAGTCTCCGCTACGCACAGTGCAGCGACATCCCCCATAGATAAGGAGGCGCTGTTCTACATGGAGTCCAGAGGAATCCCTGAGTCAACTGCACGCAAGATGTTCGTCTCCTCATTCGTATCCAAGTACCTTTCCAACATACAAAACGCATCCGCGAAGGAGATAGCATCATCCATAATGCTCAGCAGGATAGAGAACGACGACTTCGGCGTCATAAACACGGTGTCGCCAAAGGGCATCTGGCTAACCGCCACAACAACAGAGTGATGACATGAAACTAGAGATAAAGAATCTGCACGTATCAATTGATGACAAGGAGGTAGTGAAGGGCGTGAACCTTACGATAAACGAGGGCGAGCTGCACGTGATCATGGGCCCGAACGGATCGGGCAAGACCACGTTGGCAAAGGCAGTCATGGGCCACCCACAGCTCAAGATCACTTCTGGCGACATACTGGTGGACGGGAAGAGCATACTCGGCATGAAGGTCAACGAGCGTGCGAAACTCGGACTCTTCCTCCAGTTCCAAAATCCCATAGAGATAGAGGGCCTAGGCCTGCTCAACTTCCTCAACACAGCAAGGGGCGCGCTCACGGACAAACCGCTGCAGTTCAAGGAGTTCATGAGCGAGGTCAAGAACACCTCGAAGGAGCTCGCGCTCAAGGAGGAGCTCATAGGTAGGTCGCTGAACCACGGGTTCTCGGGAGGGGAGAAGAAGAAGGTCGAGGTTCTGCAGATGCACGTCCTGAAGCCGAAGCTTGCGATCCTGGACGAGCCCGATTCCGGCCTCGACGTCGACGCGGTGAGGATAGTAGCCACGAACGTGGAAGCATTGCGAAAGGAGAGAAACATGGGGCTATTGGTCATAACCCACTACAGCAGAATACTCAATTACATGCAGCCCCAGTTCATACACGTTATGAAGGATGGAAAGATAGTAAAAGAGGGCGGAAAGGAGCTCATAAACGAAGTTGAGGAGAAAGGGTATAACATATAGAGGAGGTCTCCCCATGGTTAACCGTGCGCCAAGGTGTTAGAATGCAAAATGAAGAATTCAAGAGGGTGTGGGAAAAGGAAGGTAGAAGACTTTTTGCTATAGAAAAGCAAAAAGCAGCAGACCAGCACAAGGTGGTAACGGCGCAGCAGAAGGGCGTCGTCAAGACGGCTCCAAAGGAAGTAGCAATAGCGCCTAAGCACGGACATAGGCATGCTTCCGTACCAAGACGCAAGGGTAAGGCATTCAAAGAGATATGGTAGTGGAGCATGGCATTCGACGTCGATAAGATAAGAAAAGATTTTCCTATTCTATCAACCAAGACTGCTAGCGGGAAGCCTCTGGTTTATCTGGACAGCGCAGCCACATCACAAAAGCCCCTTGAGGTAATACGCACGGTGTGCGAGTACTACAAGACGGAGAACGCGAACATCCACAGGGGACTGTACGACCTATCTTTAAAGTCCACCGAAGATTACGAGAAATCAAAGGCAGCGGCAGCGAAGTTCATAAACGCCGAGTCCTACAGGGACGTGATATACTGCCGGAACACGACCGAGGCGCTGAACATCGTTGCCCTCTCCTGGGGAGAGGCGAACATCAAGAAAGGAGACCACATCCTCACTACGCAGATGGAGCACCACAGCAACATAGTGCCATGGCACTTGCTCGCAAAGAGGAAGGGCGCAATTCTTGAGTACGCGAAAGTAAAGGACGGCAAGCTAGACATGGACGACTTACAAGAGACAGCTGGAGAGGCAAGCCCAAGCTCGTCTCTTTCACTCACGTCTCCAACGTACTGGGGACGATAAACGACGCAAAGGAGACTGACAAAGCTGGCGCACAGCACGGCGCAACGGTCGCTAGTAGACGGGGCGCAGTCGGTTCCGCACATGAAGGTAGACGTAAGGGCGATAGACGCTGATTTCTACGCTTTCTCCAGCCACAAGATGCTTGGGCCGTCAGGCATAGGGGTACTATACGGGAAGGACGAGCTACTGGAGGCGATGGAGCCCGTGTACGGCGGCGGAGACATGATACGCAGCGTAGCCTTCAAGGGGAGCACCTGGAACGAGCTGCCATGGAAATTCGAGTCTGGAACTCCGAACATCGAGGGTGCGATAGGGCTTGGTGCAGCGGTCGGATATCTAAACAAGATAGGCATTGACAACATACGGAGACACGAAATCAAACTTACCAGGTATGCATTAAAGAGGCTGGAAGAGACAAAAGGGGTAACTGTCTATGGAATAGGTTCAAAGCCGATGACTGATTCAAACAAGGGAGGCGCAGTCTCGTTCAACATCAAAGGGTGCGCACCCGCACGACGTATCGAGCATATTCAATAGCGAAGGAGTGGCGATAAGAGCGGGCCACCACTGCGCCATGCCACTAGTGACCGAGGTGCTAGGGTACCGGCAGTGGCCACGAATGAGTTTCTATTTGTACAACACAGAGGAAGAAGTAGATAAAGCGATAGAAGCAGTTGGGAAGGTAAGGAAAGTGCTTAGGATAAAGGATTAAATTTTTCCTTCATAGAATCTAGATAAAACAGCATCAGCAAGTATCTCTAAAGTATCTATTTTGTTAATATCTGTGTTCTGCAGCATGAGCGAGATCTCGGTGCATCCTAGAACCACCAGCTCTGCTCCGGCCGCTATCTTTCTTTTAGCTATCTCTTCCACTCTCTTAATCTGTTTCTGTCTTTCCACGCCCGAATTGAACTTGAATATGGCGTCAGATAACGTCTCCTGCTCCAAATTGTCAAGTCCAATGTACTTCACATTGTCGACATTGAAAAGACCACTGTTTATCGTTGAAGGAGTAGCGAGTATGGTTATGATACCCAGCTTCTTCTTGACTACGAAACCATGGAACTCTCGCTTAAGATCTATTATCGGTACATTAACTGTTCCCTGCAACATGCCATAATAGGAATGTATGGTATTGCACACCATTGCGATAAAGTCAACGTGAGCGTTCTCAAGTTCCTTCAGCCCTTTTACGTATGGCTTCAGTTCCTTCTCCGACACGTTCTTGTATACCAGTTCTGGGGCAGGTATACTGTTTATTATGAATTGCGGAAAGTCGGTATTCGACTTTATCCTTCCGCTTTCCTGGAGTTTTCGTATAAGAAGAAGATAAAAGATACCCGTGGCCTCAGGTCCAATCCCTCCGAGTAATCCAATCTTGTTTTGCATTATATCATCTGATTAAAAGAAACCAGTCTTTTTTCAATTTCTAGGAATAGGTTTCTATAAATTCTGCAATAGCGAAAGCTGGGCAAGAGCCGCTGGGCTCTTAGCTGCCTACCTTGATATGCCACTGGAACGGCATCGCCATCAACGTTATCCTTTGTTAAATTAAGTATATAAAACATTTGGTTTATCCTAAAAATGTATTCCAAAAGCGTTGGATCCTACAACCCCCAATTCTATTTAAAATCAATTCTACGACGGCAAAGCCTTAGGAAATGCTTATATATCTCGTAATAGATATGGTTTAGGGGAATGCTGAACTACTATCTGGTACGTTCCAGTGTGGAGTTCAACTAGCAAAACTGGTAAGTCTATGGAAAAAATTCCGACAAAACCCGGTAAATATGCGGCCAACGGAAGTGGATGGGTAGAAATACCCTCTTTCTCAGACAGAAAGAAGCCAGAAGAAGCGTCAATACCAAAATCAGTGGTCACGCCTGGCGGAAATGCCATACACTTCGAAAGGCTCACCGAGGTTTTGCGAAGTGGTCCAGTTGGCAACGAAGCAACGTTGTACGACAATGTGGCAGAGCCAGTTCCCAAATCCTTGTACTCCATATTAGATAATTATAATCAGAAACCACTGATAGTTACGAATAGACAATTCGATAGCCTACGAAACAGCGAAGAGCTTCTTGCCAATCTTCCAAATCTTGAAACTTGCGGGATAGCTTCAGGACGTAAACCCAGCGGCCCCTGCCACTTCGGTCACAGGCTTGTAATCGAGACGATAACCTTCTTCCAACACAATGGTGCCCAAATCTTTGTTCCCATAGCCGACAACGAAGCAGGTCTCGATCCAAAGATAAAAAATAAAGCTCATTACAAGTACTTTATAGCAGACAACCTGCTCGATTGGGGTGCATCAGGACTGAATCTTGATGCCGCACATATATATCTGCAATCAGAGGAGATGCGCGTCATGAATATAGGCTACGCCATGGCGCGAGGATTGGATCTGCCAATAACTGTTGATGTCTACGGCAGGGACACGCTTGCGGATGAGATGAACTACCTCTTTGCCAGCATAACCCAAGTCGGAGATATACTACTGCCGCAGCATCCTGACTTCGGCAAGAAACACTCCTTCATGCTCTCCGGTCCTGACCAGGACGGCAACATGAAAATGACAATGGAGTTGGCTTCAAGGGCTATCGGCAGGTCCGAATACGTCACAACTATCCCTTCCTCTTTGTATATAACTGCCATCTCAAATTTGGAGGGCAAAAAGGAGAGCGCAAGCGAGCCAGAAACGACCATATACCTTGGACCTTCGAGGAACGTCTACGAAAAGACTAGCAACGGTAAACTATTGGTCGACATAAAGAAGCTCTCTATCTCAGAAAGGCGCGCTGACGCACAGGAGAAGATCGATCGTTTCACAAAGTCTGATAAAGTTAAGGTCTTGGAAGCAATACGAAGAAGGCAAGCCGTATTCGAGGAGTTCCATAACTCTAGTGAGATGCCAATATCCGAGTTCAAGGCGGTCCTAGATGGAACATTGATCACACATCAGTATAAACGGGCCATAGTCTACAGGCACGCGCTATCCTTGGCATTTCAAGAAGCCGTCAGAAAGAAGGATCTTGAGACGGTTGGAAAGGTAACTCTTATGGCTCAACGTTACGGTCTTTTTGATCCTGGCTTGGAACAGAGCGCACCCCACTTCTGGAGTACTACGCCTAAAGAGGCATACGTCCTAGAGGACAAACGCAATGTAAAGACCCGGTGGTTTAACCTGGTTGTCGAGATGGCTGACCAGATAATAGTATAAGTGCAGGTGAACTGATGTCTTTCAAAATAGCAGAAAACAATAAGAACGGATCCAAGTTAGACGGAATAATGCAGCAAAGGAGACTAGTTCAGGAGAGTCCAGCGCCAGAGACGCTATCTGCCAGAATCAAGCTCTGCCAAGAGCAGCGGAAGCCCTTGAAGGTTCTCTACGGAGAGACCTTTGACGGAATGGGGAACCCGCTGGACAGCCTCAAGTACTATCTATTCGTCAGCGCGCTAGCCAAGGCCATAAAGCATGACTTCGGCATTGATGTGGAGTCCACGATTCTCGTGGCTGATCTTGGTGTCTACCGAAACTATCCTGAGCAAGTTGATGAATACAAAAAGTATGCGGCCAGCAGGGAAGCATTTGCAAGGAAGGTAAAGCAGCTCTACAGCTGTTCCTATGATGTTAGACTAATGAGCGATCTGGGAAGCACTCCAGAGTTCAAACAGC
This sequence comes from uncultured archaeon, assembly GCA_963830445.1. GTDB lineage: Archaea > Micrarchaeota > Micrarchaeia > Micrarchaeales > CABMGC01 > JAJZOD01. Next base: position 46,242 of record CAWHMC010000004.1, read on the forward strand.
GGTTCGAGAAGGTAAGAGAGATAAGCAACCTTAACGAGGAGCTGATGGGTATGATACGAAGAGCGTTCCGGGAGACCGCCTCGAAGCCGAGACGAAGAGAGGCTTCCAGTACCCGTTCGAGGAAATAGCAGTGATACTCGGGCTTGATATAAAAGTAGGACCTCCAAGGGAGAAGCTGTACGACGGCATCGCTAACGCAATGCTCAGCCACTTCGGCGTGGACTCGCTCATGGCGTTCTACCTGACCCAGACGTATCCCGTAGGAACGAACTATGAGGCATATACCAGCTCGCCGCAGACGAAAGAATACGGCCTGACTCCATACAAAGTTGGCAGCAGCAATATGGCCCCACATCGGATAGTCCTCGGAGTTACAAAGCCCGAGGAAGCAAAGAGGCTAATAGACGCAACTCAAATCTCCTCTTCCCTAACCAAACCGAACCCCATCTGCGATATTTTAGTAATTGCAGATTTGGCAAGACAGCACTTGGTAAGAGAGTTCGTGCAGACAGAAGCTGCAGAGACCCTTGATCTCTACTACAAGAACAGGGTACGCTCCCACCAGATAAAGGAGATAGCCTACACGGCGCTCAGGGATCACGTACTGAACTATTTTGGTTGATTTAACGGACGAAGGTTTAGACGCAATGAACGAGGGGACGAGAGTCGACCCATGGGGCAGCGAAGCCTTCACCAATCCGGATCAGAATTTCGCAGATTTCAACATCTCCAAAGTTCCGGAGTGGATAACAGAGTTCTTCAAAGGGAAAACCTTCCTATTCGAGAGAGGTCTGATAATAAGGCACAAGGACTTCGAGAGGATAGTGGATAGGATAAAGAACGGCAACGATTTCACAGTAATCAGCGGCTTTTCCAGTTCAGGAGAGCTTCACTATGGGCACAAGTCCGTCATAGATATCTACAACTTCTTCCGCAAATTTGCAAATGCTGGGCATTTTATGATCTGCGACATAGATGCCTATGTGAGCAGATCAGACGATAAGATTCCAGACCTGGCCACCGCAAAGAGATACGCGGTAGAGAACGTCGCAGATGCTCTTGCGCTAGGCGTTCCTGAGGGCGACATACGCGTCCAAAGCAACCAGAGCCTAGACTACCACAACTTCGTGCTTCAAATATCAAAGGACTTTCATTCAACATGATGAACGCAGTCCTCGGTCATAATGATCTGGGCAAATTCACCGCAACGTACCTACAGATAGCTGACATACTATATCCGCAGATAGCGTCGCATGGGGCATTCACCCTGATACCTGTAGGCATAGACCAGGAACCGATACTCCGCCTTGCCAGAGAAGTGGCAAAGAAAATGAAGAAGAGCCACGGTTTTATCTCTCCCTCCTCGATTTACACAGTCCATCTTCCCTCTCTGTTGGGAGTAACAAGAAAGATGTCCAAGAGCGAAGAGGGATCAGCATTACTGCTAAACTCGATACCAGAAACGATTGATCAGACAATCTCAAACGCAGTTACTGGGGGCAGAGATACGCTTGCCCAGCAGGTTCAATTCGGCGGCACTCCTAACACCTGTCCAATATACCACGTATACCGATCAAACCATCCGGACACGGATTTTGTAGCTAAAGTGCACGCTAACTGCAAGTCCGGAAAGCTCATGTGCAAAGAAGATAAGAACGTTTTAAAGGAGATACTTAGGACCAACATTGCCGCGCATGTTGAAAAACGGGCTAAATTCATGGATACGGCAAGAAAGATTGTGATGAGATAGTATATTGATAGTGTGATTCTTTGGAACTGAAAAACCTGCGCGAAAAACTGGATACCACGAACCAGCGGATTATAGCCAAGCTTAAGGATAGGTCACGATTTCCCCTAAACGCGGCAGTTTATGTGCCGGATGCAGTTCATATAAAAGGCAGGTCAGGGCTCTCCCTTCTGGACTTTGCTCTGGAAGGGATCGAGATATATCACTCTTCTCTAGGCAGATACGACTACCATGATCAGTACCCTGTATTCTCAAGGAACCTGCCGGGCAGCCTAGTCGAACGCGTGACACCGCCAACCCCTCTGCAGCAGGTACAGATAACTGTCTCTACGGACCTGCTTGAGTTCTATCAGAAGATGCTTCCGAGGCTGTGCAAGCCCACTGACGACCCTACAACCTACGGCGAGACCGCATATGTAGATGCGGACATACTCCAATTAGTCCACGAGAGGATCAACAGCATAGGGCGCTATGTCGCACAGGTCAAGCTCGATGGCAACAAAGGCATCTGCAGCGACCACCCTGATGCTGAGAAGATAAAGAGCATACTAAGAGACGCCAAGCGAGAGGAAGAGGTCATAGAGAAGGCCAGGCGTCTGGCTACGACATATGACCTAAACCCTGATCTGACACAGGAAGTAGTTAGATGGGTGATAGACAAGACTCTGGAAGTGGAAGTAAAATACATCCAGCGTCTCGATGGAAAGGTAGAAATATCTCAAACGAGCATAGATACTAAACGTGATTAGATGTGGGGCGCACACTTTAAAGGACATGAACCAATGAGAACAACACGTGCTATAACTGACAGTATAGCGGCCGGTAATCTCGCGATGGCACTAATGGAAAGCAGGCGACGCACCGCCTCTCCGGAGCAAAAGAAAGCCGCAATCTTGGAAGGCGTAGCGCAACTCGCAGCGTTAAAAGCCGATTCAATCCTAATAAGAACGGCGGGAACTGAGTTCAAACTTAGCGAAGAGGAGGTAAGTACCGCGGTGGCCGCTGGAGTCCAAAAATTAAGAGCTGATGGCTACATAAGAGTCCCACAAAAGCTTGAAGCAGAATTTGGGATAAGACAAGCATAATCTCAATTACTTGCCCTTCTTCATCTCTATGTTACTGTAGTGATCACGAACTTAATAATTCTTAATGAAATATGCCTTCTGTACAAACTCGCATTCTTTCAGGAACCTCTCCGTGTCTATAGATTTAATGTCTTTTGCAACGTTTCTCGCGGATTGATACAAGTTCTCCCATTCATCCATTAGTTCTTTTTCAAACTGAAACATTAGAATGTTATAGCTGCTCTCGCGAAAGACGCCGCCTCGTTTGAAACCGCCAAAAGCGTAGGAGCAACAACAATAGCTTTTGGACATCACCGCGATGATCATGCTCAAACACTTTTAATGAATTTACTGCACAAAGCAGAATTTGCAGGAAATTTACCCAAAATCCATATGCAAGATTATGGAGTGACCATTATCCGTCCCTTAATTTACATTTCAGAACAAGACATTCGCACCTTTGCAGCAAATAATGGATTCGCCCGCATTGTCTGCCGCTGCCCAGTAGGACAACGATCTAAACGCAAAGAAGTTGAACAATTGCTCCAACACTTAGAAACCATTTTCCCAAATGCTCGCGAAAACATTGCAAAAGCAGGCTTGCTATATGGTTCGCAAAAAGCTGCCGTTCCTTAGGGACCGTTAAATTTTATCCTAATTCTATAAGATAATGCTCAATAAGCTCCTTAATTGTGATCGCTTGCTTTGATAAAGATTTAGGCAGCTCTTTTCTTGCAATTGTTCAATATGATCTAAGAGTCCTTTTAAGCGTGTTTTAATGATTTCTTTTTCTTCCCCTTGGTTCGAATGAAGCTGACTAAAATTAATTTGAATTTCATAAAGCTCTTGATTCATAAAATTAACCTCTTCATCAAACTCCGAAATAGCAAATTCATTTTCCAATCCCTTTGAAGAAATATCTTCCTTAATGACGTAATCTATCTTCATTAAAATACAATCAACATACATCTCTCGTTTTTTAGATAAATTAGAAACCCATTCAGAAGCCGCTTCTAAAGAGGTCCATTCCTGCGGCCTTTCTCTTAAGGCCATCAATTCTCCCAATGGCTCCTCAATCTCTTTGGCTAAATGCTGATTGACCCGCTTAAATTCCTCGCTCTGCTCATGCAGATAGCTCAATGAATGCGTCTGATAATCTTTAATTAATTGAACATCCTTGTTGATTAAATGGGTTGCATGATGAACAAGCTTTTCCAGGACCCTCTTCTGTAAAACATGGTGGTTTTCCCATTTTTTATACCATTGAATCCAACACTCAGCATAATTCTCCCAGCCTGAAGAAATCCCCCCTGATGAATCAACAATATGACGCTCCAACATTTGCTTTAACTCTTCCGCGTCTACAAGGAGTTCATCAAGGACCTTTTGAACTAATGGAAATAGATGAGGAGCGAAATGACTAAGCAGAGTAGGCTTAATCCCTTTAAATTGGTTCATAAGGGTTGAAGCCCCTTGCTTCAACTCATTCAATCGATTTAATAATACTTGATCGACAATCCGCGCTTGCTTGATTAAAGCCGGCATCTTGCAAATTTCAGAATAAAATCGGCCTATCGAATGAACAAAAGATTCTGGATGATTAACCTGATTGTGCTGATTATCAAAATCAAATGGAAAATTAATCATATAATTAAATCAATTACTTCTATAAACGTATTTTAACATATTAATAAATTAATTATAATTAAATTTCTGTACGCGGTCACAGGGGGACGAATTCGCTTGACTTTCTTCTGACGAATATAAATTAAAAAGTTTCATTTAGAAGAAAGTCAAGCGAATTCGTCCCCCTGTGAAGCTGAAATATTTCCTATACTCACTTTAACATCAAATAGGGCTTGGAAATGACTCCAACAGCTTTCATTAGAAAAAAAATCAAATGAGCTCATCCCCCTGACCGCTTACGATAAAGGACCCTAATTTTATCAAATTCTTAAACTTGCAAAGGTAGTATTTATTGTATATTAATTTATTAGTTATATACTCCTTCCACTTCAAACCTGGAATTTTAAACGATGTCAAAGCCCCGGGGTTAAACGATCGAAAAAGGCATTGTATTATAATACTATGCCTTTTTCGATCGCTTAACCGCGGGAGCTTTCACATCGTTTAAAATTCCAGGTTTGAAGCGGAAGGATATATACGATTAGCGCGGTAATTTGTAATAACAGATTGGCTTTTGCAAATTTAACTTTCTCCTAGCGAATAGACTTATTCAGAGAATTTTTCTTGGAGAAAGTAAAATTAAAGTTAAATCTGGACTTTTGCAAAATTCAAATTCATAGTTTCACAATAGCCTGTAGAACTGACGGAAAATGAGCTGACGATGCCGAGGAGAAAAAATACTAGCCCACTCTAAAACTACTTGTGAGAATGGGTGATAATTTGAATTTTGCAAAAGTCCAGTTAAATTTGCAAAACTCTAGTTAAAACTACTTGTAAATAACAAAATGTACGAAGTTGTAATATCTTACGTTAAGGAGTTGATAATATGAATTCAGTCCCATCAGACGGACCAAAAAGGGTCTGGGAACCTATTCCAGAAAACGAACAGCATTCTCCTAAAAGAGAAAGATGGAGGATGAACAAAATTCCTCACGAACAGTCTCTGTTTTAATCCCTTCAAAAGGTGTAATTAGCGAAACATTAATTAAAATTATTTCATTTTTGCCTAGCGAAAAAGATCTGTTTAATTTTGAAAGGCTTTGTGATCGAGCGATTCAACATACACGGCTTGCTTGGGAGGGACTGACGAAGAAGATTCTTGCCAAACAAGGTCTAGACATTGATTGGTCTTTGTCTGAGAAAGAGTGCCATCAAGAAAGAGCTAAGTATATCCATGAGAGGCGCTTTCTATCTATATCGAACGTAGAAAAACGATAAGTCCACAAAATCTGTTCAATCAGTTTCAAGCGGTGATGATGCGTTATCCTTCTTCACTGGGCGCTTATCTATGGAAGGATCTAAATAGAAATCGTTCAGGGATAATTTCATTTGATTATAAAACGTTTAATCCAAATGCCTTAATCTCTTCTTTTCCAACCTTAACTGCAGGAGATTTTTTGTTAAAGGGCTCTCTTATTTGTCTGATCATACGGTAAGAGTTGACACCCCCCAAAACCAACGGCTTCGTCTTTTAGCCTTTCAATCTTTAAGTGAAGCCATTAGAAAAGGGGGTACATGTGTCACCAATCTAGCGTTACAAGTTTTATTCTCAACATATAAGCAACCTAATTGGTATTACAATCTTGCCCTTTTTTCGGTAGAAAAAAAGATTATCTCGGATTAGAGAGGCTTGGACAAATCGTTGACGTAAGCTTTTTTAAAAATTTGTATGAGATGGGAATCTCTCTCATCCTCCTATTTTGGTAGCGATTGCGAAGTTGAAAGAGCCTCAAGAAGCAGAACCTCTGTACGATGAGGCAATCAAAGATTATCAAAATAAACCTCCAGCTTCAGTATGGAAAGACGCGGCTAGAATCAAGACATGTCTAGAAAAATGGATAGAAGCGGAAAGATATACCAAGGAAGCCATTAACGGCTACAATAGAGAAGAAATTCCTGTCCCTTTCGACCTATATACTCTTGCGACTACTATACAAATAAAACAAAACAAATGGATTAAAGCAAAAGGCTATTCTGATAAAACCATTGCTTGCTATAGTCAAGCAAATATACCTGTACCGCTTAATGTATTGCTATATGACGCTCATATAGCGGTGAACTTATGTAAAAAGTGGGTGCAGTCAAAGCGACTACCTAAACATGAAGAGGAAGAGAGACTTGTATCACGCAATCGAAAAGGTTGATAAAGCAATTGCTATCTATGAAAAAAACGATTTGATTCTTCCTACGTTATTGGAAAATAGGGTTTTCCTATATACAAGCTTAGGTAAATGGAATCAAGCAAAAAAATATACTGATCAAACGATTGCCGCCTGTCGCAAAGCTAATGTCCCAGTTCCGTCTTCGTTAATAGTGAATAAAGAGGCTGTGATGATCGTAATTCAGAACATCGATTTAGTCTCAACCCCAGGAATACGGGAAATATTTTGATCAAGCCTTAAGTCTGTATAAAGAAAATGTTCCTCTTGATGCGCTTGAAAGTATGGGAACGTTAAAACTACGAATATGGTACCTAAAGAAAGATGTAAACATGTTAAAGGAAGGAGAGGAGCATCTTCGTAGGGCTGAAGATATCTATAAAGAGACCTTCACACTTGAGTGTAATCGCGTCATGTTTATTATCAAAGCCCTATTAAGGAAGTGGACCGAAGCGGAGATTTATGGGGATCGACTCATATCATTCTTGAAAAATGACCTGTTGATTGAGCCTGCTGAGGTATTCTTGAACATATAATTGATGTAAAATGGATGCTAAATAAATTAACTGAAGCAAGAGAATTCTGTATTAAAACGATTGAAATTTATCATCAGAAGGACAAAACAAACCCTCCCAAAGCCCTGGCTCTTCTATATGAAAAAATGAGTTGTATACTAGGAGAAATGAATGACTGGGTTGAAGCAAAGAAATATTCTGATCAAGCCATTTCTGCCTATGGAGCTAATGTCTCAACTATGGTACAGGAATATGCTGCTACCATCTCACAAAAATTAGCCAACTGAGTGAGGGGTGGGAAGAATTTTTATTATTGGCTGTGTTCATCATGCCGATAACGGCATGATGAAGACTTATCTTGCTTGGTAAAACCTTAGAACCTGTCTTCGCATTTTTTGGGCCTTTGGGTGGTGAAAGCTCTCGCGGATCGAAAATCGCAAGCAGGTCCATTCTTAATATTATTATTAACGCGATCGCGCTGAGCCTTTGCAAAAATAGTCGTAAAAGCCTTTCTTATTTCTTTTGGGTTAATATCGTCTAATCGTTCTCTCATATAGGTATCGCAAGCCGAGCTCTGCTCTACCTTATGAACCGTGATATGCAAATTGAGATTGATATTTCGGATTCTCTGCCATCATTGAACTGGAGCTAATAAACGCACAACTCCAAACCACAATAGCAGCCAGACCGGTTCATTACAAGTCATAGCGAAAGGGTATATGGATTTTTTTTTCCATGCGAGAATACGCCTTTTATTCCCTTTGGGGTGTAAAGGATCTATTGAAGTGAACTAAAAACCTTGCGAGTTGCTAATAATAGGCTTTCATAGATAGATGATTCTTTGAACGGTTAATATGGATACATAAAAGCATCATGCAATTTTTTGATCCTCCCAGTTCTCTCCTTCTTCTCCACAATCAGCTTTAAGCAAAATACGAGCTCGATTTAATTTTTCCTTATTTGCTTTTCCCTTTGCAATTAATTCAAAAAGTATTTTTCGTTCATCAGATGTAAGTCTCACTACGTATTTTTGCGGCCTGCCCATATACTTTCCTTTTTATTTTTCCCAAGAATATTCAAGAACAGAATTTACATCGATTTAATCTTTACGGTGAGGGAGGAGTATCTTGAACTGTTGCCTTAGTGCGTGATTAAAAGGCGTACGCAGGAACCAGGAGGAGAACGAAAACGCTAGAACAAAATAGAGATGAGATCGTAAAATTACAAGACGCTTTATCATCAAAAGCTATTTTAATATGGCCTGAAAGGCCAATATCTCATAGCCCAGGCCGTGAGGCCTGGGTAACGCAAACAAATTGCTGAGGCCTGAAAGGCCGGCATAAACTGGAGGCTCATTTCCATATGGCACAATCTCTAGCTGACATTGTAATACACATTGTCTTTAGTACTAAGGAACGTAAACCTTGGATCGATGCGGTGAATGAACCGGAACTTCACGCATATACTCCTTCCACTTCAAACCTGGAATTTTAAACGATG
>CAWHMC010000005.1:0-145280 GCA_963830445.1 uncultured archaeon
GGTGTGTTCGACATAATAGATCTTGACCCGTTTGGATCTCCGATGCCGTATCTCGATGACATAATGCGCCTTTCCAAGGATGGGACCATACTCATGGTGACTGCCACTGACACGGCGGTGTTGTGCGGCGCACACGCAAAGGCGTGCGTGAAGCTCTACGGCTCAAAGCCCATGCACAACGAACTGTGCAAGGAGTCCGGAGTGCGGATACTGATAAATTATGTGATACGTTCCGCTGCACGTTTCAACTACAGCGCAGAGGTCCTGCTGAGCCTCTCCGACCTGCACTACATGCGCGTCTTCGTGCGCCTGCATTACGGGGCTGCAGAGACGCTCGATTCGATAAAGGAATGCGGGTTCGCCACCTTCTGCAGCAGGTGCCACTCCTTCTCCTGCGCGAAGGGGATGGTGCCTATGCTTGATCCCGCCTGCAAGAACTGCGGGAAGGCGGTTGAGGGGTTTGGACCGATGTTCCTGGGCAAGCTTTACGACAGGGCGCTTCTGGAAGGCATGTTCAGGAGGAACGGCGAGTTCCCCGTTGAGTTTGCCGAAGCTGGGAGACAACTAAGTCATGTATACAAAGAGCTGGACATCCCGTTCTTCTACTCCGTCTCCAGGCTCACCAAATCGCTGGGCATCAGCTCCGTCTCCCACGCGAAGGTCATCGAGCTGCTCGAAGCGGCCAAGTTCGAGGCGAGCCGGACGCAGTTCGAGGTGGACGGGATAAAGACAACTGCAGGAATTAGAGAGATACTGAAAATTATAAAGAAGCTTGGCCATGCGTGAAGCGGGTTTTTAGTAATCAGCGCCAGACTCCGTTTACTCTCATTGCGAAATAGGTCTCCGTGCGCTCGTTTCCGTCATCACCCTTCGTGACTAGGATTATGTTCGCTCTGTCGCCCGCTAGGTTGAAGGTTGCGTTTGGAGCACTGAGCGCCTCACGGGTAGGAGGATCGCCGGCCATTGCAGCACTCATCTGCTTTAGAAGTTCTTCATCGCTGAGCTTTTGCATCTCATTATAGGACTCGGGATTGGTGGTCCTTGCAAGTTCTCGTATCTTGGCTGCATCGCCAGAACGGATAACGCTCTCGCGGTAGACTATGGCGGCTATTACCTTGTCCCTCTCGCTGCCCTGCATGTTACTCGGATAGGTCAGTCCGGCAGCAGACGTTCCCGGAGGTGTCAGCGGAGCACCCTCTCCTATCTTCATTATCTCCTTTGCGCGGACGGCCATGCCCGGCGACTGAGCTGGCAGCAGTTCGAAACTCACCCTATCTCCGGGCTTCAGGATGCTGCCGTCTTTTATCCCTACTACTCCCGCAATTGAATATTTATTGGCAAATAGGTACCTATTTCCGTCGTCGCACTTTATGTGGCCTACTCCGGCACCGTCCCTTTCAAAATAGTCCAACACCGTGCCAGTCAAGGGCATCCTCTCACGGTAGGAGAGGAATCGCCATTTATTTATGCTTTTTTATCGGCATGACCGCACCTGCTCCAGTAAGGATTAAATAAACTCATGCGCAAGTATTTGCGCATGATGATCTGTATTTCTGACTATATGATGAGGATCTTGAGTGCTGAGTAAATGGCAAAAATATCTAAGAGCTCGATAAAGGCGCTGGTGAAGCGGAACTTCAAGGTCAGCATAACCGATGACGGGGCCGCGGAGATAGCGAAGATACTCGAGCGGAAGGCAAACGAGATCTCAAGGTTTGCCGTGAAGAACGCGCAGAAGGACGGGAGGGGCAAGGTGACCAAGGAGGACATAACCAAGTACCTCATAAAGTGTTTCGATGGACAATAAGGGGAAGGTAATCCGTGCGAGCAGGGAGCGCTACAGGGCCTCGCAGAGCGAGGGCTTTCCCTCAACGCTGATATTTGAGAAGACGCGGGAGGGCGTGCTCGTGACCGAACTGGATGAGGGGCTGGGGGTTCTAGATCAGGAGTATTTCAAGAACGGCACCGTAGTTGAGATCATAGGTAAGAAACTGGGCGCTGGTGTTAGAATAAAGCCGGTTGAGCTGCTCGAGCGAACCTCACTTACACTTAACTGCGACGTATGCAGCAAGCCGCTCTTCAGGGAGCTTGATTTTGTGGATCCGTGCCTCATAGACCGGGTCCCGGTGGTGCCGATCTTCAGATGCGCGGCGTGCGACAAGCGATTCTACTCGATTACCAAGGCTTATCTGGGGCGCCTTGTGGACAGGAACAACGCCTTGTTAGATGAGAAAGAGAGGGCTGCGCTGGAGGATAACAGGGAGAGCCTCATAAACATCATGAATGAGTACGTTATAAGAATATTTGCCTCCAAGAAGATAAGTAGAATCAAAACAAAGGAGTGATTATGTGGGCGTAATGATTTCTGAATTTTATGGGAAAAAGGTAATATCGAACGAGGGCAACATCCTGGGCGAGGTAAAGGGCCTCATGCTAAACTTCGAGGATGGAGGAGTGTCTCACCTGCTACTGACCGATGCGGAGAGATTCATACGCAGCAGCAACCCGAAGGCCGAGCTCCAGAAGAGCAGCGTCGCCTACAAGCGCGTGAAGAAGGTCTCTGAGAACGTCATAGTGGGCAGGGAATAGCTCCGAACGCTGAATTAAGTGGAAAGCGAACGGCCCAAGATAAGTAGGAATATCAAACTAGCGTGGGCTCTGACAGTCGTCATCATGATTGTGGTGGTGCTCGCCACGATACTCATCAGGACGACGTCCTTTGGCGCCCAGCTCTTGGGGCGGGGCCAACCGACCCAGCTCGGCATCTACTACAGCAATTATACGCTTACGCATAGCGGCAATCTTAGCATCATGTTTCTGCAGGCTACTGGCTACACCTTGCAGAACGTCGGCGTCGCCTGCGCGGTGGTTGGTGGTGCCAATCTCAACGTATCAGTTAATGCACCGGGGAGGCTAGGATATGTCTACTTCACCAACTTCAGCTGGGTAAATGACACGCGCGTGTTCGTGCAGGATCTTCGTTGCTACGGTGCAGATGGAAAGACAAACGTTACTGGACTGGCGCCTGGAGAGCAGGTAGAGGGCTTTGTCTATTTCAATTATACCTATGGGAAGGGAAACGCGTCCTCTAACGAGTTCAAGTTTGGTATGAACGTGGGTAACAGTTTGCGCTGAGCAACAGTGCTCGAAAGGAATCAGTCCCAGGAAAGGTCGCCGCGCTGCTTGTACTCCGTGACCCTCGTCTCGAAGAAGTTCTTCTCCTTCTTCAGGTCCACGATCTCGCTCATCCATGGGAACGGGTTCTCCGCGTTGTAGACGCGCTTCAGGTTTATGCGCTCCAGCCTCCTGTCCCCTATGTGGTACATGTACTGTGAGACCATGGCCGCATTCAGTCCGAGTATCCCTTTCGGCAGCGCATCCCTTGCATACATGCACTCGAGCTCTACTCCCTTCTTGATGGCCTCGGTAAGCTCCTGCTTGAACTCCTCTGTCCAGACCTCTGGATTCTCCGCCACTATGGTGTTTATCAGGTCAGCACCGAATGCCAGGTGCACCGTCTCATCGCGCAGGATGTACTGGAACTGCTCGCCCACTCCCACCATCTTGTTGTTTCGCAGGAGCGAGAGCATCATCGCGAAGCCGGCGTAGAAGAAGATCCCTTCCATTATAACATAGTAGCCCACGAGGTCGTGGATGAAGCGCTGGATGTTGCGCTGGCCAACGGTATTGAAGTTGGGATCGAGTATGGATTTTGTGAAGTCTATCACGAAGTCGTCCTTCGCCTTTATGCTGGGGATCGTGGAATACATATTGTAGACGTCGTCAGGGTTCAGGCCCAGCGAGTCGCAGCAGTACATGAACGTCTCCGTGTGTACCGCCTCTTCGTAGGCCTGGCGTAGGAGATACTGGCGGGATTCGGGGTTCGTTATGTGCTTGTATATGGAGAGCACGATGTTGTTTGCCGTGAGGCTCTCCGCGGTGGAGAAGAACCCGAGGTTCCAGAGGATCATTCGCTTCTCGTCCTCGGTTAGCCCGTCCTTCTTCTTCCAGAGCTCGATGTCCTGCTGCATCGGGATCTCCTCTGGCACCCAATTGTTAGCCACTCCCGCTTTGTAGTGCATTCTCGCCCAGTCGTACTTGATCGGGAGGATCTTGTTCGGGTCGACTTCGGAAGCGTTCAGGATCTGCTTTGCCATCCGATCATCTCACTGGCAGGCTTCGCAGTTCTCTCCGTCTTCCATGGCATGCCCGTCTATCCTGCAGACCTGGCCTGCGGCGCTGGCTTCGGCGAGCTGTTCGGCGGTTGACTGTGCCTGTACGGGCATCTGAACCGGAGTTTGTGTCTGCGTTTCCTGATGCGCTACCTGGATCTGTACCTCGCCGTTGCTCGCGTTTATGTGCGCGAGCGTGGCTTCTTCCTTAGCGGGCAGCTGCTCGATGATGGCAGGCGCCTCTTCCACCGCCTTGTTCGTTATCTCGAGGGTGCTCTTCTCTACGGATGTTGCGGCTATGGTGCGCAGGTAGTAGGTGCTCTTCAGTCCCAGTTTCCATGCGTATGAATATATCTCGGCGAGGCGCTTTCCGGAGTTCGTATCCGTGAAGATGTTGAGCGATTGGCTCTGGTCTATCCACTTGCCCCGGTGGGCGGCCTGGCGGATTGCCCACTCTGCGTCGATGCCGAACGCCTCCTTGTACTTGTCCTTTATCCACTGCGGGATGATGCTTATCTCCTGGATGTTGCCGTTCTGCTCCTTTATCTTCTCCAGCATCGTGCGGTTCCAGAGGCCCGCACCCTTCAGGTCGTCGACCAGGAAGCGGTTGATCACCGTGAACTCGCCGCTCATGTTCGACTTTACGTAAATGTTCTTGTAAATCGGCTCGATGGACGGGAAGCAGTCGGCTATGTTGGAGATCGTCGCTGTGGGTGCTATGGCCATGCAGTTCGAGTTGCGCATCCCGTACTTCTTTATCGCCTCCTTCACCGGAGTCCAGTCGAGCTTGCTGCCCTTATCTATGGGGATCTCGACTCCTCGCTCGTTCTCAAGCAGCGTTATCGTGTCCACAGGCATGATTCCCCTGTCCCACTTGCTTCCCTTGAACGTCTTATAGGGTCCGCGCTCCTGGGCGAGCTCGGTCGAGGCTAGTATCGCATGGTATGAGATGGCCTCCATGCTCTCGTCTGCGAAGCGCACTGCCGCTTCGGAATCGAAGTTTATGTTCATCATGAAGAGCGCGTCCTGGAAGCCCATTATGCCCAAACCTACGGGTCGGTGCCTCAAGTTTGAGGTCTTGGCCTCCGGAGTGGGATAGAAGCAGATGTCAATCACGTTGTCCAGCATCCTCATGGCCGTGGTGACGGTCTCCTGAAGCAGTGTCTTGTTCAGCTGTCCGCTCTTTACGTGCTTGGCCAGGTTGACCGAGCCGAGGTTGCACACCGCGGTCTCCTCCTTTGAGGTGTTAAGTGTTATCTCTGTGCAGAGGTTCGAGCTGTGCACCACGCCTACGTGATCCTGAGGGGACCTGACGTTCGCCGGATCCTTGAAGACGATCCAGGGGTGTGAGGTCTCGAACAGCGAAGTAATCATCTTGCGCCAGAGTGCCTGGGCCTTGATGACCTTGTACAGCTTTATCTCGCCCTTACGCGCCTTCTCCTCATACTCGACGTACTTAGACTCGAATGCCTTTCCGTATATGTGGTGAAGCTCTGGCGTCTCCTCCGGGGAGAAGAGCGTCCAGTCGCCGTCTGCGAGAACTCGCTTCATGAACAGGTCCGGTATCCAGTGGGCAGTGTCCATGTCCTGCGTACGTCTGCGCTCGTCGCCAGTGGTCTTGCGGAGGTCGATGAACTCCTCTATGTCCATGTGCCACGTCTCCAGATATGCACAGGTCGCTCCACGGCGCTTTCCGCTGCGGTTTATCGCCACTGTCGTATCGTTTGCTATCTTGAGGAATGGGATGACACCCTGGCTCTCCACTCCTGTGCCTTTTATAAGCGCGCCCATGGCGCGCAGGTTCGTCCAGTCGTTGCCCAGGCCGCCGGACCACTTGGAGAGCTGGGCATTGTCGCCTATGCACTTGAATATGTGGTCCAGAGAGTCCTCAACTGTGGTAAGATAGCAGGAGCTGAGCTGCGGGCGCGTCATTCCCGAGTGGAATAGGGTAGGCGTTGAGGATATGAATCGCAGTGTGGATAGCACTTCGTAGAACTTTGCTGCTGCTGCTTCCTTGTCCTTCTCGTTCAGGCTCAGTCCCATTGCGACACGCATCCAGAAGAACTGGGGTGTCTCGATGGGAACGTCGCGCGTCCTGTCGCGGATGAAGTATCTGTCGTATAGAGTCTGCAGGCCGCGGTAGGTTATGATCTCGTCCCGCTCGATTTTCAGCAGGGATGTGAGCTTGCTGATGTCGAAATTCAGAATCTCTGGTGTGAGCGTCTTCTGCTCTACTGCCATCTTTATTGATTGTGAGAAGGAGTCTCTGTAGGCCTGCTCGAAGTTGTCCGGGGAGAAGTCCACAGACAGTGCCTCCTTGTACAATGAGGCTAGGAACAGGCGGGAGGTCACCGCTGAATAGGCAGTTGGGTCGTATTCTATGAACGCTCTTGCGGAGAGGATAGCTAGCCTCGCTATGTCTATGGTGCTCATGCCGTCGTTCGCACTGAGTTCGCACTGTCGCAGCAGTTCCTCTACATTCACTACACCCTCATAGCCCTCACAGGCACGTTCCAGGTGCTTGCGCAGCTTCGCCTTGCTGAACGCCTCCTTCTTTCCGTCACGCTTCTTTACGAGTATCTGGCCGCTCTCGATCTTCTTAAGTATCTCCTTCTGCTTTGATTCGCGCATCTCGCGATGGCGCTCCCGGTACAGGATGTAGGCGCGGGAGACGTCGTACAGCCCGAACTCCATCAGGGTGCGCTCCACCACGTCCTGTATGCCCTCCACATCTGGGGTCTTGTAGCCCGAATATCTGTTCTCTATGCCCGCGAGCACATGCTCGGTGAGGCTCTTGAGGTCGATGTTGTCGGTGCTGCCGCGCGTGGCTAGGATGGCCTTCTCCATCGCCTCGGTTATCTTGGAGGCGTCGAAGTCTACCACCGTGCCGTCGCGTTTCTTCACTGTTGTGAACTTATCCCACACCCTCAAATCAGCGTCCGTATTAGCACCAGGGCATGCAGTATATAAAATGATACTGCAAGCGGATTGTAAATGAGACAAGAAAGCATTTAAAGCTTGATACGCAGGGATGAGACTTAATTATAAAAAATGCCGCGAAGTAAAAGGTATTTTGTCGTCGGTTTGTAGTGGGAGCAAAAGATATTTAAAAGGGTTAAAAATAGTGCGTTTTTACTAGATTTTGCTATTCCGAGCTCTCCTTCTTCTCCCTGTCGCTCTTGCTCGACTTTATGGTGGCGATGTCGGCCAGGCTCACCTCGATGTTCCTGGGCTCCTGGAACTGCTTCTTGGGCACGTGTCCGCCGCGGTCCCCGGGTCCTCCCGTCGAGTGCTTCCTCGTCTCCCCGTTGAGCTTGCGCAGCTCCCCGTAGAGCGTGTCCAGCTTCTTCTCTATCTCGTCCAGGGCCTTGCTCGCCTCCTCTATCTTCTTGTTGAGGTCGAGTATGTCGCCCTCGATGAACTCCGACTTCCGGCGCGTCCGGTAGCTCTTTATCGCCTCGTCGAGCTCGGCGTCTATCTCCTGCTTCTTGCGAATGAGCTCCTTCTCCGCCTCCAGCGTGAATGCCTCGGTCGAGATCCTGAACTCCAGCCTCTCCTTCTTCCTCCTGAGGAACCCGATATTCTTGGTGGACTTCTTGCTCGTGACGGCCAGCTTCGCCGCCGCGTCCTTCTCCGCGAGCTTGTAGGCGAGCCTGCGCTTGCACGCCCTCACGTCGTTGATCAGTACTGACTTCCTCTTGCGCTCATCCTCTATCTCCTTGGCCAGCTCCTTCTGGCGGGGCGTGGCGTTATCTGGAAGCTTAACAGAGTAGTCGAAAGGCTTGCGCATGTCCTTGTGCACCACAGTCTTATCGGTGGAGGCAGGAGCATGAGCTACGACGGGTTGTTTTTCTTGATTAGGAGCAGTTTTTGCCTCTGCGCTTGGCTCAATTGTTTTAGTTAATGTTGCGCTCTTTTCCTCTTCCAGTGAATCGCCTTGTTCCCTATGTGTAATTCTTTGTTAGTTGCTGCTTCGTTTTGTTATCGTGCCATACGCTTATATTACTTTTGTTGTCCGTCGTTACTCCCGTTCCGATAACAGAGTTTCATAAACCTTAAGAAGCTTGTCCGTGACTTTCCCAGGAGAATACTTCATCGCGGTTTGCACCGCTCCAGTAGTATATGTATCTGAATCATTTAAAGCCTTTTCTATCTTACGGGCACAGGCGGCATAATCACCCGGCCTGAACTTCTCCCCGTTCTTCCCGTTGGCCACCAGCTCCTTCAGGGCCAGATAATCTGCGCAGACCACGGGCTTGCCGCTCGCCATCGCCTCCAGGGCCACTATGCCCTGGGTCTCGAACGTTGACGGGATGCAGAAGACGTCGGAGGCCGCGTAGACTTCCGGCAGGCGGTCGCGGCCCACCGAGCCCAGGAACTCGACGTTGTTTAATCGTAACTTGCGCACCAGCTCGCGGTAGTACTGCTCTGCCGGTCCCGAGCCGGCTATTACGAACTTCAGGTCACTGTGCCTGCCGTTAAGCTGCTTGGCGGCCTTCAGAAGGACCTCCAGCCGCTTCTCCTTGCTCAGCCGGCCCACGTATAGGACTACGTTCTGATCGTCCCTTATCCCGTGCCTTGCGCGGAAGGCCCCGCCACGCACTTTGGTGTTGAACATCTCGGGATCCACGCTGTTCGGGATCATGTTCACGTTGTCTATGCCATGGCGCTCGAGCATGTTGGCGATGGTAGGCGAGGGCGCGGTTGTGGCGCCGCATCTCCTGTAGAAGAAGACGACGTACTTCCAGAGGTACTTGCTGGTCATCTTCTTCAGCTGCTCGTTCTTCGGATAGTAATCGTTGATTATGGCCTTGTTGTTGACCATGGTGTGGAACGAGCCCACTATGGGGATGTGGCCCAGCTTCGCGGCTATGAGGCCCGAGAAGCCCATGAAGAACGGAGTGTGGGCGTGTATCATGTCCACGTCCAGCTTGTTCAGCCTGGAGATGGAGTTGTAGGGGAAGAGGGCCATGCTGTACTGGGGGTAGGGCTTGAAGCCTATGCCCGGATAGAGGAAAGTGTTCTTCTGCGCAGGCGCGGCCTCCTGACCCATGCGCGAGCTGGCGAAGACATATACCGTATGGCCACGGCGCTCAAGCTCCTTCTTGAAACTGCTTATGGAAGTGACCACGCCATCGATGGCAGGCGTATAGGTATCAGTATAGAACGCTAGGTTCAGCTTTTGCATGAATTCACAGTGTAACGGCCTCGCCGCCCGCTGCTGTTATCTTCTCCGCTGCCTTCTTGGAGAAGGCGGTTGCCTTTATCTGGGCCGCCTTGGTGAGGGTCCCGCTGCTGAGCACCTTATAGCCCCTCAGTTCTAGCACTGGCTTTGCCTCCTTGGATTGAATAGCGCGCGTTGAGAGAACGTCCAGATTGATCACGTTGAGCTTGGTCTTGCCCCAGCGGGTGAAGCCGTGCTTGCCCACCTGGCTCATGTCGAGCACTGTGCGCGTCCACTTGTGCTTCTTTCCGCCCTTGCCCACGCCGCCGCGGTCGCCTGCTCCACGTGCATTCTTGATGTTGCCTACGCCCCAGCTCCTGCGGCCCAGGTACTTCCTGCTTCCATCCTTTGAGCGTACTACCATTGTGATAACCTTATAGCATCCTCTTGATGAGCTTGTTTATCTCCTCTCCTCTGTAGCCGAGAGCCCCGCCCGCGCTGAATCCCACCTTGTTGCCCTCGTAGCCGCGGCGTGGCGGATGCATGCGGATGGTCGGGTTGGTGAACTCGCGCATCCCCTTCTTGCCCTCCGAGAGCTGCTGCAGCTGCTCCTTCGTAATCTCGACCTTCTTGTCCTTCACGAGCTCGGCCAGCACCTCCGGGGAGATCTCGCCGTAGGTGACGTGGTCGTTGCACTTCTTTATCATGCCCAGGTTGGACTTGTTGCCGTACATTAGGGTGAGGTTGTTGACGTACTTCAGGTTCATCCGCTTGAGCGTGTCGCTTATGCTCCACCGCACGCCCACGCGCCCGCGGACGCGGATTACTGCCAGTAGCTTATTCTCCGAGTTGTTTTTCATAAGAAGCACTTCCGCTCGTTGTTTTATGATAATTATAGCGCGCAGACCTTGTAAAAATGAACCTAAGCGCTATGGATTATTAAGTACTAATATATTGCTAAACAAGGTATTTAGACTTTTCGCGGGTGGTGAACCGCAGGCTGGAGATGACCAGTGATGGGCCCGGTGGGATTTGAACCCACGACTTGTTGGTTAAGAGCCAACCACTCTGACCAAACTGAGTTACGGACCCAAGATAAGATGGCTTTAGAGCCAAGTAAGTATTAGCCCATTTAGGTTTATAATACTTGACGCATCTCCGGTTAACGCGGGCCGAAGCCACAGTTAATATATATCTGGGAAAACCCATGCCTTGCGGTGCGGAAGTGGTGCAGATAATAAAGTCGAAACGCAGCCTGATGGTTGACTGTGACGTGGCGGATCTCTCCAGGTTTAAGGAGCTCATACGGGATACCAGAGGGGTGAAGGGCGTGGAGTCGTACAAGCTGGGGCTCGCACTTACGGTGGGGTACGGGTTGCCGCGGCTTATCGAGATCGCCAGGGAGAGCGCTAACCACCAGCTCCTTATTCCAGACCTTCAGAAGTTCATGACGGACATACCGCGCAAGGGGAGAATGGTGTTGCAAGAGGTAAAGGCCGCAGGAGCCGATGCGATTATAGGGGTGCCCCTATCGGGCCCTGAAACACAAAGGGCGTATATCGAGGCCGCTGGCGAAATTGGCTTGCCCATCATAGTGGGCGGGCATATGACTCACCCCAAATTCCTGGCGAGCGAAGGCGGGTACATATATGACGGTGCACCGGTTAGAATGTATGAGCTAAGCGCACAGCTGGGCGTGAATAACTTTGTAGTTCCCGGCAACCTGGTCGGCATGCTTCACCAGTACAGGGCCATCGTGAAGAAGTACCTTAAGGAGCCGATGGCGCTCTGGGCGCCGGGTTTCGGAGAACAGGGAGGCAGCATCTCGCAGGCGCTGATTGCTGCTGGAGACGAATCATTCCATGCGATAATCGGAAGCGCAATATACAATGCGAGGGATATGCAGGCCTCCGCAGCGGCTTTTGTAGAGCAACTTAGGAAGTAATCCTGTGCGTCTTTTCGCAATATTTATATTTGTTTAGCTGTGCCTAATTTTGCACCAAAAAATGGCCTGAAAATATGGCGTTTTTGGGCGCTCGGAAAAGCTTTATATGCTTTAAATCACGAGTATAAATGTGGGATTTTATGGTTGAGGAGAGCGGCGAGTATGAAGCTTCAAAAATACTCGTTTTGGAGGGTCCTCAGGGCATAAGAAAACGCCCCGCAATGTACATAGGATCCACCAGCTCGCAGGGCGTTCTGCACCTTCTTTTTGAGATTGTTGATAACTCAGTGGACGAAGCCATGGCTGGCTTCGCTAGGAACATAACCATACGCCTCTACCAGAAGGATGGAAGCGACGTGGCGGAGGTCAGCGACGACGGACGCGGCATACCAGTAGGGATAATGCCCAAGTACAACAAGAGCGCGCTCGAAGTCATCATGACAACG
Source organism: uncultured archaeon (assembly GCA_963830445.1). GTDB lineage: Archaea > Micrarchaeota > Micrarchaeia > Micrarchaeales > CABMGC01 > JAJZOD01. Next base: position 11,728 of record CAWHMC010000005.1, read on the forward strand.
CTGCACAAGGGGGCGAAGTTCGAGAGCGAGACCTACAAGGTCTCTGGAGGGCTCCACGGCGTGGGCCTTACGGTGGTAAATGCCCTCTCCGAGTTTACCGAGGTGGTTGTAAGGAAGCACGGAAAGGCCTACAAGCAGACGTTCAGCCGGGGAGTGCCCACATCGGGACTAGAGACGATAGGGGATGACGCAGGAAAGGGCACGACGATAATATTCAAGCCTGATGCGGAGATCTTCAAGACCACCGCATTCGATTCTACGCTGCTTAAGGAGCGCCTGACCTACACCACTTTCCTGAATCCTGGGCTCAGCATAACGCTCACTGATGAAAGATTTGAGCAGCCGGAGCAGATAGTCTACAGATCGGAAAACGGAATCAAGGATTTCATAAAATTCCTTAACAAGGAGACCACTCCGATAACAGAGATTATACACTCGAAGAAGAGCGAGGGCACGGTCACCATAGAATACGCGCTTCAGTACAACACCACCTACGAAGAAAGGCTGGAATCTTTTGTCAATACCATAAAGACAACAGGCGGCGGAACGCACGTCTCTGGTTTCCACACCGCCATCTCGCGGGCGCTCATAAACTACATCTCCAAGAACAACAGAAACAACAGGAAAGACGAGATAAAGATAACTGGAGAGGACGTCAGGGAGGGATTGTGTGCTGTCCTGTCAGTACTCATGCAGAATCCGGAGTTTGAAGGCCAGACAAAGGAAAAGCTTGGCAATACGCAGATTCGGACATTGATAGAAACGGAGGTTTACGCTTCATTCTCAAGATACCTGGAAGAACACCCGGCAGACGGGCGGGCGATCATAGAGAAGGCGAGCTCGGCAGCCAATGCGCGCGAGAGCGCGAAGAAGGCAAGGGAACTATCGAGAAAGAGGAGCCTGCTTGACAGCACCGTGCTGCCCGGGAAGCTCACCGACTGCATCGAGAATGACCCGACCAAGACCGAGATATTTATAGTGGAGGGAGAGAGTGCCGGGGGATCGAGCCGCATGGGGCGCGACAAGAACATACAGGCCATACTGCCGCTGCGCGGAAAGATACTTAACGTGGAGAAGGCGAGCTACGAAAGGATATTCGACAACAATGAGATAAAGGCGATGATAACCTCGTTCGGTACGGGCATACGCGAGACCTTCAATATAGCTGGCGCGAGATACCACAAGATAATAATAATGACCGATGCGGACGTGGACGGGAGCCACATCCGCACGCTGCTGCTCACTTTCTTCTACCGCTACATGAAGAAACTCATAGAAGTGGGCTACGTTTACATCGCCCAGCCGCCGCTCTATAGAGTAAAGATCGGCAAGGAGGAGAAGTACGTTTACAGCGACGAGGAGCTCGCCGCCGTAAGAGCAGGGGAGCACTCCGACGCGGAGACGCAGAGGTACAAGGGACTTGGGGAGATGAACCCGGAGCAGCTGTGGGAGACGACCATGAATCCGGCCAACAGACTGCTCAAGCGGGTGCGGATAAAGGACGCGCAGATAGCGGACAGTCTTTTTACGATACTTATGGGTGTGGATCCGGCCCAGAGGCGCAGGTTCCTGCACGACCATGCTGAAGAGGTCAACTTCCTTGACGTATGAGTGTTCACCATGACCGACAAGATATCTGATATTAATCTGGAAGATGAGCTGCAATCAAGCTACATCGATTACGCGATGAGCGTGATCATAGGCAGGGCCATACCAGATGCACGGGACGGTCTCAAGCCGGCCCAGAGGCGCATACTCTACGCCATGTACCGCATAAACAACACGCACAGCCAGCCAACCAAGAAGAGCGCAAGGATAGTTGGAGAGGTGATTGGTAAGTTCCATCCGCACGGCGACACTGCGGTGTACGAGACGGCGGTGCGCATGGCCCAGGACTTCTCCATGAACCACATGCTCGTCGAGGGACAGGGCAACATGGGTTCGATCGATGGGGACCCGCCCGCGCATATGAGATATACCGAGGTCAGACTCACGAGGATGGCGGAGGAGCTGCTCGAGGACCTGGACAAGGAAACGGTCGAGATGGTCCCGAACTTCGACAATACCGAGAAGGAGCCGAGCATCCTGCCTGCCAAGCTGCCGAACCTCTTGATAAACGGCGCCTCAGGCATAGCCGTAGGAGTGGCGACGAGCATGCCCCCGCACAACCTCATGGAGGTCTGCGATGCGGTGGTGCATAGGCTTGCGAATAAGGAGGCTACGCCTGACGATATGCTGAAGATAATAAAGGGTCCGGACTTCCCAACGGGCGGCATAGCGGTAATGTCAAGCAGCTCCTACAACGGGTACAGGACAGGGAGGGGCCAGCTCACGATCCGGGCGAAGGTAGAGATAGACGAAAAGAAAAACAGGCTCGTGGTGAACGAGATCCCGTACAACGTGAACAAGTCAGCGCTTATACAGAACATTGCGGAGCTCGTGAAGCAGAAGAAGATTACCGGCATAAAGGACATTCGCGACGAGACGGGCCGCACCGGAATGAGCATAATGATCGAGCTCAAGGCGGGCGAGGATCCGAACCAGGTCCTCAACATGCTCTACAACCACACCCAGCTGCAGGTGACATACCCGATAATCAACCTGGCGGTGATAGGGAGAAGCCTGAAGAGCCTGAACGTGCTCCAGATGATAACCGCCTTCATCGACCACAGAATGGAGGTAATACTCAAGAGAAGCGTGTACGAGCTGGAGATTGCAAAGGACAGGCTGCACATAGTCGACGGGCTCGTGATAGCGTTGGGCAGCATCGATGAGATAATAAAGACGATAAAGAAGAGCGACGAGCTCGCGGACGCGAGGAAGAACCTCATAGCCCAGTTCAGGCTCTCCGAGAAGCAGGCGAACGCCATACTGGAGATGCGCCTGAGCCGGCTAACCCACCTGGAGAGCCAGTCGCTGGCGAAGGAGAAGGTGGAGCTCGAGAGGAAGATAGTGCACTACAACGAGCTCATAGCCGACAAGGCCAAGATGGAGGCGCTCATCGTCAACGAGATGGCGGAGCTGAAGAAGAGGTACGGGAAGCCGAGGCGCACGCAGATAATACAGGCGGAGGGAGGGCTCGACATAAGCGACGAGGACATGATAAGCAACGAGAAGGTCACGATCATACTAACGAACGAGGGCTACATCAAGCGCATGGGCACGGAGAACTACCGCGAGCAGGCGCGGGGAGGAAGGGGGATAATCTCCATCAACCTCAAGGAGGGCGACTTCGTCAAGCAGATAATCACCTGCAACAACAAGAACTACATCCTGTTCGTCTCGGACAAGGGCCAGGCCTACTGGCTCAAGGCCTACAACATCCCGGAGACCGGCCGTTACTCAGAAGGAAAGGCGATAGTCAACCTGCTGAACATAAGGGACGAGAAGATAGTGCAGATGATGGACATCGCCAGCTTCGCCGACTCCAAGATGGTCTTCGTCACGGAGAAGGGCCTCGTTAAGAAGACGGATGCAAAGCTCTTCTCCCACCCGCGCTCATCCGGCATACGCGCCATAACGCTGAATGCGGGCGACAGGATAGTCGACACGATAATCTACACCAAGGAGAAGTACCTGGTCATAGTGACCAAGAACGGCAAGTCCATAAAGTTCGAGGAGCAGGAGCTGCGCTTCACAGGAAGGGCTGCGATGGGAGTCAGAGGTATAAGGCTGAAGGGCGACCAGGCGAAGAATATAATGGCGACGAACGAGGCGGGCATGATCCTCACCGTCACCGAGAAGGGCTATGGAAAGCTCACCGACGTGGCAAAGTATCGTATGCAGGGACGCGGCGGTGGCGGAGTCATAAACATCAAGGCTAACGAGAAGACCGGGCCGGTGTCGAAGGCGATTTTCGTAGAGAAGGAGGATCTCCAGCTCATACTGATAAACTCCCTCGGAGTTAGCATAACGATACCCATCGCTTCCATAAGAGTAACAGGACGTGCAGCAAGCGGCGTTCGGCTTATGCGGCTTGATGCGAAGGCGCGGGTTACTGATGCGCGGCTGTTCGAAGGCGAGCAAACGATTCCAACACCCACACCAGCACCAACTGCAGGCCAATAAAGGTGCTGTGACGCTGAAGTCTGGTGTTGATTTTTCCATATTCAGTTCATTGGACATACGTGTCGGAAGAGTAGTTAGTGTTGAGGATTCGGCTACAAAAAAGCCCACCTATAGAATAACTGTAGACTTCGGTCCTGAAATAGGCAAGAAGAGGACATGTGGAGCATATAGAAATTACTCTAAAGAGGAGTTAGAAGGCAAGCTCGTGGTGGGATTGATAAATGTCGGAATTAAGAAGATGGGGAGCGAGATGTCAGAATTTCTGCTGCTCGGAGTGGCAAATGGCAAAGGGGACACCATCTACCTAATGCCGCAATGCGATGTTCAGCCTGGCGTGACTGTTTTTGCTTAGCCGTTGCAGGGAACCTAATTCCTTTTCCAGAACCTGCTGTTTCTTATGAACAGTCGCTGCGCTCTCAGAAGATCCTCAAAGAACATCTTCTCGTTCTTGCGTATTATCTTCAGCAGCTTGCCTGCCGTAGATAAGCCTATGCCATAGGTCAGGAAGGCCATCAGCGCCCTGTCCCCATAGGCGTCCACAAGGCTCGCCTCTTTGATTACGTTGGTGTAGGTCTCGCGCTCCGAGTTTGTGAATCGTTTGCCTTCCTTCTTCTTTGATAGAACGTCGTAGTACTCCTGTTTGTAGGTCGAGACCATAGGACTGCTGCATCGCATGCAGAGGATCTTATCCTGATCTTTTTTGTTAGGTGTGATAGTCCTGGAGAAGGTGAAAGAGCAGTAGGTACAGAGCAACTGCACCGACTTCCCTGAGAGCTTGCGTTTCAGCTCCTCAATGTCGGTATCGGCGATGTCTGAACCTGACATGAGCTCCCGGTATCCCAGCGCTGAGTGCAGGAGCTCGCGTGAGAGTGGTGAGCCTGATGGAACTCGCGATATCTCGATCTTGCCTGCGCTGAGACCGCTTAGGAAGGATGAGACTGTCTCGTAGTCTATGTAATTCTTCTTTAGGTCGCGCACCGTCTCATCGTAAACAGGAGTGCCACGGTAAAACTCGATGAGCCGGTTGAGCGCGCTCTTGGTGAGGACGGCCTTCTTCTCGGCTATGCCGAACAGCTTCGCCACCTGGGCGAACTTGTACCTGAAGAGCTCCGAGCCGGCCATTATCTCGCCTGAGGAAGCGAGCGCATCGGACTGGGAGAGTGCACGGAACGTTTTCTCCGGATCCGGCCTCTTCCTTGTGAGCTTTAGGTCAAGTATGATCGCGTAGGGAGTAGGTCTGACTGAGATCTCACCGCCAGCCTTTCTAACAGTGTATGCCAGAGCCCGTGAGATGAACTCGTTCGCCAGCTTCCCCAGCGGCAGGTGGAGTATGGTATAGTCATCTAGCTCCTCTATGAGGAGCCGGTTGCCTGCCGGAATGAAGAAACGCTTCTGCTTTTCTGTGAAGAGGTGGATTGCATCGTACGAAGCGGGCTCTATCATCTCTTTTGCGCTCTCAGGATGGGCTAGGTAGGAGACTGCACTCTCGGCTATCAGAAACGAGACCGGGATGTCCTCCCCTTCCCAATCTGGTATTGAGGCTTCCACCTCCGTGCCCTGTTCGACGAATATGGTGTCTCCCTCTATGCTCACCACCTTCCAGGGCACGCCCTTCGTTATGAAAGAGGCGTTCTCGTCGATATTCGCGAACACGAACCGCTCGTCCAACGTGGAGATTATCTTGTTAGTCGATGCCCGCTTCACGAAGAAGCGCCTTGAGTCAGGTATCACGCTGACGTTCTCTATGAAATAGGTCCTGGAGCGCCTTCCGAGGGAGAGCATCTCCTTGTTTATCTTTATGAGACCGAGGCTGGCGCAGAACTCTGCCATCCGCATGAACTCGGACTCCTTGAGCTCTGCATACGGGGCTGCGCGCTTCACTATTACGTACGCTTTCTGTATGGGAAGCTCCCTGTATTCAAGAACCATCCCGGAGATCTGGTTTGCGAGCACGTCCAGTGCCATTCGTTCCATTCTGTGGCTCTCGAGCCTTTTCTTCGAGGCTGCCTTTATCGTTGCGGCTGCCTCCAGCGCCTCAATCGCGCTTGATGCGATGATTACTCCTTTCGATACGGCACCTTCTCTGTGTCCTCCTCTACCTATCCTCTGGAGCAGGCGGTTCGCCTGTCGTGGAGAGCCGTACTGCACGACCATATCTATCCTCCCGATGTCTATGCCCAGCTCCAGCGAGCTCGTCGCGATTATGCAGTTTATCTTCCCGTTCTTGAAGCTGTCCTCGATCTGGATGCGCTCTTCCCGATCAAGGGAACTGTGGTGTATTCCGACGTAGTCGAAGCCTTCCAGCCTGCTCAGGTAGATTATCTTGCTGCCCAGCGACTCCACCACCTGGCGCGTGTTGGCGAACACCAGGGTCGCCTTGGAACTCTTTATCATGTCCTCCAGGTACTCGATGCGCCCCAGTGCCGCATCGTCCAGGTCGAAGGAGGCCTCGAACTCGGGGTGCCTGCGCTGCGGGAGCGTGGGCATGACCACGTGGACATCAAGCCGCTTCTCCACCTCGGAGTTTATCTCCCTGTGCGGGCGCTTCCCGAAGAGGAAGGCGGCTGCCTCGTCCGCATCCCCGATGGTTGCGCTGATCCCTATGCGCGTGAATCCTGGTGCGCGCTCCTCAAGCCTCTCCAGCCCTATGGAGAGCTGGGCTCCCCTCTTGTTCTGGTAGAGCTCGTGCAGCTCATCCACGACGACAAATTTCAGGCGAGCGAAGGCCAACCTCAGCCGAGGCGAGAGGAGCATGTTCTGTATGCTCTCCGGCGTGGTGATCAACAGCTTGGGGGGATGCAGCACCTGTTCCCTCCGCTCCTTCTGGGATGTGTCGCCGTGGCGCACGCCGATCGTTATCCCGAGGGAGGTGCAGAGCTCCTCCAGGCGCTTCATCAGGTCGCGGTTGAGCGCGCGCAATGGAGTGACGTAGAGCGCCAGCACTCCCTCGCCTTCTATGCTGTTTATGGCTTCCAGGATCGGGAGTATGGCGGCCTCGGTCTTGCCGCTGCCCGTGGGGGCCATTATCAGGCAGTTCTGCGCCGAGCTGATCACAGGGAATGCGGACTCCTGGAGCGCATTGAGCCTTCCGACCCTCTCGATGAAAAGAGAGCGAGCGCTCCTCATGGTCACACTATGTAGGCGCTGCCCGTCGTCCTGTAGGTGGCGTTGCCCGTGCCCAGCGTGTAGTTGATGCCCAGCTTGAGCGTGAGGCCCAGCGGCAGTCCGGTCAGGACGTTGCCGTTGCTGTAGCAGATTGATGTGACGCTCGCGGTTGCGTTAGGACGTATCGTCAGGTTCAGCTGCGCATAGGAGGGCGAACCGTTCTGGTAGCAGGCGATGCTGCGCAGCGTGAAGGTCTGGTTGATCTTGTTGTAGAACTGCAGGGTCAGGTTGCCGTTCACCAGTGAGGGGCTCCTGCAGGAGAGGCTGAAGTTCAGGCCGCAGCTGCTGTTCAGGCCTGCGGAGAAGGACTGGCTCTGCCCCGAGACGTTGAACTCGGAGAGCAGCCGTATGCCCGCCACGCTCTGGGCTGCCACATAGGAAGTGTTGACCAGCGAGATGACCGAGAGGTTCTCCTGGCCGACGAATGCGGTGGTGCGGACCAGCGAGAGGGCGCCTATGCTGCCCGACCTGCCGAAGAGGTAGGTGGAGCAGTAGCTCCTGTTGTAGAGGGTGCTTATCACTCCGTAGCAGACGTAGTCGGAAGCGGTGTTCGGCTGTGCGCCCTCGTATATTATGGAGCTGTTGATGAAGGCGAGCCTGCCGTAGGTCGGCCCGAGGATGGAGCTGCCGGTCACGTTCGCTATGGTGGTGCTGCCGTTTATGGCAGGCAGGAAGCCGGGCGTTGCGGGAGTGGAGAGCGAGCTGCTCTTCTTTGCCAGCTGTACAGCACAGTTGCCGGCGCCTTCGTAGGTCAGCGTCTTCAGCCATCCGGCGTTGTACCAGCCGCAGGTGGTGGTGTTGCTGTTCAGGTGCGTGACCGCAAGCGTTGTTCCGTTAATGCTGGTGTAGTTAGTCTTGAGCTTGAGGCCCTGGGCCCACACGGCGGTGACGTTGCTGGAGAGGGAGCCCTGCAGCCAGAGCGAGTAGGCGCTGGCGTTCGGGTAGGTCGCCTCGGCCGAATACATGCTGTTTATGTAGCTGTAGGTGAGATTCAGCAGCGGGGTGAAGAAGGCATCGGCTGCTGGAATCTTGGAGAGGGCGAAGTTGGAGAGACCGTAGTTCCCGACGAGATAGGAGTAGGTGAGGTAGCCCACCTTGCTGAGGTAGGTCGACTTCTCTCCAGTCCAGTTGGACGGAAGTGTGGTGTAAGCGGAGGGTGTGGCTGGGGCCTGGACTATTATCTGGAAGTGCACCTGGGCGTTGTTCCTGTTCACCAGGTCGTAGAGCTTGCTCGGATCCGAGATGAAGCTCACGTTGTAGGTGCCGGGCACGGTGAACTGCTTGCTGAAGTTGATATAGACGTTGCGGCCCGTCGGCAGCGAGACGTTGTATATGGAGGTCAGGTTGTTGTTTACGAATATCCCGATCCCGACGCTCTTTATGGCGTCCGTGCCTGCGTTCGTAATCTCGACGGGGATGAAAACACTCTGGTAGGGATAGATGCGCGTGGTTATGTTGCTCTGGCTTACGTTAAGCTGCAGGTTGATCGGGCCACTGCCCGTTCCGTGCGTCTCGGTGTAGAGCACCGCCAGCGCGGCTATCGCGATGACTATTATTGCTACCCAGGTGTATTTGTCGTTTTTCTCCATGCGATCACATTCCCGCATCCTTGCTCTTGAGGACGTTGACTACCTCGCCGAGTTTGCCGGCGATCCCCTTGTAAAAGATCTCGAACGTGCTTATGGACCAGTTGTAGGGGTCGTACCGGTCGCCCTGCGCCGGGGGTTTGAAATAGAACTTGGTCTGGTTGTTCTCGACGAAACCCATGCGCTTCATGCGGAGCAGGTGGTAGCGAAGGGTCTTCTCGTTTATAGTCTCCCAGTTGGTGTTGATGTAGGCCGAGAGGTCCTTCACCGTCGGGTCCTGCTTCCTGATGAACTGGAAGTACACCAGAGCGTCGAGCACCGCGAGTGAGCCCAGGCGCGACTCACCCGGATTGATTATGCCGAGGGAAAGCGCAAGCCACCGCACCGCGGAACGGCGCGTGTCCAGGACCTCCTTGCTCACTCTGAGGTCGCGTATGGTTAGCTCCCGCTCTATAAGCTCCGCTTCGTTTAGTTCCACAGAATCATATTATATGAGGTTGATTTTAAACCTTTCTGAAGGATTTGGCTTTCGTTACTGATCACAGGCTCTTGGTGCAGAGCGAGAGGAGGAGCTCGGTGTTATCGCCTGACGCGGCGTTCACCCGCTTGCGGGCCCTGCACTTGGCGCACTCGTACTCGATGGTGTAGTCGTTGCCGTTGTACTCCGCACCTACTGGCTTCATCAGGCCCTTGCACTTGGAGGCCCGGTCGCCGGGATTGTTGTCCACGTGCTTGCTGGTCAGGCAGTTGGGGCAGTGATCGGTGTAGCCCGTGCCCTTTACCTCTGTCCCGCACACCTCGCAGGTGAAGTCCTCCTTTTTGCGCGTGAATCTGCCTGGGGTCTTGGGCATCTGAAACATCCTCGCATCCGATATTCGTACAATAAACCTAAATATCTGAATTTTAGGAAGGCTAATGGTTGGGAGAAGATGGAGTACCAAATAATAGGACATGTACGCGTAGGAGTATCAAGGTGTGCGGTCAGCTGTAGTGTTGAGCGGCCGCTTGCCGATGAGAGGCACGGGAGGGACAGGAATCGACCTTCCCAGATTGCCCAGGTGCTTGAGATAAAACTGAAGGAGCTGGAGCGGGGACCGAAAGGTGAAGTGGCGAAGCTGATTGGGATAGGGAGCGAGTCGTTACCTAATGAAGGGATACTTGTCTTCGGAGCCCTGCCTCGTTGCTCCAAGGAGGGGATGATTAACAGTCTGGTGGAGCTTGCGACAGAGCTGGGCAAGCAGGCGGAGGAGCTGCTCTACAGGAGTTGAGCAAGGCTTAAATATCTTGGACCTATAATCAATCTCCTTGGACTGATTTTATGATAAACAAAGCAGCTGTTGTCGGATCGCCGGCACCGGGATGGAAGGTGAAGGAGGACTCCGTAATGATAGAGCACACTTTGAGCACCGATAATGCGATAAAACTCTTCATGGGCGCCAGAAGGGCGCCTCCGAAGGTCGAGACCGCTGAGGCCAGGGATGCAAACCTTAGGATCTCCCTGGGGGTCGACAGCGCAGGGATCACCATCATGGGAGACAAGATCGGTGCCTCGGAGAAAGTAATAGACGAGATGAAAAAGATTATTTCGGAGCTCGCGCTAGCTTTTAGAACTAACGCGCCGACTAATACCAGCTAAGAGTTGAGCATCAGCTCTATCTGAACTGTGTCCGGAACCGGGATTCGCATTATCTGACGCAGAGCGGTCTCGCTGCCGTCTATCTCTACGAGCCACTTGTGTATGCGCATCTGCCAGTGCTCAAACGTGTGGGAGCCGTCGCCGCAGGGCGTCTTGCGCGTGGAGATGTCCAATGTGCGCGTGGGCAGGGGGATCGGGCCCTTGAACTTTATTCCAGAGGCCTTCGCAATCTCGATTATCTGGCGCGCGATGTCGCGCGCGTCGTTCTTGCTCCTGCTTATCAGTTTTATTCGCGCAGTTGGCATCGATTCACACTATTACGCTTTCTTGACGATCTCCAGGATGACTCCCGCTGCCACCGTCGAACCCATGTCGCGGATTGCGAACCTTCCCAGTTGCGGGAACTCGCTGTACTTCTCGCAGCAGATGGGCTTGGTCGGCTTGACCATCACGATGGCGATGTCCCCGTTCTTGATGAACTCTGGGTTCTTCTCCATGGTTGCGCCGGTCTTCGGGTCCTTCTTCTCCAGTATCTCGGTTATCGTTGCGGCGATCTGGGCCGTGTGGATGTGGAAGACCGGGGTGTAGCCCTTGGCGATGGCGGTCTTGTGGTTTATGACCACTATCTGCGCCTTGAACTCGGTGACTATGGAGGGCGGGTTGTTAGCCGGGCCTACCACGTCTCCGCGCTTAATGTCCTTCTTGTCCACGCCCTTCAGGTTGAATCCGACGTTGTCGCCCGGTCCTGCCTGGGTGAGCTGCTGGTGGTGCATCTCGATGCTCTTGACCTCTGTCTTGATGCCCTGCGGGTTGATGATTATGTTCTCGCCCGGCTTCATGATCCCGGTCTCGACCTTTCCTACCGGCACTGTGCCGAAGCCCGAGATGCTGTAGACGTCCTGGATCGGAAGTCGCAGCGGCTTGTCCGTGGGCTTGTTCGGGATGGTGAACTGGTCGAGCTGCTGAAGCAGCGTGTTGCCCGTGTACCAGGGCATCTTTGCGCTCTTGGTAGCGACGTTGTCGCCCTGCAGTGCAGAGTAGGGAACGAATGCGATCTTCTCGATGTTGTAGCCCACCGTCTTGAGCAGTTCCTGTACCTTGGCCTTGGTCTCCTCGAACTTGGCCTTGTCGTAGTTGGCCGCGTCGATCTTGTTCATGCCGACGATCAGCTGGGAGATACCGAGCACTCGTGCCAGGTATGCGTGTTCGCGCGTCTGCGCCTGTATGCCGTCGACCGTGGAGACCACCAGCACTGCGGCGTCTGCCTGGCTCGCGCCCGTGATCATGTTCTTTACGAAGTCGCGGTGGCCCGGTGCGTCTATGATGGTGAAGTAGTACTTCTGGGTCTGGAAGTCGCGGTGCATGATGTCGATGGTGATGCCGCGTTCGCGCTCCTCCTTGAGCTGGTCCATGACGAACGCAAACTCGAAGGATGGTCGGTTATACTTCGTGACCTCGTCCCTTATCTTCTTCATGTCCTGCTCTGTGATCGCTTTCGTATCGTAGAGCAAGCGTCCAACTGTCGTAGACTTGCCGTGGTCTACGTGCCCAATGAAAATCACGTTTATGTGTGGTTTTTCTGCCATGTTATCAACTTCTATTTAAGTAGCAAAGCTGTGGATTCTGATATCAAAGAAAATGGATTCTGCTTTCTTTAATACTAACACTAAGTTAGTGGTATAGTATAATCGGCTAAGATATTTAAAGCTTTCTTCGGCTTGTATAGGTAGAAGCGGACCGACGTGAACCAATGTTTATATTTGAACCGCACAGGGCAGGCATAGGGGCTGCGCTGGTGCACAAACGGAAGGTGCTGCTCATAAAGCGCAGGAATGTGCCCCTAATCTCGAATCCGGGCATCTGGTCCCTGCTCTTCGGGGGTACGGAGAGGGGGGAGAAGCCGCTGGAGACCGCCCATCGGGAGATCTGGGAGGAGACGCGGCTTGAGAGGGAGACGCTGCGCCTGGCCTCGGAGCCGGTCCGGCTGATGCTCTTCGAGGTGAGGCACCCGGAGGAGCGCTGGTACAACTACTTCTACGTCTTCCACGTCGATACGGACAGGATACGGCTCGGTTGGGAGAACGCCAGGTACCGGTGGGCCAGTTTTGATGACGTCAAAGAGGACAGGGAGTATACGAACGTCTTCTGCGACCGGGAGAAGGTGGAACGCATGATTCGGAAGGCGCTGTAGACGCACCGCCAGTATTCCAAAACTATGGAAAAGGATAAAAAGTGGAGCGTTCAGTACTCATCCATGGCGATCAAGTACTGGGAGTTCGAGGATGCTCCCCTGAAGGAGAAGTTGAGGGAGCCCAGCGTGAAGGAGGTGGCGAAGATCTACTTCGAGAACGAGACCCGAGCCTACAGGTTCGCCATGGCGCTCTCAGAGGTAAAGAAGAAGGGCCAGCTGCGCCTCAGGGACTGCGGGCCGCAGCTTCCGCTGGCTACCTGGAAGAGGTATCTGGACTTCGGCGTGACCGTCGGCATACTCAACCACGAGAGCAGCGCCTACAGCTTCACCGACAGGTACTCGAAGCCGTTCCGCAACATAGCCACCTACATAAAGGCGTGGATAGAGGGTGGAAAAGAGGAGGACCTGGCACTTCTTTTCGTGACTGCTAAGACGGGAAGGCAGGCCCAGCGTGGCGGGCGAACCGCCGAAGCAAAGGATGCTTCTACACCGGCTGCTGAAAATAGCGTTTGATTAAGAAGTGGAGGTCGTAGTATACCAGGCAGTACCTTCCTTTGTGTCCTCAACCATTACCTTGAACTCGTCCCTTAATTTATTCCTGAGCTCGTCCGCCCTCTTGAACTCCTTTTCCTTCCTTGCCTGCTCGCGTTCCTCTATTAATTCAGCTGCGCCCTTTGGAAGTTCGGTGCTCAGGTGCTTCTCGAAGTCGAGCCCGAGTATGGAGTCGAACTCTACAAGTATCTTGAGCACCTGGGCGGCGTCTCTCTTTCCCAGCTCTGTGCCTCTCTTCTTCGCCAGGTTGAGGAGCTCGTGCATCCTAGAGACCGCAACGGGAATGTTGAGGTCGTCCTCGGCGCTCCTGAAGAACTCATCGCGCAGCGCCTCCGCCGCTTTCTGGAACTCCTCGTCGTTCTTGCCCCTGTCGCTTATCGCACTCAGCTTGCCGATGGTTGCGTAGACCGACTTGAGCGCATCCTCGGAGTGCTTGACATTCTCGAATGTGAAGTTGGCGAGGCTGCGGTAGTGGTTGTTGAGCACGAAGAACCGGTAGCCCAGCGGCGTGATCCCCTTCCTGTGCAGGTCCGTGAGAGTGTATATGTTCAACAATGACTTCGCCATCTTCCTGCCGTCCACCATCAGGAACTCCCCGTGCATCCAGTAGTTCACGAACTTCTTGCCTGTCGCAGCCTCCGACTGCGCTATCTCATTGGGATGGTGTATGGGGATGTGGTCGGCGCCGCCGCAGTGGATGTCGAAGTGCTCGCCCAGGTAGTGCATGCTCATCGCGCTGCACTCGATGTGCCAGCCCGGGACGCCGTGCCCCCACTTCGTGTCCCAGACCATGTCCTTCTCCTGCTCCGAGGCCGTGCGCCAGAGCGTGAAGTCGGTTATGTTGCGCACGCCGTCGGGCCTCTCGACCCTTGCGCCCGCCTGCTGGGTCTCGTTGAGCTCCTTGAAGGTGCGCCCTGTCAGTTCGCCGTAGCTCTTGAACCTGGAGGTGTCGAAGTAGACACCGCTTGGGAGGTTGTAGGTGTAGCCTTTCTTCTCAAGTCTTTCTATCAGCTCGAGCATCAGTGGGATGTGTTCGCTCGCCGGGCAGAGGATCTCCGGCATCAGGATGTTCAGCGCGGTGACGTCCTTGAGGAAGGCCTGGGTGTAGAAGCGTGCGATCTCGTGCGGGGTCTTGTGCTCCTTTCGCGCCTCCTCCCTCACCTTGTCCTCCGTCTCCGATGCGTCGCCCGCGTTATGGCCCACGTCGGTCACGTTCATCACGTGCCTTACCGAGTAGCCAGCGTGGGTGAGCGTGCGCTTGAGCACGTCCTCGAAGACGTAGGTGCGCAGGTTTCCGATGTGCGCGTAGAAGTAGGCGGTGATGCCGCAGGTGTACAGCCCGACCTGCTTCCCAGTAATGGGCTTGAACTGCTCCTTCCTGCGCCCCAACGTGTTGAAGATCTGCATGCAATGAACTCCTGCGCGTCAGCTTTGGTTGAGCACCGCCTGATCTATGAGTATACCCGGCGAGGCCACCGGGGTGCGGCCCAGGTAGAAGCCCCCAACTGCGATATCATCATACTGAGTGCCATGGCCGCCGAGCACGTCGGCTACCACGCGTATCGAAACGTTGCTGCATAGTAATGAGGCGATCGGGATGCTGGCGTTGAAGAACGTGCTTGCATTCTGCCCGCTGTTGCCGAAAGTGTTGTAGAACGCCTTTATCGCAGGCTTTCCGTTCTTTATCAGCTCGACATAGAGGTTGTTGTTCTGCGGTGAGATGATCTGGAAGTTCAGGTAGGGCTGCGTAACCTCGAAGGGTGCGGATGTGAGGTTTCCTGTGGTCAGGCCGATGCCGCCGGCATAGGTAGAAGCGAAGAACGTGCCGCCCAGATAGTCGGCCCAGGGCGAGCTGTAGTAGTCGTTGTTCTTGTTATTGTAGGTGATGTTCTGCGGGGCTGAGCCGAAGCCCGTGCCATTGGTCGTCCAGTCCGCATAGGTGCCCGTGCTGAAGGCGCCGTTGGCCACAGATTGAGTGAGGCTGCTGGAGAGGCATCCCTGGTAGTTTATGATCGTGGTGGTGGGTACCGTGGGCGGCAATGTGGTCGCAGCCGTGGAGGTGGTTGTGGAAGTGGAGGTGGTGAAGAAATTAGTGGTATGCGGTACCGCTCCTACGGATTGGAGGAGTAGGAAGATGAGCACTGCCGCAACGCACAGCGCAGCAACAATCAGTACGGCGGTCCTGGAGTTCATATAGCCACACGAGTAAATAGATAGCCGCAAGTATTATTATACTTGCGCAATAATTCTATAACCGCATTCGGTCATGGTGTTTATCTGGGTAGCATACCAAGAAAATGGAAGAAGAAGGGACGGATGCGCTGGAAGTGGGTAAAGAAACGCAGAAAAAGGATCAAGCGGGCCCAGAAGCGCAGAGTAGGCGAGTTGTAACTACCTTAGGTTGGTCTTACAGACTGCTTCAGCGGAGCGGCAGCGGGAGATTGGAAGAATTTGCGCTCAACCTTCTCCCCGATTCTTCGGATGGTGGAGATCATCCAGGCGTTGTGGGAGATGTCCTCTGCGGAGTTGCCCCAGCGCAACAGTCCGCGTAGCACGAATACTGAGAGTCCGAAGTGCCTGTAGTTCGAAGCCATGCTGTTTATTTCAGAGGTTGGACCGTGGTTCTCTTGGACCAATAGCCTGCGGGCGTATTTTATCATTGGATCAAATCTATCCAAAGCGGTGAGGGACACTGTTATCTCGAATTTTGCAATGTAGGAATGTGTCCGGATGTACCCTTGTTCAGAGGGCAGGTTAGTCTCTTCTTTGATGGTAAGGTCGGAAGTGTATCTGCTTATCCGCTCCGTGTGTTTTGTAGGCATTATCTCACTATTCATCTAGGCCCTTGCCACATTGAGTTTCTGGCGCAGTTCTGCAACCGGGGTTTCTGTGGATGTGGACTTGAAACATTCCGTGTCCAGATGCATGGCGAGGCTAGTTATGAGTTTCAACACGTCTTTGTCTAAATAGGCCCCGCCGTTCAGGCCGGAACTTACCGAGACTTTGATGAAACCGGGATCAGCAAGCGGCATTCCAGACGTGCTGAATGACAAAGATACATCTTCCGCTGCCGCTGGTGTCGTCTTCCCGTTCTGGACCGACTCTCGTATAAAATTTCTTGTCAGGACGCGTAGGTGCTCCAGGCGCAGCAAGTATACCTCATTGAGCGGTAGCAGTAGGTTGTACTTCGCCATGCTTTCGCTCGTTTCCATGTGCCCGTGGCTGAGGAGCGGGGCTATGACTTCAGGCTTATTCTTCTTTACCGGCATTGGCTCTCCTTGATGATAGGCAGGTGTTTGTCCAGATATATAAGTCTAGCTGGATTAGGCCAGGGTGCGGGTCTGGTACCTTCCTCTTCGCTCGATCGACTCGAGCCTCTTCAGCGCCTTTGCCGAATCAACATAGGCCTTGGAGTAGTAACTTATGAAGGTGGCGTACTGCGTTTTTGTTATGGAACGTTTCATGAGTAGTAGATCGAGCGCCTTCTCTTCCATGCTGTTCGTGACTTCCGAAAGTCCGAAGTCTATCACGACCACCCTGCCTTCCGTCACCATCAGGTTCGCCGGCGTGAAGTCGCCGTGGGCAACATCGGCCCTGTGCATTGCAGCCAGCACTCTCCCTGCCTGCGTGAAGGTCTTCGCGTCTGGATTTTTGACGTCCTTGAGCAACGTCCCGTTTATCCGTTCCATGTATATATCAAATGTCCCGACGGCTATGAGCGCAGGAACTGGAACACCGGCTTTGCCAAGTCTGGCCAGTATGCGCGCCTCACACTTTGTCCTTGCCCTACGGATCTCCTGATCGAGCGCAGGTATCCGGTAGGCCTTTGCCTGCCTCTCTTTGACCACCACAGCGTAGCCGAATATTTTTGCGGCGTAGATACGCGACTCCGCGCCTTCGTTCAGCAGTGCTCTATTCATGTATAACCATCTCGTCTATCCTATATCTCTGCTTTATGTCGCACTCGCTGGGCTTCACTGCCCCATACTTCATCGTCTCCTCCCCAAGGAGCGCGATCATCGCACCGTTATCGGCGTTGTACTCGTTCGGGGCACGGCCAAACTTCATCCCATGTGACTTTGCCACCGACTCCAGCATGCCTGCAAGAGTGTCACTCTGCGCAACGCCTCCACACACGGCGAGTTCGGTGCTGTTGGTGAGAAGGGCGGCGCGTTCGGTAGCTTCGCAGAGCATGGAGAATGCGGTCTGTTGCATTGAGTAACATAAATCCCGCGGATTCTCCTTTCCTATCAGAGAACTTGTTCGCGTAAGCAGACCGGTGAATGCGAAGTCCATTCCCTTGACCGTATAGGGCAGCCTTATGTAGGAACCCCCCTGGCCCATCTTCTCGACGGTGGAGCCCCAGGCCGGATTGAGTTTGAGATTGCGCGCAAACGCATCCAGCATGTTGCCCACTCCGACATCGAATGTCTCGCCTAGAATTGCGTATCTGTGGCGTTTCTTATCCAGCTTCAGGATCTGCGAGTTGCCACCGCTGACGTACAGCGTAAGCGGATCCTTCAGCTTGGCCGCGTGGCGCGTTATCTCTACATGTGCAACTCCGTGATTGACGGGCACAAGCTTTACGCCCAACCGGATAGCGAGAGTTTTTGCGGAGAGCATGCCCACGTGCAGGCAGGGCCCTAAACCCGGGCCCATTGTGTAACTCACTGCCTTTATATCATCCAGATTTATTTTTGAGGCGTTGATTGCGCGTTCTATGACGAGCGCCGCATTCTCGACGTGCGTGGCGGCCACCTCTGCCGGAATCATTCCGGTGCGGCCTATCCTGTACATCTCCTTCTCGTTGGCCAGAATGCGCCCTTTCTCCACTACCCCTACGCCAAAAGTATGTGCGCTGCTTTCAATGCCTATTACCGCCACGGTCCCACTTCATCGGAGCATGACTTCCCCTAGCTTGCCCTTCAGCTGCTCGCGCTTCTTCCGGTGCTCGTCTAGGAATGCATTGATTGTTGCTGCGAGGTGCGCCTTGTGCTCGCCTGCAAGCATCGTTCCGTTGCGCTCCGCGTCAAAGATAGCCTTGAGTTTCTTGTCGTCAGGCTCGAAGAAGAAGCGGTAGTACTGGCACACTGCGCACTTGTCGGGATCGCCGCCAAACTTCTTCTGCAACTCCGCGGTGTCCTGCTGGCCTGTGATTGCGCGGTTGACTTTTTTCTTTACTACTTCGGGAGTGTCGTTAAGGTAGATGGTGTTGTCCGGATCGCTCGAGGACATCTTCTGCTGGCCCTTGAGTCCGGGCATGAACTTGCTGTGCATGATTGCCGGTTTGTAATAGCCCATCTTGTCTATGACGTCCCTCGCGACACGGAAGTGTACGTCCTGGTCTATGCCAAGGGGGATGAGACAGGGCACGTTCTTCCCGTCCTCCACGGACTTTATGAATGCACCCACCGCCTGCAGGCTGGTGTAGAAGATTGCGCCGATGTTGGTCTCGTTCGTGTACCCGAACGCATCTTTTATCGTGGAGAAGGTGATGTGCTTGGCGACTCTCACCCCCTGCTTGTACAGGAAGTTAGCGTAGTCGGTGTCGACGAATATCTTCGTTTTCTTCCGGTCGAATCCCAGCGCCATTATGCTGAGCGCATCGTCGTAGGCGAGCTCGTGCATGCGCTCAAGCGTTATTGTAGGGTCCTTCTTGTTTAGGAACTTCTCCTCGTCGGGAATCTGGATGTAGACCTCTGCTCCGAAGCGTTCCTGCAGCCATCGCGCCATGGTGAAAGAGAGGAGGTGTGCTACGGTCATTGTGCCTGAAGGTGCTATGCCAGTGTATACGTAGAACTTGTTTCCTTTCTCGTATTCGTCGAGCAACCAGTTAAGATCGCGCTGGGCGAAGTAGATGCCGCGCCTTATCATGAAGTTGGACTCACCAGCTAGGCGTTCGATCCTGTGCTGCAGCTCCTTGTCCATGAGGCCTATGCCGAACTGCTTTACCAGCTCGTCGTAGTCGACCTTGCCCTTAACGTCGTAGGGGTTTACCTCGAATTGCGCCATCTAACCAAAAGGAATTAGCAATAATAAACTATAAATGCGTGCTGCAAGAGCAGGGCTTTGCTTAGTAGTACGAGCCTGCTACAACCTCCGTGCGGGCCTCCTGGACCGCATCGTGCTGCACTTTGAGCGCCTCACGCGCTTTCCTGCGTTCCGCTCTGCGCAGCGCCTTGAAGGTCTTGCGGGCGTCCTTGCGTGCCTCATTGATTACCTGGTCCACGCCCTTGTCCTGCTCGGTCCGCGGGTCGAGGTGTACTCTTAGTTCATGGCGCTCGCGCTCGAGCTTCTTTATCTGTTTCTCGGTCTTCTCGGACTTGTAGCCGTCCCGCAGCGCCTTGTAAATCGGAAGCACTACCCGCAGCCCTCGCGCAGATGCGGCGAGTATGCCGGCTATGGTGGCGGTGGCGGTGAAGCCGTTATGGAGGACCTTTTGCATCAGGTTCTGGCCCCAGTCGGTCGTAGCGACCTCTATAAGGACTGCCGGAATCGCAACAGCAGCGGCTGCCTCTAGTCTCCTTAGGGGCTTGAGGGCGGCCTTCATCCTGAATGCATTGTGCCTGTGCTCCTTCGCCTTCTTGCCCAGGTGCTTCAGCTCGTGGTTGAGCAGCTTCATCTCACGGCGATAGGCCACGATCTGATCGGGATTGTCCCTAGCGAGCTTCTTCAGTTCTCTGTGGTTCAGGGCATGGTAGCCGCTAGCCTCGGGTTGTTCCCTTCCCTTAGTCTCACGCACTAGTAATACTGCCACTTTTCCACCGATTATATTACTGATTTTCTGATATATAGTATTACTCTGCAAAGCTAGGGAAAACTTCCACTACAAGCGCTTTTTAAAAAGCTATTTAAACCTATTTAAACTAATAAAGGGTATGCCTAACGTAAGAGTTAGAGTCAGCGCGCGTTTTTTGGCAGTGGTGTAAGAGTGTCCGAGAGAGCCATCCATGAGTTCGTACCGTTTCACGAGATTCTTAGCGATAAGGAAGTAAAAGAGGTCTGTGCAAAATTGAATCTGCGGGTGGAGAACCTGCCCAAGATGCTGAGCACAGATCCGCAGGCGATCAGACTGAGTGCAAAGCCCGGCAATGTGGTCATGATAAAGCGGGATGACCAGGGCAATGAGTACACCTATTACAGGCTCGTTGTCGAGGGTTAAAAGCCCTACGTAGCGTGATTTAATGGAGGACAAAAACGTATTGCTGAGTTCGTATTTGACGCAGGCCACACTGGTACAGCACCAGAACGACAGCTTCAACAGATTCCTCGACACAGGCATCCCGAAGGCGATGGGCAACCAGAGCCTCATAGAGCCCAGCGTCGAGGGCTTCGCACTGAAGCTTGGCGCAGTACGAATCGGCAGCCCCTCCATCGTCGAGGCCGACAGCTCGCGCAGGAACATAATGCCCAACGAGGCTCGCCTGCGCAACGTCACCTACTGCGCCCCTATCTACATGGAAGTCGTACCGGTCATCCGCGGCATAGAGAAGACGGCCTCCTACGGAGAGGTTTATGTGGGCGATCTGCCGATCATGGTGCGCAGCAATCTTTGCCACATGAAGACGATGAGCCGCACGCAGCTCATCGAGAACGGCGAGGATCCGGACGACCCGGGTGGATACTTTATAATCAAGGGTGTTGAGCGCGTACTCATCGGTCTTGACGACGTCGCCTCAAACCGCATAATCACCACGAAGGAGAAGAAGGGCAGCGAGGTCAAGAGCCGCGTCTTCTCATCTACACCGGGCTTCAGGGCGCGGTGCGTAGTCACAAGAAACCAGAACGGTGCGTTCGTCGTGGACTTCCCGACGGTGAGCCGCAGCCTGGAACTCACTCTGCTTCTGCGCGCGCTGGGCATGCAGATAGACGAGATAAAAGAATATTCAAGTTCACTTCTGCCGCTTAAGAACGACATCCTGCTCAACATAGAGTTGAGCAGCGTCAACAAGAAAGAGGGCGGCGGCGTCATGACTCCGGCAGAGGCACTGCTGGAGATCGGCAAGCTCGCAGCTCCCGGCCAGGCCAAGGAGTACCAGATCAAGAGGGCGGAGATGCAGATGGACAGCTACCTGCTCCCCCACGTCGGCGCCGATGAGAAGGCACGCAAGGAGAAGGCGAAGTACCTGCTCGAGATGGCGAAGAAGTCGACAGCGGTCGCGAACCGCATGGTCAAGCAGGACGACAAGGACCACTACGCGAACAAGCGTACGCGCTTCGCAGGCGAGCTCATGGAGGAGCTCTTCGCCTACGCATTCCGATTCTTCCTCAAGGAGGTGAAGTACCAGATCGAGCGCATGAGCGCGAGAGGACGTCGCCTCAGCATGCAGTCGATAATCAGCCCCGACACGCTCACCGAGAAGATCGCCTACGCCATGGGAACAGGAACCTGGGTGGCGGGGCAGACGGGAGTCTCGCAGGTGCTGGACCGCACGAACCTGATTAGCACCTATGCACATCTGAGAAGGGTGAAGTCGCCACTGGCGAAGAAGCACCCGCACTTCCGTGCGCGCGACGTTCACGGCACGCAGTGGGGCAAGATCTGCCCGACAGAGAGCCCAGAAGGCCAGGAAGTCGGCCTGACCAAGTACCTTGCGCTCATGGCCAAGGTGACGGTCGGCGCCGACGAGGCCATGACTGAGACCGAGATAAAGAAGCTCGCGAGCATCAAGCCGGTTTAGGTGATATTTTGGACAACGCAAAGAAAGCTTATGTATATCTGAATGGACGCGCAATCGGCACCATAGAGGACCCGAAGGCATTCGTGACAGAGGTACGCTCGGCCCGCAGGAGCGGCAAGATATCGGGAGAGATAAACATCACCCTCGTGGAAAGGCTCAACAGCGTCAACATCAACACGGACCGCGGCAGGCTTCGCAAGCCCTACATAATCGTCGAAGGCGGGAAGTCAAAGGTGACTCCGGAGATACTTGATCGCCTCAAGAAGAAGGAGATAAACTTCAACTACCTGATACGCAGCGGCATAGTGGAGTACCTCGACGCAGAGGAGGAGGAGAACGCGCTTGTCGCCATCGAGGAGAAGGATATCACCGAGAGGCACACGCACCTCGAGTTCGACCTCGCCTCGATCTTCGGACTCTCCATAAACCTTGCACCCTTCGAAGAGCACAACGCATCTGCACGTCAGGCCATGAGCGCGAACTACATGAAGCAGTCAGAAGGACTGTATGTAACGAACTTCAACCAGAGGTTCGACTCCCGTTCCTACATCCTGTTCTACCCGCAGGCGCCGATCGTAACGACCATGCCCTACGAGGCTCTTGACATCAAGCGCCACCCAAGCGGACAGAACCTGGTGGTCGCTATCAGCACCTACTACGGATACAACATGTCCGACGCAATTGTGCTCAACAGGGCAGCGGTCGACCGCGGAGTCGGACGCAGCATGTTCTACAAGTCCTACACGGACGAGGAGCGCAGATACCCGGGCGGGCAGCGCGACCGTTTCAAGATTCCATCGGCAACTTCAGAGGGCTACATGGGAGAGCACGCCTATTCAAAGCTCAGCGAGGACGGAATCATCGAGCCGGAGATGGCGGTCGAGGAAGGCGACGTCCTTATCGGAAAGGTCGCACCTCCGCGATTCCTTGAGGAGAACATAGGCGCGAGCGGACTGGAGGAGCGCACGCGCGACGACTCGGTGGTGCTGAAGCCGAGCGAGAACGGAGTGGTAGACAGCGTCGTCTTCACGGAGACGCAGGGCGCCACGAAGACGGTCAAGGTGCGCATACGCAGCATCCGAATTCCTGAGCGCGGAGACAAGTTCGCAAGCCGTCACGGACAGAAGGGAGTGGTTGCGCTCATAGCGGATCCGGCAGACATGCCGTTCAGCGAGAGCGGCATAGTCCCTGACCTGCTGCTCAACCCGCACTCCATACCTACTCGACTCACGTTCGGGCACCTGCTGGAGGAGATAGCGGGCAAGGCGGGCTCAGTAGACGGAAGAAAGGTCGACGGCACCGCATTCACCCAGACCGGCAAGGAGAGGCTTGCGGAGTACAGCGAGATGCTCAAGGCAGCGGGCTTCGACGAGCACGGAGATGAGATACTTTACGACGGCATGACCGGCCGGCCGTTCAAGGCGAAGATATTCACCGGAGTTGCATACTACAACAGGCTGTACCACATGGTCAGCAACAAGATACAGGTGCGCAGCCGCGGCAAGGTGCAGATACTCACCCACCAGCCCACGGAAGGAAAGGCCCGACAGGGTGCTCTGCGATTCGGAGAAATGGAACGCGATGCACTCATCGGCCACGGCGCGAGCCTGCTGCTCAAAGAGAGGATGCTTGACCAGAGCGACAAGACCACGGTGCTCATCTGCAAGACCTGCGGAGGCATGGGCTACCACGACTTCCTGAAGCGCGTGGACGTCTGCCCGCTCTGCGGCAACGGCACCCTGATACCCGTCGAGATAAGCTACGCCTTCAAGGTGCTGCTTGACGAGATCCGTTCGATGCACATAATGCCGACGGTCAAACTGAAGGAGTGATACCATGCAGGCTGAAGCAATAAACTTTATACGATTCGGAATCCTCTCACCGGAGGAGATCAAGAAGCTCAGCACCGCGAAGCTCACGGTGCCGGACACCTACAACGAGGACGGCTACCCCATAGACGGGGGCCTGCTCGACCAGAGGCTGGGGGTCATAGACCCGGGCCTGGTGTGCAAGACCTGCGGCGCGCGCGCCAAGACCTGCCCGGGCCACTTCGGCCACATCGAGCTGGTCAGGCCGGTGCTCCACAGCGAGTTCTCCAAGGTCCTCTACGCCATACTGCGCGCGACGTGCTTCGACTGCCACAGGATTCTCATAGATGACAAGCAGATCGAGAAGCTGCGTGAGATCGACGTGACGGAGGACGAGGCAGCAGCCGTCGTTGCCGCGGAAGACAAGAAGGAGGGCAAAGACGAGGCAGCAGAGGAAAGACGCGGCGGGATGACCAACAGCAAGGTCAAGACGAGCAAGAAGTGCCCGCACTGCGGCTCGGTCCAGCCGAAGCTCAAGTTCTCACAACCAACATTCTTCAACATAGGCGACAGGAAGCTGAAGCCGGACGAGATACGCGACATGGTCTCCCGCATAAGCAAGGAGGACCTCAAGCTTCTCAACATCGACCCGCAGGTGAGCAACCCGGCGTGGCTCGTGCTGAGCGCGCTTATCGTGCCGCCGGTGAACGTCCGCCCGTCCATCACTCTCGAATCCGGAGAGAGGAGCGAGGACGACCTCACCCACAAGCTCGTGGACATCATGCGCATAAACCAGCGCCTGGAGCAGAACATCAATGCGGGCGCGCCGCAGATCATAATCGACGACCTGTGGGAGCTTCTGCAGTACCACGTAACCGCCTACTTCAACAACGAGACATCGGGCATCCCGCCGGCCCGCCACAGGAGCGGCAGGGCCCTCAAGACCCTCGCCCAGAGGCTGAAGGGCAAGGAGGGACGCTTCAGATACAATTTGAGCGGCAAGCGTGTCAACTACTCCGCAAGAACGGTCATCAGCGTCGACCCCTACGTCAACATCGACGAGGTCGGAGTGCCCATGGAGATAGCATCGAAGCTCACCGTGCCATTTTACGTAACAGCGTGGAACGTGGAGCACGCCAAGGAGATGCTCATGCGCACCGCCTATCCGACCATCGTCAACGTCATAGCACGCGACGGGAAGCGCAAGCGCGCAATCGACACGAACCGGGAGGAGCTGGTGAAGGAGCTCGCGGTGGGCGACATAATGGAGCGCCAGCTGGTCGACGGAGACATAGTCCTATTCAACAGGCAGCCATCGCTGCACAGGATCTCCATCATGGCCCACAAGGTCAAGGTGCTGCCGGGCAAGACGTTCAGGATAAACTTCTGCACCACCGCTCCGTACAACGCAGACTTCGACGGAGACGAGATGAACCTGCACGTGCCGCAGACGCTGGAGGCCCAGGCCGAGGCGCGGCTGCTCATGGACGTGAAGTACCAGGTCTTCTCGCCCAAGGACGGCGGAGCGATCATAACGAACAACGAGGACGGACTCAGCGGAGTCTTCGAACTCACCCAGGAAAAGACCCTGCTCTCCAAGGACGAGGCCTCCTACCTGCTCGGCATAGCGGGCGTATACGAGCTTCCGAAGCCGGTGAAGGGCGGCCTCTACAGCGGAAGGGACGTCTTCTCCATGGTGCTGCCACCAGGCATAAACTTCGAGAACAAGTCTGTCAAGATAAAGAACGGGAAGATAGTCGACGGGATAATAACCAAGGAGTCCTACGGCAAGGGCAACGGCCTGTTCATACGGATAGCGATCGACCACGGCTACGACGTCCTCAAGGAGTTCATCTTCACCTCATCCAAGCTGGCAGACGCCTACGTCACGCTAGCAGGAGTCACTGTGGGAGTGAAGGAGTACGCGATTGATGAGATTCTGGAGAAGGAGAGAGCGAAGATCATCACTGAGACGTTCGAGAAGGTCAACGCGCTGATTGAGCAGTACAAGAGCAAGAAGCTCGAGCCGCTCATCGGCTACACGCTGCGCGAGTCCCTGGAACGCATCATAATAACAGAGCTCAACATCGCCAGAACGAAGGCGGGAGACATACTCATGAAGCACGAGGGCAACACCGACAACAGCGCAGTCAAGATGACCAAGTCCGGAGGCAGAGGAAACGTGCTGAACCTGGAGCAGATGAGCATGTTCCTGGGCCAGCAGGCGACACTGAGCGGAGGCCGCATAAAGAGAGGATACTACACCAACAGGGTGCTGCCACACATCGCGCCGGGAGAGGTCGGACCAGTTGCTCACGGCTTCGTAACGACGAGTTACTACTCGGGCATGGCCCCGGTGGAGCTGTTCATGCACGCGGTCGGATCAAGAGGTTCAGAGGTTTACAAGGCGCTTCTCACAGGACGTTCGGGCTACCTGTACCGCAGGCTCTCCAACGCGCTGCAGGACTATTACGTCAAGAAGGACCTCAGCGTGCGTGATGTCAACAACAACATCATACAGACGCTGTACGGCGGGGACGCGATAAACCCGACCATGGCCCAGTTCGAGAAGGTTGATGGTGAATAAATGGCAAAAGGACGCAGCAAGTACACAGTTCATTATGGCGAGCCCGTAGGCATGATAGCAGCCCAGTCGCTGGGAGAGCCGGGCACCCAGATGATCCTGAGGGCATTCCACTTCGCAGGCATAGAGTCTACCATAGCCACGTCAGGGCTTCCGCGCATAGTGGAGCTCGTGGACGCGCGCAAGAAGCCTCCCACGCCTATTACCTTCGTCTACCTCACCGGAGACGCGAGGAAGAACTTCGACAAGGCGAGCGCGGTGGTCAAGAAGATAAGTGAGGTGCGCATGAACTTCATAGTAAAGCGCGCCCTGGAGAACTTCTCCAAGGGCATAATCAAGCTCGTCCTGGACGAGCAGATGGTCAGCGCCAACGACCTCACGCCCGGGCAGATCTCCCAGAAGATAGGGAAGCGCATGGGGGCGGAGTCCAAGGTGGACCACGACGGCAACATACTCATACGGCTCAAGACTAAGAACCTCACCGAGATTCGCTCCACGAGCGTCAAGATCATGAAGGAGGTCATCCAGGGTATTGAGGGCGCCGGGAAGGCGATCCTCCAGCAGGACAAGGATGGCGAGTTCTACGTAATAGCGGCAGGCAGCAACATCAAGGACATCATAGACGTGGACGGCGTAGACAAGTCGCGCCTCTACACCAACGACGTCTTCGCCATGTACAGGCAGTTCGGCGTCGAGGCTGCGCGCAACACCATAGTCAGGGAGCTCAGCAACACGCTCAAGGAGCAGAAGATCGGCGTTGACGACAGGCACCTGATGCCATCGCGGACGCCATGTCCTACGACGGCACCATACGCGGAGTGGGACGGCACGGACTCAGCGGCCAGAAGCGCAGCGTCTTCGCCAAGGCGGCCTACGAGGAGACGGTGAAGCACCTGGTCAACGCGGCGGCGTTCAGCGAGATTGACAACATGCGCGGCGTAACCGAGAACATCCTGGTGGGCAAGCAGATACCCCTGGGCACGGGCTCGGTAAGGCTTGCGATAAAGAAGGAGGACGTGCAGAAGGCGAAGAAGTAGTCCTTCCTCCAGGTTCTATTTGAGTATTAGCTTCAGCTATTGTACAAGGCGGCTCAGATAATTGGTGGCTGACCCTAGCGCACCATTGATAACATCATCAACCGTGGGCTTGCCGTTGTTGTAGATGTATTGCTGTGGGGAAGGGGTAGAAACAGTAGCATTTACAGGTGTGGGGATTGTTGTTAGCACTGTGCTTGTAGAGGTAGAAGGAGCAGCGGTGCTTGCGGTTTGGGCTATCAGTTTAGGCACAGGAACTGGTATGGTAGTGGTAGGAGTTGGTGCACTTACGAAGTAGGACGGGCCTATTACAACCGACGCAGGCTGAGAGTTGGAGGGTGCGGCCTGGGTTTGAGCCTGAGTCACGAGTACGGTCGCAGCTGTATCATAGATGTCGACACTTATGTCTGACACTGACACGCAGTAGGTCGTTGTTGAGGATGGATTTACAGTGTATGAAGAAGAAGTAGTGTTGGGTATCAGCGTGTAGGCGTTGCTGTTACAGGAGGGGCTTCCGGTAGAGGAGTTGGCCGTAGAGAACCAATGATAAGAGTAGGGGGGCGTTCCGCCAACAGCTGAAACTGTAAGTGTGACAGGTTGGCCCTGCGATGCCGTCTGCGAAGAGGCGGAGAGGCTGGCGTTTAGTGGCGCGGTGGTGGAGGCAGTGGGGTATACTGTAGAAGTTGCAGTTGTGATGGTGCTTGTGACCGCATCGCCAGTTACGGCCTGGGCGGTCTTGGCGGTGCTCGATACGTTTATTATAGTATTTAAGTAGTATATGTCGCCGCTATTGTTGTTCATTCCATTGTCATAAATTTTTACACAGTAACGAGTAGTGGATGTAGGGTGGACTACATACGTCGCCCCGCCACCCTGTGAAGTTTCATTATATCCTTGGTACAGGCACTGCCCTATGTACGAGTCGCCGGTGGGATTAGTGTACCAGATGTAGTTGAAGGGGGGCGTGCCTCCGATAACATTGACAGTCATGGTCACCGCTTGCCCCGGCTGCACAGTGTAAGATGAGACGGAGAGCGTAGCCTTCATGTTCTGAACCTCTCCGAAGAGGTTCAGGGTGTTGTTGTACATACTCTGATTGAAGATGAGCACTGTGGAGTTCATCCCAGTGACACTGCTTTTTAGAGTATAGTATGCAGGTCCCTGATATCCATGGAGGGAGTATAACGTGGGGTTCGGGTTGGTCAGCCAGGTGTAGTACTGGTTCTGAGAGGTTATATTATATCCCAATTCTGTAGTGTTAGGGTAGTTGTATATAGCGTAAAAGCCCGAACCTTGCCAGCCGTTGGCTGCAGTACGTAATCCTATCCAGGACCAGGTGTTGCCAGTTATTGTTATGGGGATGGTCGTGAACGTGCGGTTGTAGGCGGCCTGAGAGTTGAAGTACCAGCTCAGGTTAAAGAGTGCGTAGGCATGTGGGAAGTTTGGATATAGCCCGGTGCTGCCCTGCATGTAGTATCCTGGGCCTTGCCAGCCGTTCCAGGTAGGGTAAATATTGATTTTCGAAGAGGGGACGGCCGTTACCCAGGCAGCCACATCATAAAGATTGTTATTGCTGTCAGTTATTGAAACGCAGTATAGTGTGTTGACTGTTGGGTAGGCCGTGTAAGACGCCGATGTGGCACCGGTTATTTGAACATAGGCCATATAGGTGCAGTTGCCGTTCTCGAAGCCCCCGTCGTAGGTAGCTGCTGTTGAGAACCACCTATAGTTATAGGGCGGCGTGCCTCCGGACGCAGAAACACTTAAGGTAAGGGGCTGCCCCACGCTCGCTACGACCCAACTGTTTACCATTGATGTTGATGCGAGCCCAGCCGGACTCACGGCGTCTGCAAACATAAGAACATGCAATGGAGTTATTGTAGTGCCGGGTTCTGTTGTTGCGTTTGTAGTGGAGGCTGGGGTGTTTAATACGATTGTCGTGGTGGAGGTGGTCGGGGTTGATGTGATGGTTGTCGCTGCCTGGGGCGCGCTAGCGTAGTCGGCAGTCAGGGTTATTGGTCCCGTGACATTGATTGACAGCCCGCTCGTGATGCACGGATTTGAAGAGGGAATCGCGCCGCTCCAGGAGGCGAAGTTGTAGTTTGGCAGGCTATCCCAGTTTGCCGTGCAGAGATAGTTTATCTGGGAGCCGTAGGGCACCTCGACGGACGCCGATGGCGTACCTGGACCTGCACAGGTCTGGCCGGAGGATCCGGCGTAATTGAAGCATGCGCCCCAGCTGGTTGCGGCCGCGGCAGGAGTTTCTTGGATTGTTACTTGCTCATAGGCGACAGTAGTAGTTGACGTGGTTGTTGTGGTAGAGACGGTGGTTGTCGAACTTTGCGTTGTGGTGCTACTGGAAGTAGCTGTATATAACGCTTGGATCGTGAGCGGGCCTGTGATGTTTACAATGTAATTGTAGTTTATGCAGGGACTTGCCGGGTAGCGGAGGGTTGGAATCCAGTAGTTTGTGTTCTCTACCCAGCCGTAGAAGTTGTAGGCTGGAGAGCCGCCCCAGTTTGAAGTGCAGAGATAATCTAGATCAGAACCGTATGGAACCTGAATGGTGGTGGATGCTTGGCCGTTTCCCACACACACCTGCCCACTGCTGCCATTATAGTTGAAGCATGCGCCCCAGCTGTTTGCAGCTGCTTGAGGACCCTCTTCGATCGTGACGGGCTCGTATAGAATTGTCGTTGTAACTATGGGTGCATAATTTGCCACGATTGTAAGGGGAGATGTGACATTGATTGATAGCCCGCTCGTGATGCACGGATTTGAAGAGGGAATCGCGCCGCTCCAGGAGGCGAAGTTGTAGTTTGGCAGGCTATCCCAGTTTGCCGTGCAGAGATAGTTTATCTGGGAGCCGTAGGGCACCTCGACGGACGCCGATGGCGTACCTGGACCTGCACAGGTCTGGCCGGAGGATCCGGCGTAATTGAAGCATGCACCCCAGCTGTTGGATGCCGCCGAAGGGGTCTCCTGAATAGTGACAAGGACTGGGGCTGACGAGGAAGCGTATACAGGATGGCCAATCATACTGAAGAGGATAAGTGCTAGTGCTAATGAGGCTAGGAGCAGTGCATGGCTAGTACGCAGGATTGTCATCTTTGCACAGTATGCGTAAGCATAAATCAGATATATAGTGCTTTCCCTCAGCTATTCTTGATGGGAACCCCTTAGTGCGTCTAGGGCTATCTTAGATTCTGCGCTATGGTGTTTATTATGCTAGTTTCTTGGGAGGAGGTGAGTGCGCCGTTTGGCTCGTTAAGGGTGACGCTGACGAACAGGTTGTTCTTGTAGCCTGTTAGCGACAGGAAGGCCGGGGAGCCCGGCGCCGCGATTAATATTAAAGAGTAGGTGAAGTTGTCTGCGGTGCCCGATGCCATCTGCGCCTGGTTTTGAATTTGTGCGAGCTTGGCGACTATCGAATTGTAATTGTTCTTTATCATCCCATATTTGCTTACGATGCTTGTATTGACCAGGTGTATACTCTCCTTGAATGAGGTGGGATTGTTTGGATCACTGGTCTGGAAGCTTATCGAGGATAGGAGTGTGTAATTATCAGTGCCTGTGTTGTTTGAGGTTAGACATGCACCATTGCAGTAGGTGTAGGTGCCGGTGCCGAACGTTGAGGAGAGTTGATAGGGTGTTGGCATATCAGGAACTGCGACAGGTGAAATGAAATATAGGACCATGGCCGCAAGAATAATTAGTAGGGCTATTATCATAGCGTATACTTTCTTGTTTTTCGAAAGCGGCGTTTTGGAGTTGTTGGAATCCATTTTATCACAGTTTATGCGTATGAACAGTAGCCGCCCTGGGTGGTGATCCATGTTCCTCCGCTTGCCCTACATGATGCCGGCGTGTTTATCGTTGTGGTGAATGGCACGGTAGTGGTTGACACCGTAGTGCTGGTTGTCGGACATGAGCCCCCGTTCTGTCCGGCCAGTGGGGTGTAGGTTATTGAAGCGTATTCGTAGGAGGAGATGGTGCCGGTTGGGCAAAGGTGGCTTGGGTCGTTCGTGCCGCAGCCTCCGCCTCCCAACGTTACGTTCAGGTAACTGTACCCTGCTGGATTGAAGTCTTGGTCCGCCTCTGCTATTGCCAGGTCCGACTCTGTGTCTGTGGCGTTGGACCAGGTCGTCGAGGGATTACTAAAAGTGCTAGGGCCTATTCCAGTAAATGCGTAGGCGACGTCTGGGCCGTATTGATCCTCTACGAATCCTATCGCGTGTAGGTGGATGTTTGTGGCGTTCGGATATTGGGTGAGGTCTACCCCGTAGTTCCAGACATAGGATGGTCCGTAGCCTCTCCCTGCTGAGACCAGAGAGACGGTCTCTTGAGAACAGAGGGGCAGGATGGTGGTGGTTGTGGAAGTGCTCGTGGTTGATGTTGTGCTTGTGGACTGTACAACTAATGCTGCGGTTGGCGAAAGTACAGGATCGTCCGCTCCATAGCAGAAGTAATAGGTCCCTGCACTTTGAGTTTGAGCGGAGGAGATGGTTTGGGTATTTGTGCAACCGCTAGTACATAGTAGAGCAGCTACACTACAAGGACCTGAGGATTGCCCAGAAGCCTGATACCATCCTGAAACGTATGTGCCTGCCGGACCACTCGCATCGGCAGTTAGTGTTGCAGTCTGCCCAGTGGTTATCGTTGATGGGTATATTGATGGCGTGCCGGCGTAGATTAGGATACTCGTTGTTGTGGTGGAAGCGGATGTTGACGTGCTTGTGGATGTTGATGTTGAAGTTGACGTGGAGGTGCTGGTGGAGGTGGAAGTCGACGTCGTTGAAGTGGTCGTTATCGCGACGTAGTTCGCCTGCAGTGTCATCGGTGCGTTCACCGTGGGCCCTGCGATGCTCGACGGGCATGCGGTGCTCGAGCTGTATCCGTTGCTCCAGCTCGTGAATCCGTAGGCGCCGTTGTTGTTGTAGTTAGGTTGGGTGCAGATGAATGAGATCGTGGACCCAGAAGGGACGGACTCTGAGACTGAGGATTGCCCTGCGCCGTTGCAGAACAAGGCGGTTTGGTTGCTCTGGTAGGTGTACTTGAAGCACGCCTGCCAGTCGGCTCCTACTGCTCCCGGGCTTAGCTGCAGAGTCACCGTGTAGTAGGTTATTCCCATGATCGTGGTTGAGGTAGTCGAGGAGGTAGTGCTTGTTGTGGTGGACGTGGATGTGGAAGTCGTTGAGGAAGAGGGTATTGTAGATCCGCCGCCGGAGACTGTGGTAGTGCTGCTTGAGCTTGATGCTGTGGAGGCAGCAGAGGTTGGGGACGTTGTTGTGGCGGTTGTTGATGTCGTCGATGCCGTTTGTGGCGCTGGGGTTGGCCCGGGAGCGGATACGACCGCCGTGCCGGCAATCTTTAATGCGGTGAGGGCGCTTGGATTGCTGCAGGCGCCGGTGTTGCACTCCTTGTACTGTATGTAGAACTCAGGGTTGACCTGACTCCCCTGGGTCGGGCTGAAGCCTTTTATGAATGTTGAGCAGCTAGCGCTCTGGCCGGGAAGCAGCTGGGTCGTATTACAGGATCCTGACGCGTACTGGCTGCCGACAGCCGGAGAGACCACATACCCGGTTATCAGCATCGGCGTGCTTTGAAGGTTGGTGAAGAGGGTGGTGAGGTTGGATCCCAGGGTGTTTGACGTGAAGGTCGTCCTGTAGCAGTCGATCTCCGCTGAGATATAGCAGTAGGAGGAGGTTGATGCTATCTGCCGCTGCACCGTCGCTATGGCGAAGATTGCTGAGATGGTAAGGATGAGTAAAGCTATCGCCCAGGAGTACTGCATAAGGAATTCTGTTGAGGATTGGCCCTTTAAATCCATGAATTAACTATTGATTAAAAACAATTATATATTCATTGCTATTGCGCCGTACATCTAGGATACTTGCGCCACGGCCGTAATGAGGTTGTTCTTGGTTGCGTTGTTTGTGTAGGGAGGTAGACCGACAACGTCCATGGAGATGAGTAGGTCTCCCTTGTATCCGATAAGGTGCAGGCCAGACCCCCCGCCGATGCTTATCGTGAAGAGGGTGTAGGTCATCCCATTTATAGTGCCAGACGCGGTTGCCTGTATCGAGCTGGCGCCGGTGTAGTTCTTGAAGATTCTGATCGTGCTGTTATACCATGCGCTTGAGGAGTAGCGGGCATTACTAGTTGGGTACAGTATAGCCTCGATGGATTTGCCGGTTGTAGGTGCGCTGAAATTGAACAGCGCCGTGGCGATGTCCATGGGCGTGTTATTGTTATTGATACGTATGTATGCGGATGTTATTTGGGAGCTATAACTGCCGCTGGCGCCCAGTATCCTCGAGAGGGAGGTTTGGTTTAGGAGTAATGAGGGTGCTGTTGGAATTTGCTGTGGGATGGTGGTGGTCGTGGTGGTGCTTGTTGGAACCGTAGAGGAGAAATGCAGTACGAAGCATGCACCTATCGCTATCACTAAAACTATTGCAACAGCCGTATACAAGAGTCTTTCGTTTTTCATGAAATCATATCTATATGCTTACAACTGTGCTGTTGGATTCCAGAATGGCCCAGGCTGTTGAGCCTCCGCCACCGTTAGGATGCACGTATACGTAGCCATATATGCGATAGTTGCCAGCCGGTAGACCGCCCTCCGTCCACTGGAAGGTAGCTGCCGGACCGCCCTGGCCGGCATTGCTTGCTATTACGCTGTCCGGATCATTGTAATTATTGGCTCCGTTAACTGCGGTCGGATAGTAATTTCCTTGGACCGGCCCCCAGCATCCGGCGTTCGGAAGGCCCGCCGGAATCTGCGCTTCTAGGTAGAACGAGCCGTAGTAAATGTTTTCTGAGCTGCGGCTATCCGAGTTCCAGTTGAACGTGAATGTGCCGGAGCTGTAACCGAACGAAGTACTAGGCATGTAGGAGCCATAGGGGCCGAGCCCGTAGTCGGGAACTAGTATGTATGCGGGGGTGGCCAATGGTGAAGCGCCCGCGCTCTGTATATTGTAAGGCCCTTGCCACCCTCCACCCGGGTTTTGCGGGCCGGGATTTCCGCAGCTGTAGGAGTAGCTCACTGTCGTGGTGGTGCTCGATGTGGTGGTTGAGGTTGTCGATGTAGTGTATGTTCCGGTGATTGTGACTGGTCCCGCAACTGGGCTGCCGACGTTCGGGTCGTATTTGTTGCCCGAGTAGCTGATCCCGCTCCAGCCCTGCAGGTCGTAGGGCCCATTGCCCCACCAGCCCGCGGTGGCCAGGTAGTTGATTGTTGATCCATAGGGCACATCTACGGTAGCGCTTGGTTGCCCGTAACCTGTGCAGGTCTGTGGCTGGGTTGTCCCGTCAGGCATGGTATAGTTGACGCAGGCGGCCCAGTAGGTCGAGACTGCGCTCGGGGTTATCTCAAGGGTAACCGGTTCGTATTGTATTGATGTTGTGGAAGTGCTTGAGGTGGTGCTTGGGGTTGTGCTGCTGGCGAGAGTGGTGGACGTAGAGGTCGAGGTGCTGGTGGAGGTGGTGGTCGAGATTGTACTGCCGACAATGGTGGTTGTGGCTGTGCTGGTCGACGTGGATGAGGTGGATGTTGAAGCGCTTGTGGGTGGAGGACCGCCGGATACAGTGGTGGTGGAAGTTGTAATGGTTGTGGAGGCCGTAGACGTTGTTGAGGTAGAGGTGGTGCTACTGCTTGCCGTAGTCACGGGTCTGGGGGTTACCGGTGGCACCTGGAGTATGGCCGTACCGGCTATTCCCAGCTGCTTCAGGCTGCTGGCGTTCATGCACGTGCCGCTGCACTCCTTGTACTGGACATAGAAAACCGGGTTTAGCTGGGCGCCTACCGCGGGAGTGAAGCCCTGGACTGTAGAGTAGCAGGCCGCGCTCTGGCCTATCTGCAGGACGGTGGCATTGCATCCGCCCGCGGTGTAGGCCCCGGTGCTCGTCGGAGAGACCGCATACCCGGTTAGGAGTATTGCCGTGTCCTGGAGGTTTGTGAAGCGCGTCGTTATGTTGGAACCCATGGTGTTTAGACTGATGGAGGTCTGGTAGCAGTAGAACTCGGGGGAGATGTAGCAGTAGGACGGCACCTGCTGCAGCTGGCGCTGGGCGGATGAGATGAATAGGACGGCTGAGAGGGTAATCACCAGGAGGACGAGAGCCCAGGAGTACTGAGCTATGAACTCTAGAGAGGACTGCCCCTTGCTCGTGCGCATTGTATCCAGAGAAAAAGGTCTGCCTAGCCTTATAAAGCTTTTGCACAGCGCAGGCCGCGGGGCTAGTTGACCGTGCCGAAAGTCGCGGTGGGCATGGCTCCGCCGGGCAGCAGGGTGCGCGTGCGTACCCACTCTACATACAGGTTGACGGTATTAGGTGCGGGGCCCGTCGCACGGAGCGTGACGTTGAACGGCGGCGGAGGGATGTAGGTGGTCAGCGTGGACGGAGAACCGTAATCCCTGTAGGTAGTGGCGCTGGTGCCGGTGTAATACAAACCGAAGACGTGATTGTAATTGTCATAGGTGTAGCTGTTTAGGGATTGGCTCAGGCCGTTGTAGGCGATGAAAACGAACGAGCCCAGGTAGGCGTCCCAACCTACCTTGTACAGGCCCCCGTCTATTCCTGGAGTTGCGAAGAATAGCAGGCTCGTCTGACCCAGTCCTCCGGAAAGCGATCCGGTGAAGTTGCCGTAGAACTCCAGGACATCGCGCGCTGCGCTGTTTCCGAACGTGTTCGAGGTTGATGAGATGCGGCAGTCGCAGCCGCCGGTGCCGTACAGCGTTATGCCGTTGTCCACCAGGGAGTTGGCAAATGCTCCTGCTCCGTAGATCCAGTTTGGGCCGGGTACCTGGCCGGCGAAGTTGTCGTAGAAGCTGAATACCTGGGCACCGTCGTCATACTGGCCGTAGGTGCCGCGGCAGGTCGCCGGGTTCGAATTGCCGCAGGTGAGCAAGGGGGCAAGGCCCGTCGGTCCCGCGGTTGAGAGCACGAAATTTGGCATGAAGTCCATGTAGATTATGGTGTTGGCGCCGGAGGGGATGCTGTTCGCCACCTTCACCCACACTACGGTGTGGGTGGCTGTGCCTGTGGCGTTGCTCTCCACCCAGGCGTTGAGCAGGCTGCCCGTGGCATTGGGACCCGTGGTGAACTCGACGTTAGACCAGGCGGTGCTGATGGGGTACTTGTAGCTGGGAATGGCAAGCATCTGCTGGTAGTTCGCACCGGTGGGGCTGGCCTGGAAGTTGGTCAGTGTAATCGGGACATAATAGACGCGCGTCAGGGTGGTGGCGATTATGGCAGGCGCCTGGACGACCGCGCTCCCGCGCGTGGTGAACGTCTGGGTCTCGGTTGCCGGGTTGCATATGTAATTATTACATAGTTTATAGCCCAAACTTAATTGCGGAGAGATCTGTGATCCGGTGCTGGGAAGGAAGTTGCCTGAGAAGGAGGTGCATGAAGCCGTCTGGCCGGGCTGGAGCACGGAGGCGTTGCATACTCCAGGCGCATAGGTGCCGGAAATAGTTGGTGCTGTGGAGTAACTAGTCAGTATTATGGGTGCATCCTGTTGGTTTGTGATGAATGTAGTGAAGAGCGTGCCGGTGGTGTTCATCTGCATGGAGGTCTGATAGCAGTTGATCTCTGGGGAGATGTAGCAGTAGGTGGAGGAGTTGGCGTACTTCTGCTGCGACATTGAGATGTAGTATACGACGCCTACCGCAACCGCTATGATCAGTATCGCCCAGGAGTATTGTATGACGAACTCCGTAGCGGCCTGTCCCTTTATCTGATCCATGTCTCTCCTTAGTGGATAACTATTCTGCGTTTATAAAGCTTTGTTCAGAATATAGAAACATGGCGCGCGTGTTTGTTGTCCATAAATGGCACGGAACTCCAGATGATGACTGGTATGGGTGGATTGGCGGAGAGCTCTCAAAGCGAGGGCATGAGGTGCACATACCGGAGATGCCAGACACTGACAATCCTACCGTGGCGGCCTGGGTATCGTGCCTGGCACGCGAGGTGGGCACCCCGGATTCTAACACCTACCTGGTCGGTCACAGCATAGGCTGCCAAACAATACTCAGATATCTTGAATCGCTTGATGGCAGCGTGAAGATAGGTGGGGTGCTGCTGGTCGGGGCGTGGATGACGCTCAATCTGGAGGCGCTTGACCCGGGAGAGCCGAAAATTGCCAGGAAGTGGATGAGTACGCCGTTGAGATGGCAGATTATCAAAGGGCGGGCGCGACAATTCACAGTGATACAGTCGGAAAATGACCCCTACGTGCCTCTGGAGAATACAGATCTGTTCAGGCGCATGCTTGATGCGCGGGTGTTGATACAGCCGCGGGCGGGACACTTCGAGAAGGGGGATGGATTCGACGAGCTGCACGTTGGGCTGAACGAACTGTTGAAGATGATGAAGTAGTCACGCGCTCTTTAGCTTCTCGAAAAGGTGGCCCTCCTTCTTTACCGTGCTTGTGAAAGCAGTGAACTTGCACGCCGATAGGTCCTGCGTTCCAACGCCCAGCTGGCGCAGGATGCGTTCCGATGCTTCGGGCATGAACGGCGTCAGTAGTATCGCTGTTATGCGTATCGCCTCGAGGAGGTTGTAGATGGCGTTCCCGAGCCTCTCCTCCTTGAGCTCCCATACCTTGTTCTCGTTTATGTACTTGTTCGATGCACGCACGAATGACCAAATCTCGTTGAGGGCTGCGAACGTGTCCAGCGCGTCCATGTGATCGGAGATCTTTGCCAGGTTGAGCTTGGACTCTAGTGAGGGGGTGCCTTTTATCTGTCCCTTGAACCTCTCGGCCAGGGTAAGTGTGCGGTAGACCAGGTTGCCAAGATCATCCACCAGCTCGCCGTTTATCCTTGCGGTCAGCGCCTTCTCGGAGAAATCGCCATCGCCTCCGAAGGGCATCTCACGGGCGAAGAAATAGCGTAGTTGGTCGACGCCGTACTTCTTGGTAATCTCGGTCGGATCTATGCCGTTGCCCAGCGACTTGCTCATCTTCTTCCCGTCAACTGTCCACCATCCATGGGCGAATACCTCTCTGGGGGTCTCCACACCTGCAGAGAGCAGCATGGCCGGCCAGATGACGGTGTGGAACCAGTTGATCTCCTTCCCCACCACATGGACGTTTGCGGGCCAGAACTCCTTTGACTTGGCGTCCGGCCAGCCTACGGCGCTAAGATAGTTGACAAGCGCATCGAACCAGACGTAGACGGTGTGCTTCTCGTCCATCGGGAACGGGATGCCCCATTTGACGGAAGTGCGGGTTATGCTGAGATCCTTCAGTCCGTCCTTGACGCGGTTTATTATCTCCTTCGAACGCAGTTCTGGGGAGAGCAGCGCGGGGTTCTTTTGGTACAGTTCCAGGAGTTTGCTTTGATATTTGCTGAGCTTGAAGAAATAACTCTCCTCCTTTATCCTCTGCACCGGGCGGCCGCAGGTCGGGCACTTGCCATCCACCAGCTGCAGCTCCGTTATGAACGTCTCGTCAGGCACGCAGTACCATCCTTCGTAGTTCCCTTTGTAGATGTCACCCGCATCATAGACTCTCCTGATGAACTCTTTCACGGTGCGTTCATGGTTCGGATCCGTAGTGCGTATGAAATAATCGTTGGAGATGTTCAGCGCCTTCCAGCGTTCCGTGAACTGAACGACTATGCCATCAGCGAATGCCTTCGGCTGCAGGTTCTCCTTCGCTGCCGCCTTCTCCACCTTCTCGCCGTGGTCATCGGTTCCGGTGAGGAAGAAGACGGTGTCTCCCCTGAGCCTGTGCCAGCGTGCTATGATGTCGGACATCACTATGCAGTAGGCATGCCCCAGGTGCGGCTTGTCGTTGACATAGAATATTGGAGTCGTTATGTAATAATTCGCCATGCGCCCACCGGGACTTCCACTAAAACCTTTTTCTGTTCTCTTTTTTATGTCTTTGCAGATATATAACTTGCTGTGGTAGGTGCAGCGATGGACGAGATAGCCGCTAACGAGTTGAGCAACAAGTTCCTAGAGTTCTTCAACGCCTATTACACGGAGCAGATAAAGGATATGTACATCGCCTACCCGAAGAGCAGGAGCCTCTACCTGGACATAAAGGACCTGGAGAGGTTCGACACGGAGCTCGCGGAGCAGCTGATGAACTCTCCTGACAACATACTTCCGACGGCGAATGCTGCACTCGCAAAACTTAATCCGAATCCTAATGCTACCGAACCAGTATACGCGCGTTTTTACGGGATGGACCTTCACATGCCGCTCATACAAGATGTGGGCTCGGAATACATCGGCAAGATGCTCAGCCTCGACTCGCTTGTGGTCAAGCGCTCGGAGATCACTCCGCGCGTGAACCTGGGCGTGTTCAGGTGCCTCTTCTGCGGCACGGTGCTCAAGCTGAAGATAGACAGGGAGAGCGTCGTTGACGTCTGCCCGCAGTGCAAGCGTAGGGCCCTTAAACAGGACAACGCGGAATCACATTTCACGAATTTGCAGCGCATAGCGGTGCAGGATCCGCTGGAGCGTCTGCGCGGGAGCACGCCCACCTGGCACCTTGAGGTGTGGATGGAGGACGACCTGGTCAACAGGGTGATACCGGGCGACCGGCTCGACATCACCGGCATACTGCGCATCAAGCCACGCAGGACGAGCAAGGGGAAGGAGGACAAGCTTCTCTTCACCATGTTCTTCGACGCGATTGCGATCCAGCAGAAGCAGAAGGAGTTCTCGGAACTGGAGATAAGCCAGGAGGAGGAACAGAAGATACGCGAGATGGCCAAGGACCCTGAGATATTCAACAAGATAGCGAAGTCGATCGCGCCCAGCATCTACGGGCACGACGAGATAAAGAAGGCTCTCGAGCTACAGCTGTTCGGAGGCACTCCGGACAAGCGCCTCATTGACGGCGGGCGCATCAGAAGCGACATACACATTCTACTTATAGGAGACCCGGGTAGCGCAAAGACGCGCCTGCTGCAGGCGGTGACCGAGATAGTGCCAAAGGGCATCTACGTCAGCGGAAAGTCCACCAGCGGTGCAGGTCTGACGGCGGCAGCTGAGCGCGATGAGTTTTCAGAAGGCGGCTGGACTCTGAAAGCTGGAGCCATGGTGTTGGGATCTGGCGGAGAAGTTTCCATTGACGAATTTGACAAGATAGGCGATGAGGACAAGTCCTCGCTCCTTGAGGCTCTCGAGTCGCAGACCATCAGCGTCGCGAAGGCAGGAATAGTCGCGAAGTTCGTGGCGAAGACTTCAGTCCTAGCCGCCGCGAACCCGAAGTTCGGGCGCTTCGACCAGAACGCCTATCCGGCCGAGCAGTTCGACATCGCACCCGCGTTGATTTCACGTTTCGACCTCATCTTCCCGATAAAGGACGTCCTTGACGAGGAGATGGACACGAAGATCGCA
Organism: uncultured archaeon; assembly: GCA_963830445.1. GTDB lineage: Archaea > Micrarchaeota > Micrarchaeia > Micrarchaeales > CABMGC01 > JAJZOD01. The sequence goes on from CAWHMC010000005.1 coordinate 52,404, forward strand.
CGTCATATATTGATACAGCACGAGGCTGCCGGAGCGCAGCTGGCAGACATAGCCAATTACGAGCAGGTGGACAAGCCACCCATAGATGCGGACTTCCTGCGCAAGTACGTCGCCTACGCGAGGAAACGCATCAAGCCGAGACTCAGCCCGGAGGCGAGCCAGAAGTTGCAGAGTTACTACGTTGAACTGAGGAAGCTCGGGATAAAGAGCGGTGCGGTTCCGATGACTCCGCGTCAGATCGAAGGCTTGGTGCGCCTCGCTGAGGGTAGCGCGAAGTCGCGGCTCTCGGAAATTGTTGAGGCGCGCGATTCTGAGGTTGCGATCGCGCTTCTCGAGCACATGCTTAACACGCTTGCGGTGGATCGCGGCGGAAGGAGGGACATCGATGCGCTCATGACCGGACTGCCGCGGGAGAAGGTGAACAAGATCAACTCGCTGATGATCATAATCAAGCAGCTGGACAAGGACGAGGGCAGCGCGCGCATGGTGCGCATACTCGAGGAGGCAGAGAAGCAGGGCATCGACCGCGCGACCACCACGAAGTACATAATAGAGCTGGAGCGCAGCGGCGACGTGTTCAGCCCGAAGAGCGGAGTCATTAAAGTAGTTAAGCGTGATGAGGAAGGGCTGTAGGTGCTTTGACTGGAGCGTAGAATAGACATCCGGCAGCTTGTTGCAGTCCTCTCGCTTTTCCTGATAGCGCAGTTTGGAGGGCTGCTGCTCGCCTACGTCTCGTTCCCCCCATCGTCGGTTGGGATTCTTGCTCAGCAGCAGATGAGTGCCCCGCAGCCCAGCTCGGCCTCCTTCATAATCATATTTGTAGTGGAGATCATCGCCGTGGCGGCGGTGCTCTTCGGAGTGAAGAACTTCTACACTGGCAAGAACTTCTACAGGATGCTCGAGGCCTACATAATACTCTTCGGCTCATTCTTCTTTTTCTTCTTCGTTGTCGGCGATCTGCTGCCCTACATAGACCCGGTGGCGCTCGCTGCGATTTCGTTCGTTCTCGCTGCGGGGGTGTACCTCGCCAAGCGGCGCAGGGTGTGGAACACCCAGAGCCTGCGCAACATCGTGACCCTTATCTGCAGCGTAGGCGCTGGAGTCTTCATCGGGATAAGCATCGGTGCCCAGTTCGGCGTACTTGTTTTGTACGCGGTGCTCGGGCTGTTCGCAGTGTATGACTACCTCGCCGTCTTCGTCTTCAAGTTCATGATCCCGCTGGCCAAGCAGGCGGTCAGCATGGATCTCGCGTTCATGATCGGCTCCTCTGAGATGGAGCTTATGCCGAAGAGTGCGAAGAGCAAGCAGGAGCTCGCCTACAGGAAGGAGGCGCTCGCCAACATCAAGAGCAGCTACGTCCGGGAGCTGGTGAAAAAGGACAACATGCCCGTGGTCTCCAGCGTGATGCTCGGCAACGGCGACATCATCCTCCCGCTGGCGGTGGCCTCCGGCGCCTACGCCTACACCGCAAACCTCGGGCTTGCGCTGGTGATAGTGATGGGAGCGGGCATCGGGCTCATCGTCACCTTCGGGATACTGAGGAAGTACAAGCTTGGGCTCCCGGCCATCCCCCCGATCTTTGCATTCGTCAGCCTTGCACTGGCGGTCTTTGCCGCGGTCACTGGTGCCTATGGCATTATTTTCATGTGCATATTCCTACTTGCGGCGGCGGCCTCACTTTTAGCCATGTATCTCACGGTGAAGAGACAGCTCAAAAAAGGCGCGGACAAATAGTAATGCGGATTAAATGGAGTGGCTGGAGCGGATAAGAGAGTCGGACCCGGAGCTCTTCGGCTACATGAAGCAGGAGCAGGAGCGCCAGCAGACCTCCCTGGAGATGATCCCTTCGGAGAACTTCACCAGCGAGGCGGTGCTCGAGGCGATGGGCAGCATACTCACCAACAAGTACTCGGAAGGCTATCCGTTCAAGCGCTACTATGGCGGCAACGAGTTCATAGACAAGATCGAGAGTCTTGCGATAAAGCGCGCCAAGGAGCTGTTCAAGGTCCCGCACGCGAACGTGCAGCCCTACTCGGGCTCGCCGGCCAATCTTGCGGTGTACATGGCCCTGTGCAAACCGGGGGACACGATAATGGGCATGAGCCTCACCCACGGCGGGCACCTCACCCACGGCTGGAGCACCAGCGTCACGGGCCAGATATTCAACAGTGTGCCCTACCATGTCAGGGAAGACGGATACCTGGATATGGACGAAGTAGAGGGACTCGCCAACCAGAACAACCCGAAGCTCATCTGGGTCGGCGCGACAGCGTACACGCGTAGGCTACCGTTCGCGAAGTTCGCGGAGATTGCGGACGGCGTTGGTGCATACCTCGTCGCTGATATCGCGCATATCTCAGGGTTGGTGGTCGGAGGAGTGCATGAAAGCCCGGTGGAGTATGCACACATTGTAACCACAACGACGCACAAGACCCTGCGCGGGCCGAGGGGAGCGATGATAATGGTCACTGAGAAAGGCATCCAGAAGGACAATGATCTGCCGTCAAAGATCGACAAGGTTATCTTCCCTGGGATGCAGGGCGGGCCCCACGACCACATAACCGCGGGCATCGCAATTGCATTGCAGGAGGCTGCAAAGCCCGAGTTCAAGACCTATGCTGAACAGATAGTCAAGAATGCGCAGGCGCTAGCCGATGGGCTGATGAAGAGCGGGTTAACTCTGGTCACAGGAGGTACTGACAACCACATGGTGCTTGTCGATCTAAGCAATATGGCGCCAGGGATGGGCGTGTTCGCGCAGGATGCTCTGGATGTGGCTGGAATAACAATGAACAAGAACACCATACCCGGTGAGCGTTCGTCACCATTTTATCCGAGCGGATTGCGCATGGGCACTCCAGCACTGACAACACGCGGGATGAAGGAGACAGAGATGCAGCAGATTGCAGGATTCATAAGCACTTCAATATCTGAGATAAAATCGGAGCGGCTTCCGGAGGAGAAGGAGGAGCGTATCGCATACCTGAAGTTATTCAGGGAGAAGATAAAACAGAATCCGAAGCTTCTGGAGATAAGAAAACAAGTTGCGGAACTCTGCCTGAGATTCCCGCTTTATCCAGACATGAAACTCTGAGTTCAGGCGCGCACGTATTTTTTGTACGTGAACTCTTTGAACTCTTTTGCCTCTACTTCTTTCCATTCTTTAAAATCTACTTCTGGAAAGTGTGCGTCGCCGGAATAGATCTCTTTTACCCATGAGATATGCAAGGTTTTGGCCAGGGGCAGCATTGCAGTGTAGAGTTGGGCGCCGCCTATGCAGAATACCTTACCGTTTTGCTCCTCTGCTCTCTTCATTGCCTCATTGATGTCCTTGCACAATATTGCACCGTCGGCGTTCTCAAGCGTGCCGCTTACCGCTATATTAACCCTGTCGGGCAGTGGCCTGAAGCGCATGGGTATGGAGAGCCATGTGTTCTTCCCCATTATCACCGTGTTGTTTGAGGTCAGCCTCTTAAACAGGTTCAAATCCTGCGGTATGCTCCAGGGAATCTTCCCGTCCTTGCCGATTATTCTGTCGCGAGTCATCGCAACTATTATCTGGATCTCCATTTAAACCGCGATCTCAAATTTGATTGAAGGATAGCTTTGGTAGTTCTCTATCACTGTGTTAGTTGATTCCCATTCAAAGATGCTTCTGAAGTTATCCGTCCGTATTGTAGGTAGCGCGTACTTCTTCGGGTCCCTGCTTAACTGCTCCTTTGCTCCATCAACGTGGTTCTCGTATATGTGGACGTCTGCTAGGAATCCGACGAGCTTGCCTTCCTTAAGCCCAGATTCCTTTGCCAGCAGGTGCAGCATCAGGGCGTAGCTTGCGATGTTGTAAGGGAGGCCCAGCATCGTGTCCACGGAACGCTGGTTCCATAGGAGGTTAAGCTTACCGCCGATTACAGTTACCTGGAATCCGTAATGGCATGGTGGTAGGCCCATCTGGTTAAGCTGCTGCGGATTCCACGCAGATACTATCATACGGCGGTCGGTGGGGTCGGTCTTTAGCTTTTCTACTATCTTTTTGATCTGGTCGACTCCTTTCCCTGTGTAATCTGCATCGTAGTTGGTATATTCGGCATTGAAATGCCTCCACTGAAATCCGTAAATAGGGCCGAGGTCGTTCTCTGCAAGCATCTTCCTCTTTGCTTCCTCCGTGTGCCCATAGGGCGCCTTCTGGGGATTGGCCCACTCATCCCAGATGTGGTTGTTCCTTGCCTGAAGCCACCTCTTGTCAGTGAGACCTTTTATGAAGAACTCTAGTTCTGAAGAGATGTTCTTGAATCCAACCTTTTTTGTGGTGAGAAGAGGGAACCCCTTGCTCATGTCGTGCTCGAATAGTGCTCCTGCTATTGCGAGCGTCTTGACACCGGTGCGGTTGTCCTTCCACTCGCCGGTCTCAAGGATCTTTCGTACGATATCGAGATACGCCTTCAATTGCTTACCCCTTATGAATCTGGGTGAAAATATAAATGTACTACAGCAATAACATAGAAACTAGGTTACAACGCTGAGTATCAGGACCCCTACAATTAAAATCAGTCCGCCTATAATACTCTCAAACGTAAAGCTACCGATCCAGATGCTGGCAAGAACCACTAGCACCGTATCCAGCTCGGCTGCATTATTTATGAAGTTACGTACGCCAACGTCGTTGCGTTTGTTGTTCTTTAGACTCTGAACAACAGCACGAATCTCAGTTATAAATGCTGCGCAGAGAAGGAATCCGGAGATCACTCCGATTGCGAGCATCTCGACGAATGTGGTGTTTAGCACTATTGGAATCGGTTGTAGAGGTATTAGTATGACTCCAGCTATTGTTCCAACAATTGTATACGCGAGGAACTTCGATTCTGTGTTATCTCGTTCCGTCTTGTAGACCATCACGTAATAGCCAACGCCGGAGAAGAATATTATTCCTATGATGTAGGGTAGTGCCGCGAAGTCGAATGTGAATCCAGTACTTTGGCATAGGTACGTGCCTATGAACACAATCAATACCCCTAAGATCAACGGCAAGACCTGTGAATTGTGTATCTTCTTTCTATTGATCAGGAAGTCAAGGGCCAGGAAGACCAGCGAGCCGCCTTCAATCAGTGGAAAGACACTAGACAGAGTGTAGCTGCGATACGCAGTGAATATCAGTGCACCGGTCAATGCGAACGCTATCCCATATATCCAGGCTTGCTTTGTCAGATGTAGTTTTGTGAATGCACTTACCTTGCCCCGCTCCAAGTATAGAAGAGTTAGGAGAAAAATAAGGCTGCCGATGCGGGTCGAGATCAGTGCCACTCCTGGAGAGATGCTTACTGCAACAAAATATCCCATCAGGCTGCTTACTGCGTAGCAGAGTATGCTTACGGCTAGAAGCAGTATTACTTTGTTTCTTATGGGATTACCCTTGCTGAGAAGCATGCGCATACCTTTTATGAAAAGTATCACTTGTGAATGTATTAGACTTGCTGTTTGCTAGAATACGCCGAACCTTCGTCTGTGATCCTTCGGATCATCTCTGTTGTTGTCGCTCGTGCCGGTGCTCTCCACCTTCACCCTGAACTTCTCGGTGACAAATTCTGCCCCTTCCCGCTGCACACTTTGCAGGCTTTCTCAAATATCTTACCCCTGCCTCTGCACTTGTCGCAGGTGGTAATCATCTCGAACCTTCCCAGGAAGGTGTTCTGCTGCACCTTCCTCCTGCCCATCCCGTTGCAGGAGGTGCACTTGATCTGCTTTGCGCCGGGCTCACCGCCAGTGCCGCTGCAGTGCGTACACCTCTTGAAGTGCTGCATCTGGTACTCGCGTTCCATCCCTTGCTCTATGTCTTCGAACGATAGGGTCAGGTTCACCGCGTTCGGCTGCTGCACTTCATCGTTGAAGATGTTCTCTCCGAACGGGCTGCCGCCTCCGAAGGCGCCCGAAGCGAAGAGATCCTTGAAGATGTCGTTCGCATTGAAATTGCGGAAGATGTCCTCCTGGCTGTACTGCTGGTTGAATTGGTCTGGGCCGTAGGCGTCGTAGCGCTTCCGCTTCTCCGGATCTCCGAGCACCGCATAGGCTTCGTTCACCTCTTTGAACTTCGACTCGGCCGACTTCTCGCTGTTGCGATCGGGATGTAGCTTCAGGGCCAGATCCCGGTAGGCCTTCTTTATCTGGTCCTGGCTAGCACTTTTCGGTACTCCCAACACTTCGTAGTAGTCCTTGGCCATCAGTCAGCGCCTTTTGCACCTGCGTTCGGATCATCGGCGCCGGGATTTCAGGACCCGGCTGAGCGCCGTCCTTGTACATACTGCTGCCTATCTCCTTGAGCACGTCTGAGAGGGCCTCCGTCTTCTCCTTCAGCTCCTTCTCGTTCTCCTGCTTCTTCAGCTCCTCCTTTAGTTCCTCCTTTGCCTTCTCCACCTTCTCGTTTATCTCCTTCGGGATCTTCTCCTTGAACTCCTTCAACGTCTTCTCGGTGTTGTAGACCAATGCCTCGGCGTCGTTCCTCACCTGTATCTTCTCGAAGATCGCCCTGTCCTGGTCGGCGTTCTGCTCCGCCTCCTTTATCTTCTTGTCGATCTCCTCGCGGCTCATCTTATTCTTCGCCATGACCTGCATCTTCTGTTCCTTGCCCGTGGCCTTGTCCTTGGCGAGGACGTGTATTATGCCATTCGCATCGATGTCGAACGTCACCTCCACCTGGGGCGTGCCCCGCGGAGCCGGTGGGATGCCGGTGAGCTGGAACTGCCCTAGCTCGATGTTGTCCCTGGCCATCTTCCGCTCGCCCTGCAGGATGTGTATGTCCACCGAGGGCTGGTTGTCAGCCGCCGTGGTGAAGACCTGCGACTTCTTGATCGGTATGGTTGAGTTGCGGTCTATCAGCGTGGTCATCACTCCGCCCAGGGTCTCAAGGCCCAGGGACAGTGGCGTAACGTCCAGGAGGACGATGTCCTTCACCTCTCCGGTGAGAACTCCCGCCTGCACCGCTGCTCCGAATGCCACCGCTTCCATGGGGTCGACGCCGCGCTCGATCTTCTTGCCGAGCAGCTGCTCAACGTAGCGCTGCACTATGGGCATGCGCGTCGGACCTCCGACAAGTATCACCTTGTCCACGTCCTTCGGCTCCATGGCCGCATCCTTGAGCGCCTGTATCACCGGCTTGGTGGTGCGCTCGACTATCGGAAGCACTATCTCCTCCAGCTTCGCGCGTGTGAAATGGTAGGTGAAGTGCACAGGAGCCTTGTCGGGTCCCATCGTTAGGAACGGGAGGTTTATCTCTGTGTTGAGAGTCGTCGAGAGCTCGATCTTCGCCTTCTCCCCCGCCTCCCGGAGGCGCTGCATCGCCTGGCTGTCCTTGGTGATGTCGACTCCCTGCTTCGCCACCTCCTTGGAGAGGAACGAGACTATGGTGTTGTCCATGTCGGTGCCGCCGAGCTGGGTGTCGCCGCTCGTGGACTTGACCTCGAACACGCCGCCTCCGAACTCCATTACCGTGACGTCGAGCGTTCCGCCGCCGAAGTCGTAGACTATGATCTTCATGTCCTTCTGCGCCTTGTCCACCCCGTAGGCCAGCGCCGCGGCGGTGGGCTCGTTGACCAGCCTAACCACTTCCAGGCCGGCGATCTCCCCTGCGTCCTTGGTCGCCTGGCGCTGGTTGTCGTCGAAGTAGGCGGGCACTGTGATCACCACTTTCTTCACCGGCTCGCCCAGGAAGGCCTCTGCGTCGGTCTTTATCTTCTGGAGCAGGATTGCGGAGAGCTCCTGGGGCGTGTACTCCTTGCCGAACACCTTGTACTTGAAGTTGGTGCCCATCTTGCGCTTGAACGCGTGGAGCGTGCCGTCGGGGTTCGCCACCGCCTGCCTGCGGGCCGCTTCGCCCACCAGGCGCTGCCCATCCTTAGTGAATGCGACGAAGCTCGGGAAGGACTTGCCGTAGAGCGAGGTCCCTTCTGCGCTAGGTATGAGCGTTGCCCTGCCTCCTTCGAGTACTGCTGCTGCGCTGTTGCTGGTCCCAAGATCGATGCCTATTATCTTTGCCATTTTATCACTTTTTAAATATCCTTTTTGTTCTCCGTTTCCTTCTTCTCCTCCTGTCCGCTTGAAACGATCACGGACGCGGGCCTGATCATCATCCCGTTGAGGCAGTAGCCCTTCCTCACCACCTCTATTATCGTGCCCTCGGGTTCCTTGCTGCTCTTTGTAAGCATTATCTCGTGCTTGTACGGGTCGAATACCCCTTTTGCCTCTATCTCGCTTACTCCCTCTTTCTTGAGTGCATCGCGCAGGTTTGCGAAGACCAGGCCTATTCCCTTGTCCTTGTCGTCTTTCTGTGCGGCTGCAACGGCGAGTTCAAACTCGTCCAGGACCGGAAGAAGCTTCCTTATGAGCTCGGCCTTCCCGAACGTCTTGGAGCTTTCCACCTCCTTTGCCGTCCGCTTCTTGTAGTTGTCGAAGTCCGCCGCTAGTCGCAGCAGCCTCTCCTTCAGCTCGGCCTCCTCTCCCTTCGGCTCCTCCGGAGCAGGCTCCTGGGCCTTTTTATCGTTGTTTTTCTTTTCTTCGGGCATTTGTGTTACCTTCGAATATCTCGTCCATGCGCTGCGCGAAGTCTATCATCCTGCTGAACTCGCGCTCCATGTCCGCCTGCATCTCCTCCAGCGTGCTTGCGAGGTCGTCGGAGCGCAGGTAGTACCTCCTGCCTCTCCTGATCACAAGTCCTGTTGAGATGAACTGATTTAAGTGGTAGATGACTGTGCTCCTGGGTACGTCGAGCCTCTCGTTGAGTCCCTTGCTCGTCACTCCCTCGCCGTTAACGCTGCTGCCCATTATCTCCTTGAGCAGTGCCGGCTCCATCGCATCGCCCTTGTTCGAGAGGTTGAAGACCTCGCAGAACCACTCCAGGAGCGCGTCGGGGTCGTTCTTGCCCGGCCTGCTTACTTGGCGTATCACTAGCTTCTCTCTGTTTGCCATATTCTAAGTTATATATGAAATAATATATAAATGTTTGCTTTCTTTCAACAAAATGTTGAAAGAATGGCTTTTTGCTAGCTTATCTTCGTCATTTTGACAAAAAAGAGCTGGAACTCGTCCTTTTCCCAATGATCAATACGGAAACCGCGCGCCGCAGCGTCCTCCATGCGAATCGGCGGCGAGTTTACACTAGAGACGTGATAACTCTTGCCTCCGCGTTTAGTGGTTAGGGCTAGGTTATCCAGGAGCTTCCGTCCGTCTTCGTATCCTATTATTGCAGGGTCCAGCACGTTAATCGAGTAGGTCACATCCGCCGCGATGGTGACTGGCAGTGGTTTGGTGAAATCAGTGTCGTGCATTACTCCCAGCTGTTCCTCGCTGGTAAGGGACTCAGAGTAGTTTGATGCGTCCACTCCTCCGACCTTGCTCCCGAATTGACGCTTCATGGCGTAGAGAAGTTGACCGTATCCGACACCAAAACCGAAGATATGCAGGTTCGAAGGATTCTCGAAATCAGTCGTGATCTCGCTGAAGAGGCGGTAGCCGAAGACGTAGGTTGATACGGTGGCACCGAAGATGTAAAACGAGGATTTAAGCGCTTCTTTTCTGCGCTCTTCCTCTTCGTGAGAACGGGGTATGTAGTCCATCAAAGATTGTATTATTGTGGATGCTCTGCGATTTTGGGGTCCTAGGTCCCTCTCCGCGCGGGCCTCGTAGGCCTCTACAAGAGACTGGTATCGCGCTATAGCATCTAGATTAATCGGCCTTGGGAGTACTTTACTGACGCTCTCAGTAGGCTTAGTTGTATTGATGTTATTACCTTAGTATGTAGGGGATTTTCTGATATAAATGCTTGACGTGGCGGCCATCAGACGGCTAGGCATAAATTATTATATTCTGCCATCGTTAGTAAATCAGACATGTGATCGTATGAAACATACACACGCGACGATAACGGGGACTATACTTTCGCTGGTTTTCGTAGTGGTTGGCTTTGCGGCCATACTGGCAGCGATTCTGGCGGTGCCGTTCGCCACGATTTCGTACACCATCTCCCTCATAATATTTCTGATAGTGTTGTGGGTCCTGATGTTGTACGTAATGCATGCGCGCGAGCCGGTTCCTTCAGAAGGAAGGGCTAGACGACGCGCAAAGTAATTCTTGTGGGCCCTTTTGGGGCCCTATTATTTTATTTAGTTTTGTAGAAATATTACGCTTAGTGTATAATGTATTCGCTCTGTTCTTGGGGAGATATTGAAGAAACGTTCCGCAAAGAAAAGAATGAAGACTGGCGTAGTGGCGCAAACTAGGGAGTACCTCAAGGAAAGGAAAAACCGGATCACTCTTCTTGCCCTGGGCCTGATCTTGCTTTACACTGCCATATACGGCATTGTCTTCGTCATAGGGCCGTCCTACTTCGGAGACGACCTTACCTACACTTTCTTCGCGAACCAGATGATCCATGGAACGTTCGTGCAGGGGACTCCTTTCAGCTTTAGGCTGATGAACATCTTCCCGATAGCTTTCTTCTATGCGCTGTTCGGGATAGGTAGCCTCACGACTGCGGCGTGGTCGATGGTGTGCTTCCTTGGCATCATAGTTGTGACCTTCCTTATAGGGCGGAAACTCTACAATGAGCTCGCTGGCATCCTTGCTGCGCTCCTTGCCGCTTTCTTCCCGCTTTTCGTGACGCTCTCGGGTACCGACAGTCCGAACATCGTGGGCGGGTTCTTCGTAGGACTGATACTGCTCTCTGCCATCTACGCGGTTAGGGAGAGGTCAAAGCGATGGTATTTCTGTACGGGAGTGTTTGTTGTTGCGGCACTGCTCTCAACGCCGCAGACGGCCGGTATATTGGTGGTACTTATCCTCTATCTTGCGATTGAATTCTTCAAAAAGAACGCAAGGATTGATAGGATCAGTGTATACCTGCTCTACGGCTTGCTCGCGGCCGGTGCCTTGCTCGCAGTCTACAACTATGCGAACACGCAAAATCCCATTGAAACGCTCACCGGTACCGTCAACACCTACGCCAGCGCATCGGCTCAGAATTACAACATGGACCTGGGCTACTATTTCTCTGTGATGTTCCCGTACAAAATACTTGCAGGCGTGTGGAACGGGCTGTCCTCCGGACAGCTAAACCCATTAAACCTGCTGCAGACCATCTATATCCCATACAACAACTTTGTTGGATACTATATATATGCGGTTGTGGCCTGTGGGGCGTATCTTGCCCTGAAGCGCGACAGGCACGCGTACATCCCACTTCTCTGGACATGCGTCGGTTTCCTCTGCCTTGAGTTCGGCTGGGTCTACATAAGCCTCAGCCCGTTCCACTACGTGCTCACCGGCAGGCTCGAGCGTTATCTGACAGTAATAGGAATCCCGATTGCACTGCTGATCTCATTCGCTGTCGTCAGGTTCATCGGCAGCGTCAAGAGAAGCTGGCCGCTGATCGGCAAGGCTGCCCTGGCCGCGGTGTTCATCTTACTATTAATCGGCACGGCCGTTCCGATATCGCAGTTCTGGTACAATCTGGTACAGTACCAGACCTACGGTCAGAAACAGATTGCCGCATACCTCAGTGCGCTGCCGAACAACACGAAGGTCTACCTGGATACGGCCTTCAACAATGTCGTAGTGTATATGGGCTACGTGAACCAGAGCAGGTTTACGGCCTATGACGGGATAAAGGACTGCGGGTACATACCGGCCAACGTTTACGTGATCGTGCCCGTAAATATGAGCGTCTCCGGACTCAATTATACGCTGAATCCGGAGAGCTACTGCCCGGGATGGCAGCCGGTGATGGACAAACAAGAGCCGGGTACATTCCCCAGTTATATAGCAAACGCTGCAGGTCCGTTCGTGGCCAGGCTGTACTATGTCAACAGCAACAGCAGCACCTAGCCGTGCTCAGTCCTTCCTGAAGCGGAGCTTGATTACCTCCTTGGTGAGGTAGACCATGTCCGAGCCGGGCGGGACTGTGCTGTCCACCTCTACCCAGGCCACGGGCATGGAGAGCGGCCGTATCCCCTTCCGCTGGGCGAGCACGAGTATCTCGGTGTCGAAGAACCAGCGGTCGTCGCGTATCAGCGGCAGCATCTCTTTTATCAGCCGTGCCTCCCAAAACTTGAAGCCGCACATGTGGTCGCTGGCGCGTGATCCGAGAACAGTTATAACCATGAGATTGTAGGCGACGCTGCCCAGCAGACGCATTGGGGCCCGCTTCGTACGCGATTTGCTATTGTACCTCGAGCCGAAGACGAGCTGGTTCCCGCTCTCTACAAGGGAGAGTGCCTTCCCTATGTAGGACGCCGGTACGGCCAGGTCGATGTCAGTGTATCCGATAACATCCCCTCGGGCCGCAGCTATCGCTTTCTTTATGGCGAATCCCTTCCCCACATTTTTTTTGAATGAGAGTACACGCACGTTCTTGACGCGTCGCGCGAACTGCCTAGCGAAGTATGCGGTCTTGTCTGAGGATCCGTCTTCGGTCACTATTATCTCAGAGTCCCCTATCTTCTGCACCTCGGCGTAGATTAGGGGCAGGTTCTTCCGAATGTTCTCCTGCTCGTTGTATGCGGGTAGTATAAGACTTAACCTCATTGTATCTTCCATCCGTCGCCGTTGTACCTATTTGTATGGCTAACGGATCGTACCGTATGCTGAGCGTAAATATTTATGGCCTCCAGTCGCACCCGACTGAGTTTTTAAATTGTTGGTCTCAATAATAAAGAGATAGAATGAAGAGTTCTCACACCCTCAGGCTTCTGGACAAGGTTGTCGGCATTCCGGCTTGCCTGCTGCTCTCGGGGATTTACGCTTTTGTGCCGAAGCCCAGAGACAAGAAGATAAAGAAGGTCCTTGTAATCGAGCTATTCGAGATGGGAGCCACGATAATGCTGTACCCTTCTCTTCGGTACATAAAAAGGAATGTGGAGGGATGCGAACTCTACTGCCTTACTGCGAAAAGCATCAGGAGCACCTGGGAGATGCTGGACATGGTGCCCAAGGAGAACATATACAGCATTGACGACACCAACCTGTGGAGTTTCGTGCGCACCGGGCTTTCTGCAATGGCACAGCTGCGCGCCGAGGGGATGGACCTCATAATAGACTACGAGCTCTTCATGCGCATCTCATCGGTCATCTCAGGGATGATAGGCGCGAAGTTCAAGGCAGGTTTCTGGGGCTATGAGATGGAGGGGCTCTACAAGGGCGACTTCTACTCCCAGCGATGCCAGTTCAACCAGAACACCCACATAGCCAAGAACTTCCTCGGTTTGACAAAGACAGCGGTCGGGGTAGAGAAAGAGTATCCCAATTACAAAGGAAGGGTGGAGAATAGCGAACTTGTTGTTCCAGAATACAAATCTGATCCGGCAATACGAAAATCGCTAATTGAGAAGATCGGGTTGGCTCCCAAAGAGAAGATTATACTTGTATCCCATGACGTCGGGCGCAACCTCAGCATGAGAAACTACCCAAGGGAGAATTTCGTCAACGTTATAAAGAAACTTATTGCAAAGTACCCGCGCTCCCATGTCCTGCTCATGGGCACCAAATCGAACCGGGAGACTGCTGATTACATAGTCGGGAGGGTAGGAGACAATAGGTGCAGGAACTTCTGTGGGGAGACGCCACTGATGCGGGAGCTGTTCGAGCTCCTCAGCATGTCTGACCTGCTTATAACCAACGACAGCGGCGCGGCCCATTTCGCTGCGGTAACCGGCACCAGGACCCTTGCGCTGTTCAGTACCGATGCACCCACGATGTACGGGCCTCTCGGCAAATGCGTGATAATGTACAGTTATTATCAGTGCAGTCCGTGCATCTCCGCCTACAACCACAAGGAGTCGAAGTGTACCAACAACCTTTGCCTGCAGACGATAAAGCCGGAATCGGTCTATGAGATGGCCGTGCGTGTGATTGAAGGAAAAGTGACCTACCAGACGGTGAACGGGCTGCTCAATTACCTGGCCTGACCGCCTCTGCTCCTTAACGTAAAGGGATAAGTATAATGGACTCCGCGGGATTTTCGTGCCGTTTGAGGCGGCGATTCGAACCCGCAACCTCCTGCATGCCATGCAGGCGCGCTGCCGTTGCGCCAGGAGCCCATTAGCGTGATAGGTTATGCTGGTGAGATGAACAGTATGTTGCCTCCGCGCAGAAGGATTACGCCCAGCTTGGCGTGCACTGCGCCGCCTTCCTGGAGCTCCTCCGAGTTCTCGAGCACTATGTTCATATGGACGTCGAAGGATTGCACCTTGCCGCGTATGTCGGTCCCGTTCTTCAGGCGTATTAGCACCTGCTGTCCGATGGCTTTGTTCAACAAATCAAAGGGTCTCTCATGGTTCATGGGCATGGTTTCACCAAACAAACGTTTGTATATTGCCGACTAAGATTTATAAGGGTTAGTGAGGCTGGCTCAGATGTATTCTGCCGAGAGCGCAGCCACCAGCTGCGTAACCTTGGTGCCCGTGCCGGGCAGTGAGTAGTTTATCCACAGGTAGCCGGCATAGGTTGTCTGGCCTCCTGCGGATGTGGCTCTGCCTCCCTGATTGTAGCAGTAGATCAGGAAGTTGTGCGATGCGCCGCTGAATATCTTTACTCCCGTGCCGGGCGAGGAGCCAGAGGGATAATAAGCGACCGTATTGGTGGTGTAGATGTTGCCATAGGTGGGTGTGGGCGAGCTCGTGCTGCCGTTCAGGGTGGAGGAGCAGGCTATCCCGTAGATGGTTATGTCGCCTCCGGTAGCCTGCACTATGGAGATGTTCATTATCCCGTTGAAATATAGGAACATGTAGCCGCAGGCGAAGCCAGAGGTGGCCACGCACTCCTGGGAGGTGAATGCCTGCTTTGTCGGTGCGCTGATGAAGTAGACCGCTGCGAGTGCGGCGACGATTATCACTATGGCTACGCCATAGGAGATCATGAAGTCCAGCGCCGCCTGCGCCTTGTACGCGTTTCCCGATTGCTTCAACTATTTCGCCTTCATCTCCACCTTCGCTTCGAAGTCGGAGAGCTTGTAGTTGAACTCCTCGTTAGACTTTATTAAACCTTTCTCCTTGAGGAACTCTCGGGAGAGGATATAGTAGATGAGCGAGAGCGATCTGCGACCCTTGTTGTTGCAGGGGATGACCAGGTCCATGTACTTCATCCAGTTGTCCGTGTCGCAGAGGGCAATGATCGGGATGTTGGTCTTGTTGGCCTCCTTCACCGCCTGTCGCTCGTTGCGGTTGTCGCTGATGAGTATGATGTCGGGCTCGATGAAGTCCTCCCTATTCGGGTTGGTGAAGATTCCCGGCATGACCCGTCCGGTTATCACCTTTGCGCCTGTTATCTCGGCGAACTTTGATGCCGCAGCTATTGAGTATATTCTCGATGCGGTGACGACTATGTTCTTGGCGTCGTAGCGGGCGAGCATCTTGGCCGCCAGCTTCAGGCGCTGGTCGATGGTCTCCAGGTCCAGCAGGTACAGTCCGTCCTCGCGCACCTTGTAGATGTAGCGCTTGACCCCCTGGGTCTTTACCTTGGTGCCGATGTGTATGCCTACCTCCAGGTACTCGTTCTGATCCACCAGCATCTTGTTTTCTGTAGTCATATTAAGCACATCACTTGCGGCTGTAGTTGATTATATCGTCGATTAGGTCCACGTGGCCCAGGAGCATGCGCCTGCAGCAGTAGCGGGTCACGCCCAGCTCCGCGAGGACCGTCTTCGGGTCCTCCTTCTCCTTGTTCACGCGCTTGTCGTAGAGCTCCCACTTGTCGGCAATTACCTGGCCGCATGAGAAGCATCGCACTGGTATCATCATGGTATCATCTGTAGGATGTCTGGAATCGTGCACGCGCCTTGGTTCCGAGGAACTTCTTCGGCTCCACGCGCCTGTGGTCATCAACGAGCATGCTCCTGTCGTAGTCGAGGAAGGTCTTCTTGAGGGCCTCGCTGCCCGATGACATGACCAGGGTCTTGGCGAGCGCGTTGCGCGCCGCCTGGGCCTGGCCGCTGATCCCACCGCCTGAAACGTTGATTATGATCTTTGAGCCCGCCATTATCTCGCGTGCCTGGTGTGAGACCCGGAGGGGCTCCATTATGAGCTCGCTTATCTCGTGGGGCTTCATGAGCTCGGCGCGTATGCCATTGACTATGACCTCTCCTGAACCTGAGACCAGGCGTGCGCGGGCTATCGCCTCCTTTCGCTTGCCCTTCTGGACCGAGACCTGCTTCACGCTCTTGCGGCGGGGCTTTGCGGCCTTCTTGACTGTACCCTTTACGGCCTTGCCCGCTACCACTGCCGGCTGGGTCTCGCCCTGGAACTCGCTGAGCGCTGCGTCGATGTCCTTCACGCCGCGGGGTGTCTTTGTTTCATCTGCCATAATATCACACGTAACCCAGCTTTCCAGCCAGCTCCTTGATCGTGATGAGGTTCTCGTAAACGTCGCGGCCGTCCTTCAGGTGGAGCGTGTCCTTCGCAGGTACCTTCACGCCCTCCGGGACGCCCATGTAGACCTTGAGCCTGTCGAATGCCGCCTTGCCCCTGGGCTGGCGGTAGGGAAGCATGCCGCGTATCACGCGCTTCACAAACAGGTCCGGACGCCTTGAGATGTAGGGTGAGTGCTCCGGGTTCGCCTTGTCCTTGCGCTCAACGTGGGCCTTGTACTTCGCCACCAGGAATTTGAGGTGGCCGCTTATGACTATCTTCTCGGCGTTGACTACGATGACCTGGTCTCCGTTGAGCGTAAGCTTCGCGACGTGCGTTGCCAGCCGCCCGAGAATCTTGCCCTCTCCGTTGATTACATGATCCGCCATAAATATCACACTATTATCTTGATCTCCTTCTCCTTCAGCATCTCCTCCAGCGTGAGCACCCTGCAGCCCGCCGCCTTGAGGCGCGCCGCCGCCGTTCCCGAGTACTCGATTGCTGTGATGTTGAACTTCTTTGTGTTCACGCCTGTGGCGAGCACCTTGCCGGGCACTATCACGTTGTCCGAGTCGTTGGCGTACATGTTGAGCTTCTTGAGGTTGACCGCGACCCGCTGCCTTCTCGGCTTTGTCGCCAGCACCAGCACGTCCCTGGCCACGTTGATGTGCTTGTTGTCATGCTTGACGCTTGAAAGGGTAGCGATCCATCGCTGAATGTTTGCCTTCTCTATGTTTTCCATTTTGTGTACCTTTTCCGTATGCAAGGGGTGAGATTCGAACTCACGCATGCACTAAAGCAACTGACCCCTCAAGCCAGCGCATTTGACCAAGCTCTGCCACCCTTGCATTTTATTTCTTCAGCTCTTTCTGTATCTCTTTCACGTTTGTGTTTATTATATCTAACGCACGTGCGAGCATCTCCGGTGCCGTCATCTGGCCAAATGATTCAATATAAAACTCGAAGTCCTTCTCCTTCTCGTCGGCGGTGTAGCTGGCGAGGCCCGCCTGGTACTTGGCGCTGGTGCGTCCGGTTCCGAGCTTCGCCTTCGCGTCCACCCTCAGGACCTGCCCCTGGGCGAGCTTGATGAGCGGGATGTTGTCGTTGGCGACCTCCACTTCCCCGCTGCTCTTCAGCTCCTTGGAGTAGACAGTCTTGGGGCCCGTCTCGTTGAGGGAGAGCAGGACCTCCTCCTTTCCGTTGTAATTCTTGGGTGCCTTGAGCGGGACCAGGCCCAGCCTGTGGGCGATGTACTCGTCGAACATGGCGCTCGTGTTGTCGTAGAATGTGACGTTGTCTATGGCGAAAGTGGGGATGCTCGTCATTATTATCCGGCGCAGCGCGTTGACAAAGTTGTAGGTCGCTCCGCTGAATTTCACCCGGACTGCGAAGGGTGTGCTCTCTAACACGCTAATTTTCATAAGATCCGCCAAAAGAAGGCACTATGGTTAAGAATATGCAAGATAATGTATTTAAACCTAACTACGCAGACGGGATTAGTGGACAAACGCCAGCATTTATCGGATTTTTTATTTAAATAGGTTGTAGAACTATAAGGTAGAATTAGGCTTAAAATGGGTGCCGAGTTTGAACAATCATTTCGCTTTGTCAATTATTCTATGAAGTTGGTTTAAAAACTCATAGGTATCTACGAAGTAATTTGGGTACGCTTTTTGTAGGTCGTGAGCTGCGTCAACGCTCACAAGAACTACGTCGTATTCTTTATTACCAGTATATCGCTTTTCGAGAGTGGCGTACTCATTTAGTGCCTGTTGTTCTTCTTTCTTTGTATACGTGTGAATTAGTAGCTTTTCTCCTGGAATGTCTAGTTCCAACAAGGAAAATCTGACTTCTCCTTTTCTTTTGGTCTTTTCGTTAAAGACCTTCAGTGCGCTCGTCCAGCCTCTCATTTTGTTTATAATGTTTAGTTCTTTTTCCTTTTGCTTGATCTTCGCATATAGCTCTTTTTCATCGCCAGGAGTGTCTGGCACTACTGGACAGTTCTCTATTTTAGCAAAAGCTGCGCTCACAAGTTTAAAAAATTCTAATAGTTCGGGGGATCCCTCGTTTGATTTTATTGCTTGTCTGGTGAAAAAACCGGCAGTTTCAACTGCGGTAGCCCATATGTGTTGTAACCGTGATCTTATTTGGACTTCGATTAGTAGTCCGGTGTACTCTTTTTTCCCTTCTCTGTCGCTGTTGTAGTTATAAATCAGGTGTATGCCCCTATAGCCGTCTTGTTTTGGTGTCGTTATATAATCTTTAAATCCTGTTCTTTTGTGCTTCAGGTCTCCTTTAAGATAATAATTATCACATAATTTCTTGGCTAATGTAACGTTTGATAAAACAGCCCTGCAGCCACCAATATCCTGCATCTGATAAAGGGCCATGGATGGATTATGGCCGTGGTACTTTCTACGTAATTTGGCGATGATCGCTGGCGCACGCTTTAAACGGCTTGCGATGAGCGAATCTTTATCTAATTTCTTTGAGACTATCTTCAAACGCATGTAAAATACGTGCATGGGATAACTGTGGACTGCCCGCCAATTGTCTAGTATCTCTAAGGCTTTGTCCATGTCGGGACTTGAAGTATCGGAATCGCGTAGTACCCTTCCGGCCCAATTAATCTCACTTTTATTATAAAGTGGTTTTTCCCACGCCATAATTGTATATGCGTACTTACTATTATTTAAATGTTCATTTGCGCGGTTATCTCTAAGACGACAATATACATATATGCGTATTAATTATTCATTTTGCGCGGTAAAGGAATTTGATAAGACCGTAAAACTATGGAAATCGCTTTAAACTACAAACCGATTGGCCACTCGAATAACGGAAGTTTCGGTAACGGGGTTAAGCTTTTTAATTCTTCTCACACAGTATTAGTCAAGGCGATTAGAATGAAGATCTCTGAAATATACAGGATGGATATATACAGCGATGACGGTCAGTACGTCGGTGACGTGCAGGATGTGATCATAGACCTAGAGAAGGGCGAGATAAGCAGGCTTCTCATGACACCATGGAAGAACGCGAAGGGCGATGCCAACCTGGTATTGAAGAAGAAGAGCATACTTTACAAGAGCGTCAAGAACATCGGCGACGTGGTACTCGTAGGTGGAGCCGCTTCGGGCTCACGCGAAGAGGCTGCAAGCCGGGAAGAGATAAACGACCTGTCTAGATAACTAGATAGATTTCTGCTTTTCCTTTTCTTTTTTGTAGGGCCGGTCTAGGTGCACCACCTTGGGCACCCTGACGCCCCGCTGACCCAGATACTTGCCGCTGTAGGCGTTCTTTACCGGATTCAGCGTAGCGGCGAAGATCACGTGGGCGAACCGCATCCCTGGTTTCAGGAGTATCTTCGTTTCTCCGGCGTTGAACACCTCGAGGGTTACGTTGCCTTCGAAGCCTGCGTCGATTATCGTGGGAGGGAGCAGGAGGCCGTGGCGCGCCCAGGTGCTGCGCAGCTCCACGAAGCCCATCAGGTTGTTGGGCAGCTTGATGTACTCGTAAGTTGACATTAAAACCTGCTCATGTGGATTGATTACCAGTCCTTTTTCGTTGCGCTCGATCACGTATTCTTTCGCTACGTGCTCCTCATTTTCCGGATCGAGTATGAAATCGGGATTGAGCTTCGGGTTGTGGCGTGCCATCTCCATATCGAGACGCAGGTCCATCCCATTCTCGCGTATGAGCTCATGGTGGAAGGGCTTTATGACAAGCCGTTGGCTGCGAATCATGTTTTCCAGATCATAGTCGGATAGAATCATTCAGTTCACCAGTGTAAGTAGTCTTTATCTCAATGAATGCGGCCTTTGTGATTGCGCTTATGTCCTTCTTTGCATCGATCTTCGCCCATCTCTTCGCGCCATACCCATCTGCCCAGAGCTTCAGGTAGAAGGAGCGCACCTTCTCCTGGAAGAGCAGGTCCTTCTCCATGCGGTCTGCTGTGAGTTTCTTCTGCTTCGCTTTCCTCTTGAAGGCGTCCTTTGCAGGAATGTCGAAGTATAGAACTAGGGTAGGGGAGGGGAGTTTCATTATCCTGCTCGCTATCATCTTTATCTCTTCATAGTCGAAGCCATTAGAGGACTGGTAGGCTATGGTGGAGAAGAAGTATCGGTCTAGGAAGACGACCTTGCCGGCATCGAGATCTTTCTCTATGAGCCCTTTGTCTCGCACCATGTCGAGCAGATACAGGCACACCTGCTCTACCGGGGAGAGTTCCAGCTTTCCGGCCAGGAACTGCTTCCTTATTATCCTACCGTAGAACTTGTCGTGAGTCGGATAGGAGTAGATGCTGGATTCTATGCCCGCAGCCTTGAGGTGGCGTGCAAGAAGGGGGATCTGGGTGGACTTGCCGGACCCGTCAACACCCTCTAAGGCAACAAGAATACCTCGCACCACCAGGACCTCCGCTAGATACAATAGCTAAGAATATTTATATCTTGCAAGCCTCGATATATACGCTGCTATAGTGGCGCGCTCCTATCGTCTAGTTCGGCCAAGGACGCGGGGCTTTCAATCCCGCAACCCGGGTTCAAATCCCGGTGGGAGCATCAGGTGAATCGGACCCTAGAGACCCGCATCTGCGGCAGTGATCCCTGCCGGATCAGGAACAGGTCATGTTGGGGCCAAAGATGGTTGGATGCGGTCCGTTAAAGCCCACATAGCCGGACCAGTCGGGTGTGCCGTTCCGGTATACGTTTAACGAGATGTTATAGGCAGGTCCTACAGAATAATTTATGTCCGTAGTGTAGACCGCGCGGATAGCGGACCCCGGTAGGCCGATGCCGTCGGAGAGGGAATCGGGAGCCCCGCTCTCATTGTAGGAGTAGGCAGACCAGGTGGTCGAATTTGGTTGGCCCGGATCGTGGATGCACCCGGAGAACGTGTCCCCGGCCGGATCGACACGCGTCCAGCTCCCGCAGGTACCATGATAAAATTCATATCCGCCTCCTCCGGAAGCAACGCTTGCCCAGGAGGGCATGGAGGTATATCCGCCGACGGGTAGAGTAGCAATACCGGCCACCCCTATATTGTATAGTCTGACATCGTCACGCCCGTTGGAGTAATCATAAACGTAGCGGCCGGTCCAGGTGCAGTAGCCGGAAGTGATATCCGATGTGCACTGCCCCGGCTTGCAGACGGGCGAGAGCGTGATCGTACCGGAACTCCTCCGGCCCGTGTTCAGGTCTACTGCGGTTATGTTGTATACTCCCGCTGGTGTGGTTACATTTGCAAAAAAGTCGTAGAGCAGCGTGCTGGACTCGCCGTAAAATTCGCCGGAGGCGGGTCCCGCCGTTGGCCCGTCCACGACCTGGCCGTTTACTAATAGTTCTACGGTGTCAGAGATCGGGTTCCCTGAAGCCAGGATCGTCTCGTACTGAGTATACCATATTGTGGCGTTGCTTATGTTTAGGGTTGGCCCACCCGTGGATGATTGCACAGTGCTTGTCTGCGGGATTGTTGTTTGCCCTCCCAGTGCCTCGCTTAGTTGGGCCTGGCTGGAGATGAATACATCTTGCCCGTTTATGTTGTAATATCCTGTACCTGCGTACCCAAGGCCCGGGTTATAGGGATTCGCTGCCGTTCCTGCCTGGGCCGTCTGGGGAGTGGCAGTTGAGGAAAGAAGGAGATAGGCACCGATGACGACGATTACCAATAAAACACCTACGATCACCGCTGTGTTGGACTTTGCTTTCGGTGGCGAGGCGGGTTGTGCGGGGGCCTTGGATGTTGCGGAGGCCTTAGACGTCGTAGCGGTTTTGGATGCCATGTAGGTCACTTGTCTAATTAGCCCTTCCGAAGGTTAAGTATAAAAGACGTCGCGTTGGTGGCGTTCTTTAGAAAAGATGTCCCTAGACGAATCCTTAATATCTAAACCTACCACGTCCATCACATTGTTTTTAAATTGTGGCTGCGTAAGAGCATCATGGAAAAGATGCGTGTCTTCGGATACGAGCTCCTGCTGGACTGCTACGACTGCAAGCCGGAGGTCTGCGGCCAGATTGACCACTGCTACAGCTACCTGGACAGGCTTGTGGACTTCATAGGTATGAAGAAGCAGGAGCCTCCGTCGATCTTCAGGACCGACCGGAAGTCTTTCCCCGACAAGGCCGGTCTCAGCGGTTGGGTTCCCCTGGCCGAGTCATCTATCGTGATCCACACTCTCTCGCAGAAGAACTTCATCAGCATAGACGTCTACAGTTGCAAGGAATTCAATCCTGCTAAGGTCGTTGCTTTCACCAGGCGTTACTTCGCTCCTAAGAAGATAGAGCGCCAGTTTATCCTCAGGGGAAAGCATTATTTCGATGCGTATAAGAAGGCGCGCAAAGCATAATCCTAATTGCACCCCGAAAACCGGATTTTAGAGAGTGTTGTTCATGGAATTGCTCAAGGAGATTACAGAAAGTTCGCTGGGGCTCAGCAGGCACCTTGCCTCGCGCTACAAGGTCCGCAGAGCTGCCCGGGCCGTCCTCTTCAACGAGAAGGAGGAGGTGGCATTGCAGTACTCTTCGCGGCTCAAGTACCATAAACTGCCCGGGGGAGGCATAGAGGAAGGCGAGAGTGTAGAGACTGCCCTGCGGCGCGAGATAAAAGAGGAGACGGGATGCCTAATCGATAGGTTCACCGAGATGGGCCTTGTTATGGAATACAGGAACAGGGCACGTGTGCTGGGAATCTCATTTTGTTTCATGGCCTACACCAAGGGAGCCAGGCAGCCACTCATGCTCACGAAGCGCGAGCGTATGCAGGGATTCGTAGTGGAGTGGATGCCTCTCGACAAGGCGATAGCAACGGTCCGGTCCGAAGAGCGCGGTGGATACCTGGGGCGGTTCATGAGGGCGCGGGAGATACTGCTGCTTGAGACTGCCAGGAAGAGGCAGCAGTTGCAGAGTTAATGACGACGTCGATGGAGTTAGTGATAAAAGGGTATTGGTGCATATTTAATCGCCTAGCGCAGCTGCGATTTGACACGAGATTCGCTGGCAGAAGCGTGACCCATAATGAAGTATGTTTTGTCGATATTGATTGGCTTTTTGCTGCTGCAGGTGGTTATGGCCTATACTGCCAATGCGGTAGCGACCGGGAGCGTGAATGTGCTGTGCCCTTTTAAGGTCACTCCTAACTTTTCCTATATTTACCAGATTGCAGGAAACATTGTTCTTGATTACAATGCGCAAACACTGTCCAACTGCGTAATAAACTCCGCGGCGGGCACTTTGAGCATCGCCTATGCCTCGAACCAGTTGAGCATTTACAGTACATCGATATCTGCAGCCAGCTTCAACTCGCTGCCGACGGCCCAGGTCTCGCCGCCTATAAACGCCCTCCTGTTCACGCAGGGGAACTACCTCGCCACGATCTCTCTGGCAATCGGGGCCTCGTCGAACACAACTTCCGGTACGGCGCGGTTTGCTCCAGCGTCACAGCTCGTTGTTTCCGGTTTCTCGGCGACCTCTGTGCCGCAGGGGAATCCAGTAGTGTTCGCAGTTAACGTGGCAAACAACGGGCTCTCTGCGAGCAACACAATAATGCTGAACTTGCAAGTGACAGGCCCGAGTTCGTTCAGCGAGATGGACCAGATAGGTGCCCTCTCCCCAGGACAGAATGAGCAGGTCTCCATGACGCTCACGAATGCTGCGCCGTACATAGGTACGTATACTGCGACGGTTCAAACTTATTATGTAGTTCAGGGCGCCGTTGTGGGTACTAGCTCTAACACAGTTCTTTACACTGTTTCTGCTTCGTCAGGATCCACTGGACAGAATCCGGCTACGCTCTCTGTGCTTGCGAATCTAGCAGCCAACACGCCCTCTACCTTCTATTATCAACCTGCCAACGCCTTCTTGACTTTGACCGCCCCTTCAGCGGTGACAGCGAACATCATCGTATCCAACGTTACCTCAAACGCCACCTATAGCGGCTATGTGACGCCGGTAGGGAAGACGCCGTACCTAATTTTGAGATTGAACGCCACGAATGCGGCGAACGTCATACTCTCCGCCAATCTTACATTAGGGTATACGTGCGACAGCCTGAATCCCCTGCCCTACGAGCTGGTCGAAGGCAGCTGGAGCCCGATTACCCCGTTCGTCCTTAACTCTTCAAAATGCACGGTCATGGTCACCATACCTGCAGACCCGGTAGTCGCAATTTTCGTAACGCCGCCGCCTTCAGGAGGCGGGGGAGGAGGGGGTGGCGGAGGTGGCAACGGCGGCGGGTTTGGAAGCGGGGGAGGAGCAGGAGGCGGGGGCCAGGGGCCGAGTCCGTCTTCTAGTTCGACACCGACCCCGTCCAAGATAAGTATACCTCAGATAAGCTTTGAGAGCGTGCCTTACTATGCAACCGTGGCCCAGGGTTCAACAATAATAGAGCAGTTCAGTTTCAAGAACATCGGAAACAGTTCCGCCCTGTTGAACTTCTCCATACCGAAGATCTACGCTTCGGTAATTACCCTCTCCCAGACCGTCGAATATCTGACTCCAGGTCAGAATGCAAACCTGCAGGTGTTATTTAATGCTCAGAACCTCCGTACGGGAACCTACATCGTCCCGGTAAACATAACCCTTTTCCTCGCCGGCAGCCAGGTCAGGCAATCTGCATACTTCACTTTCTTTGTGTACAACAACACCATACCTACCACTGCCGATACGCAGGTTTACATAACGCAGGGCAATGCGACGGTCAATCTCTTCCTGCGGGCCCCGGCGGCGGAGACGCTGAACAAATCAACAGTCATAACCATTCTTAACCCTGGAATTATCACCAGCCTCTCTCAGATACAGACCTTTGGCCTGCCCAGCAACGTAACGGACGTGGACGGCTATACAGTGATAAAGTGGTTTGTCAACTACCTTTACCAGAACCAGACCACCGTCCTCTCCTACAGGATAACGAACCCGAACAACACATACCTTATACGATATGCCCAGACCACGCTGGTTGCTCCTTCGATCCCTTCAACGAGCAGCATATTGCGCATCATCAACACCCAGCTCTCCACATTCTACACCGATGAGGTCGGCAAGATCTCCTTCGCGGTACTTTACACCGGAACGGCGAGCGTCCCGATGAAGTTCGTTCTCAGCTCTCCGACAAGCGTGGCCATAACGAACGCGACCCAGATAGTCAACGTGACGCCGAACCAGTTGGTCACGAAGACCTTCTACATAAAAACAGGTAGCGTGTCCGAGACTGTGCCGCTTGACCTGGTGGTGAGTGCGGGGCAGTACAACATCTCCTACAACATACCGGTCATCGTGCTTCCGCCAACTGTTGGCGGAGGTACCGGCAGCCTGAACGTTGGATCTACAGGAGTTTTCGCGAATTACTGGACCATTCTGGGCACTGTGGTGATGCTTGTGATTATTGCCGGGTTGTTCCTCTACAGACGAGTGCGCAGGGGCAAGATCAGGAACGCCTACAGGCCCGAGGACGTGGAGAAGCTCGTACGCATAAGGGAGAATATAAAAGAGGCGGATGAAGACGTGAAGTGATGAGCAGCACATTCAACATAATAGTCGCGTCGCAGAAGGGAGGGGTGGGCAAGACGACCATTGCTGTGAATTTGAGCGTCGCGTTGCGGCTCATGGGCTATCGGGTGCTGGTGGTGGACATGGACTACTCGAACCCGAGCGTCGGCTTCCAGCTGGGCCTCGAGGACATAAACGTGGGGATACGGGCGGTGCTCGCAAAGAAGGTGAAGCCGAGGAACGCGATTGTCGTGCACAGCCCCACCGGCCTGAACATCCTGCCCGGGGAGATCACCTTCGCGCTCAAGCTCCCTGACTTCGCGCGCCTGCACGAACTCTATGTGGAGCTCAACAAGATGAACTACGATTTCATAATAACGGACACCCCGCCCGGGCCCATGCCGCTCAACCTCTTCCAGCAGTTCAAGGGCTTCGACAACCTGGACGTGCTTGCGATACTGATGCCCAACAACGCCTCCTGCGCGAGCGCGATCCGGCTCACCAAGGTGCTCTACAACTCGAAGCTCAGCTACAAGTTCATAGTCAACCGGGAGAGGTACAAGCCCTACGAGCTGAGCATGCGCGAGATGGAGGATGCATGTGGAGATACGATGTATGCCGCGCTGCCGGAGGACGAGGTAGTCCCGGAGGGGATCTCGAGCCACGTACCTGCATACATGCTGAAGCGCAAGGCCTACTTCTCGAAGACGATAAGAGAGCTGGCGAGGCGCTACGCCAGCAAGAGTGGCGTGATGCCCATGGAGCGCGAGCCCGTCCGACCCATACGCAAAGCTGGAGGCTCTACATTCTGGGACAGATTGCTTTACCTGCTTGGGCGGCGTGGAGCGGAACTCCAGGAAGATGAGTAGTCAGCCGAAGATTAGGCCCAGGCCTTGCTCGCTCTGGGAGCGCTCCGTCTCGACTATGCTGATTATCTTGGTTTCTGTCTCGGCATCGGCGCGGGCTATGCTCTTTATTGAGGATTTGAGCTTCTTGTCCGCCTTCTCCAGGAACTCCTCTACCGCGCTGAGGTACAGATAGACCTTCTTCTCGTCCAGGTTCAGCGAGATCCCGTCCTTTATGTTGTAGTCCTGGCGCGCGAAGATGACGTTCGCCTGGACATCGTCCTTCAGCTTCACCAGCTGCTCCTCGTTGAGGTTCTTATCCAGATACGGGTCGTACTCCATGAGCTTCTTCAGCTCGTTGGCGTCTGCGGAGTCACAGGTATAGACGCGTGCAGGAATAGTATCACCCTAGGAGCCTGGCGTTGATGCTGCCTTCGCGGCCCGGTCGGTTGGTTATGACAGCCTTTCCATCATCCGTCTCGATGACAGTGCCCTTGGTCATTATCTTGAGACGCGCGAAGTTGCGGTTGTCCTTTGATTCGAGGATCGCCTTGATCTTCGTCTTCTTGTAGCCCTTGCTCGTGAGCAGGTTCGCGAAGGCCGCGTACTTCAGCTTGTTCTTCTCGGCTGCGCCGCGGCCGCGCACCTTGTTGATCGAGTTCGCCGCGCCCAGCCTGGTGTTGGCGAAGTAGCCGCCCATCTCGTAGCGCTTCTTGTCCCTGTTCTTCTTCTTTATCTTGCCGTTGCCGTAAGACCTGCGCTTCGATTTCCCATGGAGTTGCGATCCGAATTGGCTCATGCTAATACCGTTAAATAAGTTTGTTATAGTATATAGAGCACAAGAAATATAATCGTTGTGGATTTGTGGACATTCTCGATATACGGCGTCCGGAGGCATGGATGTGCAGTTCTAGGGCGAGTGTGGAGGAGCTTGTGGCGGCCTCGGGCAGCCTGTCAAAGGGCGAAGAGTTCGTGCTGCTGGTACGGGCAGAGGAGTCGTTCATCAAGCGGCTCCTGCCCGCCTTTGTCAACGCCCATCTCCGGTACGCTGAAAAGAGCATGCGCGCGGACAGTCTGCAGAAAGAGACGCTACTCTTCATCGCAGGCACTATGAATATAAGGAATGCCATAAAAGCGTCCGGCATCCGATCGAACTCGCGCTTCGTGGTTTTCGCCAGCGGCGAGGCGGCCTTCTCCTCTTTCGTCAAGAAATCAGGATCGGAGGTAATCAAGAAGTACGGGCTTGTGCTTGATCCTGCTGTGGCGTCAGAAGTTGCTGCTGCCGGGATACGGCAGGAATCCTAGTGGGAAGCAGATACCCGCACTCTTCGTCGCTTAGGGTTTTAGCATTTTCTTTTTGAATAGATAGGCTATGGCGCTAGTTACCCAGGCAATTAGCAATCCAACTCCAACTCCCTTGAAGTATAGGTTGCTGATAAGATACGACAGTGCGAGGAATGCCACGCTAAGAACCAACTCGAGTACTATGAGTGCCGTAAGCAAATGATGCTCCAGAATATTTTTCCTCCATTTCTCCATGCTTTTCATCTTTTATCAGGATGTCCTGTCGTAGCTTAAATACCCGTACGGTGGTTCGTTATAGCGCCAGGATCGCTGTTGCGGTGATGTAGGCGAGGGCCAGGCTTATCGCCGCGGTTGCCACCCAGACGAGCAGGATCTGCACCATCGGCTTCTTTGAGAGCAGCTTCTCCTTGTAGCGCAGCCGTTCGCCGTAGATGCTCATGGTCAGCATCTGCGTGTTCGAGAGGGGGATGCCCATCACCGAGGCCGCCTCGACAAGTATAACGGAAATCAGCTGGGCGGTGAGCGCATTTGCATACCTGAGCGGGAGGAGCTCTTCGCCCAGGCGCTTCAGCTCAGCTGAACTGAAGAAGATGCTGCCTATGACTATGGCTAGCAGCACGGCGACGAAAGAGGCGACTCCGATGGGCATCAATGCGTATATTATGCCTATGGTGTTCGCGCCCAGCGTGAAGGCGGTGAAGAAGGAGAGCACGATGAGCAGCGCACGGACGATGCTCACGCTTGTCCAGACCTTGTTCCGGTAGAGCGCTTTCTGCATCGTGCCGAGGGAGATGAAAGAGAGGATTATGGTCGCTATGGCAGCGATGAGCCAGAAGGAGAGGGTCTGGATGGCGAAGGTCGTGTTAAGAGTTCCGTAGGCGATGCTCGCCCCGAAGAGTGCGCAGGTGAATACTACTGAAAGTGGTTCTGGGATCTTCCTCAGGTGTGCTAGGATGAACACCGCTATGGAGATAAGGAGCACTACCGGTAGGAGGACGCTTCCTAGGGGCAGCAGTGTGGTGACGCTCGTCCGCAACATGCTACCCTGCATTACGAAACCGGTGAGATAACCGAGCACTGCGATTGTTATGCCTACCTTCCGCTTGACGATCCTGCTTGATATTATAGGGACTGTGGAGACAGAGATGTTGTTGCCTGCGACTAGGGTGACAAGAATGAATGAGAGGAGTAGCGTGATCAGAGATGTTGGGCTCACGCGAATCACGTTAGGTAGTTATGGAAAGCATAACGCTCATGAAGAGGTCTGAGGCGTCCTCGCAGTCGTCCAGGACGTCATCGTAGGTGTAGGCCAGATTGGTGATGTGGTAGAACTCCTTGAACGTG
The DNA here is from genome assembly GCA_963830445.1 of uncultured archaeon. GTDB lineage: Archaea > Micrarchaeota > Micrarchaeia > Micrarchaeales > CABMGC01 > JAJZOD01. The sequence continues at coordinate 81,759 of CAWHMC010000005.1, forward strand.
GTGTTTTTGTTGTAGGCGTAGTCCAGCAGCGCGTCGCGCACTCCGTCGGCCGTATTCTCCAGCAACTTTATCTTCGCCCGGGTGGTGCGCATTGCGGTTATGTTGTCGAGCGTGTGCATGCGCGAGAGCAGGATTATCGAATCGTTGGCCATCTTGTTGTATATCAGGAGCTCCTTGCACAGGTATGCATTAATCGCCTTGTCCTTGATTTTGTAGCGCATGAGCTGCCGGGAGGTCTTGAATATGGACTCTGTGATGTTCTCCTCCTTGTTCATCATCAGGATCATGTCATCGATGAGGTTCGGCGCAATCGCTCCGGAGGCCAGAAGCCTTGAGACGCGGAAATATTCGCTGGCGGTCTCTTTCTCCAGCCTGCGGAGGTCGTCGAGGGAGGGATTGCCGTCTATCACGTCCTTCAGCAGGCCGTTCGCTCTGCGCGAGATCTCCACTATGCCGCGTATCTGGGAGAATGCCTTCTCCTCCCCTGTTTCAAAGACCCGTTGGAGCAGACCCATCAGACCACCGAATCAAACTCGGCGTGCAGTATTTTATACACTCGCTCGGCCTTTTTCTTTCCCACCTTGTCCACCTTGGTGAGCTCCTTTGCATCGGCGTTCACGAGAGAGTGTATGGTCTTGAAATGGGAAATCAGATTCTTCGCTATGCTCGGGCCTATGCCGGGCAGCGAGCTTATCAGGGCCAGCTGCCACTGGTATTCGGTGTATGCCTTCTTGCTGCCGGCGAGCCGCGGTTCCCTGTGCTCCACTGCCTGCTCGCGCTCGGCGAATTTTGACAGGATGTAGGAGGTCTCGAGCGTGTCCTCCGAGTTTATCACCTGTATGTTGTAATCGGTGTAGAGGGCGAGGATGGTGCCGAGCATCACGTTCCTGCTGAGCGTGCTCTCTTCCATCCTCCCCTCTATTATCATTATGGGCTTGGGGAACGCCTCCTTGAGGCGCTGCGCCTGCTCGAACAGCCGGTTGTCGATCAGCGAGCTGACGAAGTCGCCCACCGTCTTCCGTTCTATACACATGCGATCCGAGATTATGTAGTCGCCGACGGGCAGTTGGGAGAAAGAGAGTTTGATGTTGTTCTGGGCTAGCGACTCCAAAAGCTCGGTGTTCCGTTCCCTATTGTCAACTAGCATGCTGAGTTGCTGCATGTGGGTCATCCGTGCCTAATATGAAAGCGTGAAGGATCGCTCCGCTATCTCCTTCTCTATCTGGGCTATGAACTCATCCAGCGGGACGCCGAACTTCTGCTTGCCGGACCTGCTGCGCACCGTTATGGTCTTTGCATCCTGCTCCTTCTTCCCGATGACTATGATGTATGGTATCTTCATAAGTACTGGCCTCGCGGATCTTGTGCTCGAGGGTGTTGTTGCTTATGTCTATCTCAACGCGTAGCTTGTGCTTCTTGAGCTCATTGTAAACGGACTCAGTGTACTCGTTGGTCTGCTCGGAGATGGTGATGACTCTGGCCTGAACCGGAGAGAGCCAGGTGGGAAACTTCCCCTGCAGGTGCTCGGTGAGCACGCCCATGAAACGCTCCAGCGATCCATAGATCACACGGTGGATTATTACGGGCCTGTGCTCCTTGCCGTCCTCTCCGGTGTACTCTAGTCCGAATCGCTGCGGGAGCTGGTAATCAAGCTGTATGGTTGCGCATTGCCACTCCCTTCCGATAGAGTCCTTGACATCAAAATCTATCTTTGGACCGTAGAATGCGCCTTCCTTCTCCTTCACCTCGTACTTCACCTTGTTCTTTGAGAGCGCCTTCTCCAGGTTCTCGGTGGCCTTGTTCCAGAGCGCCTCGTCCCCGAGGTGCTTGTCAGGCATGGTCGAGACCTTTGCGGTGTAGGAGAGGTTGAACTTCTCGTAGAGCTCTTTCACCAGCTTGAGTATGCGTATTAGCTCCTCTTCGACCTGCTCCTCGGTCATGAACAGGTGGGCGTCGTCCTGGGTCATCTCCATTACTCTGAACAGGCCTGTCAGCGCGCCGCTCAGCTCCTTCCGGTACAGTTTGTCGAAGTCGGCAAGTCGCAAAGGCAGGTCCCGGTAGCTCCACTTCTTTGATTTGTAAACGAGTATGGTGGAGGGGCAGTTCATCGGTTTCAGGCCGAACTCCTGCCCCTCGTTCTCGAGCATGAACATGTTGTCGCGGTATTTGTCTATGTGCCCGCTAACATGCCACAGGGCTATGTTTGCGAATGCCGGGGTTGCAATCTCCTTGTAGCCGTACTCATCGAGTTTTTCCCTTATGTACTTCATGAGTTCCTTGAACATTATGTATCCGTTCGGGTGCCAATAGGTCATGCCCGGCGAGACCTCCTGGAAGCTGTAAAGGTCCAGCTGCTCTCCTATTGTGCGGTGGTCTTCTTTTGGAAGTCCCGCCCAGCTGCTCTTCTTGACAAGAGAGGTATTGACGCTCATGGGCTTTGTCTTTCTGTAGATCTTCTCCTCCGACCCTGCAGGATAATAGGTGCGCGACTGCTCTGCGAGCGGATGTCCTTTGATGTCCAGCTTGAGCTTCTTGTTCCAGCCGAACGGCCCTTTGAAGATCTCAACTCCCGGTTTGGTGTGCTTTACCATGTAATTTATTATTTTTAGCGCGTCTTCCGGTGATGCGAGATTATTACTGAGGTGGGCGTAGGGGTAGATTAGGAGCTTCTTTCGCGCGAGCTTCACGAGGAACTGGTCCGTTTCCTGTATGGCCTTGTCTGCCATCTCGATAGTGTCGTTTGTTTCCACTGAGATGAGCAACACAAGAACGTCATCGATAGAAACGGGCTTCTTCTCCACGTCGTCGTAGAGCTTGGCCTCGGGTTTGACCGGCTCGTAGGTGATGTTGTTTACATCAAGCTGGAGAATTTTCATGATTAACCATCTAGATAACAGATAGTATGGGGGTTATGTTAATTTATTGCTTCTGCACAAAGCCCTCTCAACGAAACACTTTTATATTATAATGTTATAACATTATAATACATTATAGTGATTGTGTGGAGCTGCTAATAGTGAGGCATGGGGAGACGGTCGCAAACACGAAAGGTCAGATACAGGGGCAGACCCAGGGGCGTTTGACTAAAAAGGGGCTGGCCCAGGCAAAACTGGTTGCAAGGAAGCTCAAGAACAGGAAAATTGATGCTATATTCTCAAGTGATCTGAAGAGGGCGAGAGACACTGCGAGCGAGATAGCAGCGTACCATGAAACGCCAGTATACCATACGCAATGGCTACGGGGCAGAAGTTCCGGTAAATATGAAGGTATGGCATGGGAGGCTGTCGTTGCGGAATTGGGAATAGAAAGGGCGTTCAACGACACCCGGTACAAGTTTGGGGAGCGTGGAGAGAGCCTAATGGAAATGAGAAAACGGTTGGAAAAGTTTGTTACGGCAGTCAAGAAGACGCATCCGGGGAAGACAGTTGTCGTATGTACACACCGGCACTGCGTAATGCTCCTGGTAAGTGTGATATTCGACGTTCCGATCAAGAGGGTCCTCGCCGAGATGCGGAACGTGAAGAACGCGCAGATCATAGAAAATAGCGGCGTTGCCCGCATAGTCATAGATGGCAGCACGGCAAGATACGTTGGAAACAACAAAAACATAAAGAGGATAGCCGCCCTTGGAAGGTAATATTTATATATTATAATGTTATAACATTATAATACAGGTGTTGAATTGGCAGCGAAAAAGGCAATGGCGAGGAAGTACACGACGATAACGATACCGGCTCCGCTTTTCTACAGGATAAAGAAAAGTATAGAGCCGACGGGCTTCTCGTCCGTCTCCGATTATGTTACGTTCGTCCTGAGGGAGACGATAATCGAGGCGGAGAGCAAGGATAAGAAGACAAAGGGGGCGGTCCTGGAGAAGCTCGCCGCGCTGGGTTATACTGGTTGATTTTATGGCGACTGACATAGAGAAATATGCAGAGGCACTCTGGGAATCAAAGAGTAAGAAGAATTGGGAGAGCTTCAGAGGAGCATTGAAGAAGAGCGAGGTGAAGTACTACAATACTGTTTTCACCAACGGTGTCAACAAGCTCCAGGATCTCGGAAAGTCGTATGTTGAGTTGTACGACTCGGATGAGAAGCTTGTCACGAAGATTCCGATTTACATGAAGGAGGGAAAGAAGATTGAAGGGGCTACGATCTACCTGGTCGGGCTGCTTAACGTGAGAAAAGGAGGATAATATGATAAAACAAGATCTGAACGAACTTGAGGAGAAGAGCATTTACATCATTAGGGAGGCCACCACCAACTTCAAGAACGTGGCGGCGTTGTGGAGCATGGGCAAGGACAGCACCACGATGTTGGCACTAGCGAGGAAGGCCTTCCTCGGAAAGGTCCCGTTCCCAGTAATACACATCGACAACAGCATAGACTTCCCCGAGACCTACGCCTACAGGACGGAGCTTGCCAGGAAATGGGGGCTCGATCTGATCGTTGAGAAGAGCGAGATCAAAGAGGAGATGTCGGGATTCGCCTGCTGCGGGGCAAACAAGACGACCGCACTCAAGAAGGTCATGAAAAAACATGGCTTCGACGCCCTCATCGTCTCCATAAGGAGAGATGAGCATGGCATCCGCGCCAAGGAGCGCTATGTGAGCCCGCGCGACGTCAACTTCAAGTGGAACTACAAGAACCAGCCGGCAGAGGTGTGGGGCAACTATCTTTCAAAGATGGACAGGGGCGAGCACTTCAGGGTGCACCCGCTTCTGGACTGGAACGAGATCGACGTGTGGAGCTACCTAAAGCAGGAGAAGGTGCCGCTGAATCCGCTGTACATCTCGAGGAACGGGATGAGGTACAGGAGCCTCGGTTGCACCCACTGCACGGTGCCATTGAAGTCGAAAGCCAAGAACGTAGACGACATAATAAAGGAGCTTGAGATCACGACGGTGGAAGAGCGCTCCGGACGTTCGCAGGACAAGGAGAAGGCGTACGTCATGGAGAAACTGCGTTCGCTTGGGTATATGTGATTGCATGATGGTTAGAAAAGTAACGCTGCTGGGCCACAAGGACCATGGAAAGTCCACGCTCATAGGGAACCTGCTCATACTGACAGGGTCTGCTACCGAGTACCGCATAAATGAGGCGAAGAAGACGAGCGAGAAGCTGGGGCGCCCGTTCGAGCCGGGCTTCATACTTGACAGCTTCGAGGAGGAGCGGGAAGGCGGTTTGACCATCGACACCACCCGGGCGCAGATAAAATATGGGGATTACGCCTTCGAGTTTATTGATGTGCCAGGACACGAGGAGCTCACCAAGAACATGATAAGCGGGGCGTCCTACGCGGACGTTGCAATGCTTATGGTCTCGGTAAAGAAGGAGGAAGGGATAAAACAGCAGACGCGGCGCCATCTTTTCATAGCCAAGATGCTGGGCATAACCCGCATCGTTGTTGCGGTCAATAAGATGGACCTGGTGGGCTATGATTTTAATGTATTTGACGGGGTAAAGAAAGAGCTTTCCACTTATCTGGAGAAGATAGGCTTCGATAGGAAGAATGTCACTTTTGTTCCGGTATCCGCCTATGGCGGGGAGAATCTTGTCAAGAAATCTGGAAAGATAAAGTGGTATGGAGGGGCGTGCCTTGTGGATGCGCTGGTTGAGATGTCCAGTCCGGAAGTCAAGAAGGGCGGTGAACCGCTAGTGGTTCTCCAGGGGTTTATAAGTCCCGAACGGGATACGATAGCGGGCGTTGTGCTTTCCGGAAAGGTATCGAAAGGGGAGATTCTCAAGATTCTGCCCAAAGAAGAGACGATGAAAATTGTAGATATATTCATTCGTGGGAAAAAGAGCCCCAGCGCTAGCACAGGAAGCAATGTGGCGCTACGTTTGGAGAAACCGTTGGGCTATGAGGTGCGTGGGATGGTGCTCGTTGAGAACTCTCCTGCAAAGAAAGCCGTTAACAAGGTGCATGCGTTGGTCTTTGCGGTTCGCCGAATCTCGAAGAATCCCGAGATACTGATAAATGGGGTCCGTACCGCCTGCACTGATGTGAAAGTTGATAGGGTCGTAGATATAGCTACGGGCGACGATTCTGCCTCCAAGGTGATCCGCCCTCTGGGCGCTGCATATTTGGACTTTACACTCCAGAATAAGATAGTGGCGAGGCCCTTCGAACAGACGCCCGGAATAGGCAGGTTCGTTATATACGACGGCGGGAAGTTCGCGGGTATCGGCATTGTCGTGTGATGCTTGATGAAGAAGATTCTGGTGATGGACTCGGGTTCCTTCAGGATCGTAGGCGGAGCCGCCAACGCGACCTACCCTATCTACAACTTCCTTAAGGAGTCCGGTTATCAGGTAGACCTTTTTGCGGATTTCAGCAATATAGACAAAAGCGCCAAGAGCGTAGACTCCAAGAGCCTCTCCCTGGCGCAGTACGACGCCGTTATGATGAACTCCATCCGCGATGTCGGTTTCGTGATGAAACACCTTATGAAGGGCCCTAGCAAGAACGCAAAGTATGTATACGTGGATAGGGGAAACGTCCTGCTCAACTTCAAGAACGCGGGAGCTAAGCGCCTGCTGCCCAAGATGATTGCCCGTCAGCACTTCGTGAATCAGATGCGAAAGTGGCTCGATTGCTATGTTGCACTCTCTGCAGAGCAATACAAATACGCCAGGGGCTTCTTCACCGAAAGAACGCAGCTTACCTACCTCCCCATAAACTCCGCGCGGGCGTTCAGGAAGATAAAGGGCAAAAAGAGGTCGGAGGTCGCCATCTACGTCGGTAGGCTTGACGAACGCCAGAAGAAAGTAGGGAGGCTGATACGCGGAGTTGAGCGTTCCGTTGCGTTGCACCCAGAACTTGCGGACAGGGAGCTACTTGCGATAGTGGGAGCCGGGCCTAATGAGAAAGAGTACAAAGAGTATGTTGAGACCCACGGACTCAGCGGCAATGTGGGATTCATAGGACATGTGGATGAGAAGCACCTTGTGCGTCTGTACAACAGTGCTGGCTTTTTCGTTTCGTATTCAGAATGGGAAGGGATGAGTAGGACGTTTGTTGAGGCGATGGCCTGCGGGCTTCCGATGCTCGTCAACCAGAGGAACAACACCATCATCGGCTACAAGCCGGAGACCCGCATTGTGGAGGACGAATATAATGGCCTCGTCTTCGATTATTATGATGAGGGCGACTTTGCCGAAAAGTTTTATAAGATGTTTTCAGAGGAGTCCTTGCGCAGGCGCCTCGCAAAAAACGCGTTGGCCGTCGCTGACTCTTTTGACAGCGATCAGATACTTCAGGGATTCGGCGAGCTCTTCGATCGCCTGCTTCGCGGGCGTTCAGTAAGGGGTATTGTATTCAAGCAGTGATCTTCTGAAGGGTTAAAAAGACTACCGCCCTATTGGTAAACATGCCTACCCAAAGTCCCGAGAAGATGGAAGAGGAGAAGGACATCAAGCAGATTCTTGATAAGACTGAGATAAGCCTTGTCCTGGACACGTATGACGATATCTTCTCTGACTTCGACCCTAGGCCATACAATGAGAGAGCCCTCTCGGAGGACTTTCTTGTCGAGGCAAAACGTGCCGCAATAGACAAGGGTGGAGGCATCGAACTCCGTTTCCTTATACCAAAATCGGTAAAGAATACGGCTCATGAGGAGCTGATAAAACAGCGCCTGAAAGACCATTTTAAGAAGCACTACAGGCGCATCAAGGCGGATCTGGCCAGGTACAAGAAGCAGGCGGGCGTCCTTATAGTCTTTGGAATGGCGATAGGATTCGGGGTTGTGTCAGTTTCTCTTATGGGTCTTGGAGACCTGATCACCAATACCGTTACCATATTGGGTTCGCCGGCCAGCTGGTACACCATCTGGACTGGATTCGACCACCTGATGTTTAAGCCGGAGGAGCTGCGCGATGAAGAGATATTTTACAAGAAGTTCCTGGATTGCCACGTCAGCTTCACGCCCTACTGAATGTTAGTTAGTCAAAATAGGATCTGATTATAGGTGCGATGTCAGTAACTGTCAGGTTCTTTTTGGGCAGGTTAAGCTTTGTCTTTGGATACGCACCAAATATTCCCATGCGCGTGTGGTCTCCTCTCTTTGGCGGCTCGGGTTCCATGAAGATTCCGCTCCTTGAGAAGTTGAAAATGTCGATGGTGTATCCTGGCTTTGCCTCGACAAAGATATCGGGGGCGATGAATTTGGGTCTTGTCCCGTAGTAGGCAGCGGCATCATATGCCCCCTCAACTACCACTTTTCCGTGTTCGTCCTTTATCTGGCCGAGTTGCTGGATTAGCTTTTTCTTTAGTGCGGCAAAATCACTTTTCTTCACCGTGGGCCTGTCAAATCTCTCATCGTTGATGAAGATTGTTGCGACGTTTATATTGGAAATTCCTGCGAAGGCCAAGGTCTTGGCCATCTCGTAGTCAAAGAGGTGAAGGCGGGTGTATTCTCCGGTGCTTGCGGCTGAGAAGAGGGACCCTACCGAAGCATGCACTGCTTTCTTCGCAGAATGTGGGAGCTTGTCGTAGACTTTTCTTAGGTCGGTTTTCATTACCTTCTCGCGGAGGGCGTAGCTTGTGGGTGTTTTTTCTGAGTTCGAGGAGATGCTCTCGATTACGCTCTCCTTCAGCGTAGCGAACTTGTTCTTTATCATCCAGGTGTTCAGGAGGAGCTTCTCTTTTATCGGCTGGACGCCGTGATCTGACACCACGATGACCGCCGAACCTTCCTTGTCGGCGCGCCGGGTGCAGAAGGTTATCAGGTTGTCTATCTCTTTGTAGATAGGGTAGGTATAGTCCGTCATATTCTTCTTGTTCATCACGAAGTGCTGGAGCCGGTCGGTTTCCGTGAAGCAGACGTAAATGAAGTCGTATTCGCCGTGCTCTATCGCTTTCTCCGCTATGGTTGTTCGCGATCTTATGCTCCTGACGAAGTGCTGTGTCCCTTCCTCTACGGACATCTTGCCCGCCTTCATGTCCTTCTCCACGTCGGGCTCTCCTTCGAAGTGCTCCTTCTTCATGAGCGTAGCCAGGTACTCGCTATTGGTCTTCGCCTTCAGCGGGAATCCGGTGATTATGTCCACGTTCTTGTACTTCGGCAGGTTTATCTCTGTCGCTGGAGTTATGAGCAGACACCGGTAGCCCTTGTTGGCGAGCTCTTTCCAGAATGGGGGGCTCTTCTCGGAGTCGTAGAAAGCCAGCTCGGGGGTGTAGTCCTTCTTCATCTCGAAGAAATCAGGCACTCCGTGCTCGGCGGGATTGAGCCCCGTGTAGATGCTGGGCCAGGCGGGGCCGGTCATGGGAGGCATGGCCGACTCCAGCTCCGTGAGCATCCCTTTCTCCATCAGTGTGCCCAGGCCCGGCAGCTTGCCGCCCCTGGCGAGCTCTTTCACCAGCCACAGCGCCGCAGAGTCTATTCCGATCATATAAAGCTTTTTCTTGGGCATTTGGGCACCGGAACGCGATTTTCCTCCAGTTTCGTTATTTATATACCTCTCCTCAACGAAGGTATTTATATCTAAATGACCATAATATATGTTGCGCTCAGTGACTCGTGATTCCGATGAAAAACACCAAAACTACCAGAAAGGCTGCCTCACGGAAAGTCAAAACCCACGTTAAGAGGCATCTTGCCGTTCGTGCTCCGATAAGGCACGTGAAAGTTCGTGTAAAAAGCCTTAAGAGGCATACGGCGAAAATCCACGTTGCCCCGAAAAAGGTGGCGGTAGTGAAGGTTCCGAAGCTTACGAAGAAAGAGCAGCTGGACATCCACAATAAAGAGGTTGCAGACGCTGCGCTTGGAAAGACGCGTGAAGTGGTCTCTGAGACCTTCTTCTGCGAATACATAACAAAGGCGGTGGGCAGCCATGCCAATAATATTATCGGGAAGCTTCTTGACGGGCCGAAGGTCGATGAAAAGCTTTCCGAAATTCTTAACATCAAACTTAATGAGACGCGGCGCGTCCTCAACGTCCTCAACAGCTACGGTATCGTCCGCTATAACATCAACAAGGATAGCAACGGATGGCTTACCTTCCTCTGGTATATAGACCATAACTCCGTCGGGACTTTTAGGGAGCATATAATGCAGAGCACCACCGCGAAGAGCTCCCTGCCGGAGGGATGCAACGACTTCTTCGCCTGCCCGAGCTGCTCCAAGAAGCAGAGGATGGTCCTTCCGTTTGAGATAGCCTTCGATAACAGTTTTAAGTGTTCGTGCGGAAAGGCGCTGAAGAGCGTCAGTCGTGAGGAGGCAGAGGGCATCTACAACGCAGTTTTAGCATAATCAAATGTGTTTTCCGTGGCTGAACAAAAACTTAGAGGAAAGGCAACGTGGGATAGGAACGAGACGCGATATACGCAGAGTATCTTTGCTTCTGCCGTTAGGGCCATTCCAGAGGATCTGAAGCGGGAGGCGGGTCTGCGCATCATGAGTGGTGAGGAGTTTCGCCACTTCTGCGAGGATTCTCGCCGTGCAGGAGTAAGAAATACTGCGCCAGGTGCAGTTTAAATACATTTTCTCCACATAGGTACCTGTTTCTGCATGCATGAAGCGAGGTAGGGTAGCTCGGAGTGCCCGCCGGGCTCATAACCCGGAGATCGGTGGTTCAAATCCACCCCTCGCTATTTAACTTACTACCCCACGTGTCCACTATTATTATCCCCTTCGTCAAATGTTCCAGTAAAGTATTAGTATTTGAAGATTACATTACACATATAATATACAAGAGCGGACGAATAGTGGAACTGCACCCTCCTTGGGATTCAAATGAAAGAAAGCTTTGCAATAGAAAAGATCTACAACTGCCTTTCGGAAGAGAAGCGCACAGGAGAACTAATCTCTCTTCCCGAGAACTTTTACAAGGAGGCCTCAAAGTACGAAACGGACGATAAAGAGGAAGACAAACTCCTGATAAAGGAGAACCATAACAAACTATTAAATACTTTAAAAGAGAAACGTATACAGAAGATACTGATATACCTCGCCTATGGGCGCACTTTACCGTCGCCGATACCGGAGGAGGAGACGCTGCTGTACAACCGGCTCAAATCCGTGCTCAACCAGGAGAAGTCAGTGCAGAAAGCGCCAAACATCCGTATACTCACAGAGATACCGGCCCTCATGACTCCGGAAGGAACAAACGTCGGCCCGTTCAGGAAAGGAGAGATTGTAGAGATAGAACGCGAATCAGATCGCATATTCATACTAAGAAACAAGATAGGAGAACTAGCGGAATAAGGATGAGATTATGAAAATAGCAAAAGAGATTAATGCATACTGTCCGACCTGCAATGCGCATACGCCACACATAGTAAGGAACGCAACGCGCGGGAGGAACAGAGGACAGAACGTTTCAACACGCCGCCACAACCGCGCCATTCGCGGATATGTTGGAAGCGTAGAGCAGAAGCTCCACCCGAAGAAGCTCGGCAAGAAGCAAAAGGTCCTTCTGGAGTGCAAGAAGTGCAAGAAGAACGTGGAACGGGTCATCGGCCGCAGGACGAAGAAAAAGATCGAGATAAAGCGGTGAGCCGACGATAATAAAGAAGAAGCTGCCGGACGACAAGGAACTGGTGCTAGTGAAGATAACGAAGATAATGCCCCACGGCGCCTACTGCCAGCTTATTGAATACGAACTGGATGCATACCTGCCCATATCTGAGATAGCCTCGGGATGGATAAAAAACATCCACGAGTTCGTGAAGGAGGGCCAGAAGGACGTCGCCAAGGTCATAGCTGTAGACAGGGTGAAGGGATCCGTCGACGTCTCGCTGAAAAAGGCACACAACAAGGAACGCGCTGACAAGCTCTCTGATTATAACATAGAGAAACGCTCCGAGATGCTGTTCAATCAGGCGCTAAAGCTCTCCCACAACGAGGACAAAGCAGAGAAGATTAAGGAGGAGATAGCCAAGAAGACGAACACCTACACCGAGGTGCTCAACAACATACTTGCCAACAAGGACTACCTGGCCTACCTGAAGAACAAGCCGTTCGCAGACGCCCTTTCCGACACGGTGCAGAAGAACACGAAGCCCAAGCGCTACGAGGTTTCCTATCTGGTCGAACTACGAGCAGCGGACCCGCACGCCGGAGTCAGCGCAATAAAACGCGCGTTCGGGGAGATAGAGAAGCTCGGTGTAACTGTCCTATACATAGGCGCACCGAGATACAGGCTCACGGTGGAGGATTCCAGCTATCCGAAGGCGGAGGAGCACATCAAGGCTGCGCGCACAATCCTGGAGAGCAACTCCAAGGCGATCACGTTCACAATGAAGAGCGAGAAGCACGATTAAATGAGAAAGACCACCATATACTACGACAAGAAGCAGAAGCTTAAGCAGCCGTTGCTACTTGTGGGCCTACCGGGAATAGGCAACGTCGGCAGCCTTGTGGCAGAGCACATAAAGAACGAGCTGAAGGCGAAGAAGTTCGCCATCCTGTACTCCGTATACTTCCCGCACCAGGCGATAATGCAGAGCAACGGCGGCCTGAGGATGATCAGCAACCGTTTCTACCACTGCAAGGACAAGAAGGGGCGGAGCCTACTGATACTTGTGGGTGACACGCAGCCGGCTACGACCAGCGGGCAGTACGCGGTCAACGAGCGCATAATACGGTTCGCAAAGACCCTGGGCGTGAAGACCATCTACACCATAGGTGGCTACCGCGCGACCAACCAGTACATACATAACCCGAGGGTGTTCGGCGTCACCAACAGCGCGGCGGCGAAGAAAGCACTCACAGCATCCGGAGTCATATTCGGCAAGGCAGCGGGTGCGATATACGGCGCGGCCGGCCTGATACCCGCGCTCTCCAGACGCTACGGCATCCAGAGCGCCTGCATAATGGGCGAGACCGGCCTGTTGGAGATAGACGCCAACTCGGCCAAGGCGGTCCTGGAGTGCATGAAGAAGATGCTGAACATCGACATCAAGCTCACGAACCTGGAGAAGATAAAGAAGGAGACCGAGAGCCTGATAAAGGACATAGAGGAGGCACAGCAGCTGCCGCCCGAAGGCGGCGGGGCCCCAGGAACGCACCGGGACAACTACTCCTACATCAGATAAGCAGCTCAAGGACCCACAGGGCAACCAACACCACCAGCGCCCCGCTCGCCGCGCAGGTGATGTTCGTCGTATACTTGTTGCCTATCCCCTTATCCTCAAAATACCCGAATATGGAGTCAGCAACGTTCCCAAGAAATCCAGAAACCACGATAAGCAGACAGAGTCCGGCAGAGACGCCGCAGACCAGGCTCAATCCGGCTATGCAGGCGGCTCCGAGCAGGCCGGCCGCCATCCCCAGTTTCGAGACCCCTCCGGAAGTCCCTGGCTTCACCTTGTTCATACCTACTAGCATGTAAACTTTCTTGTCCAACACCCCTATCTCGCTCGAGAACTTGTCGGCGGTTATGCTCGCCACGCTCGCCAGGAAGGCGACCTCAAAGAGGGTCCCGTTGGTGGAGGAGCCGAAGTGCATGCTGGCGAAGTAGAGGAGTGCTACGAAGAGCGGTACTATCCCATTGGCCACCACGTTGCGCCACCCCCGGACGTGCTCATAGGCCCCTATCTTGAGCTTCCTGGTGGCGCCTATCCTGGAGGCGATCGCAGAGATGATAAGGAAGAAGAGCATGACTGCAAGGAAGAGCAGGCCCTCGGCCTCGGCTCCGCCAAGCACAAAGAGCAGGATTCCGAGGCCAATTGCAGTCAAAAGGCCACGCCAATCCAGCGTAAAAACCGTATTCATGATAATCCATAGTTTTGAAAATTTCCACTAATAACATAACTTTATAAACCTACTTTCCGTTATCCTATTACGTCTTCTATATATGGAAGAGTATACTGGTCGCCTTGCTGGCTCGCATTCGTGCGTGCTAGCCTCTTCCATATCTTTTGTCCTCATCAAACGCACGTTTAGTCTTATTACTGAAGTGCTTATTTATATCTTTGCGTGTTCATTAGTAAGTGTAACCTAATTATAAGTCGCGGTGGTGGAAATGGTGAAGGAAAAAGGCATAAAGGAGATAGAAGATTTACCGGGCATAGGGCCAACCACGGCCGAGAAACTGAAGGCGGCTGGGCACGCGACCCTGGACGCCATAGCGGTGCTCGCGCCCCACGAGCTGGCTGAGCTCTCGGGCATGAGCGTGGAGGCATCAAAGAAAGCCATAGACGCGGCCAAGGAAGCGACGATTCTAGAATTCAGCACCGGCTCCCAGGTGTACGAGCAGCGCAAGGCGATCGGAAGGATCAGTCACCGGGTCGAAGGACCTGGACGAGCTGCTGGGCGGCGGAGTCGAGGCGAAGGGGATAACCAAGGCCTACGGGAAGTTCGCCTCAGGCAAGACCCAGCTAGGGTTCCAGTTATGCGTAAATGTCCAACTACCGGTCGGAAAGGGCGGGATGGACGGGAAGGTCCTATTCATAGACACGGAAGGCACGTTCAGGCCGGAGCGCATCGAATCAATAGCGAAGGCGGCGGGCCTCGATCCGGAGCAGGTCCTAGCAAACATCTTCGTGGTTCGTGCAGAGACCACGGCACAGCAGATCCTCTCTTTGGAAAAGGCGGACAAGACCATCAAGGAGAACAACATAAAGCTCATAATAATCGACTCGATGATGGCCCTGTTCAGGTCCGAGTACCCGGGCAGAGGAGCACTAGGGGAACGCCAGCAGAAGCTCAACGCGCACATCCACAAGCTGCAGAGCCTGGCCGACACCCACAACCTGGCAGTCTACATGACCAACCAGGTGATGGACAACCCTGGGATACTCTTTGGCGACCCAACTACCCCTGTAGGAGGCAACATCATAGCCCACGCGGCCACCACACGCCTGTACCTGAGGAAGAGCAAGGAGGACAAGCGCATCATCAGATTGGTCAACTCTCCGAGCCAGCCGGAAGGTGAGGCTGTGATGAAGATCACGCCCAACGGAATCAAGGACTAATTGTGCGTTCAACCTTCTTTATAATCTTGGGCACCTTTGGCACCTCCCAATACTTGAAGGTGTAGGCAAGGGCTGCAAATCCGAATCCTTCAACGAACCACACATTCACTATCCTGAAGAAGATGGTTATCAGGGAGGCCAGCCCAAAGTCTATTCCCGAAGCCCCGAAGAACAGAGTGAGGTAGCTGATCATTGCGGCGTCGGTCACTCCCAGCGCGGCGGGTATCCCAGTCACAATGCCTATCAGCAGCGAGGAGGAGAAGATGAATATGACCTCCGGCATCGCCGACAGAGGAAGCGGTATCCCGAAAGCCAATATAACATAGTACAGGGCTACACCGTTGAGCAGCATCGAAGGTATCGTGAAGATCATCGAGTAGACGTAGGAGCCGAGCCCGAGCTTCTTGTTGCTCTTGAAGTACAGCGTCGCATGGTCGAAGAAGACACCAAGTTTTCTTATGTGCCCGAATCTCTTCTTGATGAATTCAAACGGCCCCTCACGTAGAGGAAGATGAACGGGATGAGCAACAGGAACGGTTATGAAGATAGAGAGGAGCGACATACTGGCTCAGAAACAGCGGCGGATGCAAGGCATATACTATAAATCCAAAGAAGTCCGTGAAGATATCGGCGACTATCGCAGGGAACGTATTACCAAAGCGGATCTTCGTAATCTTGTTTATGGTGTAGGAGACTACACCGCGGCCCATCGCCCTGGCGTAATCTCCATGGAGTACATCGAGAGATATATCGCGAGGTTCTTGCGACCTGACTGATCCGTACGCCCAACTCCTTCATGTACCTTTCCCATTTAGGATAACGCATAAGATAGCTAGCGAAGACAATGACGAAAGAGACCCCGTAATAGAGCGGGTTTATAGAAAGCAATGACTGCACGAACTTATCAACACCTTCATTGATCATGGCCAACGCAGCGATAGCCATGAACACCACAAAGCTTGCGATGAAGATCCAGACCAACACGTTGCGAATCCTGCTGTATCTGCTTCCGGTACTGCTCCAGATTCTTTACTTCCTCGTCTTTTGCCACATGACCAACGCCGGCAGGTCGCCATTAAATAATGAGACCCAAGGCATTATAGTCTATGCAGGGCGCGGCATTACTTTTCAAAGTCGATTATGCGTTTCCTCGCCGCCTCATCGTCCGATGCAAAGCAACGCTACATAGCTGTGCTCATGGTAGTCCACTACTTTATAACCGGAAGCCCTGCGCAAGCTCCTGCGAGCAAAGGCCATTATCTCTTCCTTGAACGGCATCTGGGTCGTAGGAAAGTCCACGTTTCTCATTCCTTGCGCACCGCCAACAAACGAGAAGCCCTTCACCTCCACGTAGTGCGGCTTGTCCGATGCCTATAAGATTAGCGTAACCCTGCGCATCAGTAAGGCTCACTCCCTTCACCAGAGTAAGGCGGAATACCCGCCTCGTTTGCAACCCAGAGAACAGCTCCAGGAACTCCAGGAAGTTGTCCCATGTTGCTGTAAGGTTCTTCGCCCTTGTTATCTTCCCGTATAACTCCTTGTTCGGCGCCTGTATGGAAACGTAGAGCTGTGTGGGCATCACCTTCAACGCGCGAAGCGCGCCCACCAGCGTACCGTTGGTGACCACGAAAGTGCTGATCTCCCGCCTGTGAAACGCCTCAAGCAGTTCGTTCATGCGCGGATAGAAGAGCGGCTCGCCGGTAAGGCTCAACGCCACATGTGCCGGGTCGCGTGCCTCCTCCCACCTCTTCATCATCACCTTCTCGTTGCCGCCGTAACCAGTTACTAGCCGTTTATGCTCGGCGACAGGCCCTCAACTATCCTCTCCGGGTCGTCCCATTGACTGCCCAGCGCGTTAAGTTCGTTCCACTTGAAGCCCTCTTCCTCCGGGATGATGCGCCAGCAGAACGTGCAGGCAAGGTTGCACCCTAGTGGCAGGGGTCGCCTGTATGCAGCGCCAGCTCCTATGCCGTAGAACTTGTGCTTGTAGCAGGTATCGCCGCCCTTCAGGCTGCCGGAAGTATAGTTGCACAACTTCGTGGCGGAGTGCTGGCCGACGAAGTGGTAGCCCTGCTTTTCCATAGTCTCGGAGAGGCCGATCGGGACATGGATGCGTGCCCTTCTGGCCTCCATCGCCTGCTCTGCCTGCATAGACATAATAAAACCTAACTTCTAAAGTATATGTAAGCCAAAAACTAAAAAGAAAAGCGTGAACACACGATGCTAGAACTAAGATACATCTCGAAAAACAACCTGGTTGCAGAGGATCAGTCGAGCACCGACATCCTGCGCAAGGGCTTCTTCGGGTCACTCAAAGGGAACAGGCTCCACATCAGCGCAATCGAGGCCCTATATCTGATGGATGTGCGCAACGCCCATTGTCTCGAAGGGAGCAGCGAAGTCAGTTTCACAGACCTCGCATCGAAGTTCTCCAGGTCAAAGAAGTTCATCGCCCGCTACTTCACCTACAAGGATTGGAGGGACCGCGGCCTCATAGTAAAGGGAATTGATAGCCAATTCAGCGAAGGGACACGTGGCGCAGCAAAGAGCTACCCAGCCGGCAAGATCCACCTTCCAGCATACAAGCTTACCGGGACGTTCTTCCCATCCGACCTGACCACCGTGCTTGATAGCTGCGAGAAGGGCAAAGAACTCTACGAGCAGTTCTGGCTAGGCCAGTACGGCTCCTACAAGGCGGCCGACCGCGGCCAGCTGAACAAGCTCGATATCTACGAGACTGCATTCCTCATGGACCACGGCCTGCTCACACTCAACAACTCCACAGGTAGGGAGCTCACAAAGACGGCCACGGCCCGCAGGAAAGAGTTCCCGCAGCTTTATGAGGTCTACAAGGACTGGCGGGAGAAAGGGTACGTGATAAAGACGGGCTTCAAGTTCGGCACCCACTTCCGCGTCTACTTCCCCGGAGCAAGGCCCGTAAAGAACGACGACAAAGACTGGGTTCATTCAAAGCACGTGATCCACGTCTTCCCGAAGAGCTCGCGGCTGCTGATCTCGGAATGGGCGCGCGTCATACGCGTTGCGCACTCCGTGCGCAAGACCTTCATTCTTGCGGTGCCCGGAAAGAGCCCCGAGAAGAAGATGGATGTCGATTTCATACTTTACCACCGGAAAGGCGGGGACGCGGAGAATCCGGAGAGCTCACCGCCACGCTATGCCATGCTCTCCATGAGCGAGGAGGAGTACATCGGAGGCACAGAGTTCGCCGGCGCACTCAAGGAGGCCAAGCGCATGAAGCTTGAGTTAGTAATAGCAATAACCGACCGGGAGACCGCAGTCACCTATTACAAGGTCAGGCAGATCCGGCTGCCGGGCAGCGGCTCGGACTACTACGAGATAGACTGGATGCAGCCCTAGGCCCGCTACGCTTACCAGCGTCTTACCTCAAAAGTGATTTAAAGATGCACGGAGCATTGAGTTAGGAGTGATATAATGGCAATAGACATCAACGAGTATATAAAATCGCGCGCAGCAGAGATCGACCGGCAGATAGCAGCATACATTAGCAAGACCCCTGAAGAGGAGTACATAGTCAAGATGTTCGGCAAGCCGGACTACAAGTACGATTACGCCGCACTGGGCAAGAGCATACTGGACCCGACCTGGTACATAATGGGGATGGGTGGAAAGCGCTGGAGGCCGGTGCTCATGCTCTTGATGATGGAGGCGCTGGGCAAGAAGGCTGAAGAGTACGCAGAGTTCTCCATCATACCTGAGATAATACATAATTCGACTCTGGTTCATGATGACATAGAGGACAACTCCCTGACCCGAAGGAACCTGCCCGCGGTCCACGTCAAGCACAAGCTGGACGTCGCGGTGAACCTGGGCGACTTCCTCTTCTTCTTCCCCATGATAGGCCTTACGAACAGCAAGAAGATAACCGCGGGGACGAAGAACAAGATCTTCAACAGTTATATAAAGCACATGACGCGCGTCTGCCTAGGACAGGCGGTCGACATCGCCTGGCACAACAGTCTGGTGGACACAGGCAACATAACACAGGCGCAGTACCTGGAGATGACACGCGACAAGACGGGAGTGCTCGCCAGCTTCGCCTGCGAGCTTGGTGCACTCCTCTCCGGAGCGAACAAGAAGACGGTGAAGGCGCTCTCCAACTTCGGCTCAACGGTAGGGGTCGCATTCCAGATAAAGGATGACATGATGAACATCTACGAGAGCAAGGTCTCAGAGAGCAAAGGTGGAGTGGGAGATGACATATCAGAAGGAAAGGTAACCCTGATGGTCATACACGCGCTCAAGGAGGCCTCCAAAGCCGACCGCCAGCGCCTGGTCGAGATACTTGGGATGCACACCAAGGAGCGCGCACTGATAGACGAAGCCATAGGCATCATCGACGGCACAGGCGCAAAGCAGCATGCCGAGCAGGTCCAGGAAGAGATAGTGAAGAAAGCCTGGGCCAGGGTGGATGCTGCGTTACCTCCGTCGGACGCAAAGGAAAAGTTAAAGGCGTTCAGCGACTTCCTCATCTCGCGCACGCGATGAGAGGGAAGACATATAAATCTGAAAAAGAGCAAGCATTAGTATGGACACCAGAGCAGTAAATCGCACTCACACAGTGGCACTTGCAATAAAACTAGACAAGGGATTCCTTTATCTAAGACGCGATCAGCAGAGCCCCATAGAAGGAGGCAAGCTGGCAATGCTCTCGGGCAACATCAAACGTGGCGAGACCCCGCTCCAAGCTGCTCTCCGCACCGGAGATGACACGGGCCTGCATCTATGGCCCCATCAACTCGACCTGCGCGTCGAGTTTGAAAGCGCCCAGCGCAAGACGGACGGAAGCGGCGAGCTCCCCATAAACGTCCATCTCTACTTTGTAAATCGAAACCACAATGGGATCTCAGAAGTGAGATTAACAAACAACGAATACACGGAAAAGCGCCTCATAAGGATGTCAGAACTCGACTGGCTGTGGCTTCACGACTCCATGCAGAACTCCCATCGCAACCAACCCCTGCCAAAGCCCTCTCCACTGGAGGAGTTCACGCAGACGGACGCACACGTCATAAGGGAATACGCGGTATTCCTGAGGAGTGCGATATTTGAGGCGGCGCAGAACAGGATAACAGAGCCCCATGAGAACTTTGGGTCCATAAAGAGCTCCACAGAACTCGCAATAGCCTAATCCCAGACTCGTCCCCCAGAGCGGCGCAGTCACAACCTTTATTAAATAAACTCCACGTTAGAGATAACAGGCGATTAGATGGACAACCAACAACTGGAGGCTGCGCTCGCGGACAAGAGCATCACAAAGGTGGTGCAGATGGCTCCTTCGGTAAGGGTTGGGATAGGCGAGATGTTCGGCTACGAGCCAGGGACTCCCCTCACGAACAAGCTTGTCGGCGCGCTGAGGAAACTCGGGTTCAACTACGTTTTCGATACGACCTTCGCTGCAGACATAGTGGTTATAGAAGAGAACGCGGAGCTGGAGCAGAGGCAGGCGAACGGGGGACCGTTCCCGCTCATGAACTCCTGCTGCCCCGGCTTCGTGATGGACCTCGAGCGCGACTTCCCGGACCTGCGCGCTAACAACATGGCCAGCACCAAGAGCCCCATGGAGACCATGGGCACCCTCATCAAGACCTATTTTGCTAGCGAGAACGGGATCCAGCCGCAGAAGATATACTCGGTGGCGGCGATGCCGTGCCTTGTAAAGAAACTGGAGGCGAGGAAGCCGGAGATGATGCTCGACGGCAACATGGCAGCAGTTGACTTCGTAATGACTACGGTGGAGCTAGGCCAGTTTCTCAAGGCCAAAGGCATAGACCTGAAGGAATGCGAGGAGAGCGAGTTCGACGTACTGATGGGGCAGTCATCTGGAGCGGCGCGCCTCTTCGGCGCGAGCGGCGGCGTGTCAGAGGCGACATTCAGGTACCATGCGCATCTCCACAACGAGACCATCTCGGAACCGGTGATCCGCGAGCTGGAGGGACTGGAGAACACGCGCGAGATAAAGTTCGAGGCGGAAGGGAAGGAGATGAAGATACTCGTAATAAACGGGATCCAGCACGCCGAGCCGGTCCTGAAGGACAAAGCGCTGCGCGAACAGTACAACTTCATAGAGGTAATGAACTGTAGGGGAGGATGCATAGGCGGGGCGGGCCAGCCTCCTGCAACTGACGAGATAATAGATAAGAGGCGCGAGGGTCTGCGCTCCCTGGGCCAGAAGGCAACCTACGCGGATTCGGGAGAGAACCCGGCTGCGCAGCAGCTTTACAAGGACTTCCTCGGCCCGGTGGCCGGGCCGAAGGCGAAGAAGCTCCTCCACCTGGAAGAGATAACCTGGAAGGCGCACGAGCCCCCAAAGTGAGAAGATGGAAGAACCAGAATACGCGTACATCCCCGCTTCGATATTCAAGCAGGAGTACAGACTCACCTACTTCCAGGAGTACATGGAGATGGCGATCTACGCAGTGGCGGCATTCTCAATACCGTTTATCTTCGGGAGCCAGCAGCTCCTCGTGGGGAGCGTAGTGAACTGCGCTCTCGTGCTCGCTGCGCTGAACATTCGCGGCAGGAAGCTTCTCCCGGTGCTCCTCCTTCCATCAGTGGGGGCATACGCCGCCGGAATGATCTTCGGCTCCGCCTCGATGGCGCTGCTCACCATGATTCCTTTCATCTGGTTGGGCAACGCGCTGCTCGTGCTCGCGATCAAGCAGCTCACGCTTTCGATGAAGAGGAACAGGGTGCTCGCGCTAGTCGCAGGATCGGGATTCAAGGCAGGATTCCTCTTCGTAATCGCCTTCTCCCTCTTCGGTCTTGGGCTTGTGCCGGCGGCGTTCCTCACGGCCATGGGCGTCATACAGCTTGCAACAGCCCTGATGGGAGGAGCGGCAGCGCTACTACTACAGGAAGCGAAGAAAAGAGTATAAACAGGTTATATTAAAGTTCAGCGAAAGTATCTAATCTACGACGACAACCCTCCAGGAAACCTATTTATAGGTGAAAAGACATAACCTATCTTGGTAATACAATGCCGTCAACCGCAACAATAGCTGCACCGCAACAGGCTAGCAGAAGTCAGGTCGTCATATTTGATAATACTTACGATCTGCATCAGGCAAAAACAAACTTTAGGAGGTTCGCCTCGGGCAGGGCCATAAACGAACTTGTAACGCAGAACAAACTCATCGGGGCAGTGAGAGGTGACGAGTTCCCAATATTCAATGCCCCCGGGCAGGAACTTGGCAAGCGGATCGAGTTCGACGGCTTCACATACGCTGTGCCCAAACGGTACCAAAAACTGGTTGACACGGCGATAGTATTGAGCTTCTCCACCGTGAAGATAAGCAAGGGCGGTCACGTTTCTGGAGAGATACTTGGCACTCCCACGATTCCACAGAAGAACGGGTGGTACAAGGTAAGCCAGGACGAACTGTGCCTCCCTAACGGGGAGGAATCCTCGGCTTCGGATCCCACTGCACGTTACTGGTATCGCACGGACGGCGCGTATATCGGCGCTGTGGTTCGCGGCGGCGACGACTTCTTCGACGGGCGGGGCGTGGGCGCGAACTTCGTGTCGGGCTGTGCGTTTCGGGTGGCTAGCCTGCAGCGCAACGAGCCAGAGCCCGCCGGCAAGCAAGCTACAACTCCCGCGTCAATCCATTTAGTAGATCAGTTAAGGGACCTTACGAGGCAGTCACAAGGCATAACACGTGAGTTGCGCAGCCTCCTGCGTCGCGCTAAAGCATTAGGAATAAAATAGCAAGTGTCTTTTCCTTATCCTATTGCCGTTAAATAAGCAGCATGGGCCCAGTGAGATTTGAACTCACGACATCTGGCTTATAAGACCAGCGCTCTGACCAGGCTGAGCTATGAGCCCACGAGGAGGATATCACTCTGCAATAATTTAAATACCAGCAATACCATATTTACTTTACAGCTATAAAAGACTTTTTATCACGTGAATCCATGGACTTGGGAGAGGGGCTTCGGAAGGCAATCGCAAAGCTTCAGGGAGCGACGATCATCGACCTGAAGACCATACGCGAGTTCAACAAGGAGCTCCAGCGGGCGATGATCAGCTCGGACGTGGAGCTGGAGCTAGTCTCCGCGTTCACAAAGAAGATTGAGGAAGCAGCAACAAAAGAGAAGCTACCGGCGGGAGTCACGCCCAAGGACTACATCACCAACATGGTCTACGAGGAGCTCGTCAGCCTGATGGGCAGGTCCTACGAGCCGGAGATAAGGCCCAAGCGCATCCTTCTAGTCGGAATGTACGGCGCTGGCAAGACCACCGCCACAGGCAAGCTCGCTAAGTTCTACCAGGACCGCGGGCTAAGCGTCGGAGTGATCTGCTGCGACGTCTCGCGGCCCGCCGCCTACGAGCAGCTGGAGACCCTGGCGAAGCAGGTCAACTGCCTATTCTTCGGGATAAAGGGAGAGAAGAGCGCCGGCAAGATAGTGAAGGAGGGGCTCAGGGCCCTCAAGGACCGCAAGGTCATAATCTGCGACTCCAGCGGCCGCAGCGCATTCGACGAGCAGCTGGTAAAGGAGCTGAAGGAGATCTCCAGCGAGTTCAAACCCGACGAGAAGCACCTGGTCATAAACGCGGACACGGGCCAGGTCGCAGGCAAGCAGGCACGCGAGTTCAATGACGCGGTCCAGCTCACCGGCGTCATTGTCACCAAGATGGACGGCTCAGGAAAGGGTGGCGGCGCGCTGAGTGCAGTCAGCGCAGCGAACGTGCGCGTCACGTTCCTCGGCGTGGGGGAGAAGATGAACGCGCTCGAGCTTTACAATTCAGAGAAGTTCGTCGGGAGGCTGCTTGGCATACCTGATATAGAGTCACTGGTGAAGAACGTCAACGACGCAATAAAGGAGGCGCAGCTAAAGCCCGAGGAGCTGAATGCCGAGACGCTCAACTTCGACACCTTCTACGCTCAACTCAAGGCGATGGGCAAGATGGGTCCCATGAAAAACATGCTGGGCATGATGGGCGTAGCCGACGTGCCGAAGAATGTGGTGGAGGAAGGGGAGACAAAGCTCGCGAAGTACAAGGTGATAATCGGCAGCATGACGCCCGCAGAGCGGAAGGACGGGAGCCTGCTCAGAGAGCACAGCCGCCTGACCCGCATAGCGAAGGGCAGCGGCACCAGTGAGAAGGACGTGCGCATGCTCATCAGCGACTTCAACAAGATGAAGAAGATGTTCGAGACGTTCAAGAACGACCGCGGCATGAAGAAGAACATGGCCAAGTTCATGGGCGGCCTGGGCAAATAAGTTATAATCCTTCTTCTGCGATACTGTATCAATATCCTGTGTTAGTATGGCGAATCTTGAAGAGAAGATGGCTGAGCTCAAGGAGCAGTACTCCAAGACGAAATACAACAAGGCCACCAACAAGTATCTGGGCATACTGCGCAAGAAGATAGCCAACATAAAGAAGGAGATAGCCTCGCAGAGGGGCCCCGCCGGGACGGGCTACGCGGTGAAGAAGAGCGGCGACGCAACCATCGCGCTGGTAGGATTCCCGAACACCGGGAAATCCTCACTGTTGGGCGCGCTTACGGACGCGGATTCGCTGATAGCGGATTACGCGTTCACGACCCTCAATGTGGTTCCGGGGATGCTGCATTACAACGGCGCCCAGATACAGATCCTCGACGTGCCGGGCCTCATCGAAGGCGCCAGCATAGGCAAGGGCGGGGGCAAGAAGATAGTGAGCGTGATACGCGTCTCGGATCTGATAGTATTCATAGTCGACGTAAACAGTCCGGTGCAGCTGTACAAGCTCCTCGACGAGCTGTACTCGTTCGACATCCGCGTCAACACCAGGCGTCCCGCCATACGTGTGGAGAAGCGCAAGGCCGGCGGGATAGAGGTAGAGGGCAACGGACACAAGATTCCGGACAAGCAGAGCATAGTGGCGCTGCTCGGCGAGACCCACACCTACAACGCGAACGTCGTCTTTTATCAGGACGCGACACTCGAAGACTTCTACGAAGTGCTTGATGAGTCGATAACCTACCTCGACGCCATCGTCCTTCTGAACAAGATCGACACCGCCGAAGAGAAGTATATAAAGGCGGTGAAGGCCGAGCTCGAGAGGACAACAAAGATGGTCGTCGTGCCGATGAGCGCATCAAAAGAGATGAATCTCGAGGCGGTAAGGGCATCGATATTCAAGAAACTGAATCTTATCCGCATCTACCTGAAACCGAAAGGGGGCAACGCGGATTTTGAAAAGCCATTAATAATGAAATCGAAGAGTACGGTGATCGATGTTGCAAGAAAGCTTCACTCCAAGACTCTGAGCAGGCTCAGGCACGCCTACATAACGGGAAAGAGTGCGAAGTTCGACAACCAACGCGTCGGGAAGGAGCACATGCTGCAGGATGAGGATATTATAACTCTAATTTACGACAAATGACCTTCACGTCCTGGCCGCGGCAGCCCGCCTACTTTCCTCTGCCTGTTTATTCAGAAAATCCCATTCCGTCTCGTCAATCTGTTGCCGCGACGAGGCCAAGAACCGTCTGAGCCCTCCTGGCAACTCTACCCACTCCCGCAGCAAAGCCAACTCTTTCTGAGCCCCAGCTAATGCCTCCGGACTGCTCTTCTTTACGATCTCCCCTCTGAATTCTAACAATAACAACTGTTCTTTTCTTTCCAAGCCCAACTCTTCACCCCCGGCGATTCTCGAGGTAGCCACCTGCAGAGTATCCCTTAGTTTACTCTCTCTCGGTATTCTCACTTCGACCTCCTCCCGCTCCCTTCGGAAGGCCAGGACGCACTCTGCCTTTGTTCCGTTTACCTTAACTTCCGAACCGTCGGTAAAGCTCACTCTAAACTCGCGCTGTCCGGGTCGCCTTAGGATACTTGAAACAGCCACGTTTTCTCATTCGTTACAAATCTTTATATAGCCTCTCTCCGAACCGCAAGCCTTTCTTTATTTATACTTGCTCAGCGAATTCCACCTGTGAAGTATTTCGACATAGCGCAATTCAAGGTGGACCCAAAGCTAGCGGAGCGACTGGGCTACGCACGTCTCTTCTCTCCGGACGAGATCGCCCTCACCAGCGTGCCCAGGAGCTCCGGCACGCAGTACCTACTCCAGAGCGAGGACCCGGGGCACCTGTACAAGGCGCTGAAGGACCGGAACTGCATCGGCATCGCCATAACGAGCAACACGCTGATAAAGAAGACCCTCGAGCAGGTGAGGCTGAGCGAGAAGCTGCTCTTCTTCATCGCTTCCGAGTTCACCAACGCGGACAACGCGAGCCTGCTGAGAAACCTCTCCCGCGCCAGGCTGCTCTACAAGTTCGTGCTCAAGGAGCACGTCCAGATGGCCATCGTGAGCATGGCAGCCGATGCGACAGGGCTTCTCTCCTCGGCGCAGCTGGTTGCGGTGGCGAAGCTGATAGGCGCAGACGAGGTCAGGGCGAAGGCGATGGCAAGCGCACTAGGCGAGCATTATGATCACTAAACGCAAGAACCGGTACGTGCTGGTGGAGTCATCCACGCCCATCGACGAACGCCACTTCGGCGAAATTAGCGGGAAGCTGCACTCCCTCTTGGGCTCCTTCGGCCAGCTGGACGCCAGCCCCAGGATAGTCGCCCAGTACTCCCCCAACCTGGTCGCGATCCGGGTCAATAGGGGCTTCGAGGGCGACGTCATACTCGCCCTGGCCTTCGTGAAGAGCGTGGGGGGCAGCAGGACAGGATTGTACACCCTGAAGACCTCTGGGACGCTCAGGAGCCTCCTGGACTACTCCATAGCCCAGTTCGGGAAGGAATCGATAACAAACAGGGCCCTGGGGAAGAAGTAGGCGCCGGGCTAAGCTTAATATATTTTGTCATATAAAGTTAATCTGTTCTTATTATCGGTGAATTGAATGAACATAAGTGAACTAAAAGCAGGAGCCACAGGCGTCGAACTCGAGGCAGAAGTAGCGGAGAAGTCAGAGCCTCGCGAAGTCATAACCAAGTATGGAAAGCGGCTCAACGTTGCAAACGCAGTATTGAAGGACGATTCAGGCAGCATAGCGATCTCGCTATGGGGCAATGACATCGCAAACGTGAACGTGGGTGACAAGGTAAAGATCACGAACGGCTACGTGGGCGAGTTCCGCGGCACTCCGCAGCTCTCAACGGGCAAGTACGGCAAGATCGAGGTCGTCGGAAAGGGATCAGGAGCTTCCTCGAAGCCGAAGAAGGCCGCAGTGGCTGACGAAGAGGAAAGCGTGGACGAAGACGCAGAGTTGTAATCCTCCAATTTTGATTAATCTATTGCACACGAACTCGTGTGCGTTTTATCCTTCAGCGCGAGCCATCTATATTTATATTTTTTATAACTCCGATAAGCTTGTCGAGTCTCCCGATAACATAATCCGGTCCTGCTTCTTTTAATCGCCTCTCGGAGTACCAACCGCCAGAGACCAACACAGACCTTCCGCAGAGCCGAGTTGCGATCTTCGCCTCTTCTGCCGAATCGCCAATTACTAATATCTCGCTGGGATCAAAATTATTTTTCCTCAGATACTCATCGGCACGTTCGGCCTTGTCCTTCATGCCCGTTGACATAATATCCTCGTTTGCCAAAACCGCATCGAAATATCCTTCCAGTCCCAATCGTTTGAGGTGTAGTTCTATACCTTTTACGGTGTGGTTGCTCAAGATCACTGACCTTATCCCTTCTGAACGGAGCCATTTCAACAAAATGACAGTCCCGGCACGCGCTCTGCACCGTTCAACCCTTTTTTCATAGAAATTATGGAACGTCTCCTGTATTTCAGCGTGGTGTTCAAGGAACGTCTTTTCATTAATTCCTACCTTAGAATAAAATTTGGTTATTGGTACATCAAAGAACTCCCTGTGGTCTTTGATTGTTATTGGAGTGAGCTTGAACAGACGAAGCACCTGATTTTCCGCCTCAAGTCCTGCTGCGGTATCACTCAGAATCGTCCCATTCCAATCGAAGAAGACAAGCCTGATCATGCACTCCATCGGTTGTGCGCGCTTTCCTCAGAGATCAACCTTTATCGTGTCCCCTACCTTCGGCGTCTGCGCCTTGAAGCCCTCGGTCTGCAGCCAGTCCTTGAAAGCGGCTCCAGCCTCCACGTCTCCGTGGACCAGGATCACGTTCTCAGGGTCCGCACCCTTCACGTAGTCATACAGGTCCTGCTGGCCGGCGTGGGCCGAGAGGTCGAAGAAGGCGTAGGGGTTTCGCACCGCGAACTTCCTTCCATCTATGTCCAGCGGCTTCTCGTCCATCAGCTTCCTGCCGTTCGTGTCCTCGGCCTGGTATCCGGTGAGGAAGATCATCGACTGCTTGTTGAGCTTGGTTATGTAGTCCAGCACGGGCCCGCCGTTGAGCATCCCCGCCGTCGTTATTATGATGTGGCCGCCCTGGAGCGCCTCCTCCCTCTGGTAGGGCTTGCTTATCTGAACCGTCTTGCGCACAGCCTCTGCGAGCATGCCTCCTCCCTTTATGTAGCCCGGGTTCCTGAGAACTATCTCCGTGGCCTTGCGCGACATGCCGTCCATATAGGTGACTCCGGAGAGGTTGTTCTTGTGAAGCAGCGCAAGAATCTCCTGCGAACGTCCAACCGCGAATGCGGGTATGAGTGCCGTCCCGTTGTTCCCGATCACCTCCTTGATGCTGGAGATGAACAGCTTGACCACCGAGCTCTTGTCCGGGTGGTCGCGCGCTCCGTAGGTGGATTCTATGATCAGCGTGTCCGCCTTCACTATCTCAGCGCCCTCATGCAGCGTCTGGGGTTCGAGCTTGAAGTCGCCCGTGTAGACCAGGTTCCTCTTGGTCACGGGGTTCTCGATCTTGGTCACCGCGCTGCCGGGGATGTGCCCTGCGTCGTAGAAGCTGATGTTGTACCCTCCGAACTCGAACGGGTCGTGATAGTTGTAGGTCTTGTAGCTCTTCGAGAAGAAGCCGGCCTCGCGCTTTCCGTAGTGCCCCTTGGTCCTGTTGATCCTGTTTATCTTTATCGAGTCCGCTATGAGCAGCTCCGCGAGCCCCAGCGACGGTGCAGTGCCGAAAGCTACTGGCATTCCCATGCGGTACAGTGCAGGCGCGTTGCCGCAGTGGTCCAGGTGGGCGTGGCTCAGTATGAACGCATCAACATCACCAGCCGGCAGCGGGTATTCCGTGTGCCCGTTTATCTTCAGTCCATAGTCCATGAGGATGTTGTTCTTTCCATCCTGCATCAGTATTCCTGATCTGCCCACTTCTGAGGCTCCTCCTAGAAATCGTATTTCCATAAAATTCACTTAAAATTGATATAATACAGACATAATTGTGCAACAATCCTTTTATTTGTTCGTGTGCATGCTATATTGGTTACATGGCAGATGAAATCAACTTTTTGGACCTGGCAGTTCTTTTGAAGATCACTCCCAACACACCTCTCGAGAAGCTCGGCGGCCTCATAAATGCAAGCATCTTCGACGCCTCGAACCTCGCCGGGGGCCTCAAGCAGAAAGGGTTAGTGGAGTTCACAGCCTATTACCCTGGACCAAACAGCATGACCGTCACGGATGCCGGCAAGGCGCTCATCGCGGAGGCAGACGCCCGCAGCATGGAGCCCACAGACCCGCTTGACGATTCGATACTAGTGCAGATCTCCGGTGGGAAACGTATCCCTCTTGAGCTGCAGAACACGCTCAACATACGCTCGCGCGATCTTGCGCTCCGCCTGTACAAGGAGAACAAGCAAGGTCTTCTCACCTACGAACTGAAGAACGGGATGGTGGAGCTGATGCTCACCGAGAGCGGCTTCCTCCACGCAAAGGGCGGAGCTCCACAGGCTCCGAAGCCCGCCGCTCCTGCAGCAGCCACAATCATGGCCGGTCCGTCTGCGGCACAACCGCAGCCCACAGTCCAGCCTGTACCTTCGCCAGCCCAACCAGCTGCGGCAACCACGGCGGCAGTTCCCCCGGCGGCACCACAGGCAGTAACACTCAAGCCAAAGAAGAGCCACAAGATGCTGATCATAACTGTGGTAGTGCTCATAATCCTGGCCGTCGTTGTGGCGGGACGCCTAGTCTTGCACCTGTACTAAGGATGTCACAATGCAGCTGGACTATCTGAAAGGGAAACAGCTCCTCGATAGGTACGGCATCCGAAGCATAGACAGCCGCTATGTTGACAGCGCAGCGGCAGCCGCAAAGTTTGCCAGGGGGGAGCCGATAGTCCTGAAGGTCCTATCCGAAAAGGCGCTCCACAAGTCCAAGGCGGGCCTTGTCAAACTAAATCTCATCAGCAGCGCAGAGGTAAAGCGGGCCTACGCCGAGCTCGAGAAGAAGGCCGCGAAGCTGAAGCCCTACAAGATAATCGCCCAGAAGATGGCGCGTGGAGGGGTGGAAGTGATACTCGGAGGCAACGAGGATCCGCAGTTCGGCAAGCTGGTGCTGCTGGGGCTGGGCGGGATCTACGTCGAGGCATTCAAGGACGTGGCCCTGCGCGTCTGCCCGATAACCCGTTACGATGCGGCGCAGATGATCAACCAGCTGCGCTCAAAGAGCGTGATTACCTATCAGGGCAAGACGGAGAAGATGCTAGAGGAGCTACTGCTCAAGGTATCCAGGCTACTTACTGAGCATCCGGAGATAAAGGAGCTCGACCTCAACCCGACCATAATACACGAGAACGGGTACGAGGTCGTTGATATACGAATATTGGAGTAAGCACATGAACGAGAATAGAAAATCCTGGGATATTGGACCGATGCTGAACCCGAAGAGCATAGCCATCATCGGTGCCTCACGCGACCCCGACAAGGTCGGCCATATCATACTTCAGAATTACATCGAGGGCGGCTTCTCCGGCCGGCTCTATCCGGTGAACAAGAATGCCGACGGCAAGATCCTCGGACTCAAGGCCTACAAGAGCGTGCTCGGGATAAAGGACAAGCTCGACCTCGCAGTGGTTGCAGTGCCCGCTCCGTTCGTCCCTGACGTGATAGAGGAGTGCGGCCGCGCCCACGTGAAGACGGCGATAGTCGTCAGCGGCGGGTTCGCCGAGGTCGGCAACACAGAACTACAGGAGAAGATGGTCGCGATAGCCGACAAATACGGCATCGCGCTGCTGGGACCCAACTGTCTTGGCGTGATGAATCCGCGCGCCCGCGTAGACACCCTCTTTCTCCCTTCCTACAAGCTGAGCCGCGCCCAGATAGGCGGCGTAAGTTTCGTTGCCCAGAGCGGCGCGGTGGGCAGCACGGTGCTCGACCTCATCTCACAGGAGGGATTCGGGCTCTCGAAGTTCCTCTCCTACGGCAATGCAGCACAGGTGGACGAAGTCGACATACTTCACTATCTAATGAACGACGACGAGACCAAGGTCATCGTGATGTATCTGGAGGGAATCAGGCGCGGGAAAGCGTTCATCGAGATCGCACGCAAGATCACCAAGATCAAGCCGGTCATCGTCCTGAAGGCGGGCAAGACGGCAGCAGGAATCTCCGCAGCGCACTCCCACACTGCCTCTCTGGCCGGGAGCTACGCGGCCCACGAGGCCGTTTTCAGGCAGTTCGGTTTCACCATCGCAAACGACATAAGCGAGCTGATACACTACGCGAAGATCTTCTCCACAGAGCCGCTCCCGAAGGGCAATAAGGTCGCCATAATAACAAACGGCGGCGGCACCGGGGTGATGACCGCAGACGAGATCTCACTGACCCAGGGCCTTACGCTCGCAGCATTCAGCAACAGCACGACGAAGGCGCTGCAGAAGGTTATGCCCGTCCTGGTAAACGTTCGCAACCCGCTCGACCTCGCCGGAGACGCGGACCACAAGCGCTACAGCGACGCGCTACTGAATCTTGCAAGCGACACCAATGTTGACATGCTGGTCGTGATAGTGCTCTTCCAGACGCCCGCAGCCGACGCCACGCTCGCCACGCAGATGATAAAGATAAAGGAGACGATGAACAAGCCCATGATTGTCATAAGCATGGGCTCTGCATACACGCAGATGCACAAGACGATGATGGAGAGCGCAGGGCTTCCCGTGTACGACTCTCCTGCTTCCGCAGCACTCGCGTTGGAAGGCCTATTCGACTACGGCGAGTACCTGAAGAACAAGAAGTAATCACTTGGCGAACAGCTCCTCAAGCGCCTTGTTCAATACGGCATCCTTCTTCCCCTCAGCGCTGAGTATGTCGAACAGCTGCGACGGGCTCAGCTTGAGCGAGTAGTTGTTCTTCAATTTCTCAAGGAAGACGCTCAGTCCATAGTCTCGTATTGAGACGTTCTCGAGGAGCCCGGCCCGCACAGCCTGCACCTCCAGATCCTCATCGACCTTTTCTATCCTATCCTTGCCCATCTCAACCGTAGCCTCACTGAACGACTTGGCTATCCCTGCCATGTCCAGGTCGTAGGACTTGAAACCCCGCTTCATGGTGCCGGTGAGCTCAACACGGACAACCGGCTTCTCGCCGGTGAAATCATCCAACGCCGCGTTTATCTCTTTCTCAACTTTCTCCCGCACGACGCCCGGATCAGAGCCGGTAATATCTATTTTCAAGAATTTGAACTGACGGCACTTGATCTTGTGAAACTCGTAGCTCGAATCTTTGGTATCAAATACGAAGAAACCCTTCTCCTCCTGCTCCTCCTTTCTCAACTGTGTCAGAACGGTGCTGCCAGGAATGAGGAACGGCTTTCCATGACAGCTGCCGATGAACTTGCTGTGTATGTGACCATCAACATAAAGGTCAAAGCCGGCGGGCAGCTCCTCTATGTGCATGAATGTCTCGCTGAACGGGAGCAACTCATAGAGCGTCTGGTGGAACATCAGAATATTGAATGCACCCTTCTCTGGTTTGAAGGCAGCCTGTTCAAGAGCTCCCCTGAAGCGCTCGTCAGCCACTCCGCCCACTCCGAAGACCGCCACCCGCTCACCGTCCTTCTCAACCACTGCCTTTGCCCTGTTCACGCTCACGGCCAGGCCGGCCAGCATAAGCAAATCAACAGAATCAACGTCCTGCTCAGAGCGCCGCTCGTGCGTCCCAGGTATTACTATTATCGGCTTGTCCGTGTACCTCTTCCCTGCCCCCTCAAAGGAGACAACACGTGCCTTGAACTCCCTACTCGAAAGGTCTCTGAAGACGTTGATCGCCTCCGCAATCACTTCGGGCTTCGGATGACGGAAGTCAAAGAGATCACCAGGCATAATGAGCATATCGGCAAGCCCCGCCGCCTTCTCCACGGCTTCCTTCGCCTGCACGTAGGCGTCGTCACGGAAGCGTTCGTAGCCGAGGTGGAAATCGCTGAGGATTGCAATCTTCATACAAACGATATCCTATCACAGCAAAAATATTTATCTTAGCAACTCTCCCGCTGGCCGAACGGGCGGCTACACTTTTATTATCAGGAAGATAAGGTTGCCGAATAGCAAGGAGACGATAACCCCAAAGAAGATAAACGCTGCTAGCGGCGCCGCGTTCCTATAAACCGGCACCTTCTTCCTCTCTGTCTTGAGGTCTGCGACAAGCCCCTTCGTAACGAGTCGCCCGAATCTCTTCGACCTGCCGCTGAAATATTTGAGGTCGGCGGAGCTCATAAGGTTCGTCGCAATCATGTCACCGTCCGTCATGGTCTTGGGATATACGAGGCTTATCATCCGGTAGTTAATCAACCGCTCAAACACGAGCAAAATCCCAGAAGGTATTGCTATGAGGAGCAGGAGTATCACTCCAGAAAGCGTAATCTGCCCTGCCAGGTTAATCATGACTATCAGCCCGAAATAGAGCGCGATGAGTGCCAACGCGATAAGAAGCTTCTTCCTCTCGATCTTGAACCCTCTCTCCAGCGGGCTGCGCGGAGCGAAGAAGAGATAATAAACGATGATCAATAGCACAGAGACGTAGCCTGACGCGATGAAGACGGAGAGGACAAACGGGAAGGCGACCAGCTGTGCGGCGCCGAACATTGTCGCCGGCTGAAGCGGAAGTATCAGGGTTAAGGCAACCAGCTCAAACACATCTCCGGCACCAAGGACGCCCTTCTTGTACAAGATGTATCCTGCTGCGGCGATGCAGATCGCGATCAGCACTCCCACAGTTATTGTAGATAGCGGGTATGTTGCAACAACCACGATGCCTACTATTACGCTTGCGTAGGCAAAGAGGTTCGGCACTTCGCGTTTGTTGAACACGTCGAATAAACCGTACACGAGCGCGACGATAACAAGGATTGCAATCCGCACAGTGTCCAAATCAATGAGCATGTAAACTACTTAGTGTTTGTAGAAAAGGTTTAAATATCTTGTTTGAGCCAGAAGTAATGAAAGACAAACGGTTTGGAACATGCAATGCGCCGACGGATGGTATTGTGGCTTTACGCACAAGGTAACCATAGCCCCGGCAGTCTCTATTAAGCGTTGCATGAACAGCAATCTGCCGCTGCCATTGGCATAAAAGCATCAACTCTCTTTTCTCGGTGCTTGTATGCAAGTGGCAAAACTATTAGTTAGAAGTGCTTTGGAGGTTCAGCCGGAGCTCCGCTTCAATGACAAGGAGCGGCTCGTGCTCGGGGAGATCGGCCTCGACCAGATACCCTCAGCGACCAGCTTCGTTGAGTTCGTGTCTGGCGAGTATGGACTCTCAGCCAGCGGCGTCTGGTATACGCTCAAGAAACTCAAACAGAAGAGGGTGGTGGATTTCACGGAGAAGGGCGAGGGGTACAAGCCCCTTGCCCTCACAGAGCTCGGCAAGAAGGTGTGCCGGCAGCAGCGCAACGCTCCTGCCTACGTGCCGCCTGTC
Organism: uncultured archaeon; assembly: GCA_963830445.1. Lineage (GTDB taxonomy): Archaea > Micrarchaeota > Micrarchaeia > Micrarchaeales > CABMGC01 > JAJZOD01. The sequence continues at coordinate 116,452 of CAWHMC010000005.1, forward strand.
GCGCTGAGCGTCAGATAACTTATACTGGGGAAGAACATGGCATCACAAAAAGAGAAAACTGGGAAACGGGGAAGAGGGGGGAACCCTGCGCTGCTTAGCGTGGCGCGCACAGTTCCTACAGCGCGCGCTGCATCTGCAGATACGAACTGTAGTTTGATGGGTGTGGCTAATGGGGTGGCACCCGAAACAACACCCCAACTCCCGTCTGCACATGTGTTTACTGAAGGCCCTCTGGATTCTGAGGGCATTTCTTTTCTACTCCGTCTGAGTAGCAGGTACGTCTAGCCTGCAATCATGCTCCCTAAGCAGGAACATAACGCGCCACGGTACGTTCTGCTCCGAGAAGCACCTTTTTCATCAGTATGCCGCGTCCATAGCCTCCGATGCCATTGCTTGCAACGGCCCTGTGGCAGGGCACGATTATGATGAATGGGTTCTTGTGGAGGGCGTTCCCTACGGCTCTCGCAGCTTTCGGTTTTCCGATCTTGGAGGCGAGCTCTCCATAGGTTATTGTCCTTCCTGGCTTTACATTTGCGACTTCCATGAGCACTCGCTTCTCGAATGCCGTGAGGCCGGTTGTGCCCAGCAGCCGTTCTACAAACCTTCCGTAGAGATCCATTCACGCACCCCTCCTGATCTTTGACAGGATCCTGTTGATCTTGACCCTTAACTCGTCTATCGTCCCGGTGTTGAGAACGGTGTAATCAGCAAGCTTCATCACCGCGCCTAGCCCATACTGCTCCTCCTTCTTGTCGGACATGTACCCGCGCTTGATCCGCGTCTCCAGCCATCTGAACTCCTCAATGGTCTTCGGGTCCTCAGGCTTCGCTCTCTTCATCATGCGTTCGAAGCGCAACTTCACCGGAGCACGGATTGCTAGGAGCTTCATACCTGTGACGTTGCCGCGCAGATGGTCGAGCTCATAGGTGCTGCGCACGCCCATGATCGCCACATCCTTCATCCCAGGCCTGATTCTCTCCAGCGCGTAGCGTGCGTAGATGTCCTTCCCTTTCTCCACCCGCAGCTGCATGGTGAACTCCCTCGTTGCCTTTACATCGGTACGCGGGATGCCTGCCCTGTCGATTAGCTCGCGCCAGATGTCACCCAGCTCTATTATGTGGAACCCGCTCTCCTTGAGGATGTTCGCCGTTACCTCTTTCCCGGATCCCTGAAGCCCCACCACAACGAGAATCATAAAATCACTAATGTATCCTGCTGCCGTTCTCCAGCTCCTTGTCCGGGCCCAACAGGGCGAGGCTGTTGGCGTCCTCCGCTGCCATGATCATCCCCTGCGAGACCACGCCCGCTATGCTTCTGGGCTCTAGATTGACCACACATGCGATCTGCCGATTCAGCAGCTCCTCCTTGGTGTACCTGTCTTTTATGCCAGCGACCACGGTCCGCACTCCGATCTCCGCACCAAAGTCGATGGTGAGCTTGTACAACGGCTTGCGTGCGCCCTCGATGTCCTCGACATTCGTTATTCGGCCCACACGCAGGTCAACCTTTGAAAAATCTTCGATGCTAGCCATGGCACCTCCAGAGTAACTTCTCTCTATTATTATTTAATGCTTGTCTTGCACAGCCATAAAGAGACAGCAGCTAGCCCGGACGTAGCTTGTCAAACTCCTCCTTTTTCATGGTGGCAGTAAGCTCGCCAGGTCTGTATACCCTGTTCAGAAGTAGCAGGTTGTAGGGCATGCCTGTTTGCATGTCTATCACCACGTGCCTTGTGCTGGTCCCGAAGAGATCTACTTCAACAAGAATCGCTTTCGAGAGCTCCCGCATCTGTGCTATGAGGGGCAGCATCTCCTTGTAGCTGTTCTGCATCCCTATGGCCCTCAGCTCCAGGGTGGGCCGCTTCAGACTGGAGATGAACTTTACAAGCTTCGCCCGTGTTGCTTCTGGAAGTTCCTTCACAAGCCTGAAGATCGCCATCGTTCTTGTGTTCACATCGTACAGCGTCACGAGCAGGTCAAAGGTGATGTCCCTTGCGCACACGTATCTGGATTGTTCGGGGAACTGCACGATGGTCTGCTCTCCCAGCACGAGCCAGATGCACCTGTCCTCAACCATTTTCAGGGAGTAGCCATGGCGGTCCCCGAGTTGAGCCGTATCTCACGTGAACCCAAGGATGAGGCCAAAAGCTCTTTCTCAAACGTGCTCCACAAGTCCATATTCCCACAAATCCGTGCTTAAAAGCGCCCTTTAGATATGGGCTTCGCAAAGCTTAATATATCTTAATAAAGCATATCTGTTCAAGAGATAGTTAGAAAACAACTTCTAATTTTGTTTCGGTGTTAGATTGACGAATTTTGAAGAAATGAGCCTAAATGGCGAGTTAGTACACGCGCTGAAGCGGCAGAACATCACGTCGCCGACAGAAGTGCAAGAGAAGTCCATTCCCCTGGCCATAACCGGCAAGGACATGATCGTAAGATCGAAGACAGGCAGCGGCAAGACCCTGGCATTCCTCCTTCCAATAATGAACCGCGCCTACAGCGGAGACGATTCAACGACCCTGATCCTTGCGCCAACGCGCGAACTGGCGCTGCAGATATCCGGCGTGGCGAACAAGATACGCGCGACCGACTATTGGACAGCAACCGTATACGGCGGAGCCTCCATGAACGTCCAGATGAACGAGCTCTCCCGCAACCCGCAGATGATCATCGGGACACCCGGCCGGGTTATCGACATGATGAAGAGGCATTCCATTCATCCGGACAGCATCAATACCATAGTGATAGACGAGGCGGACACGATGCTCGACATGGGCTTCATCGAGGACGTCGAGTACATCCTCTCCGAGGCGCAGAACAAGAAGCAGATAATGCTCTTCTCAGCGACCATGCCGGACCGCGTGCTCAAGATAGCGAGGAACTACATGACCGATCCCAAGACGCTAAAGGTAGGCAACGAGGAAGAGGTCACGGTTCACGAGATAAAACACACTTTCTTCATCGCAGACGGCAGCCGAAAGCTTGAGGCGCTGTTGGCGTACATCAACACCCAGAACCCGAAGAAGGCAATAGTCTTCCTGAGGACGAAGCACGAAGCGGACCTCATCTACCACTTCCTACACAAGAAGGGCCACGACGTGATGCTAATGCACGGCGGCCTGACCCAGGCAAAGCGGGAGAACTCCCTGCACCACTTCCGGAAGGGGGTGCGCTTCCTGATCGCCACCAACGTGGCGGCAAGGGGAATAGACGTCAACGATATCACCGACATAATAAATTTCGACATACCCGACGATCCCCTTCTGTACGTGCACCGCGTGGGCCGTTCGGCCCGCATGGGCAAGGAAGGACGCGCGTTCAACCTGGTGGGCAACAAGCAGAAGAGCATGGTCAGCGAGATAGAGTACATAGCGAAGATAAAGATGCACCCCATTCAATTGGACACTTTCAAGTACCGGGACGAAGTCGCGAAGTTCTTTGCTGAAGAGCGCGAACGACGCAACAGCGGCGAACCACGCGAAGGCGAACGCAGAGGTGGATTCCGTCCACACGGCGGAGGCTTCCATGACCGCAGGGGAGGCGGTGGCGGTCGGTTCGGCGACAGACGCGGCGGAAGGCCCGAGCACGGAGACCGAGGAGGCAGCCGCGAAGGCGGAAGTGCTGGCGGCAGGAGCAGGTACGGCGACGAACGTAGCGGCGAAGGCGGAAGAGAACGCCGTCCGTTCAGGAAAAGAAGTTACCATTAAACCCGTATCTATTACCCGCTACGCTAAGTTGTAAATATCAGGTTAGCTTGCACCTTGGCAGTTATGCTGGTTTCTCTTCAACAGCGGGCTCAGGCTCGTTCTCCTTGAACAGCCCCTTCTCTATCATCTGCTTTATCTTCTCCGCCTGATAGGCGAGCCTGATGAGCTTGGTGTGCCCGCGCACCCCCTTGCCCGAGGCGTAGGTGGTGATTATGCCCTGCATCTCCAGGTCCACTATGTAGCGCCTGTAGAACCGCGAGCTCTTCGGCTCCTTGTTCAACGAGCGCGCGATGCTCACGTACCTGTTATAGATCTCCCCGCTCAGCAGGAAGGCGTCATCCTCGTCGTTGAGCTTCTTGTACTTCCCGCCGCTGAGCGACATGAGCGCGATGGCGTAGACCAGGAGCTTCTGGTGCTCCGGCAGCATTCCGATGACCTCGTAGGCAATCTCCTCCTCGGCGAAGCGTGCGGCGTTGCTGACCTCGTTCGCCGTTATGTTCTTCAGTCCCGTTTCCTCCGCGATCTCTCCTGCCTTAGTGAGAATCTTCAGCGCCAGGCGGGCATCGCCGCTCTCCTTCGCCGCGATAGCCGCAGCAAGATTTATCGAAGCTGAATCCACAACCCCTGGCTTGAAGCCGCTCTGCACCCGGTCCTTGAGGATCGAGGCAAGCTCGTTGGAATTGTAGGTTGGGAATGCGATCTCGTTCTCGTAGAGTGTTGAGAGGCTGCGCGGGTCCAGCGCCTCTTTGAATGAGAGCTTGTTGGATACCCCCACTATGGTTATCCCTCCGGACTTTATGTCGCTGTTGGCGCGCGTCAGCGTGTACACCAGGTCGTCCAGGTCGCGCACGATGTCGATCTCATCAAGCACAACGACAAGGATCTTGCTGTCCTCTTCTATCCAGCTTATTATCTTCTCGTAGATGTCGATTATCCCGTAGCCGCGCTTCGCGTACATGGGGATGTGGTCGCTGGCAATCTTGCTGAGCACCCTGTATCTTGAGTTGTATATGCGGCAGTTGATGTAGGAGATCTTCGCCTTGAGCACCGGCAGCATCCGTATCCTGTCCACCACGTGCTTTATGCAGGAGGTCTTGCCCGTTCCTGTCTTTCCATACACGAAGACGTTGCGTCCGCGTTCGCCGCGGAGAGAGGGAGTGAGCGACTTTTCAATGTCGTGTATCTGCCTGTCCCGGAAGAGCAGGTTGTCCGGCACGAAGTGTGGCGAGAGGACCTCGCGATTGGCGAAGATCTCGGACTCCTTGAATAGATCTGCAAACGGCTCCGGCATTCAACCACCTACTATCTTCTTTGCAATGCTTAAATATTCGTCCATAATTCTTTTATCCTCTACGACCGCGATCTTACCCGCGTCGCTCATCTCAGAAAGGAGAGGATCGGACCTTATCACTCCCAACAGCGGACAGTCCAGGGTAGATGCAACCTCGTTCCCACCCTTTGGTTCACCGGAGGACATATTCTCCACCACGCCCAGCAGCGCTACACCCAGCCTCTTCGCCATCATCCCGCTGCGTATGGCGTTTATGGCCGGTATGTGCTGCGGGGTCGTGACGAGCACGAAGCCCTTCAGGTCAAGCAACTGTATTATCGAAAGCGGAGAATCTGACGTCCCCGGCGGCATATCCACAATAAGATAGTCCAGTTCGCCCCAGTCCGCATTCTCCAGGAACTCGCTCACCATCTTGCCGACCATCGGTCCACGCCATATTATCGGTTTCTTGTTGTCGTCGACGAACATCGCCGTGGAAAGGATCTTCACGCCGTTTTTTTCTACAGGCTTTAGCGGATACATATCGCCCATGACCGTGTCCAGCCCTAGAAACATGGAGACGTTCGGGCAATCAATGTCAGCGTCAAGAAGTCCGACCTTGTAGCCCATGGCGTTGAGAGCGAAAGCGATATTGACTGCGGTGGTGGTCTTGCCCACCCCTCCCTTCGCGCTGTACACGCCAATCTTGTTCTTGATGTTTGAGAGCTTCTCCTTTATGCGCTTCCGCTGCTCTAGAACCTTCAGTATCGACGGGTGCATCGTCTGCGGCCTCTGCCCTTCGCTAGCTGTGCTGTCCACCATTACCTCCAGTATGCTCTAGTCTAACAATCTTATAGTGTTTTCGCACCTGGCCGTAGGAACACGATAAAAGCACGCCAAACCAAACGCACGAATATAAATAAAAGTGCCCAACAAATAGACAATCCTAAGGGGAGTTATGCTAGCTTGGTAGGCTGCTACCATGGGGTGGTAGCGACACGAGTTCAAATCTCGTACTCCCCATCTTTAATATTCATAATCCGGACGCTCCAGTAAGTTATATAAGCTTTTAATTGACCCCGTCAGGGCCTTGATGTAGGAAACCTCGGGCGTCAACAGGTCGACGAACGCAAGTGTTCGCGGGTGCTTTCTCGCTTGCCGGATGAAACGTGTGGTGCAATGGCCTGCAATCGGGCTTACGATACTCCCAGGCTTTGGTTTCGAGGTCGCGTATCGCCTCGCGAATCTGGTTCAAAGGGACGTCGGTCGGGAGCGGGTCGCCGATGGAAACCGTGACGCGATAACCGACCTTGTCGGGCGTTCGGCGATGGCTGGCCGGCGCGAAGAAGCTTTTGGAGAGCCGGTCGAGATGCATCGGGATGATCGGCGTGTTCCGGCCCTTGACGATTCGCTCGAGCCCGCGCTGAAATGGTGTCATCACGCCCGTCCGGGTGATTTGCCCCTCCGGGAACAGGCAGACGAGTTCCCCCGCGTCGAGTGCCTTGCCCGCCTCGCGAAAGGCTTGCAAGATCATCTTCGGCCCCCCGCTCGGCGAAATCGGGATTGCTTTCATCGGCGGAGGATCCGGCCGACGATCGGGCGATCAAAGTAGCTCGCATAGATCACAAAGCGGACGGGCCGATCGGTCGCGGCGGTCACGAAAAGGCCATCGGCGAACGTGACATGGTTCGGCACCAGCAACGCGCCCCCTTCGGCCGGGACGTTTGACCGGCCGACGACCCGCACGCGATAGAGCACCTTCGACAAGCAGATCAGAACGAACCGCAAGAAGTTTTCCGGTACCAGCGAGAACGACCACACGAAACCGCCTCCGAGAACGACCGAAGCCGCCAGAAATGTGCCTCGGCCGGGCACCCCGCCCGCGCCAGCACCAGGGCGAGGAAAGTGCCGAGGACCATCCCGCCATAGACCAGCACATTGGCCATGGCGATCACGGCTCCGCGGCGATCGGCCGGCGACCGCCATTGCAAGAGCGCGTTCAGGGGCACAAAGAGCATCCCGCTGAAAATTCCCAGGAGCGTCATGAGCACATACGTGCCGAACAACCCCGGTCCGATGACGGCGAAGGCCAGCGAGCTGACGGCCAGACCGAGCGCACCGAAGGGAAGTAGGCCATATTCCACCTTCGCCCCCGACAGCTTGCCGGCCAGCCAGCAACCGAGACCCACGCCGACCCCCAGCGCCGCCAACGGGAAGCCACTTTGATCGACACCCAATCCGAGGTGCGTCGCGTCGTAAGCCAGGACGACGGGGGGCACCAGCGTGGCGATCGTCCACACGAACACCTGGCCGATCAGCGCCAGGCGCAAGACCCGATCGGCCTTGATCGATTCGTACGCCAGTCGCACCGTCGTCCCCAGCCCTCCTTCGTTGCGGGCGGCCTTGACCGGCGGAATCGTGAGCGACGCCAGCAAGCCAAACACCGCGAGAACAGCCAGGATCATGGCCCCGATCCAGGGGTGGGCATGGACACGACCGAGAATGAGCCCGCCCCCGGCGATCCCGGCCAGCATGGCGAGGTTGGAGGTCATCTCGAGCACGCCGTTGCCGGCCGACAGACGCTCGCACGGTAAGATTTCCGGCAAGATCCCATATTTCGCCGGCACAAAGAACGCAGTCTGGACACCGATCAAGCCCAGCACGGCGATCGACAGCCAACCCCCTGCGGGTTGCTGGTATAGCGCGGCCGCACCGGCCAACATGAGCACGAGCTCGAGCAGCTTCATGCCCACGATCACCGACCGCTTGCTCATCCGGTCGGCCACAACGCCGGCCGGCAACGAAATCACCGTGAGGGGGATCAACAGGATCATCGTGACAATGGCGGTTCGTTCTTGTTTCGCGGCCTCGCCCGCCACGGCCGCCATTGCCAGCAAGATCACGATCTGCTTGAAGGCCTGGTCGTTGAACTGGCCGAAGATTTGCTGCGATCAGCAGGCCACGTAGACCATGCCGGTCACCGCGATCAACCACGGCTGCCGCGACGTGATCCAGCCCGAGCTCGGCCGGAGGTATTTCCCACTCCGGCGGCTGACCGTTCCAGGCGATCTCCGGCTCCCGCTCCACGACTTGATCCATCTCACGGCTCCCATCGTTTCGACCCACCCTGGGTCTCCCTGGCGACTCGCGTCGGCGACCGGCTCTCGATATCTTCTGGACCTCTCATGTCCGATCAGATCCAAACTGGGCCAACTCGATCGAAAAATTCCAGCCTCGAAGCGCGAATCAGACTTCGATGTTACTCCGAGCGCTCAACTCGTGCCGGAGCAAAGGAAGAATTCGAGGCCCATCCCTTCGAGCTCTGGCCGAATCGCTGTCATGCCGATGTTCTTATTGGCGAAGAAATAGAGCTTCCGGATCGCGGGCATCTGGAGCATCGACCGGTCGAGCTTGAGCCGGCTGCAATACGTCACCATCAGCTCACTGAGGTCGGGCAACTCGGCCAGCGGCGAGAGCGACGTAAGCCGGGTTAGGTTCTCGAGCCAGAGGTTCGTGAGCGAGGGACAATCACGGAGCGGCTCGATCGAGTCGAGGTTCCCTCGGGTGGCTTTGAGGTACTGAAGCGGGAGCTTCGTGATGGTCTCGAGCACGCCGCGATTTGAGATCGGACTTGCCTCCAGGTAAATAAGTTGGGGCATGCGGGCGATCTCGCGGAGCAGCGAGCCGCCGAAGTCGAGCTTGAGGTTGAGCCGGCGCACGTCCGGGATCTGCTCCGGCGAGAATCGCAGCATCCCGTCGCGATCGGACCACAACCACTCGAGCCCAGCCAGCGTGAGATCTTTCGGAACAGCGACCTTGCCCCCCCCTGCGATCCTGAGCGTAAAGAGAGTCGGCGGAAGTGCGCCGGCAACGAGATTCGGGACGAATCGGCGCGGGATGTCCAGCCAGAGCAAGTTAGGCAAGCGGCCGATGAACTCCGGCAATGTCACAATCGACATGTCATCATGGTTCACGCACAGTTTGAGGACCTTCGTCTCGTCGACGTGAGCGGGGATCACACCCCACGGGAATTGTCGCTCGGTAAGCGTCGGGTCGCGAATGAGGTTTATTGTCCTTTCTTGCTCGGCGTGCGCGGATCGGACATGAAGTACATATCCGTCTCTCTGATCGCCGGATTCCGGTGAAAGGCCTCGAACATGGCGAAGATTCCCAAGTGGTAATAGAAACGATCGTGGAGTATTACGCTTTGCAAGCGATCGGATCAGCCGGCGGTTCGCCCTCCTGCATCCCAGAAGCTGATTCAAGACTGCGCCTGATTTATGCAGTCTTGGAGCTCTCCCGAATGTGAGTGCCGCCACGCTCCTGCCGATCCCGTCCGGCGGCAAGAACGACGCACAACCGACCAGCATGATGAGCGAAAACGTCCACAGGCCCAGGCAGGCACCAATTCCGAGGTGCATGACGACCGAAGAAGCCAGCACGAGCGGGCGGCACAGCGGGATCCAGACCAGCACGCAAAAGGAGATTTCCCAGAGCGCCGTGAAATGCGTCAGAAAGTCGACCAGATACGGGTGCCAGGCGAGCCAGGTCATATCGGCCGACTGGTATTCGAGGTTGCCAAAGGCCAGCCACATCGCCGTGCCGTTCCACCACGGCACCCCCTGGAGCTTGGATAGCCCCGCGAACAGGTAGACAATACACATGTGCACCTGAATCAGCCGAAGCGCGAAATTCGCGACGGAACTGGGCCGCGGAATCGCAGGCTCGGCCGGGCGAGCGGCAACGCGCGAGCCAGCGGTCGAGCGAAACGGCCTTGCCACTGGGACCGATGGCCAGGTAGAGGGTCAACACGACGTTGAGCTTGTCGAGGCCAAAGAGGGCTTCGGGAACCCGGTTCACAAACGAGACCACGACCACCAGCGAGAGAATCGACGTCACACGCGTCCACAGGCCGAGCGTGAAGAGGGCCAGGACCGCCATCATGGCGGCGTAGGCCGGCCAGATCCATCCGGGTGGAATCCACCACCATAATGAAAATCCGAAATGACTTGGGTACGCCCCTTGATTCGTCATGACAACGTCGACCAGATCGCGGTTGATCCAGGCATCGGCACCGAAGAAATCGTTGAGGGCCAATCCCCACACGGCATGAGTGTAAAGGAGCATCAGCCCGGTCAAGAGCCGTATCACCCCCAGCAACGTCGGGTCGACCGGGGTGTACCAGAAGGCGTTCCATCCGCCCGTCACCGTGGTCGCAAAACCGGTGACATGGTTGATGACGGACCTTACAAGTCGCCGCATGAAAAGTCCCCTACGAACATTTCTTCATAGCTATAGGGCTCATCGAGCGTTGCGCCGTTGCGAATCATCTCCATCGTCGCCGGATAGTGGATCACGCGGGTCAAGCCGACCCGCGACGCTCCATATTTGTGGCACAAATGATTCGCGTACGATTTGTACCAGTATTTTGCGCCTGGTCGGCACGAACACGAGATGTTCCGTCAGCAAGAGATAGCGATGGTAGAGCAGACGGGGTTTCATGGCGCGGTCGAGGATCCGTCCGCGGATGATGGTTCCGTCGCCACGCTCGACCTCATAGCCGACGAGCGTGCTGGTGCGCGGGCTGGGGAGCATAGAAGTTATATCCGTGATTGAGATAGAGGGCCTGCAAATACGGCCGAAACGGCTTCCATATCGTCAGGATCAAATCGGATGTCGGCCCGACGGAACTGGCGGCGGCGAGCACGGCCGCGAAGTGAAAAACTACCCAAAGATTGGCGGCCCAGCGTACAAACCGGTTCCCCGGCACTTTGGCGGGCGGGGCCGGTGGCGTAAGGCTTTCCGTCGGCGGCTCATTCCTGGCGGGCTCCGCCGCGAGCCCTCGCTTACGCTTCATCCAGCAACCCTCCGGTTCGCGCATATCACGCCATCGTGCACATCTTGCACTTTCAAAGGCGGGATGTCGAGGCGAGGGCGGAAATCGTTACGGCCTTGCCGGCGCCGGTAGGGTTCACGACCTTGCATCACGGCGCCGACGCCAGGTCGAAGATGACGGCACTTCATCCGTCGACAACGCGGGCCAGGCGAGTGTGAAAGTGCTCAGCCGAATTCTCAGGCGGGGCATGTTTGTTGCGCTCGTCTCGAGTCATTCTCGATCGGCCCGGGGAATTGTCTTGTCCGCAAGAACCAGTGATGCTATTAACTTTTGGACGTGGTGATGCCAAGGTTGAAACCGAAGCACGAGCGCCATGGTGCGTCGAAACGGCCCGCGTGAAGTTGCTTCCGTTCTCGCCCGCCGACTTACTCGCGCTCATTGAGGGCCTCCAGCAATTCGAAGAGCGAATCGGCGTGCGGGCCGCCGATGGCCTGCGCGATTTCTTCGCGTCGGATGATGTCTCACCCGCCTTCCTTGCCCAGCTCCGCGCCTGGTCAGGGGCGGATCCCTGGGTCTTTGGCTTTGCCGTCATTGAACGACAAACGGACTAGGCCATTGGAACCGCCGCGTTCAAGGGGCCGCCCGACGGCGATGGGATGGTCGAAATCGCCTACGGCATCGTACCAGGCAAACAGGGCCAAGGTTATGCCAACGAGATGGCCGGTCAAGCCCTCATGGGAACGATCAACGAATCTCGTTTCGCGCCTTGCGCTGCGGCGGATCACCGTGATAGGCGGCCTGGGCCTCCGCGAGTAACTGCTCGGCTTCGAGGCGGAAGTATCTCATCTTGAGCGCGGTCACATGTGGAGCCTGGCCCGCTTTGGCGTAGTTTTCCGCGGTCTCCTCCAGGCGTTTTGTCCGCGCCAGGTGGTTCTCGGTTGCCGCGACCCTCTCGGCGTGATTACGGGCGACGCGGACTTCATCTTCCATCCATCGGCGCGACCACATAGGTGCATCCTCGGGGAATGGCGACCCTACCATGGTCTCGTTTCGTTTCACCATCTCCTCGTATAGCCTGGAGGCCAGTTCGATACGGGTACTGTCGCGAGCAAAGAAGGCGGCCTTGGCGGAAGCGGCAATCTTTGGCTGTTGCGAGCCGCCGCCGCCTTGACCCGGTTGCGCAATGCCGGCGGGTTGATCGCCTGTCTTTGAGTCCGCCGGCTCATCGGCTCGCAAAGCTCGAGTCTGGTAGGCCAGGCCACCCGCGCCAATGACGGCGATCCCCCCAACTAGCACTGCCGCAGTCACGACCTTCAATTTCGAGAGTGCCATCATCTTCAAAACTCCCTCCGAAAGTGCGGCGACGTCGGCAGAGACGACTCCCGCCTGCACCGCTCTTCGCGCCATAACCTGGCATACAACTTGCGCCGTCATACTGAACAACCGCGCCTGTGCACCGGCTGACACTGCGTCTTGGGCCAACAGCACAGCCGCCGATCCGACCGAAAACGTGACACTCCTCCCGCGAGCCGAGTTGCCAGAATTGCCCTCGCCCGCGAGAGCCGTCCCGAGACCGTACCGATGGGCCATTCGAGCAATGCGGCGGCTTCCCTGTGAGTCTTGCCCTCCAAGTCGCAAAGAACGACCGGGATGCGGTACTTTGCGGGCAACCGGCTCAGCTCGCGGTCAAGCTGGGGTAGCAAGTCATCCTGATCGTTTTCTCGAGCGGACGCCGGTTCCGGTATGTTTGCGAGGTGGATTTCAAGCGCCTGCCGCCTGGCCCGCGTCGCTCTCGCTTTCATGGCCGTCTGGTAGGCCACGCCATAAAGCCAGTTGCCGAGCTTCTCGCTTGGTTTCACCGAAGCCGCTTTTCGGCCCAAAACGAGGAAAGTTGCCTGAAACGCATCTTCGGCATCGTGATGATTCCGCAGGACGCGATTGCAGACACCGAGAACCATCGGACCATGGCGATTGACAATCACCGCGAACACCCCGGCCTCGCGCCGCGTCACAAAGCGGTCCAGAAGCTGGCCGTCCGACAGCGTTCCGGTGACCCCCACATCGAACAGGGCAGGGAGGTCCCGGCCTAACACACCGTTGCCGCCGTTTGCCTCCATCGTCCTCCTCCGGTCGACCTCAATCACACGCGACCTCTATCCATTTATTACCCGGTCAGCGTTGATCTCATACACTATTTTTTGGCGAAGTCTCAATTTGTCGATGTCCCTGTGGGCGATCTGTCCCAGGACGATTTGACTGTGCCGCCCGCCTTTCCGCGGCCGCCTTGGTCGTAAGGCCCTCCAGGTAACAGAGCACCCGCGGCTCCCAATACCTCTGCGGCAGGCGGGCGATTTTCTCGTGGAGCTCCGGCCAATCTCCAGGTCGGACAGGTCCACGCTCGTCTTTCAGAGCTTTCATCTCCGCATCGGTCCGACGCCGACGAATGAAACGGCCCGGATAATCGGCGGATCGACCCTTGACTCAGAAGATAGTCAATGCCTAAACTATCAATGTGTCGAGCAAACGACAGGGTGGGGGAGGCATCGATGGCGGAGGGGCGATTGCAGCGCGAGCTCAAGAAGAAACGGCCCTTCGAGTCGGCCGAGGAAGAGGCGCTTCTCAACCTTTGGTGCACCCACGACCGGTTTCAGATCCAGTTTGCCCGGTTCTTCCGCGAGCATGGCCTGACTTCGTCGCAATACAACGTCTTGCGCATTCTGCGAGGTGAGCGAAAACCGTTGCCGTGCCTCGAGATCGCCGACCGAATGATCACGGCTGTTCCCGCGATCACCGGCTTGATCGACCGGCTCGAAGCGATGGAACTGATCACTCGCGACCGCTCAACCGACGACCGCCGCGTTGTCTTTGTCGCACTGAGCCAAAAGGTCGCGATCAAGTCAGCCCGATGGACGCGGCCCCTGGCGGCGCTCCACAAGCAAATGATCGGGCACCTGACGCGTGCGGAACTTCTCGATCTGAGCCGCCTGCTCGAGAAAGCGCGGGTCGATCACTGAGCAGTGAAATCGAGTGAACAAGCGGCTTTTTTTTTCGTAATTAGTTTATTGATCAACGATCGATGTAACAATAAAGGGGACGACAATGATCCGCATCCGCAAATTGAACGAACGCGGCCACTTCGACCACGGCTGGCTCGAGACGTACCACACCTTTTCGTTCAGCCGCTATTACGACCCGCGGCACATGGGCTTTCGCTCGCTGCGGGTCATGAACGAAGACTGGATCGCGCCGGGGCAGGGGTTCGGGACGCACGATCACGACAACATGGAGATCGTGACGTACGTGCTCGAAGGTGCGCTGGCTCATCGTGACAGCCTGGGTTCCGGCGATGTGCTTCGTGCCGGTGAACTGCAACGGATGACTGCCGGGACGGGGATCAGCCACAGCGAGTTCAACGGGTCGCCGACGGAACCCGTTCACCTGTACCAGATCTGGCTGCTGCCGGAGCGCAGCGGGCTCGAGCCTTCTTACGAACAGAAGGCGTTTTCGCCAGCCGAGCGGCACAACCGGCTGCGGCTGGTGGCCTCGCCCGACGGGCGAGATGGCTCGCTCACGATTCGCCAGGACGCGCGGATCTATCTGGGTCGCTCGATCGGGATCGGGAGCTGACCATACCACTGGCGAGCCAGCGGCACGCGTGGCTCCAGGTTTTGAAGGGGAACGTCGCCATCGGCGGGGCTGACACTGTCGGCCGGCGACGGGGCTGCCATCAGCGAGGAATCGGCCCTGGCCATCCGGGCCAACATGCCGTCGGAGGTCATGTTGTTTGACCTTGCCTGAGGTGACGGTGGGCCGCCGCGGGTCCCGGGATCGAGCCAGATCGTCGGTCTCGGTATCACGCCCGGACAATCGGTGAAATCCGACGGGCCAGCGGATGGGAGGGCCCACGCCACGGCCACTTGCGGCAACCCTCGCTGGCGCTATCGGGTTAGTATGATTTCGAGTGCCGGTGCCGCAAGCAACTTGCGGCAACCCTCGCTGGCGCTTCGGGTTAGTATGGTTTCGCTTGGTCGACCCTGCGCGATCCACGAGGAGCCTCGTTCTTTTCCTCCGGCGAGGGCGTATAATAGACGAATCGATTCGGGCGCACCTCCAGTCTCCGGCAGGGAGCAGGCGACATGACTCTCGGGACGCGGTCGCAACCTCACGGCAAGCTGCTTGACTACGAGCAATTCATCGATCACCAGCTCAACCGCACGCGAGCACGCATCAAGTTCATCGATATCGCGACGGCGTGCCTGATTCTGGTGGCCGGTTTTCTGGGGGTGCTGTTCCTCGAGGTGGTTCTCGACCATGTGGTCGGCTTGCCGCTGTCGTTGCGGCGACATTGTCCTGGCCGCCGGGCGTGTCGACCGCCGCGACGTTCAGTGCGCTGAAAATCGTCATGCCGCTGTTGCGCCGGGTGAACGGCCTGTATGCGGCCAAAACGATCGAAGACGCCGATCCGGCCTTCAAGAATAGCCTGATCAACTATCTCGAGCTGAGGCGCGTATCGCGGCCAGATGCCCAAGGCGGTGATGGCGACGCTCGAATCGCGGGCCGTCACCGATTTGACGCACGTCGAGGTCGACAACGTCGTCAATCAGCAGCGGATGCTCAAGGCGGTCTATGCGATCTCGGGCTTGCTGGTGATCTTTTCGCTGTACGCGATTTTCTCGCCCAAGAGCATCTACGACTCGACGCGCCGGGCGTTTCTGGCCGACGTCGCCCGGCCCGACGAATACCCAGCTCGTCAACATCAAGCCAGGCAGCGACCCCGACCTTTCGCAGGTCGTCGCCGGCGAGCATGTGACGTTTTCCGTTCACGTCGAGGGCATACGGCCTGCCGAAGGTCTTCCTGCATTACAGCGTCGATCGCGGCAAGTTTTTCGCGTTCGAGAATTCACCCCGGGCGGCCAGATGTACGACCCCTGGCAGGTCACCCTGACCAACGTCCAGCAGAGCATGGACTACTACCTGACGGGCGGAGACGCCGAATCGTCGCACTATCACCTCGAAGTATCTGCCCGCGCCGACGATCACCGTCGATCTCGGTGGACCTCAAGTTCCCCGACTACACGGGCGTTCCCCCGCAGATGAACGTGGAGGGGGGAAACGTCGAGGCCATCGAGGGAACAGCTGGTCACGGTTCACGCCAAGACCAATATGCCGGCGAGCCTGGCGATCCTCGACATCGCCAACGCCGATAAGCCCCCGCCGATGGACGTCAACTCGGAAGATCCGACAGTCCTGACCGGCGAATTCAAGGTGACCAAGATCGGGAACTTACAAGATCGACTTCCGCACCACCGGCAACCAGCTCAACCCAATCCGGTCATCTACGACATCATCGCCATCCCCGATCGACCGCCCACGGCCCGGTTTATCCAGCCCGACAAACCCACGGTCAGCGTGCCGGCGAACGTCCCGGTCGACCTGGTCATGACCGGCAACGACGATCACGGCGTCAAGGATGCCACGCTGCACGTCACGATGGAAAACGAAAAGCTCGTTTCCAAGAACATGCTCGAGGGCCGGCCGGCCGAGCCCGAATTCAAGGCCATCGAGACGCTCGACCTGGCCAAGCTTCGCGTGAAGCCGGGGGCAAAGCTCAACTACTGGCTGACCGTTCGCGACAACAAGGATGAAGGTTCTCCAACAAGTTCGAGACGGCCCACCAGGTGATCGAGGTTGGACCGCCAGTTTCTCCCGTCCGACAAGAAAAAACTGGAGGAAACCCGCCAGAACAACCGGGAACAGATCGAGCCCACGGCCGGTCAGACCGAGGAAAAGCAGCCGCCGGAGAAGACGCCCAATTCCCAGCCGGGCCAGCCGGCCGATGAAAACCCCGGCGGTAAAGCCCAGGGGAACGACCGAGAACCCGCAGAACGGCGAAAAGGGAGCGCCGAGTGCGCAGGGAAATGGCGCGGTCGACGAGACGAATCCGAACCCCAACGGCGGCAATGGCGGCCGGAACAACAATCAGCCCCAGCTCTCGCCGGAAGAACAAAAACTTGAGAACCAGCTCAAACAGGCACTGAACAAGCAGAATCCGGCCAATCCGGGCAATCCAAACAACTCGCCGGCGCAACGGCACCAACTCGCCCGCGGGCAACGCGGCAAACCGGCGTCAGGCAACTGAGAACCCCAATCAGCCGAATTCGGGCACGGGAAACACCCAACCGACACGGCCCGGCGAGCGTCCGTCCGATAGAGAATCCGGGCCCGTCGAATCCGCAGGCGGCCCAACAGCCACCCGGAAACCCACCCCCAACGACGCATCGAACCAGGTGCAGCGGGCAAACCAGGATGGCATCGTCGCCGCAAGGGCCGAACGCGCAAAATCCGCGTGAAGCCGGGGACAAGCAACAACCAGAACACCAAAACGGGTGATCCGCAAAACAACCAGTCGGGCGGCCGGAGCGGCAACCAATCGGGCGCCATGCAGCAAGGACGGAAACAACCCACAGGCCGGCAACAACAACCAGGCCGATCAGAAGGCCGGCGACCAGAAAAACCAGCAGCCGGGCGGGCAGAACGGCAACCAGACCGGGGCCATGAACAAGGACGGGAACAACCCCCAGGCTGGCAACAACAACCAGGCCGGTCAAAAGGCCGGCGACCAGAAAAACCAGCAGGCGGGCGGGCAGAACGGCAACCAGAACGCGGGCCATGAACAAGGACGGCAACAACCCCCAGGGCGGCAACAACCAGGCTGATCAAAAGGCCGGCGATCAGAAAAACCAGCAGCCGGCGGACAGAATGGCAACCAGACCGCGGGCATGAACAAGGACGGAACAACCCCAAGGCGGCAACAACCAGGCCGATCAGAAAGCCGGCGACCAGACAGAAAACGCCGGCGCAGAACGGCAACCAGGCCAGGCATGAACAAGGACGGGAAAACCCCAGGGCGGCAACAACCAGGCCGATCAAAAAGCCGGCGATCAGAAAAACCAGCAGGCCGGCGGGCAGAATGGCAACCAGACCGACGGCATGAACAAGGACGGCAACAACCCGCAGGGCGGCAACAACCAGGCCGGTCAAAAGGCCGGCGATCAGAAAAACCAGCAGGCCGGCGGGCAGAATGGCAACCAGACCGACGGCATGAACAAGGACGGCAACAACCCCCAGGGCGGCAACAACCAGGCCGATCAAAAGGCCGGCGACCAGAAAAACCAGCAGGCCGGCGGACAGAATGGCAACCAGACCAACGGCATGAACAAGGACGGCAACAACCCGCAGGGCGGCAACAACCAGGCCGATCAGAAGGCCGGCGATCAGAAAAACCAGCAGGCCGGCGGACAGAATGGCAACCAGACCGACGGCATGAACAAGGACGGCAACAACCCCCAGGGCGGCAACAACCAGGCCGATCAAAAGGCGGCGATCAGAAGAACCAGCAGGCCGGCGGACAAAATGGCAACCAGACCGACGGCATGAACAAGGACGGAAACAACCCTCAGGGCGGCAACAACCAGGCCGATCAAAAGGCCGGCGCGATCAGAAAAACCAGCAGGCCGGCGGGCAGAATGGCAACCAGACCGCGGGCATGAACAAGGACGGAAACAACCCGCAGGCCGGCAACAACCAGGCTGATCAAAAGCCGGCCGCCGATCAGAAAAACGAGCAGACCGCCGCGACAGAACGGCAAGCAGTCGACGGAGCCGACCACAAACAAGGAGGGACAACGGGCAGGGCAGGCAAGTCCTCGAACGAACAAGGCCGGCAACTCTCAAGCGAAGAATAACCCGGGCGGGAAAGCGGGCGACGGAGCAGGGAAATTCGACGAACCAGAACGGCGATCCAAATGCCGCCAACAACGAACTCACAAGGAACCGGCAGCAAGCCCGGCCAGCCGGGTGCGGAAGCCAACGGGGCGTCGGACGGTCAATCTTCCGACAAACCAGGCGGCGGTCAGTCCGATCAAAAGCAGGGTTCGGGCACCGGCAACTCGTCCGCCAAGCCGGGCAACTCGATGCCGGGAAACAACCAGACACCCGGCCAGAGCGGCACTCAGCAAACCGGGTCCAATCCATCGCAGAACGGGAACCAATCTCCGCAACCAGCACCGACCAATCCGCCGTCGCAGAACCGGCCCAGGGACAAACCCGTCGCCGCCAGCGGCGAACGCAGTCAACCAAGGCGATCAGGGAACTTCGTCCGATCGGGCCAAACGCGAGGAAGAAAAGAAAGACAAGCCCCGAGACTACGGCAAGATTGCCGATCCCAACGCCAAGAAGCCGAAAGAGTCGACAGAGAAAGACCAGACGGACCGAAGCGCGGCCAGAACTCGTGACGACGGTCCCAATCAGGTCGGGCCACGGAACCGCCAGGTCACCGAGGGGGAGGGGAACAACAGGCGAAACCGGGAGATGAACGCAGCGGCGAGCCCCGGACCACTGACGATCGCAACACGAACCAGAGCAAATCCACCAACCCGCAGCCCGAGGCGAACGCGTGACGCCACGCAACAGAACCAGCCTCGACGTCGACCAAGGACGCGCAGCAGAAAGCCGGACGAGCCATGGAACGACGAAAACCCGCAATCCCCACAAAGACGGCAGACCGAAGCGCCAAGAGACAACCCCGCCGATCAGACCCGAGCGCGAACCACGCAACCAGGTTCCGCCCGACGCTCGCCAGATGCCCTCGCAGGACCCGCGGGCGCCATCATCGAGCCAGCCGCAGAACCAACAACCGACCAACGATCAGTCGGCTCAGAAGCAGAATCGGATGAACTCGCCGCCGCAGAACGCGGAACCAGCCGCAGAACGGCCAGCAAAACCCAACAGGAACAACAGACCCGCAGCAGAACCGAGCAATCCGCAGCAGCAAGACCAGACAGCAGCAAAACAACCAGCAGAACCCCACAGCCAGAATCAGCAGCAGAACGGCCAGCAGAACCAGCAGAATCAGCCAGCAGACGCGAAATACAAGCCCCAGAACAATCGCCCAAGTCCGAAAGGTGACCCAGAAAGCCGTCGCAGCAACGCAACAGCAACAGCAGTCGCAACAGCTCCTCAATCCCCGCCGCAATCGCAGCCCGGCCAGTCGGAACAGCAGCAACAACCGAAGCAACAGCAGCAACAGGAAGAGCCGACGGGAAGCGGAGCAACACGCCCCACGAGCAATCGTCCAACCCGGGAAGATGGCCAAGGGCGCTTCCCAGCAACTCTCAGTCTCAACAGCCGTCGCAGTCCCAGTCGCAGTCCCGAGTCGCAATCCGCAGCAGTCTCAGCCGAAGCCAGTCTCAATCGGACTCTCAGGCCACAGGGCAGAGTTCGTCTCAGGGCCAGGGCAAGTCCGCATGCAAAGGGTTCCGGGCAAACAGGGCTCCGGGTCTCAACAGGGCTCGGGGTCGAAGCAGGGTTCCGGCTCTCAACAGGGTTCCGGATCACAACAGGGCTCGGGGTCGCAACAGGGCTCGGGTAGCTCCGGACGGCTCACAGGGTCGGGCAAGGCGGCAAGGCGGACCAAGGCGGAGTCCGGCAGCGGGCTCGAGCAGCTCCGGCTCGGCAGCCGGGCTCAAATACAAGTTCCGGCGCGAAGTCAGGTGGCCAACCCGGCGGGTCGAGCGGCACAAGGGAATTCTTCTGGGCAGCAGGGTTCAAACGAATCGCCTAATTCGTCCAACGATAGCAGCGGCGGCCACGGCCGGCAGGCCGGCTCCAACAAGGGCATGGGCGGTCAGGGCGACTTCGGCGGCGGCCCTTCCAAGGGAGGCGCGCCCACCGGCCCCGACTCATCGCCCAAGGATGAGACAAAGCCGCAAACCAACCGCGCCACCGAGCCCGAGAACCAGGGCGGAGACACGGTCGCACCCCAGGGCCAGCCTCAGGGCGAACTCTTCCTGCGAAAACTGCAGAGCCCTCCAGAGATGCGAAGGCCAAGGACCTCGAAAAAGACACGGGGCTGTCGCGCGAACAGATCGAGCAGTTCGTGAAGAAGTACGAGAAGGTCAAGTCGCAGCCGGCGGGACCAGGGCGCAATATCGACGTGAAGCCCGGAGAACAGACGCCCGCAAAGCCGTCGCCCAACTTGCCGGGGATCAAGCCCGTCGACGACCGTTCTCCAGCGTGACGCATCGCAGCCGCGGGCAAGGCCCCCCAGGATCAAACGCGCGACAACTTCGAAGGAGCTTCGATTCGAGCCGCCGGCCGAATATCAAGGACGCTGGGAAGGTTACAAGAACCGGCTCTCGAAAGTGGCCGCTCCCAAGAGCCGGGCGGTCAAAGCACCGAGGAAGGCACAATAACCACGTCGAACCAGCGGCCTCATGCCGACCGTGCCTCTCGTTATGCGCGTCGCGTATCTCGGTGGGGTTTGACCCCAGGGAACTGCCGCATCATTTCACCGATGTCCTGATCATCGGCGGCGGGATCGCCGGGCTTCCGGACCGCGCTGGGGATTCCCGAGTCGTATCGCGTGCTCACCGTCACCAAGGACGAGGTCCGCGAGAGCAACAGCCACTACGCCCAGGGGGGGATCGCCGGGGTGCTCGACCCCGACGACCGGTTCGACAACCACATCGCCGACACCCTGGCGGCCGGCAAGGGGCTCTGCGACCCCGAGGTCGTCGAGATGGTCGTCCGCGAGGCACCCCAGCGGATCGGCGAGCTGATCGACTGGGGGACGCACTTCGACGAGGTCGATGGCCACGTCGCCCTGGGCCGCGAAGGAGGCCACTCGCACGCCCGGATCGCCCACGCCCTCGGCGACGAGACCGGCCGCGAGGTCATGCGGGCGATCATCCATGAAGGCACGAACCAAGCGCAATATCCGCATCTGGCAAAACAGCTTCACGATCGACCTCGTGACCCATGAAGGGAAGTGCCGGGGCGTTCTGGTCTGGGATCGCCGCCGCGGGTTCGCCCTGGTCTGGGCCAGGGCCGTCGTGCTGGCGACCGGCGGCGCCGGCCAGCTCTTTCGCGAGACGACCAACCCGCCGATCGCCACGGCCGACGGCCACGCCATGGCGTATCGCGCCGGCGCCGAGCTGCGGGACATGGAATTCATGCAGTTTCACCCCACCGTGCTCTACATCGCCGGCTCGACACGCCATCTCTTGACCGAAGCCTTGCGCGGCGAAGGGGCCTACCTCCGCGACCGGTTCGGCGAGCGGTTCATGCCCGCCTACCACCCCCTCGCCGAGCTGGCCCCGCGCGACGATGTCTCGCTGGCGATCGCCGCCCAGATGGCCAAGACCCAGCATCCCAACGTCTATCTCGACCTCTCGCACCTCGATCCCGACCACATCCGACAGCCGTTTTCCCGGCATCGATCGCCTCTGCCGGACGTTCGACCTCGACATCACGCGCGACCCGATCCCGGTCTGCCCCGGGGCTCACTACATGATCGGCGGCGTGACGGTCGACATCGCACGGCCGAACGACGCTTCCCGGCCTCTGGGCCGCCGGCGAAGTCACCAGCTCGGGGCTCCATGGCGCCAATCGGCTGGCCTCGAACAGCCTGCTCGAAGGCCTGGTCTACGGCGCGCGCGTCGCCGAAGACATCGTCGCCGAGCTCGACCGGGCAGGGCCGCACGGCGCTCGAGGTCCCGCCGGTCTCGGCACCGTCGGTCGGCGACAGCCACGCCCGGATCGACCTCGACGACCTGATCAAGTCGCTACGCGCTCTGATGTGGCGCCGGATGGGCATCACCCGCGACGCCGCCGGCCTGAAAGAGGCCGCCGACCAGGTCGACCGCTGGGGCCGCTATATCCTGCCGCTCGAATTCCACGACCCGTCCGGCTGGACCATGCAAAACATGCTGATCGTCGCCCGGCTGATGATCGCCGCCGCGCTCGCACGCGAGGAATCACGCGGGGTCCATTACCGCCGCGACTTTCCCCAGGCCGAACCCGGCGCTGAATCATCATATCGCGGCATCATGATGCGGCCATCGCATCGTCGCCGACACGATCGTCGGCAGCGAGTCGACCCGCACGATCATCGCGCAGCGCACCGGCGTGTCCGCGTCGAACGTCGGGCACCTCGCAGGTCATCACACGGCCCGGCGCGATCGCTTCTTCTTGGTGTCGAGCTCCGACAACCGCTGCAACACGCCCATCGACCAGCACGGGCGGGTCAAGCCAGCGTTCTTTGGGAATGATGCGCGGCACGTATTCGCGCGTCGACTCGGGATCGAGGTTCCGGATCGTCTTGAGCTTGCGGGCGATTTTCCGGCTGCCCGAGGCCTCGAGCTTCGCCAGAACGAGCAGGTCTTCCGTCATCAGGTCGTCGTGGTTGAGAACGCCCAGCCGTAGCCCTTCCCGAAGCGCATCGGCGAACTCGTTGTAGATGAAGGCTTCGGTCGGGACTGGCCCACCACTCGCGGTTCATCGTCGCGAACAGCGCCGCCGCCTGCGCGGGCAACCTCGATATCGCGGAGCACGATCTTCTTGTCGACAACCGCCAGCGAACCGAGCACCCGCCCGACGAACTCGCCGAGTCACAACGCCGCAGGCCAGTCCGTCGCGCAAGAAAGTAGTCGAGCCGATCGGCGCACAGCCACGGGAATCGGCTGCTCCAGCAGCGGATAGATCGAATCGTCGTAAAACTCGCGCGGCGAATAACCGAGCGCGGCCAGGGCCTGCGCCAGGTCGGGGCGATCGAGCATCAAGCGGCTTGAGATGTTCGTGATGATCCTGCTCTTCCGACGTGAAAACAAAATCGACCGCGTGCGAGAACGCGGTATGCGAGATGTCATGCAGCAGGCCCGCCAACTGTTCGCGGCGAGGGGCCCTCAGCCGTCTGCAGCAAGGCGAAAACTCCCAGGCTGTGCTCGAATCGCGTCACATCCTTGAACGGAAACGCCAGGGCCGAAGGGCCGGCCTGCCTGACTCCCTTCAATCGCTGAAATGTCGCACAACCGATCAGGCCGAGGATCCCGGGGTCCTCCACCGAGATCGTTCCATAAACCCTATCGGGCACATGCATTAACGTGGGTCTCCGGACCCCGTGGCTTGAAGTCGACGAGACATCCGTCCAGGCACTCTCGATAACGGTCGGTCTCAGTGGAATAGTCGGTTGAGTTAGGCCAAATTTCAAGTCTTTCGGTCAACGAGTGAGGCGTTTCTCCAGCATGTTCTGTCGGTTATGATACAGGTCCCATCGATCGAAAAACCCCACAAACAGCCCGGGAGAATCACCAGTGACCTTCTCGAAAATCGGCCGGTTCGCGTCGCGCGTTTTTCTATCAGGTCTTTTCGCAGCAATAGGTTGTGGCGGCGGCTCGGGCGAACGGCAGCGTGGGAACGGCCCCGGCGGCTGCCGGCCCCGCAGGCGAGCGGCGGCCGGGCCGCGATTGATCTTCATCACCAATGGGAGCTCCGACTGGTGGACGACCGTCGAAAAGGGCATGTACGACGGCGCCAAGGAATTCGGAGCCCAGGTCGAGATGCGCCGATGCCGAGGGCGAACCCGCCCAGCAGATTCAGCGAATCGAAGACGTCATCAGCCTTCCCGACGTCCAGGGGGTGGCCATTTCGGTACTCGAAGCCGAGTCTCCCGGCATCGCCGACAAGATGCGGGAACTACAGGCCGCCGGCAAGATCGTGATCGCGATCGATTCCGACGGTCAGAAGGATGCTGCGGCGTGCGTATATCGGCACATTCAATCGCAAGGCCGGCGAAGTGGCCGGGCATGGCGGCCAAGACGTTGCGGCCCGCAGGGGGGCAAAACGGTCGCGTTCGTCGGTACGGCGGCGGCGGCCAACGCCAAGCGAACGCCGACAGGGGTTCTTCGCCGGCGCCGGCGACGCCTTCCGGGTATCGGCCAAGTCAAGATGCACTCGAGGTTTTCGAGGACGGAACAGACAAGACGAGGGCCCAGTCGAACGTCCAGACGGCGATCAGCAAGTATCCCGACGCAGGCGTTTATCTCGGCCTCTGGTCATATAACGCTCACTTCATCGCCGAGGAAATCGCCAAGTTCCCGGATCTGCGCAAAAAAGTCACCATCGTCACCTTCGACCTCGACGAGGCGGCCGTCGACGACCTGGCGAAGGGCGCGATCGACGTGACCGTCTGCCAGAACCCCTATCAGATGGGCTACCTGGGCGTGCGCCTGCTCAAGGCGTTCATCACGAAAGACCAGAAGACCATCGACGAGATGCTCCCCGCCGGCACCGACAGCATCGACACCGGAGTCCGCGTGATCGTCCCCAACAAAGACTCGCCGGTGAAGGGAGACAACGTGATCGACATCGACGAGATGAAGAAGTGGCTGGGGAGCAAGGGGCTGAAGTCGTCGTAAGACAACGCGGACTTTCCCCGTAGTCGCGGCTCAGGCGTGGGCTTACAATAAGGCGAAGCTCGAATTCCTAAACGGAAAGCAATCGCCCATGCTCATTGAATACATTCAGGCGGCGCAATCTGCCACGCTAAATATGAGATTCTGCCGGATGATGGCACTTACTATGGCGCGATCCCGGAAATGCGCTGGTGTCTACGCGAACGCCGACACTCTCGAGGATTGCCGAGACCAGGTCCAAGAAGTGCTCGAAGAATGGCTCCTTTTTCGGGTGCACAGAAACCTGCCGATACCAGTCGTCGATGGGATTGAGCTCGCCATCAAGGAAGTCGCCTGATGCCTCCGTTTGGGCCCATCAAACGCAGGGATCTGATCCGTCATTTCAAGCAGCTTGGATTTGAAGGCCCCTATTCTGGCGGCAAACACGAATTCATGGTCGGCGGTGACGTCACCATTCGAGTTCCGAACCCTCATCACGGCGATATTGGTATGGAACTCTTGGCGAGAATACTACGTCAGGCTGGGATCGATAAGGATGAGTGGGAAACGCTTTAAGCACTCAATCAGGAGGATCCCTCGGACAGTCCCAGAATTGAAGCCGAGCCACTTGCCTTCCAGAGCAGTTTGTCGAGAAGATCGATGGAGGAAACGCGTGCCATCGAGCAACCAGGCTCTTTAAGAAGCATCTCTCCCAAGATATTTGCCGCATCGGAAACCTGCTCGCACAGTCCGTCTCTGTCTGCGGCCTCCCAGAACCGCCGATAAAAGTTGATGATTCCGATGTATCCACGACCATGTGTCTGCGTGGTCTGACTCTTCCAGAACTGCCATTCCGTCGTGTTGCCGCTTCTGTTATTGAATTCCTCGATCGAAGCAGCGGCTTGCGAATCCGCCATAGCGAAGGAATCGGGAAAGCTAAAGTGTAGCCACTTGGTGAGCAACGAGTACGAGCGAACAAGTCGTTGCTCCTCGAAGACGGAAACGATTTGCGACACCAAAGAGGCTAGCTCCTCGGCTTCATCTTCGCTGCTCCCGAATAGATTGGGGGGCCCGGTAGACAACCATCCCCTGCGGCCGATCTGAAACGACCGTGTCGAAGAATTGCGGATAAGGCGGAACTGCCCGATTTGCCCTGTATTTGATCGCTAGCTCGCGCGTCAGACCGATCGCCCGCTCTCGGTTGTGTAGAACGCCGGCTTGCGTCTGCGCCATCGACCACGCGAATCCATGCCTCAAGCGAGCCTCCCATCCCCCCTCGACCTCAAAATAGAGTCGCCACTCCGTTAGGTGCAGCTGCTCTAATTGCTGCCGCAACAACTCTATGCATGAATTCACCTGGAAACAAAAAACCGAATCGCGGAAGAGACAATTAATCGAGCAAGAACGGATCGGAGGCATTCGATTGTAAGGAATGGATCCGAGCTAAGGAACTGCACGGGCAATTTGGTAAAGAGCTTTTTTTCGGAAATCGGGCCGAGTAGAGCGGTCTGGCCCGTTTGCTTCTTGAGAAAGTGGTTATCAGTTTTTTCTGAACCGTTTGTTGCGCCGTCAGCCCTTGATCACTCCCACCGGCCGCAGCCGTGCGACCTTCTTCGAGATCCCGACCTTGTCGACGACGTCGACGACGTGGTCGACGTCCTTGTAAGCCGCCGGCTGTTCCTCGGCGAGGCCCTTGTGGCCGCGGGCGCGGGCGACGATGCCGATGGCGTCGAGCTCCTTGTCGATCCGCCGGCCGGCGGCGAGCTTGACGGCCGCGGTGCGGCTCATCATCCGGCCCGCGCCATGACAGGTCGTGCCGAACGAGCAGTTCCATGCTGCCGGGCTGGCCGGCCAGAACCCAACTCGCCGTCCCCATGCTGCCGGGAATGATCACCGGCTGGCCGATCGCCGGGTAGACCGACGGGAATATCAGGATGGCCCGGCGGAAACGCCCGTGTCGCACCCTTGCGGTGGACGCAGACCTGCTTGGTCTGGCCGTGGCCGACGTTGTGGTCCTCGAACTTGGCGATATTGTGGGCGACGTCGTACACGAGTTCCATGCCGAGCGATCTCCCACGACTTGCCGAAGACCCGGCGAAGACCTCGCGCGCCTGGTGAGCCAGTAGCTGGCGGTTGCACCAGGCATAGTTGGCGGCCGCGCGCATCGCGCCCAGATACGCCTGTCCCTCCGGACTTCGCACCGGCGCACAGGCGAGCTGCGAGTCGGGCAGCTCGAAGCCGTATCGCTTGGGGGCGTTCTTGAAGGTCGCCAGATAGTCGTCGCATACCTGGTAGCCCAGCCCGCGCGAGCCCGAGTGAATCAGCACGGTGATCTGCCCTTCGTGCAGGCCCATCACCGCGGCAGCGGCCTCGTCGTGAATTCGGTCGACAACCTGGACCTCGAGAAAGTGGTTGCCCGAGCCGAGCGTGCCGCACTGGTCGTAGCCCCGCGTGATCGCCCGGTCGCTGACGCGCCCGGGATCAGCCCCATCGAGGCAGCCGCCCGCCTCGGTGACCGTCAGGTCGTGGGCCGTCCCATATCCCTGCTCGACCACGTACGACGCCCCCTCGGCCATCAGCCGGGTCAGCTTCGGCTTGTCGAACAGGTAATGCCCGCTCTGGCCGACGCCGGTCGGGATATCCCGAAACAGTTGATCGACGAGCGGCCTGATCCGGTCCTTCACCTCGCTCCAGACCAGGTTGGTGCGCAGCAGCCGCACGCCGCAATTGATGTCGTAGCCGACCCCACCCGGCGAGATCACGCCCCCCTCCTCGGGATCGGTGGCCGCGACGCCGCCGATGCAGAAGCCATAGCCCCAATGGATGTCGGGCATGGCCAGGCTCGCCTTCTGAATGCCGGGCAAGGTCGCCACGTTAACCACCTGTTCCGGCCCCTGGTCTTTCTTGATCTGCTCGATCAGCGTGTCGTCGGCGAAGATGAGGCCGTCGACCCGCATGTCGGCGCGATAGCTCTTCGGAATCCGCCACTGGCACGGCCCGGCCGGCTCGAGCGGTCCGCGATATCCACCTGCCTGGGTCATTACTGGGGTCCTTGGAAGAGTCATGAGTCCGTGATCGCGGCCACCCTTGAATCATAACGACCCTTTCGACCGCGATCGATCGAGTCGCCACCATCTCGCGTTCGTGCGAAATTCCGACCCGAACGAGCCGCTTCAGGTTCGAACCACTCCGTCGGCGCCCGTTCGGGCCGCCATCTGGTCATTTCCGGCGAACTCGCCCGGACCGCCAAATCGATCCCTCTTGCCAGCCGACTCGATCACACCCGAAGACGGCAATTGCCGATTGTGCTGCCGAGGAAGAGAAGCATGAGACGCTCGCCATCGCGTCGCCGGCTGACCGCCTCCCGTATCCCGTCAAGATAAGAAGCCTCGATCGGCTCGATCACGACGCTCGCGACCCCCGCCAGCACCTTCGCGCAGCTTTCGACTGCGGCCCCCGATATATCGATCGGGAAATAACGCAGCGAGTTTCGGCTGTTCGATCGGACCGCGGCTTCCAGTATGTGACGGGTCTTGGTGCCGGAGCCCGATCCCAGTTCCACAATGGCGCCTGGCGCCCCGGCGGCAACGATCTCGTCCGCCTTGCGTTCGAGCAACGCGGCATCGGCGCGCGTCAGCCCATACTCCGGCAGCAGGGTAATGACTTCGAAAAGGGCCGAACCGATCGCATCGTAAAGCCAGGAAGCGGGCAGTGTCTTTTGGCCGCGCCGGGTCAGGCCATTAACCACTTCCCGGGCCAGTTCCCGCGATGCGGACGGGACGGA
>CAWHMC010000006.1:0-25957 GCA_963830445.1 uncultured archaeon
GCCTTTGACGCGACTAGAGCCAAGCCATCCTCTAGGTGGCTTAAAATTTAAGTTTTCAAGCTCGCTTCTCCTCAAATCAATTGCGCAAGCGCAATCTCACAGGTATTCACGGCATCGCGCAGTTCCTCTAGGTTATTGTATTTTCACCGAGCCGAAGCTCTAAAACACAGTGTCCTTTAGAAACTGAAAGATGCCATAAAAGCACCGGAATAGATACGCCGTTAAGGTTTATATACGTTTACCTGCGGTTCAGGCATCAAATTAAACGGGAAAGCGCCCGCTTCTGGCGCTCTTCGCTGTTCATCGGCAGAAACGCACCCAGAAAGCCATAAATATCACCTTAATCACCAGTACTAGCGCTGCCCAGCACAGGTGCGATAAATGTCCGACCTCAAGCTTAAGGGTGATCCGGCGATCCAGAGCACCGCCAGGAAGCTCACCGGCCTTCTGAGGACAGAGCCCAGGGAGACCCTCTTCAGGAGCGTGTCGAAGAGCCTGGGCTACAGGGTCTACTCTTCCTTAGTCGTCACCCCCATACTGAGCTATGCGGTCACCCAGAGCTCCTCTTCCGCCCTCAACATAAGCCTCGGGGAGATGGTGGTCAAGCCCTTCACCTACCTGCTCTTCGAGAGAACCGCCTCTCATTTCGGCATAGGCTACAAGCGCAACGGCGGAGCCCAGGAGACCGAAGCGAGGAGCATGACCAAGGCCGTGAGCTACCGGCTCTACAGCTCGTTCGTCAGCTCGGCCATAGCCTTCAGTGTCACCCATCAGCTCAAGTACGGGCTGGGCATGGGCGCCATAGAGCTCGCCGTCAAGCCCTTCACCTACTACGTCTTCGAGCGCGCCGCAGCCTGGTACAAGAGAGGGTACCGGCAGGAGGAGATAAGTGCAGTCTCCTCTTCACGCCGGGACTAGTCAGCTCCCGATAGGCATCCGAACCGATCCAGCGCGCGCTCTTCGATTCATAGCTCTTTAGGCGCTTGGCAACGAGTAGCGCAGACTTGTTCAGCCGTTTGTTGCGCTTGCCGATCTGCCTCAGCGCCCAGTTCACCGCCTTCCTCACGAAGTTGCGCTCGTCGGCCGACTCCCTTATTATTATCGGCAAGAACCTCTCGAATGCGCTGTCCGGCATCGTCTTATCGTGCACCGCCAGCGCAGCCATGAGCGTGAAGGCGCAGCGCTTGACGTACTCCTCCTTGCGCGTATTCCACTCGTTGATCTTCTTGATTGCGAACGGGGTCTTGTCAAATAGGCTACCACAGACCTGGTCGCAGATGTCCCAGGAGTCCATCTCCAGGGCCCACCTCTCCATCTGCCTCTCTGTTACCTTCTCCGGATCACCCACAAACCCGGCGAGCATGCGCGCCTCGTGGATTCCGGAGTCCCACAGGGCAATCGAGAGACCCTGGTCAGTGCCTATCTCCTTTGCGAGCTTCCGCAGCTCCGGCACGCTGACGCCCAGTGCCGTTTCCGTGTTTATCCCAAACCGGGCCATCCCCTCCAGGCATGACTTTTCTGAAGCCGCACGCAACCTCCCAATCGTCGTCTTGTAGTCCATGCTCCCTACTTCCTGTGCCTGGGTCTCCTATTCTTGGTCATCAGCATCAGCGGGATGAGAACGCCCCATATTATGAAACGGGATGGAATGCCATATATCTGCAGGTCCCAAAAGATCGGGATGGCGGAGATGATGAACATGACTCCCATGATCAGACTCCCTGTTGCTATCCTGCTATAACTTACGGTTGGCACCTGGTCCTTGTGGGTCTTCCTGTAATCCCTGACAAGTATTTGTATCAACATCCAGAGTATCAGGGTTATGGCGCCGATGTCGATGGCGTATGCGGAAGAGGCGAAGGAGGCGAGTCCCGCATCCGAGCTCAGGTGCAGTATGTTGAAAAGGTAGGGCTCGATGGCCACGAAGAAGAGCAGCAGCACGTTCAGGTAGAACACCGGGCGCTTCTGCTTCAGGGAATCAGGCAGCACCGAGACGATGCTGGTGTAGCGTATCCACACGAAGATGAGTATGAGGAAGCTGAAGCCGAAGGAGAGCATGTTTGACTCTACTTGACCTATTGTGCCAGAGTTAGAGATTGCGAGAAGCACGGCCCCTATCGACAGCGCAAGCCCGAACACCATGTCCGTGAGGGCCTCAAGCCTCACATTTATGTGCCGTTCCTCGCTCTGCCTAGTCGGTTCTGCCAATGACGCACCCTCACAGTGGCTTTATGAAGTTAATGGATATAAACCTACCTTGTACTGCGGCGATCCGATGGTGCACAAGCCTATTGTTATGATTGTAAGGGACGGTTGGGGCTACCGGAGGCAGAAGGCGTTCAACGCCACCGAGGCTGGCGAGAACCCGTTCACCAAGGAGCTAATGAAGAAGTACCCGAACACGCTTCTGCAAGCTGCGGAGGAGGCCGTGGGACTGCCTCCGGGATACCAGGGCAATTCAGAGGTAGGGCACATGACCATAGGAGCGGGCAGGATCTTCTTCCAGTCGCTCCCCCGCATAAACAAGGAGATAGAGTCCGGCAAATTCTTCCAGAATCCTGCTCTTCTGGGGGCGCTGCAGAACTGCAAGAAGAACAGGACAGCACTCCACATACTCGGTCTGCTCCAGACAGAAGGCGTTCACGCGCACATGGACCACTGCCTAGCATTGCTCAAGCTTTGCAAAAAGGAAAACTTCTCGAACGTCTTCGTGCATGTCATATCCGACGGCAGGGACGCACCGGTTAACGGTACTCTAATCAATCTCAAGATTCTTGTAGAACGCATGGACAAACTTGGTATCGGGAGAGTCGCGACGATTTCTGGCAGATACTATACCCTGGACAGGGACAAGAAATGGGAGCGGACGAGGAAGGCGTACGACTGCATAGTCGATGCGGTTTCCGACTCCACATTCAATGATCCGGTCCGCTGCTTCGAGGAGTGCTATGCGAAGAGCGAGACGGACGAGTTCATCATACCGCAAAAAGCCTCTTGGTATGACGGCGTAAAGAGGAACGACAGCTTCATCTTCTATAATTTCAGGACCGACAGAACGCGGCAGCTCACGATGGCCATGACAGAGGATAGATTCGAAGGATGGGAACGGAAGCCGCTGGATATATACTTTGTTGCGATGACCGAGTTCTACTCGCCCATGAGCAGGCGGGTGCACATCGCCTATCCCAATGAGCCAGCAGCGCATCTTCTCGGTCAAGTGCTCTCGGAGAACGGGCTCAAGCAGCTGCGTATCAGTGAGACGGAAAAATACGCGCATGTTACCTTCTTCTTCAACGGGCAGACGGAAGAGCCGAGTCCCGGAGAAGAGAGGATACTTATTCCGAGTCCGAATGTGGCGACCTACGACCTAAAGCCTGAGATGTCCGTGTACGAGGTGGGCGACCGCATTGTGCGCGAGATAGAGAACGGCAAATACGACGTGATAATCGCGAACTTCGTGAACGCGGACATGGTTGGTCACACGGGCGTGTGGGAGGCGATACTAAAGGCGGTCAAATCCGTTGACGACAACATAAAGAAAGTCGTAGATAAAACGCTGGAGAAAAATGGCGTCGTCCTGATACTCGCGGACCACGGCTGTTGCGAAGAGAAGACAGAGGAGCTGAAGACAAGTCACACCACCAATGAGGTACCCTTCCTTCTGGTGAGCAACGATCCCACACTTAATAAAATAAAGTTGAAGCCGGGAAGAGGACTCCGGGATGTCGCTCCGACAGTGCTCAAGCTGCTTAACATACCCAAACCCGAAGAGATGACAGGAGAGAGCCTCTTCTAAAGCTTAACGAGATGATACAATGACAAAGATTTCGAAGATCGTGGCAAGAGAGATACTAAGTTCTGGTTCTACACCTTCAGTAGAGGTAAAATGCGTTCTAGAGTCTGGTGCAATCGGCATTGCATCGGTGCCCTACGGTGTATCGGCAGGATCTCACGAGGCATTTGTACTACTGGACAATGACAAGAACCGATTCTCAGGAAAAGGAATGCTAAAGGCAGTCGAGAATGTAAACTCGAAGATCGCTCCTCTGCTAATAGGGAGGGATGCGCTGAAGCAGTGCGAGATTGATGCAGCGATGATAAAACTTGACGGGACGAAGAACAAGTCGAACCTCGGAGGTAATGCGATCCTGGGAGTAAGTCTTGCCCTAGCACGTGCTTCTGCAAATGAGAGGCGAGAGCCATTGTACAAATACATCCGCGAAGCATTCGGGATAAAGATCGGCGACTGGAGGTTGCCAAATCCGATGATGGTGGTAGTAGAGGGTGGAAAGCATGCTGACGACTCAACCGATTTCCAGGAGTACCTCATCTCTCTCACAGGTAGCAAGTCCGTGAGAGAGAACATCCGAACGGGAGTCGAGATATATCTTCAACTTAAGGCTATTCTTAAGAAGATGGGACTCAACACAAACGTTGGTAATGAAGGTGCATTTGCAACTTCGCTCAAAGGCGTCAAGATTCCAGGAATACCGGAGGGAAGCAACGAGGTGCCCCTGGGCATAATAATGAATGCCGTGAAGGCTGCCGGATACTCATTCGGAAAAGAGGTCGGGTTATCTCTTGATCCGGCCATCAGCGAACTGTTCAACAAGGAAAAGGGAAAGTACGTGCTTCAAAAAGAGGGCGGGAAGGAGCTGAGCTCGGTGGAGATGATCGAGTACTTCGCAAAATGGACGGAGAAGTACCCGATAATAACCCTCGAGGACGCGCTCCACGAAGACGACTGGGAGAACTGGCCGAAGCTCAACGCAAAGCTAGGTGGCAAAATCTCGATAATAGGGGATGATCTCACCGTTACGAGTCCCGAGCGCCTGCAGAAGGCAATCGACCTGAAGGCGATCAACGCGATACTTATAAAGCTGAACCAGATCGGCACGCTGACCGAGACTGTTGAGTGCTGCATGCTCGCCCGCAGGCACAAGATGATGACGGTGATCAGCCACCGCGGCGGAGGGGAGACGAACGACACTGCCATGATCGACCTGGCGGTTGCAGTAGGCGCCGGCTTCGTCAAGGTGGGTCCGTCCCGCGGCGAACGCGTCGAGAAGTACAACCGCCTGATGGAGATAGAGGAGGAGCTGGGCGATGCCGCAAAAGTAGCAGGACCAGATTTCCGCAGCGTCTGACTAGCTGAACAGGCGCACCTTGATTATCCTCTTGTTCTCAAGCTCGCGGAGAAGGTAGTAGATCATGATGAGTGCTATTACCATGACTACGCCGATGACCAGCGACTCCTGGGGCATCCCCACGAACATGACCATGAGCGCAAGTATCGTGAGTATGGGCAGCCACGGGTACCACGGTGTCCTGAACGTCGCCTCCTTCTTCGCCCTCCTGAAGTGGATGAGCGCGAAGCTGGTCATCATGTAGGAGAAGAGGAGCCCGAAGTTCGCGATGGCCGCT
Organism: uncultured archaeon; assembly: GCA_963830445.1. GTDB lineage: Archaea > Micrarchaeota > Micrarchaeia > Micrarchaeales > CABMGC01 > JAJZOD01. The sequence goes on from CAWHMC010000006.1 coordinate 5,425, forward strand.
ATGATGAAGACGTTGCCGGAGAAGAGCATCACTATCGCTATCGCGGCCGAGAGTATCACGCCGTTGATCGCGACATCCCGCTTCTGGCTGTAGAAACGGAGGAAGCCGGGCAGCAGCCTGTCCTTGCTGACCTGATAGATGTTCCTGGATGCGCTGAGCATCATCGCCAGCCCGGCGGAGGTGGTCGCTACCAGCGCGCCGATGGCCACCAGTATGACCAGGAGGTTTGGCGCGGAAGCTGCGGCCAAGGCAAGCGCGAGCGGGTCGGCGTTTATGGCGTAGGAGGATGCCGGAGCCATGAGCAGCAGGGCCAGCACCACCAGCACATAGAGCACCATGCTGATTATGACCGAATATATTATCGCCCTCGCCGCGGCCTTGGCGCCGCCCTTCACCTCAGCGGTGAAGCTGTTGATCGTCTGGAAGCCGGAGTAGGCGAAGAAGACCACCACGCTCGCGGCGAAGAACCCGCCTATGATCCCTGTGGGCACCGCAAGGGAGAAGTTTGATTGCGAGAAGTTGCCCAGGTAGAATGCGTAGTAGAGAGCGAAGCCGATGAAGGCGAGAAGTATCGCCAGCTTTATCAGGACGAGGGCGAGGTCCGCCTTGGCCGCCTTCCGTATCCCGAACAGATTGACCAACGTTATCGCAAGTATTATGCCCATGCCGAAGTCGATGGGGTAGGAGCCCCCGAATCCGAGCAGGCCCGCGAGGTACGAGCCGAAGCCCAGCGCCACCACCGAGATCGAGGTTGTGCCGCTGAAGTAGCGTATTATGCCGGTTATGAAGCCGAGCTCGCTGCCGAACGCCTCGTAGACGTAGGTGTAGGTGGAGCCCGTGGACTTGGGGAACATGGAGCCCAGCTCTCCGGACTGCAGCGCGACCATGAGCGCGAGTATCCCGATTACTATGAAGACCGCTATTGCTGCGCTTCCCGCGAGCGCTATCGCAGTGCCGCTGAGCACGAAGATGCCGGCGCCTATTATCGCGCCCAGGCCCACCGCCGTGGCCACGCCCATGCTTATCTGCTTGCCCTGCATGGTAAGACATGCAATGTTATCTATAAAAGTGTAACGCCGACACCCCGGCGTAAGAATATATATCTGAAATCGCACTATTGTATTATATGGCAATCGAAGCAAAGCGCACAGTACTGGTGCCTAAGCCATCGTGTGAGACCACCCCCCTAATTGCCGAGCTGAAAGAGGCCCTGCGGAAGAGAATAAGCCCGCACATCGAGGTTCACGAAGGGGTGCATGCTCCTGAGTCTGGCAGTCCAGTTCAGTTCCTCTGTTTTAGCCCTAGAGGCTCCGTGCCCAAAGCAATCAAGATTAACCGCAACGCAGGCGGCAGCGCCTGCCCCTGCTGCGACCCGCGCGGCGGAGCTGGAAATATAAACTCCCCCATCTACACGACGCAAGACGGCGTGCAGATATTCATAGAGTACCCTGTGATATTCTACCGGCAGGATGCGGGTCACGCACTGCTTGCAATAAATGACGCGGCGCTTCCGAAGAAGAAAGACGGGAAACTCTTCTGGATCATGGATAATTATACACCCATGAACCAGGAGGTCAACGCCGCAATCAACGATGTTGCCCTGCGCTACGGGGGAATAACTATAACTCATTCTGCCTAGTCCTCCGAAGCCTGCTGTCGTGCCCGTTGATAAGGGTTTTATACTTTCCCGAACCACCCCATACGGAGAGTGATATGATGCCAGAAGAGACAGTAATAACTGCATGCGGCACGCCTAATATCGCATTCATAAAGTACTGGGGAAAGCGCGACGAAAAGCTGATACTCCCCCACAACTCCTCTTTTAGCATGACCATGAGTCCCGACGCATTGAAGACGACAACGAGCGTCCTTTTTTCAAACAAGCTCAAGGAAGACCAGTTCTACATAGACGGAGTGAAGCAGGACCTGTCCGATAAGGATATTCGGGAGCGTTTTGGAATAATAAACCAGCTACGCGCCCTAGCGAAAGTGAAGACGCTTGTGCTAGTGGTGTCGAAGAATGATTTTCCGACAGCCAGCGGACTTGCCTCCAGCGCATCGGGGATTGCAACATTGGTTTATACTGTTAACCATGCGCTCGGACTGGGTCTTTCTCCACGAGAACTCTCCATAATAGCGCGCCAGGGGAGCGGCAGCGCATGTCGCAGCATCTTCGGAGGCATGGTGGTTTGGCGCAGAGGCATACGCGCAGACGGCAAGGACTCCTATGCGGAACAGCTTTTCGACGAGAAGTACTGGCCCGGTATAGTTGACAACATAGTCGTAGTGTCCCAGGAGAAGAAAAAAGTATCATCGCGGGCGGGCATGAAGCAGACGGTAGAGACCAATCCTCTTTACAAGATGCGGCAGGAATCTGCAGAGAACCGCCTCAAGGCGATGATTGACGCATACAAGAACAAGGATTTCCATTCATTCGCAGAGCACATAATGGCGGACAGCAATGAGATGCACGCACTGATGCTAAGTACGAGACCCTCGATACGGTACCTGAACTCAGTGTCCTACGAGATAATGGATGCGATCGAAGCACTCAACGCAGCGCAGGGGAAGAATGTTGCGGCCTATACCTTTGACGCAGGCCCGAATGCCCAGATAATCACGCTCAAGGAGAACCAGAAGCTTGTCGACGAGGCGCTCAGGCCGACAAAGGACTCTGGCAGAATAGCTTACATAAAACTCTCCAAAGAGGGTCCGGGACCAACACTCCTGGAGGGAGAAGAAAACTCCCTGATAGACGAGAAGAAGCTGGCACCAAAAGAGAGCGGAAAGAAGCGATAGTTGGTGTGGCAATATGGGTTTCAATGAGGAAGCCGGGGCCCCTGGAAAGATACTCTGGATCGGCGGATATTCCGTCCTAGAGCGGCCCAACGTTAGTATGGTCAGCGCAGTAAATGCATATGTGACCGTGCGCGTCAAGTCTACGTCAGGCAACACCATCCTTCTCGATGCTCCTCAACTTGGACTTAAGGCAGAAGGCACAATCGATATCGGCACGGGAAAGCTCAATCTAAAACCCCCTGCTCCACTGCTCCTGCTCAAGACTGCGGCGGAGGTCTCACTGAGATACGCTTGCGCGAACGGAAGAATCCCGCAGGGCATGCAGATAACAACCCATAACGACGACGCGTTCTCCTACATGATCACAAAAGGGAAGATAGCAAAGAGCGGCCTGGGGAGCAGCGCTGCTCTAACCGTCGCTGCAGTAAGAAGCGTATTAAAAGCCTACGGAGTCAAGAACGACAACGACACGGTGCACAAGCTTGCGCAGACTGCGCATGCGCTCGCGACCGGAAAGGTGGGCAGCGGTTTCGACATAGCATCTGCGTCATACGGCAGCATACTCTATACGAGATACTCTCCGGAACTGGTCAAGGCCCTCCCTTCAGAGTACACAAACGAGCAACTCCTCGCACTCATAGGCAAGGAATGGGACTACAGCGCGGAAAAGGTCTCGCTGCCCAAGGAATTCCGAATAGTATTCGCGAATTTCGTCGGAGAATCCATGATAACAGCGAAGGCGATAGGCAGTGTCTCGGATTTCAAGGCTAAGAATCCCAAGGAGTATGGTGCACTAATCAAAAAGATAAATGCAGAAAACGAAAAAACGATAAATGCGTTGAGAGAATTCAGCAAAGAAACCTCAAGAACATTCGTCGAGTCCTTCAATAGGGCACGTATACTCACCAAGCAGTTGGGCATCCTGTCCAACGTGGGGATAGAGCCGGATGATTGCACCGCCTTGATAGAAGAGAGCAACAGGATCGGAGCATTCGTGACAAAGCTGCCCGGCGGGGGAGGTAAGGATGCAATCGCAGCAATCTGCCGGTCTGAAGAAGACGAAAAAAAACTAAGAGGATTCTGGTCCTCAAGGAAGGATCTCAAAATAATTGACCTAAAGGCAATATTATGAAAGATAAACTAGTCGTGAAGGCCCCTGCCGTGATAAAGCTGCTCGGCGAGCACGCGGTGGTTTACGGAAAACTCTCCGTAGCTGCGGCAGTAAGCCTTTACGCGCAGGCATCTGCCCGCCAGCTCAAAAGCGACAAGCTTGTTATCGCGCTTTCCGACCTCAAAGAGTCCGCAAAATTCTCGAAGAAGGCCCTCGTTGCACTGTATGATTCATACAAAACAAAAGAGAGCCCAACTTCTTACCTACAAAAGAACAGCAGTATAACCAAAGACCTACTGCCATACGCTACGGTCGCAGCGCGGCTCCAGGGAGAGTTCAGCATCGACGTGACAGGACGAAAAGTAACTATAAAATCAAAGATACCAAAGCAGAGCGGCCTCGCCAGCAGCGCATCGTGTTATACTGCATTTGCGGTTCTTCTAGTAAGTGCCGCCGGAGCTAAACTCTCCGACGATCAGATAGTCGACGTCGCAAGGGACGGTGAGCGTGTCGCCCACGCAAACGACGGCGCAGGCCGAATAGATGTGAATACTTCTTACTACGGCGGATACGTGAGCTACAGCCAAGTTCAAGGGGTAAAGCAAGAATCCTATGAAGTCCAGCCAAAATTCCTGCTGATAAATACGGGGCCAAAGAGATCCACTGCAGAAACGGTCGGCCATGTAGCCGCACAGTACAAAGAACGCAGGGAAGAGACTGAACAGAAGCTTGACCGTATTGCGGAGTGTTCGCGTCTAGGCTTGGAGGCGCTAAGCGCCAAAAAGATAAAAACCCTCGGCAAGCTGATGCTCGAGGACCAGGCGCTCCTGAAGGAGCTTGGCGTATCCAGCGATGGCATTGACAAGGCCGTAGAGGTTGCCGTAACAAACGGCGCCTATGGAGCAAAACTAAGCGGAGGAGGCGGAGGTGGCATAGCAATAGCTTTGGTAAAAGGAAACATCGGAAAGATAGTTGAGGCATTAGAGAACCAGGGCTTCACCGTATTCAAGTCAAAGATCTCTAGCGCAGGAGCACGCCAGTATCTGAACCCTACTTCTTGAAAACCTCCAGCAGTTTCTTCAGCTCCTTCGTGTTTATAATATCCGTTTTAGTGAGCCATCCGCGCTTTGCCATCCCGACGCCGTAGCGCATCATCTCAAGTCCGGAAGCCCTGTGGGCATCGGTGTCAACTGAGAAAAACAGGCCATGCTTCTTAGCCCGAAAGATATTTTCATCATTCAAATCCAACCGTTCAGGCGTTCCGTCAATCTCAACTACCACGCCGCTGCTCTTAGCCGCATCGAAGACCATGTCCAAATCTAGATTTATCGGCTCGCGCTGCTGTATGATGCGATCCGTTGGGTGTGCCAATATATCTATCATGCCGCTTTCAATCGCTGTGATTACGCGCTTCGTCATTTCCTCTCTATTCATACTCAGGTTCGTATGCACTGCCGCGAGCACATAATCCATCTTCTTCAACGTCGTCTTCTCGAAATCCAGGCTCCCGTCCTTCAGTATGTCGGTCTCAGCGCTCTTCAGCACACGTATCTTTCCGTCAAACTTCTTGTTTGCGTCATCGATCTCATTGCTGTACTTTTCAAACCGCTTATCATCCATCCCATGCGCTATGTACTCTGTCTTCGAATGGTCGGTTATTCCAATGTACTCATATCCGAGTGCAATGCCGGCCTTTGCCATCTCCTCCACGGTGTTTCCCCCGTCGCTGTTGATTGTGTGAACGTGCAGGTCCCCCCTGATCTCCTTCAGCTGCACAAGCCTCGGGAGTTTATGCGCAAGAGCAAGGTCTATCTCCCCCCTGTCCTCTCGCATCTCCGGCTCGGGGTAGTCCATCCCGAGTAGCTTGTATATCTCCTGCTCATCCTCGCTCTCGACTATCTTATCTTTCTTGTCGAACAGTCCGTACTCGTTGAGCTTGTACCCTTTCTTTATCGCAATCTGGCGCACCTTCACGTTGTGATCCTTGTTTCCTATGAAATACTGCATCGCAGCCCCGAAGCTTGCGCGTTCCACTACGCGCACGTCGCAGGTGACCCCTATCTTAAGCATAACTGTTGTCTTCAGTAGGGCCCTTCATAACGGTGCTCTCCACTTCGTCCAGCTTCGTGACGAAGTCCATCACCTTCTCCGGCTTGCTCGATGTCACCAGCACGTCGAGATCCCCGACCGTCTCCTTCATCCTGCGCGTAGAGCCGGCGATCTCAACCTTGCTGACAAGTCCGGATTCCCTAATCTTCCTGACTATTGCCTCGGCTTCAGGAAGTGAAACACCAAGCAGTATCCTACCCTTACGCGACTCCAGCTGCGCAATCCCCTTCTCCAGCTCCGACTCGCTCTTCTCCCCAAATCCCTCGAGGCCGCGTACCTTGTGTTGCTGGATTACTTTCTTCAAGCCGGCTACATTCTTCACTCCGAGCTCTTTGTAGAGCCTGAACGCCTTCTTTGGACCCAGGCCCTGGATCTTCGTAAGACCAGCGAAGTCGAGAGGATACCTTTTCTTGTACTCCTCATACTTGTGCATTTTTCCTGTCTTTACAAACTCGACTATCTTCTTCGCCAGGCCCTGGCCTATCCCTGGAATCTCCAGAAGCGCCACGTCTCCCTTTGACTTTATTACCTCTGCCACGTCCTCCTGCAGCGAGCCTATGTTAAGGGCAGCCTTGCGGTAGGCGCGTATCTCGAAGATGCGCTTGCTGTCCTCTATCTCTATCATGTCCGCTAGTTCGTTGAAGAGCTCCTCGATCCTCTTGTTGTTGGACAGCCCCTCACCTAGGTCCGAAGCTTCTTGTTTATCTCCGAATAGGCCTGATGGGCGTAGGCGCCCGGTATCTCATCGACAACCAGCCGCGCCTTCCTGAAGCCCACGTCCTTGCCGCGCTCCAACACCTTATCCGCAAGCGCTCCTTTTATTGCATCTCCGATCGTGACATACTTGTTCTTGTCGAGCGCGTACACTGTGTTTTCTAGGATGACGAAGCCGTCCGCGTTCCTGTGTCCTTTCATGAAGCTGGAGGTGGCCTTCGCGTTCAGGAATTCCGGTCCCTTGAAGAGGCGAGAGACCAGCCGTTGTGGCGGCGCCAGAATTAATATCACTCCATCCTCCTTCTCTATCCACTGCACTGCGAGATAGGTGCTAAAACCGAACCGCGAGAGGTGGTCACGCAGCATGTCCGAGCTCTTGCGCAGCTGCGGCCAGACCGTGTCTTCGCTCTTGTCCGGCACCTTTGTTATCAGCATGAAGCTTTCCAGTCCGTTCCTCTTCAGCATCGCGGAGAGTGCGTAAGCCGCCTTGCCCTTCGGAATCTCTGCGTTCTTGAACACCTTCATATCGGGCTTCTCCACGAAGTGTCTGGCGAGCAGCACGAACGCACCAAAGGCTTCCGGCGAGACGCCCGCAGCCACGTTCCGGTTCGGATCGACGGGGTCTATAACTATGAAATTGGAATTGAAGCGCTTGGCCATGGCCGTATCATTGGTGCAGCTCTTCTTTCCGGGGTTGAGGACCGTGGGGTTCTTGAAAAGGCTTGCGGCCTCGAGCAGCTGGAACAGGGAGCCGAACTGGTAGACGAGTATCTCGCACAGGTAACCAGCAAAGCCGCTCGTCTTGACCTCGGCGCCGTAGATGCTGTTGACCTTCAGCATGTACTTGAGCAACCGGATCTCGTCCCGCTGCCGTCCAGTGAGATTATCATTTATGAAAGCGGTGTGCAGGGGCGTGCGGTCAACGGCCGTTGCGAGGTCCTCTATGTTGTCTATCTTGAGCGCAGGAACCAGGTCTGCTTTCATACCTATCGAATCCAGAAAGACGCGCACGTACGGATGCTCCGCGTACTTTATCTCGAAGTGGTCATGTTTGTCTCCGCTCGCCAGCTTCTTTCCGTACTGCAGCCCAAGCTGTGTGAGCTTCTCTCGGGGCGTGCCGCGCTTGAAGAGCATGAAGATGTCGATGTCGCCTCCACCCTTAAGATTCGTGCTCTTGGAAACGGAACCCGTCACGCGCAACTCTACGTCCCCCGGAACTATCTTCTTGAGCCTGCGCATTATCATGTTGACATGCTCTGTCGTCTGGCGTATCTCTGCTGCAGTGGGCTTTATCTCGGGCAGGATCTTTTCAAAGATCGCCAGCGCCTTCTTCTCAACGGAAGTTTTCATGCAAACAAAAGTATATCAATGGCAACAAATAAAAAGGCGAATTCATGCCGGTCGTGCTTGGATAGTAAGGGATATATTAGTTGAAGAATAAGATATTCATAAAATATGGGCTCTTAGCGCAGTAGCAGCGCGTTTCGTTCGCAACGAAAAGGTCGCGGGTGCGAATCCCGCAGAGTCCACCCCTACTTCCTAGGCGTCCTGTCAATCTTTTTCCATGTGTCGCGATAGAGAACTACTGGCGTCTTGCCCTCTGCATCCGGTCTGAAATGCCACTCCCAAGACTGCGCGACCAGGACCGTATCGAGCATGCTGATGGTTCTCCTTCCGTGCATTCTGAGCTTTTCGAACAGCGGAAGATAGACCCTGGGATTCGTCAGCAGGTTTCTCTTCAATATTGCCAACCATGCATCGGCGGTCCAGTTGTAATCCTGTGTTCCATCCTCACGGTGCTCAAGCTTGAACAAGCCCTTTGCGCATCTAGGCAGCTGATTTTTTTGAGGATACCATCCACCGAAATCTTCAAGCATCACCCGTGCAAAGTGGAAGTTGTCGGAACCCCTTGGAAATGCTCCAGATCCGCGGATTATCTCCGCGGGATCGATATTGCTGTTATCGTGCATGATGGTTGTCACAAATCTGCCTCCGGGTTTCAGTATTCTGTGGCATATTGAGAACATCTCCTTGTAGATAGCATCGGCCCTTCCCGCAAGGGCGTCCTTTACCTGCACAAAGTGCTCGGCCGAACCGTTTGCTATTACACAATCAAAGCGATTATTCCAAGAACTCGGGATATTTCGATAGTTGAGAAGTTGGACTGTTAGTCCCCCCTTCACACATCTCTCCACTTGCTGTGCTGAGACGGTTATTCCAAGGGCTATTGCTCCCCTGGCCCCCGCTCTTCTGAGGACCTTTCCATAACCGCAGCCCATGTCCAGCAGCTCGGAACCCCTGCGGCACCGCGCCTGGTCCAATAAATAGTTGGCTTGGTTTTTCTGGGCCTGGTCGTAGGGAAGCTTAGGGTCGCCGTAGTACTTTCCATCTGTGAAATCAACGACCCCTCCGTGAACGGCGACGTCAAGAAGGTCGTAGCACGTGACTACTGTCTTTGCTGTTTTGTGCATCGTCTCGCTTCGGTCTTTTAGGGTCTTGACAAATTAAATAACCTCCCGTTCAGGATAAAGTCTAGCAAACGGGAGCCTCCCTTAACATACGTATTTATACCTTAGGTTTGCTATTAACAATGTGATTAAATGGCAGATCAATCTGTTGCGACAAAGACGGCCGCTAGTGCGCCCGCCGCCGCTGGAAACAATAACATACTGTATCTAGTTGCTTACGTACTGTCCCTTCTGGGCGGCATACTAGTTTACATTATGGCTGGCACGGACCAGAGACTGAAGAAGCACGCCGTGCAGGCGATCTGCTTCGGTGTGATATGGGTTCTGGTGTACATAATAAACATCATAGTCGTAACGATAATTGTGGGCTCCGCACTAAGCTCCGCCTATGCCTACGGTTATAGCTATAATCTGGGCGCAATAGAGGCGGCAAGCTCGATAGGCTGGATCTTCACGCTGATCTACGCTGTAGTCTGGCTAGTCGGACTGTATGTGGGATGGCAGGCGTACAACGGCGTTGACGTCAACATACCTGTGATAACTCCTCTCGCCGAGAAGTACTCCAAGTAAGTTTCTTAGTGTTCTTTTATTTTAAGAACACACAAAATACTCTTACCGTTAGGGCTGGGCGCCGCCTAGCCCCCAATAAAATCCTAAGCCACAGGAAGATATAAATATGTATACAGACTATATACAGACTGATAAAGATGAAAACGCTAATGATAAGCGATGAGACCTACGCAAAGCTCGCAGCTGTCAAGGGGAAGAAGAGCTTTACCGAACTGCTCTCCGAGCTTGTTGACCGCGCCAAGCTGACCCGGACTGACGAGATAATGGCGTTCGCCGGGATCATCGATGATGAGGAAGCCAAGATTCTCCACAAGACCGTCTCAGACGTAAGGAAGAATTTCAGGTCTAGACTATGAAAGCATTTCTTGATTCCTCGGTGATAATAGACTTCCTGAAAGGAGACACAGCGGTAGAAGAGATAATAAAGCAGGCGAAGGAGGTCTACACGAGCTCTCTATGCGCCTATGAGGTTCTGCTCGGTGAGGCCTACTCTGAGTCGAAGGGAAGGCCGGCGCAGTACAGCCGCACAAGGCGTTTCTTCGACACGATAACTACCCTTCCGTTCACATCCCAGGACGCGTTATGCGCATCAGGACTAACTTCAGGCCTGACGCTTAAGGGCAAAAAAGTCAGCGAGTTCGACTCTCTCATAGCCGCACAGGCCCTGATGATAGGCGCCACGCTAATAACGAAAGACGCACACTTCAATGTTATAAAAGAAGAGACGAAGCAGGAAGTGCTTCTACTCTGATTTTGTAATTAGTTTTATATACCTGCACGTGAAAGTTAAAACGTGAGTTCATGGTAATGCGCGCTGTTGCCCCGGGAGTTTTGGCAGGAATAATAATCATAGTCATCGCCGCAGGCGGAACCGGCGCCTATCTCTACTACACCGCTGCACCGTCTAATTACACGCAGTACATATCAAACCTGACGATAACCACGATACCGGGCTATGTAACAACAGTCCAAAACCAACCGCTGCTGACAGTAACGGTAAGCAACGCCAGTACCGGCTTTTACTCTGTAAACCCGATAGGGACGCAATACGTCACACCTCTTTCATACTCCCTTATCGGGCCTAACCTGACGCTGACTTCCAGCGGTGCAGGAACCATAAATGCGACCATAGGGCTCTACAATTCGCAGGGGGATGTGGTAAGCACAAGATCCTATAACGTACCTTTAGTAAAGGGCAAGCAAAAGGTAAGCCTAACTGGTGGAACCAGTTACTTTGCACTGCTGCCGGTGGTGGCAACCAACGTCGGCGAGTATACTGTGGCACTAAGCCTGTCACAGAATTCAAGCTCTCCAACCCCTTTCTATACGAAGAACTTCAGTCTCCTGGCGGGGGCTACGGGCTATCCCCTCTCGCAGAGCGCTTCTGTTAAGCTCATTTTCCTTAACCAATCAAGCGCCGGCGATGTGGCCTACTATGGCATTGACAATGTGCAGTTCAACGCCACTGTCACAAGCCTAGGGAATGCGGACATATTGGGCTACTACCAGCTCGCAACTTTCGACAACGGCGTTCCTACTGGCGAGGAGAGCGTCTCTCCACCTGTTGTTTACTATCTAGACGGATGGTCAGGGGAAGGCGGCATGAGCAATTACCCGCCGACCGGCGACTCAGGTCTGGGATTTGTCTACATACCAGCAGGCAGCGCATACAAGACGCATGCTTCAACGGGCGATGTCCCGGGAGAGTCCGCATTCGTCGGATCAATCTCCTGCAAGGCTGGTGACTCTCTAAGCTTCACTCTCTCATTTGTTGAGAAGAACCAGGTCTCGGCAGCTTCAGCAGGCACGATACTGAATTCCACAACGTGGAACGGAACCTGCCCGTAACGGTTTGCAACAAGAGATAAGGAGTATCTTTCTTCGCTCTACAGTAACCCTTACCTTTAGGCGTATTCCAGATACGATCATATATTAAGAGCAGCAAACGGCGGTCACTTCAGCGAATTCAGTATCTCTGCCGTGCTACGCACTCTCCCCATCCTCTTGAACGCCGTCTCTATACTCGTCCTGTGCTCCGCCTCCGAACGGCTTGACATTGCATCCTCGGCGAAGATCTGCTGGAACCCGAACTCATAGGCGAAGCGGGCTGTGCTCTCGACGCCATGGTTCGTGGAGATGCCGCATAGGACTATCGTGTCGATGCCCCTCCTTCTGAGCTGCAGCTCCAGGTCAGTCCCATAGAATGCACCCCACTGCTTCTTCGTGATTATAATGTCGCCCTCCTTAGGTCCGAGCTCCGGAACGAAATCTGTCCAGTCCTTGGGCATGTTCTGCGGTCTAGGGAACTGCGTATCGGATATGGTACTCAATCGTTCCTTCTCCGAACTTACGACGTGTACGAGGATAACGGGCATTCCATTGCGCCTGAATTCATCAGCCAACGCCGCCGCGTTGCCTACCACTGTAGCAGCAGAATACGGCTTCCCGTCCATGGCCGCTACGCCTTTCTGCAGGTCTATCACTACCAACGCCGTCTTCTGCTTGTTAATATCCAAACCGTCCATCTTCTCACCTTATTTTATTGGCAAGCAAGGCATAAATATCTGGAACTGGCACTAACTCCCGATGGAAACCACTAACGTCGGATTGCAGATTCCCAGAAAGCCCAGACGCTTCAGTAACATAAAAGAGTTGATCGAGACCGCCGCCCGAAAAGACACTTCTGCATGGATTGGTTCCTGGAAGTTCGAGCGCAGAGGAGAGAAGTGGATGCAAGTCGTCCCATCTACCGGAGAGGCGGTGGGAGTAATAGATCCCAAAAGCATGTCCCTCAAGGCAACTGGCCTACGTGCCTGATCGCCTTTACTGTGCTCAACCCGAAGGCTTTATATACTTTATAGATATAAATCTAATCTACGTAACAATAAGCATGGAGTACGACAACCAAAATATTGTCCTCAATGAGCTTATTGGTCTCAAAGCGAGGGTTTTAAGTTCCCTCGACAAGAAACAGCGCGGCGTCTTCGGCGTCGTGATTGACGAGACAAAAAATACGCTGTTGCTTGAGACTAAGGAGGGTCAGCGGTCGGTGATAAAGAAAACCTCAATTTTCAGGTTTTACGCCGGCAAGAGCTCGTTCCTCGTGGACGGACGGGAGATAAACTTCCGGCCCTACGAGCGCATCGAGAAAGGACTGAAATACTACAGGAAGCGCGCAAAGAAGGCAAACTAACGGTGCAGAAATGGAATGCAATGATATCAAATGCCCTATTCACGGCGCTCTCTCAACGAGAGGGGCTAGACTATCCGGCAAGGTGGTCAGCGCCCGCGCCAAGAAGACCGCGATAGTCGAGATCGACTACACGCGCTACATCTACAAGTACGAACGATACCTGCGCAAGCGTTCGCGAATTCCCGCTTACAACCCTGAGTGCATCAACGCCAAGGAGGGCGACATCGTCAACATAGACGAGACCCGCCGCCTGAGCAAGACGAAGTCGTTCGTGGTCACTGAGATAGTTAACAAGGTGCATGCATGAGAGGAATTCCATCAAAAGTAACCAAGACGCTCGTACCCGGCAGCGTGCTTACGTGCGCCGACAATAGCGGGGCCTACGAGTTCCGCATGATACACTCCATAGGCAAGACGGGCGGCGGACGCCACGGCAAGCTCGGCGCAGTCGGCGTCGGTGACCTGCTCTCGGCCTCGGTCCGCAAGGGCACTCCAACCTATCTGAAGAAGCCGGTCCGCGTAGTAGTGGTAAGGCAGCGCGCCCCCCTGCGCAGGGCCAATGGCATGCGCATCCGATTCGAGGACAACGCAGCGATCATGATCAGCGACGAGAACCTCCCGATCGGCACCGAAGTGAAGGGCGCTATCGCTAGAGAGGTAGTCGAACGCTTCGTCAAGGTTGCGGGCATCGCATCAAGGATTGTGTGATTATTATGTTGCAAAGCGGACAGCGTAGAAAGCAAAGGAAGTTCCGATTCACTGCGGAGGCGCACATTCGCCAGAAGTTCGCGCACTCGCACGTAAGCAAGGAGCTCGCCCAGAAGCTCGGGATAAAGCGCAGGAGCGTCCAGATCCACAAGGGCGACACGGTGAAGGTGATGTCCGGCGCCCAGCGCGGAAAGAGCGGGAAGGTCAGCGAGGTTGACACCCACCGCAGCGCAGTGTATATCGACGGCATAACGCGCAAGAGCGCGAAGGGCAAGGAGAAGATGATCGCGATCCGCGCATCCAACGTCTACATAACGGAAATGGACCTGGCCGACGCCTACAGGAAGGCAAAGCTAGGAGTCAAGTGATATTTATGGCAAACAAAGGAAACCGAAGGCACATAATCAGGCTCGCATCCAGCAAGTACATGAAGCTGGAGCGCAAGGTCGCCCCCTATGTGGCCAAGCCGCTCCCGGGCCGCCACACCGGCGCGACGAGCATCTCCATCGGCACGGTGCTGCGCGAGAAGCTAAAGGAGGTCGGCACGCTGCGCGAGGCCGAGATAATTCTCGAGAGCGGCGCGGTGAAGGTCAACGGAAAAGTGGTCAAGGAGTCGAAATTCCCCGTGGGATTCGGCGACTCCATAGAGCTCCTGCCGAGCAAGGAGCATTACAAGGTAACCGTCGCACCAGGCGGCGCATTCGCGCTCGCAAAGCACGACAAGCAGCACCTGTTCAAGGTGGTGCGCAAGTACATCGCCCAGGGCAACAAGATAATGATCCAGCTCCACGACGGCACCATCCTGCCGGGCACCAAGGAGATCCGCGTCAACGACTCCGTCGAGATAAAGGCGGGCAAGGTCGAGCGCACGATCCACCTGGACAGCGGCCAGAAGTGCTTCGTGATAAACGGGCAGCACGCCTCGGAGACGGGAACGATAAAGCAGATAAACCCGGGCAGCGCCCAGAAGGACCCGCTGGTCAAGATAGAGGGGAGCAAGGGCGAGTTCGAGACCCTCCTGGACAACATAATGGTCGTTTGATATGGCAGAACTCAACCCCATGCAGCAGATACGCCTCGAGAAGGTAGTGATAAACATCGGCGTGGGGCAGAGCGAGAACAACATCGAGAACGCGAAGGCTCTCATCAAGAAGCTGACGAACCACGAGGCCGGCGTCACCGTCTCGAAGCGCAGGGACCCGGAACTGAAGCTCAGAAAGGGGCAGATGATCGGCACCGTCTCAACGCTCAGGAAGGCGGAGGCGTTCGACCTGCTCAAGCGCGCACTCGACGCGAACAACAACGTGCTCAACAAGAACGCGATAGCGAACAACTCGCTCAACTTCGGCGTAAAGGAGTACATATACTTCACGGGCGTAAAGTACGACCCCAAGATCGGCATACTCGGCATGAACATAAATGCCGCGTTCACGAGGAGGGGCGTGCGTGTCGCAAGGCGCAAGCGCAAGGCGGGCGTCCCGGGCAAGCACCACAGCCGCGTGACGCGGGAGGAGATCCTGCAGTTCCTGCAGAATAACTTCAAGGTAACGATACAAGAGTAAGATTTCATGAAAGTAGCATTCGAAGATAAGCTCAAGGGGCGCGGGACGCGCAAGTGCAGGATATGCGGCACATCTCGTGGCCTCATCCGAAGCTATCAGCTGCAGATCTGCAGGAGATGCTTCAGGGAGGCGGCACGCGACCTGGGCTTCGAGAAGTACTAGTGATGTTTATGGACGTTCTATCGGATGTATTGAACCAGATCAAGGTCGCAGAGTCGCGCGGCAACTACGAGTGCACGGTGCCCTCGACGAAGCTGGTGCGATCGGTGCTGGAGACCATGAAGAAGAGCTCATACATAACGGATTACAAGGAGTTCAAGGACGGGAAGTTCAACAGGCTCAAGGTCACGCTCGCCAAGAAGATAAACGACATCGGGACGATAAAGCCGCGCTACGCAGTGGGCATGCGCGACTACCAGAAGTACGAGACAAGGTACATCCCGAGCAAGGACTTCGGCATCCTGGTGGTCTCGACGCCCCAGGGCATAATGACGAACAAGGAGGCGCAGTCGGCGGGAACGGGCGGAAGGCTCATCGCTTATATTTACTAAAAGGATTTACATGCACGAAATAACGGTACCCAGCGGAGTTCAGGCAACCATCACGGACAATGTGGTGATGGTGAAGGGCAAGCTGGGCGCATCATCGAAGACATTCAACAGGCGCATGCTTCTGGTCACGCTGGAGGCTGGTAAGATAAAGATAGTAGAGGGCAAGAACGCCTCGCTGGAGAAGCGCGCCTCCTACGCATCCCAGGCCTTCTCTTCGGAGCTCAAGACGCTCATGGACGGCGTCCAGAACGGCATCGTCAGGAAGATGGTGGTGTTCTACGCCCACTTCCCCATGACCATAGAGATCAAGGGCAAGAAGATACTCATAAAGAACATCTTCGGGGAGAAGACCGCCCGCGAGACCACGATAATCGGAGACACGACGGTCGAGGTCAAGGGCGCCGACGTCACGGTAAAGGGCGTGGACAGGTACGACGTGGGGCAGACGGTGGGCAACATCCGCAAGGCGTGCTTCGCCCGCGGAAACGACACGCGCGTCTTCCAGGACGGAATTTACAACGCAAAGGAGGAATGAAATGAACGTTAAAAAGAAGGTAAGATTTACAGTGCCGAACTATGGCGCGAAGAACCGGAAGGGCGTGAAGGCCCGATGGCGCCACCAGCGGGGCACCGACAACCACAAGCGCATCATGCGCAGCGGCTACGGCGCGCTCCCATCCATCGGCTTCAAGAACCCGGAGGCGATCCGCCACCGCGGTGTCGATGGGATGGCACGCATACTAGTGCACGACGGCAATGAGCTGAATGATGCGGTGAAGATACCTAACATCTCCATAATACTCTCGGGCAGGCTCTCGGCGCGCAAGAAGCTGGAGCTGCAGAAGGTAGCCGACAAGCACGGAGTGAAGGTAAGCAACAGGGTGAAAGTATGACGATCAAATTTGCAAAGAGGCTCGCGGCAGAGATCACGGGACGCGGCGAAAGCTCGATCCGCGTGACCCCGAGCGCCATAGAGGACGTGAAGAAGGCGATGACCCGGGACGATGTGCGCAACCTGCTGAAGAACGGCTCCATAGTCGCGATCAAGGCGAAGAAGAACGTCAGCGTCAATGCGCAGATACTTAAGATCAGGAGGCAGAAGGGACGCGGCCGCGGACCGGGCCACAGGAAGGGTACGAGAAAGGCGCGCCAGGGCGAGCTCTGGATAAAGAAGTCGAGGGCGCAGCGCACGCTGCTCAAGGAGCTAAGGACGCGCGGCAAGATAGACAAGCAGACGTTCAACAAGTATTACATGCTCATAAAGGGAAACAGCTTCGCCCACAAGGCGGCGCTGCTCCTCCACCTCAACGAGGAGGGCATCAAGGTGAGCCCAGAGGAGCTGAATGCGATAAACGAGCAGATCCGCAGCCAGTACAAGGCCGCACAGGCAAAGAGATGAAGTCATGCCAGTAACAAAGAACATAGGTTTCAAGCGCCGGTACAAGGCACTTACCAACTACAAGCGAAGGCTTGCGCTGGTAAAGGGCAGCTACGACCGCGTCGCCGTGAGGAAGTCGAACAAGCGCATCATAGCGGAAGTGATCCACTACGAGGAGAAGGGCGACAAGGTGCTCGTCTACGTCGACTCGAACGGGCTCAGGACGTTCAACTGGCCGGCCCGCAGCAACCGCATGACCGCGTACCTCACCGGAGTCCTGCTCGCAAGGACCGTGGCGAAGAAGATAAAGGGCAACGCCGGAGTACGTGCTCGACATCGGCCTCAGCTCACCGGTCAAGAACTCCATCCCATTCACCTTCGCCAAGGGTTGCGTAGACGGCGGACTGAAGCTCAAGTCCGGCATACAGCTGGACGAGAAGAGCTACAACGGCACCAACACCTACGCCGCGGAGCTGAAGAAGGAGGATGAAGCGGCCTATAAGAAGCAGTACAGCGCATATCTCAAGGCAGGCATCAACCCGGAGGCGATGGGCAAGCTGTTCGCTGAGACCAAGGAAAAACTACTGAAGGCGTGATATTTTGGCACTAGAGATGGACGAGTATACGGATGAACATGCCTGGGTTCCCAAGACCCAGATCGGCAAGAAGGTCAAGGAGGGCCAGATCCGCTCCATCGAGGAGATCTTCGCCAGCGGCAAGATAATCAAGGAGGTCGGCATAGTCGACGCGCTTCTCCCCAACATGGAGGACAAGGTTCTAGAGATAGCTTCAGTGCAGCGCATGACCAAGAACAACAGGAGACAGAAGTTCAGGGTCACCGTGGTGGTCGGCGACAGGGCAGGCCACGTGGGAATCGGGGTCGGCAAGGACGTTGAAGTAAGGCCGGCGATCGAGACCGCCATAAAGGATGCAAAGCGCAATATCATTTCAGTACATCTGGGCTGCGGCTCCTGGGAGTGCAACTGCGGAACGAAGCACTCGCTGCCTCTCACGAGGATCGCGAAGTGCGGCAGCGTCCAGGTGACGCTCAAGCCAGCTCCGAGAGGAGTGGGCATCGTGGCCGCGGAGACGATGCGCGACGTGCTGGGACTCGCAGGAGTCACCGACGTCTGGACCTACTCGAGGGGCAGGACGCGCAACATCTACAACATAGCGATCGCGACCTACACTGCGCTGAAGGGCATCACGGAGATAAAGAACATGGAGGCCCTCAAGGCTCTCCAGTAAGCTGCTCCCCTACCTGGAAACAAACACGATTTAGCGCAAGCACTGATAATCATTATATATCTCAAGAGCGCATGCTTGATTGATAGCGATGCCAGAGAGAACAATCCCGAATGCGCAGCGTACGCCGGCCATCTCACTGATAGAAGCACAGCGAAACAAGCCACGCAGGTTCTCGATAGAAAAGAGTAATCGGCCCAGAGCGGCTGGCAGCCCTCCTCCGCCATGAGAAGAAATATGAAGGGGTGGTTGATACCGCATCCCAGATCGCCTTCTTCACCGTGTCCGGCGCGCTCTTCGAGAAAGGTGTGATCAACTTGACGTATAAGCAGACCACAAGCGTAAGGGCCATGGGCATAGCATCCATGCTCCTTACTGGCGAGAGGTACGGGAAGTACCGCGACTACCTGTACCGCAGGACAAAGACCGATGAAAACAGTAGCAGAGCAAGGCGTTGGCTTACGGAGATGTTTGCATTCTCCACGGTCCCTATCCCTTTGTATGTGGCCACGCTTGCCATTGCCGGCGCGGACAGGAAGCAGATAGGGCTAAGCGTGGTCCTGAGCCTCGCCTTCGCCCTTCCGGAAAGCGCCCTGCTCGGCCTATGGATGGACTCTGTCCGGAAGTTCTGCGGATTGAAGCCCGCGGCAAATGCCTCCCAAAGAACCCAACCCGATAAAGTATTAAATATCTGACCTTAGCGATATACCATTGTGATAAGCATGCCGGTTCCAACACAGAAACAGCAGACCAGCGGTGCAGCCATAATAGCGCCCCTTCTCAGAAAGCAGACGGGCGCCACCTCGCCAAGGCATGCGGGGAATCAAACTGCCTATGACTTTGTGAAGGAGCATGCTGCAGTAGTACAGGAGCACGCGGCGGCGTTCGCCAAAGATCCGAACGCGAGCGAGAAGTTAAGAAACCGGCTCAATGAGGAGAGCCTTTACCTGCACGCCGAGATCAGCATAATGACGCATGCCCTGCCCGGCGAGAAGGATGCTCTAACAGACCTGCAGAATGCGACCAACAAGATGATAGAAGCTGCCGCTGAGGCGCACCAGAGGGGAGTCAAATACGTAGACATGAACAGCGTGAAGAGCGAGGACAAGAGCACAGCCTCCAAGCATATACATGGCAAACTCTTCCATATGGATCCTGACAGCGCGCAGTCGCTGCGGTCCACGGTAGAGGAAGATGTTTTAAAGAAGCTCAAGAAACTGGGATATGAAAATCAAGAAGTGTTGTTCGATCGAATATTCCTGATACGGTCCCTATGGGATGAGGCTCCAGCAACTGCACAGGTAACTCCGTCTGATCAACTCGAACTACTCCCTCCAAAAGAAGAGGAGTCGGCGCAGAAGAGGGCAGACAAGCTGAAACAACAGCAGGCCGAGCTGGACATTATCATGTTTTCGTCTTCGCTTGCACAATCTCTTCCGGCATCGAATCCCAATTCGCTTTAAAGGCGAGTTCTAATTCAGCACAAACTTCTCGGCCGCCAACCCCAGAGCCTTGGAGTCCTGCTCGTTGCGCACTTCAGTGTAGGCGCGAACTACCGGTTCCGTCCCGGAAAGTCGGTAGCAAACCCACGAGCCATCGTCCAGTATGAGCTTGAGCCCGTTGGTTCTGACGACCTGGACGCCCTTCGCCCGCCCAACTCTTTCGGATCAGTCCCGAACTTCTCAGTGAACGCGGCTTTCTGCTCCGTGGTCAAGTGGAAGTTCTCTCGAACCGGGAAATAGGAACCAACCTTGGCAAAAAGGGCCTTTAATTGCACGCCGAGGCTGGTGCCGCGGGTGGCAACCATCTCCGCAACGAGCAGGCCGGCGATGATGCCGTCTTTCTCCGGAACGTGGCCACGGATGGTGAGCCCGGCAGACTCTTCGCCGCCGATGGCGATCTTGTCCTGATCGATAAGCGCGCCAATGTATTTGAAGCCGACCGGCGTTTCATAGAGCGGAACTTTGTAGTGTTCGGCCAGCGCATTGATCAGGTTGGTCGTGGCCACGCTCTTGGCCACGCCGTTCTTCCAGCCGCGCGTCTCGACAAGATAATCGAAGAGCAGCGCGATGACGTAGTTGGGCTGAATGAACGTGCCGTCGCCGTCGACGATGCCGAACCAAAT
>CAWHMC010000007.1:0-31948 GCA_963830445.1 uncultured archaeon
GGCCCCGTGCTGCGGTTGTATGTAAGGACCAGCAGCAGGGCTGCCATTATCACCACCAGCACCATGACGAGAGGTTTGCCGTCAAGCCCGCCCAGCCGTCCAAGCCTCTTTACAACCACGCTCAGCTCCTGGAGCGAGCGCGGCTTCGTATCCTCTTTGCCTGGGAATCACTACAGAACTTATACATCAACAGCATTTATAAAACGTCCCACGGGCTTCGGTATATACACCTAGAAATCTCTATATTCTGGAAAGCCCACCTGCTCCCAGATGCCAATGCCACTCTCAATCCTGCGCGGTCCTAAGTCTGAGCTGAGCAGTTCCAGCGCCCTACGGATAAGATTCCGGTGATGGTCAGCAGTATTCCCGATGGCCCTGGAGGGGCTAAACGCAGTGCACGTTCTGACGAGTTCAGACTTCATGCTCGGCGCTCACCGATTCTATCACCAAGCGAGAGTCCATGGAAATAGAGGGGCGGCCCATCCAGCTATACACCTTAAGTCAGAGGGAGTTCTTCAAAATCGCAGAGTCCTTCCCCTCCAACGGGATGGTTGTCGACCTTGCTTCTCAAGATTCCTTCTTGGACAACATGACGTATTTTTGCAGAAACGGCATGAATTTCATCACCGGCACAACGCGTCCCGTTCGCGTGCCCTCAGGAGATGAAAAGATTGTAAGCGACAACATGGTCCTGGCAGTGGTAGCAACCTGATCTCTGCAAGCAGGTGGCCGCCTTAGAAGGTGCTCTGGTGAGGTTTAAGGCCAGGTATGGTGGCAGGGGCAGCTGGCATACTCTGGGACGCCGGACTCGAGATTTCCGAGAGCCGCCCGAGAGGTAATACTGATGCAAACGGTACGGTTTATAGCACCATTGAAGAGCTCAGAAAGATGGGCATTCACTTTAGTCCAGATCAAATAAGGCAGATAAGGGATCCGTTGGATCAACTAGGTCTGGGTGTTCCGAAGGAGCACCTCCATGTGCATAATTGGGTTCATACACGTTTACGGCGATTGGAACGAGCGACAACCTAACGAACTGAGAAAACAAATCGCCAACATGCTGGCCTATGATAAAGCATTCTTTGCATCTGAAGTAACAGAGAGAAACTCCCTCGAGATCGAGCGGGTTTCGGCGGACGGCAAGGTGCTGTTCACATGGGCTATGCCAAAAATCCGGCCGGATACGGACTCCCGGGCGGGACAAAGTTAGTGATAACGCACCGTGTCAACGGACTGCGATCCTTACATTCCGCCTCTTGGATGCCCTGAGATCCCCGGAAGGGAGGAAACTGGCAAGCGGGCAGGTGTATAAAATGCACGAGATCACGAACCTGTCCGACACTTCTTGAGTCTGTGCAATCGGATAGATAAGACATAAATATGTGGTGCAATACTAAACTTTCGATTATCATGACCACATGTGCCCAGCCCAAAAAACAGGCCCCGATCAACGAGAACAAACTCAGAGTTGTTTCAACCCTCAGCTGCAAATCGAAAGTTTCTCGGAGGCGAATGCCGGCAAGTTGAAGGAGGCAAGGTTCAGGATGGTGGAGGGAGACCCAGACCCGGCGTTTTCAAGCTCGACAGCGGAACGCCTAAAACGCTCTTTCGAAAGATTGGGAATGGATGATAAGAATAGTGCTAGGATCTCGTCCAACAATCACCACTACAGTTACAGACTTTCCATGGACGAATCAGTTCACGTACTTTACGAGCTGAACCAGGCGTTGTGGGAGTTCCTAGAGACCGATAAACTGTTCCTGCCCTACACCCGTCCACGGGCAGCAACCTGAACTGGCAGTACATAAGCGTGACCTCGCCGGACAGTAACGTAAAGCTTGCGGTCGAGTTCAACGCGTCAATGAACCCCTCCCCCACGGGCGACCGCGCAGCTGACCTGGAGATAACACTTATCCTTAACAAAAGGAGAGAAGAGCTCTGAACCCACCCTGCCTGACGTCAGGAGATGAGCGCATAGAAAAAGAAGCGGGTCCGGCGGGATTTGAACCCGCGGCCTTTGCCTTAGGACGGCATCGCTCTATCCAAGCTGAGCGACGGACCCATCACATTCTTTCCACTGTTTCTATACCCAATAAGCCCAAGATGTTATTTAGAGTTTGGCGTGTCGCCCAGACGATCGCCAGCCGCAGCGGCGTGGCCTCGCCCGCCTTGATCACCGGCATGGTCTCGTAGAACTTCCCGAATAGGAGCGCGAGCTCCATTATGTAATCCGTGAGAACGTTGGGCTTGAGCTCCTGCACGCCTTCTCCACCGCCTCCCCGCACTCCGAGATCTTCTTCACCAGCGCCAGGTCGGCCCCCCGCTCCATGCGGACGCCGTTGGTTATGCCGAAGGACTGCCCGCTATTCTCGAGGATGCGCGAGCACCTGGCGTACATGTACAGGCAGTAGGGGCCGCTGTTCGCGTTGAAGTCCAGGGCCCTCTGCCAGTCGAAAGTCACCTTCTTTATCGGGTCGGTCTTGAGGTACTCGAACTTTATCGCTGAAAGGGCGACCTTCCGCGCGACCTCCTCCGGGTTGACGCCCTTCACCAGCTTCCCGCTGTCCTGGACTTCTTGAGCGCCTCCGCATTCATCTCCCTCAACAGATCGTCCGCGGTGTAGTTCCTGCCCTCGCCTATCCAGCCGCCCGTTTTTCCGCTCAGAGAGCCTTCGGCCAGGCCGACCTCCCCATAGGAGAGGTGGATAATTGCGCCCACGTTCTTTCCCCTTCCCACAATCGTCATCATCTCCTTCACGACCTTCTGCTGGGCCGCCTGCGCTGCGCCGATTATGTTTATCGCCGCAGCCGCATTTCCGAAAGGCATGCTGTGGCCGATCTCAGCGGAGGTGTAGGCTATCCTCCCGTTCGGCTGCTCGATGAACACGCTGTAGTTGAATGGGGAGTCGAGAAGCCCGAGCTTCCACATGTGGAACGCGACGTCCTTCCCGGTATAGGTCGCCGCACCGTTGCTGCGGACTAGAACCTCCATCTTCTCCTCGCCTTCGGCGGTCTTGGTGTGCGTGTCGACCACTATGCACCCTGCGTATTTGCCCGTTGTGGGTTTGATCGCGACGCCAGCGGCACCGAGCACAGCGAGCGCCTTCTCCACAAGCTTCTCCCGTAGATGTCGCGCTCCCAGATCAGCACATCGTGGTATATCCTGTAGTCGAATGCGGTCTGGTACTGCGCCTTCACGCACTTCTCGGCTATCTCCTTGACTTCCATAGACTCCCTGCTGTGTGTGTCTTCCATGGACTTGAGCATCCCCTTGATCTGGTCCTCTCCGGGCTCCTTCAGCCGCTTATTACCTGCACGTACAGCTCGCCCAGGAACAAGTCATACTTCCTATCCGGCGTGCCCACCATCTGGCGCATCCCCCAAAGTATCTCGGCGATCTGCAATCCCATATCATCTATGTAATCCATCCGCTCCGTGTTGTACCCGCAGAAGGTGAGTATTCTCGAGACCGAATCGCCGAGCAGCGGGTTGCGCAGTTGCCCACATGCCAGGGCTTGTTCGGGTTCACGCTGGGGTACTCTATGATCACCTTCCTCTTCCCGCCATCTTCGTGCGCCGTACTGGTCATGCTCCTGTATAACTTCGTTTATGACTGCCGATGCAAACTCCTTCTCGTTGAGCACCGCGTTCACATACCCGCCGGCGCTCGAGACTGAGGAGACGAAACGTCCGTGATGCATACTTTTTTGCTATGGCCTGGCGATGGCGTAGGGCTCGGAGTTGGCCTGCTTTGCAAGGCGCAACGCTACGGAGGAGCTGACGTCCCACTCCGTGCCGCTTGAGAGAGAGACGGACCTCGCGAGCTCGGCCTCGTCCATCTTCACGCCCGGCAGGGCCGTATGGATGCCCTCCTTGAGCTGGTTATGAATTCCTCCTTCGCGACCGCCTAGTTCATGCGTTCACGCACCGTTAGGAATTCATAGGAATGTATAAAATAATAGCCTTATCTATTACCCCTCAATTCTCTGAGGATTAAATGGGAGACAACTCTCCAGCAGTGGAGCTAATCGATGGCTACCGCGAGGAGATGGTCGAGTCGCTTGCCAAGATGATAGGCCATAAAGCGATCTCCCGGCATCCGGGGGCGAAGGCGAGGGAGCGCGCGCAGCGTTCCTGGAGGGGCTCCTCTCGAAGATCGGCGTTAAGTGCAGGAGGAACGGGTACCGAGCACGCGGTGATTGGTGTGATGCGCCCGAATCTGGTTGCCACTTTCGCCATTTGCAGGCGCACGCTCTGGCTCGTCGCGCACATGGACACCGTATCGGAGGGCGACCGCGCGCTGTGGAAAAGCGACCCCTTCGCCGCTGTGGTAAAGGATGGAAGGGTATACGGCAGGGGAGCTTCAGAAACGGCCACTGCCTCATCTCTTCGATATACGCGCTCAAGGCCCTCAAGGGTCCGAGCTCCAGCTTCAGTACAACATCGGCCTCGCCCTTGTTGCTGACGGGAGATGGGAAGCAGGTACGGGATATGCAAGCTCCTGGACGAGAAGATATTCAAGAAGGATGACCTTTTCCTTGTACCCGACTCGGGCAACGCGCGCGGCGACGAGATAGAGATAGCGAGAAGGGCCTGCTCTGGCTCAAGATAACCGTGCTCGGGGGGCAGGTGCACGCGCAGCCGGCCGGACCACGGAGTCAACGCCTACAGCTACTCCGCGAAGCTGGTCACGATGCTTGAGGGAGGCTCGCCAGGAAGTTCATCGCTGAGAACCCGCTGTTCGTGCCGAAGGCCTCGACCTTCGTGGCGACCAAGCACGAGGCCAACGTGGAGAGCGTGAACATCCTCCCGGGCAAGGAGATCCTCTACTTCGACTGCAGGGTTCTACCTCAGTACAAACTGGATGAGGTCCTCGGGGTGTTCAAGGAGACCGCCTCACGGAAGGAGTTCAGCCCGGTGAAGATAAGCGTGGAGATATACAACCGCGAGGACGCCGCGCCTCCAACGAGCGAGACATCGGAGATAGTCAGAGGCTCGAGTCCACGATAAAGGCCTGCAGGGGAATAAGGCCCCGGACCACAGGCATAGGCGGCGGTACCTGCGCTGCATTCTTCGGAAGAAGGGGACGCAAACCGCAGTGTGGGCAACTCTCGATCCGCTTGCGCACCAGCCCAACGAGTCTGCACGATAAGACACCTGGTCGAGGATACAAAAGTGTTCGCATGCCTCTGCCTTTGAAGATAACCTTTGTGAATTCCCAAAAGGCTATAAATCATCAAAAATATACCCTGTTAGGATATGATCATAACCACGTCCCACAGTGGTTCCGGAAGGCAGGTCAGAACTCCAGCGCAGGTGGCTGAGCACATCAACGCTCATAGCGGCCGCCAGGCGGTTCATGGAAAAAGGCGGCATGACGAGAGAGACATTCGAGTGAGATTATCTCAGCCTAGCATTCCAGTGGGGCAAGTTCAGACTCCGTCTTCTCCAAGCCCGTCCAAGCTAGTGTCCCACACTCCAATAATGATATAATCGTGCCGAGATCCACGCAGGCGCCTTGAAGAAGCTCTCAAGACCGGCAAGGCTGCCAAAGCGCCACCCAGATCAGAGAGCGAAGAGGGCGACCATTACAAAGTCCACACCGCCCAGGTCTCTTCACGTCCAGCCACTGGCAATAGGAAACCAGGTCTGGCCGAGACAGCAAAGTTCATCGAGAAGGCACTTGATGGCGACAGAGGTGCGAGCTCGGTGTTGGCGCACCGTTTCGATTGTGAAAGAGAGTTCACTTGCAGAACGAGCATGAGCTCATGCGGCGGATTATGGCGCAGCCGCAGCGAGTAATGGCCAGGATAGGGAAGGAGAGAGTAACCCATCCAAAGACCGGACAGATCGATCTCCTCCTGAAGGTGGAATCACGCTCGGCGCGACACTGGAGCAAAATCAGTACCTCTTTGATATTGTGCACGAGCTAATAGACGAAGCAAAGAACAAGGTTCTAAAGCAAGCCGATTCCGCCTAACCTCGCTCCAGCTGCCGGTTTCCGACCCCCCGGTCCAAGCCCTCCAGAATCAGCCGAGCCACTTCCTTCGAGTGGGTATAGTGCGCAGTATGCTTGGCCCCCTTTATCATCTTCAGCTCGCTGCCAGCTATGTTCCTGTGTATGATCTCTCCAAACTTCGGATCGACTATCGCATCGTCTGTGCCCCATAATACCAACGCGGGGCAGCGCAATTGCTGCAGATCCTCCTCCTCTATCATGTGTTCGCTGAACTCGTCCTCCAGTATGCTCTTCGCCACATGCTCCTGGGCCCCAGCGCCACAGCCTTGCGCATCATCTCGTGCTTGTAAGCCTCGAGCTGCACGGTGCCGCGCACCATCTCATAGAACTCCTTGAGCCCCGCCCCGTCCTCGAGCATGACCCCCTTCACTTCCTTCTCCTGGAGCGCATAGGAGACCGTGATCCAGCCCCCGTAGGAGTGGCCGAAGAGGTAGTAATCGCTTATCTGCTCCTGCTTCACCACGGCAGCGATGCACTCCTTCTGCTCCGCTATGGTGAATGAAGATCCGGGCGTCGGACTCGCCATGCCCAACAGGTGGATGTCGCAGACGTAGAGCTCATCGGGCAGGTGTTCGATGAGTCGCATCCAGCTCCTGGTGCTTGCAGCGAAGCCGTGGATCAGAACCAGGCGCACCGGACCGAAAGCGTGTACTTTGTAATGTATTCTCCCGAAGCGGGTCTTCACGTACCAGTTCCATGGAGGAGTAATGGATCATCTATTCACGCTTACTTGCAGAGGCTGGACTCTCGCGCTACACCGTATCGGGCATGCCGGTGCGCTTCATCGCCAGGTTCGGGTTGTCGTAGTACTCCCTGCAGAACTCGTTTATGTCCGTGAGGTTGCGTATCCCGGACTTGTTCATCTGCTCAAGTATCCTGCCCCTGAGCTGCTCCTCCAGCGGGATCTTGCTCGGCGGGATCCCCGTCAGGCTGGCGAGCGTGTCCCGGTAGGTGACGTTGTGTATTATTTTTGAGCCTTTGTTTGTCTTGTATTCGTACTTGTACAGGTCGGAGAGAGGCAACTGGGGTTTGATGCCCGCTATCTCGGAGACCTGGGTTATCTTCCTCACCAGCCGTCCGCCGACGTTGACCTGGGAGATGAGTATTATGGCGTCGACGCCTATATGACGTCCAGCTTGCGTTCATCGGCGTGTGCTCGAGCCTTGTCACCACGTCCTTTTTTTCTAGTTTTGCGTGCTCATGCTGATCTTGCCGTGGTTCATCGCGGTCATCATGTCCTTCGCTTCCACTCCCCTAACCTCTCCGACGATGGAGCAGGTCGGGCCTCATGCGAAGCTCCCGTCTCTGCATCCGGTGGTCGTTTTAAGGCGAACGCAGTTCTCCTGGGTCTCGGTGTTGAGCTCGTAGGTCTCCTCTATGGTGACCACCCGCTGCCTGAAGAACTCAACATTCGCATTCAGAAGGGTGGTCTTTCCGGCCGCCGGCATGTTTTCCTGATGATGAGGTTCGCGGGCCTCACCTTCAGCCCTTCGGGGGCGTAGAGCCACACCCTCCTGCTCATGTTGTAGTCAGCTCTCCCAGGTCGATCATGTCGACGACGTCAATGCCGACTTCTTGAAGTTGCGGATGGTGATGTCTGCGCCCAGTGGCGACTGGACTATGTTGACCCGGGATTTGTTAGGCAGGTGGACGTCGTATATGTTCTGTTTTGCCGAAGCAGAGGTGAGGAACACTCGAACTTCTTGGTGAGCCGTTCCAGTTCCTTCCTGTTCGCCGACATCGTTCGGGGACCTTCATATTCCCCTTCTGGGTGTCGTAGACGAAGATGTTGCTGGTGTTGTTCACCATCACGTCCTCTATTCCCTCGTCGTCGATGTAGGCCATCAGCGGGAAGAAGTCCATCATGCTCCGGCCGGAAGTGTCGAAAGAGGACCTCTGCGCCTCCAGCAGGACGTGATGGATTCTTCCCGCTGATGGCCTACATCAACAACGAGGAGATAGAGGACGTGATGGTGAACAACACCAGCAACATCTTCGTCTACGACACCCAGAAGGGGAATATGAAGGTCCCCGAACGCATCAGCGACAGGAAGGAACTGGAACGGCTCACCAAGAAGTTCAAGATGTTCCTCACCTCTGCTTCGGCAAAACAGAACATATACGACGTCCACCTGCCTAACAAATCCCGGGTCAACATAGTCCAGTCGCCACTGGGCGCAGACATCACCATCCGCAACTTCAAGAAGTCGGCATTGAGCATCATCGACATGATCAACCTGGGAGAGCTGAGCTACAACATGGGCGGGAGGTTGTGGCTCTACGCCGAAGGGCTGAAGGTGAGGCCCGCGAACCTCATCATAGGAGGCATGCCGGCGGCCGGAAAGACCACCCTACTGAATGCGATGTTCAGCTTCTTCAGGCCGGAGCAGCGGGTGGTCACCATAGAGGAGACCTACGAGCTCAACACCGAGACCCAGGAGAACTGCGTTCGCCTTGAGACGAGCCCCGACATCTCGCTCCAGGATCTGGTGCAGAACGGACTGCGCATGAGGCCCGACCTGCTCATCGTCGGAGAGGTTAGGGGAGTGGAAGCGAAGGACATGATGACCGCGATGAACATCGGCAAGATCAGCATGAGCACCATACACGCGAGCACCGCCCGGGACGTGGTGACAAGGCTCGAGCACACGCCGATGAACGTGGAGCGCGACATCATCCCGCTGATCGACGCCATAATACTCATCTCCCAGGTCAACGTCGGCGGACGCCTGGTGAGGAAGATAACCCAGGTCTCCGAGATAGCGGGCATCGAGACCCAGGTGCTCCTCTCCGACCTGTACAAGTACGATTACAAGACGAACAAAGGCTCGGACATCCTCCCGAGCGTCACCTACCGGGACACGCTCGCCAGCCTGACGGGGATCCCGCCGAGCAAGATCATCCTGGAGGAGCAGCTCAGGGGCAGGATACTTGAGCAGATGAACAAGTCCGGGATACGCAACCTCACGGACATAAACGAGTTCTGCAGGGAGTACTACGACAACCCGAACCTGGCGATGAAGCGCATCGGCATGACCGATACGGTGTAGCGCGAGAGTCCAGCCTCTGGAAGTAAGCGTGAATAGATGATCCATTACTCCTCCATGGAAGACCGGTACGTGAAGACCCGCTTCGGGAGAATACATTACAAAGTACACGCTGGCGGTCCGGTGCGCCTGGTTCTGATCCACGGCTTCGCTGCAAGCACCAGGAGCTGGATGCGACTCATCGAACACCTGCCCGATGAGCTCTACGTCTGCGCCATCGACCTGTTGGGGCATGGCGAGTCCGACGCCCCGGATCTTGATTACACCATAGCGGAGCAGAAGGAGTGCATCGCTGCCGTGGTGAAGCAGGAGCAGATAAGCGAGTACTACCTCTTCGGCCACTCCTACGGGGGCTGGATCACGGTCTCCTATGCGCTCCAGGAGAAGGAAGTGAAGGGGATCATGCTCGAGGACGGGGCGGGGCTCAAGGAGTTCTATGAGATGGTGCGCGGCACCGTGCAGCGCGAGGCTTACAAGCACGAGATGATGCGCAAGGCCGTGGCGCTGGGCACCCAGGAGCATGTGGCGAAGAGCATACTGGAGGACGAGTTCAGCGAACACATGATAGAGGAGGAGGATCTGCAGCAAGTGCGCTGCCCCGCGTTGGTATTATGGGGCACAGACGATGCGATAGTCGATCCGAAGTTTGGAGAGATCATACACAGGAACATAGCTGGCAGCGAGCTGAAGATGATAAAGGGGGCCAAGCATACTGCGCACTATACCCACTCGGAGGAAGTGGCTCGGCTGATTCTGGAGTTCATGGACCGGGGGGGTCGGAAACCGGCAGCTGGAGCGAGGTTAGGCGGAATCGGCTTGCTTTAGAACCTTGTTCTTTGCTTCGTCTATTAGCTCGTGCACAATATCAAAGAGGTACTGATTTTGCTCCAGTGTCGCGCCGAGCGTGGTTCGCACCTTCAGGAAGAGATCGATCTGTCCGGTCTTTGGATGGGTTACTCTCTCCTTCCCTATCCTGGCCATTACTCGCTGCGGCTGCGCCATAATCAGCCGCATGAGCTCATGCTCAAACTGTTCTGCAAGTGAACTCTCTTTCATATCGAAACGGTGCGCCAACACCGAGCTCGCACCTCTGTCGCCATCAAGTGCCTTCTCGATGAACTTTGCTGTCTCGGCCAGACCGGGTTTCCTATTGCCAGTGGCTGGACGTGAAGAGACCTGGGCGGTGTGGACTTTGTAATGGTCGCCCTCTTCGGTCTCTGATCTGGGTGGCGCTTTGGGCAGCCTTGCCGGTCTTGAGAGCTTCTTCAAGGCGCCTGCGCTGGATCTCGGCACGATTATATCATTATTGGAGTGTGGGACACTAGCTTCGGACGGGCTTGGAGAAGACGGAGCCTGAACTTGCCCCACTGGAGTGCCTAGGCTGAGATAATCTCGCTCGAATGTCTCTCTCGTCATGCCGCCTTTTTCCATGAATCGCCTGGCGGCCGCTATGAGCGTTGATGTGCTCTCAGCCACCTGCGCTGGAGTTCTAGTCCTGCCTTCCGGAACCATCTGTGGGACGTGGTTAATGATCATACCCTAACAGGGTATATTTTTCATGATTTATAGCTCTTTCGGGAATTCCACAAAGGTTATCCTCAAAGGCAGAGGCATGCGAACACTTTTGCATCCTCGACCAGGTGTCTTATCGTGCAGTACTCGTTGGGCTGGTGCGCAAGCGGATCGAGAGTTGCCCACACTGCGGTTTGCATCCCCTTCTTCCTGAAGAATGCAGCGCAGGTACCGCCGCCTATGCCTGTGGTCCGGGGCCTTATTCCCCTGCAGGCCTTTATCGTGGACTCGAGCCTCTGCACTATCTCCGAGGTCTCGCTCGTCGGAGGCGCGGCGTCCTCGCGGTTGTATATCTCCACGCCTATCTTCACCGGGCTGAACTCCTTCAGTGAGGCGGTCTCCTTGAACACCCCGAGGACCTCATCCAGTTTGTACTGAGGTAGAACCCTGCAGTCGAAGTAGAGGACCTCCTTGCCCGGGAGGATGTTCACGCTCTCCACGTTGGCCTCGTGCTTGGTCGCCACGAAGGTCGAGGCCTTCGGCACGAACAGCGGGTTCTCAGCGATGAACTTCCTGGCGAGCCTCTCCTCAAGCATCGTGACCAGCTTCGCGGAGTAGCTGTAGGCGTTGACTCCGCGGTCCGGCCGGCTGGCGTGCACCTGCTCCCCGAGCACGGTTATCTTGAGCCAGAGCAGGCCCTTCTCCGCTATCTCTATCTCGTCGCCGCGCGCGTTGCCCGAGTCGGGTACAAGGAAAAGGTCATCCTTCTTGAATATCTTCTCGTCCAGGAGCTTGCATATCCCGTACCTGCTTCCCATCTCCTCGTCAGCAACAAGGGCGAGGCCGATGTTGTACTGAAGCTGGAGCTCGGACTCCTTGAGGGCCTTGAGCGCGTATATCGAAGAGATGAGGCAGTGGCCGTTGTCTGAAGCTCCCCTGCCGTATACCCTTCCATCCTTTACCACAGCGGCGAAGGGGTCGCTTTTCCACAGCGCGCGGTCGCCCTCCGATACGGTGTCCATGTGCGCGACGAGCCAGAGCGTGCGCCTGCAACTGCCGAAAGTGGCAACCAGATTCGGGCGCATCACTCCATGCGTGTCTTTGTACTCGTACCTCCTGCACTTAACGCCCATCTTCGAGAGGAGCCCCTCCAGGAACGCTGCGCGCGCTCCCTCGCCTTCGCCCCCGGATGCCGGGGAGATCGCTTTATGGCCTATCATCTTGGCAAGCGACTCGACCATCTCCTCGCGGTAGCCATCGATTAGCTGCACTGCTGGAGAGTTGTCTCCCATTTAATCCTCAGAGAATTGAGGAATAATAGATAAGGCTATTATTTTATACATTCTCTATGAATTCCTAACGGTGCGTGAACGCATGAACTCAGGCAATCCTGCGAAGGAGGAATTCATAACCATGCTCAAGGAGGGCATCCATACGGCCCTGCCGGGCGTGAAGATGGACGAGGCCGAGCTCGCGAGGTCCGTCTCTTTCTCAAGCGGCACGGAGTGGGACGTCAGCTCCTCCGTAGCGTTGCGCCTTGCAAAGCAGGCCAACTCCGAGCCCTACGCCATCGCCCAGGCCATAGCAAAAAGTATGCATCACGGACGTTTCGTCTCCTCAGTCTCGAGCGCCGGCGGGTATGTGAACGCGGTGCTCAACGAGAAGGAGTTTGCATCGGCAGTCATAAACGAAGTTATACAGGAGCATGACCAGTACGGCGCCTCAAAGATGGGCGGGAAGAGGAAGGTGATCGTAGAGTACCCCAGCGTGAACCCGAACAAGCCCTGGCATGTGGGGCAACTGCGCAACCCGCTGCTCGGCGATTCGGTCTCGAGAATACTCACCTTCTGCGGGTACAACACGGAGCGGATGGATTACATAGATGATCTGGGACTGCAGATGGCCGAGATACTTTGGGGGATGCGCCAGATCGGTGGCACGCCGGATAGGAAGTATGACCTCTTCCTGGGCGAGCTGTACGTGGAGGTCAACAAGCGGCTGAAGGAGCCCGGGGTAGAGGACCAGATCAAGGGGATGCTCAAGTCCATGGAAGACACACACAGCAGGGAGTCTATGGAAGTCAAGGAGATAGCCGAGAAGTGCGTGAAGGCGCAGTACCAGACCGCATTCGACTACAGGATATACCACGATGTGCTGATCTGGGAGCGCGACATCATACGGGAGAAGCTTGTGGAGAAGGCGCTCGCTGTGCTCGGTGCCGCTGGCGTCGCGATCAAACCCACAACGGGCAAATACGCAGGGTGCATAGTGGTCGACACGCACACCAAGACCGCCGAAGGCGAGGAGAAGATGGAGGTTCTAGTCCGCAGCAACGGTGCGGCGACCTATACCGGGAAGGACGTCGCGTTCCACATGTGGAAGCTCGGGCTTCTCGACTCCCCATTCAACTACAGCGTGTTCATCGACAGCCGAACGGGAGGATAGCCTACACCTCCGCTGAGATCGGCCACAGCATGCCTTTCGGAAATGCGGCTGCGGCGATAAACATAATCGGCGCAGCGCAGGAGGCCCAGCAGAAGGTCGTGAAGGAGATGATGACGATTGTGGGAAGGGGAAAGAACGTGGGCGCAATTATCCACCTCTCCTATGGGGAGGTCGGGCTGGCCTAAGGTTCTCTGAGCGGAAGAACGGGCGGCTGGATAGGCGAGGGCAGGAACTACACCGCGGACGATCTGTTGAGGGAGATGAATGCGGAGGCGCTCAAGAGAGTCCAGGACAGCGGGAAGCTGGTGAAGGGCGTCAACCCGGAGGAGGTCGCGCGGAAGGTCGCCCTTTCAGCGATAAAGTTCGAGTACCTCAAGACCGACCCGATAAAGAAGGTGACTTTCGACTGGCAGAGGGCCCTGGACTTCAACGCGAACAGCGGCCCCTACTGCCTGTACATGTACGCCAGGTGCTCGCGCATCCTCGAGAATAGCGGGCAGTCCTTCGGCATAACCAACGGCGTCCGCATGGAGCGGGGGGCCGACCTGGCGCTGGTGAAGAAGATCTCGGAGTGCGGGGAGGCGGTGGAGAAGGCGTGCAGGGAGCTCAAGCCCAACGTTCTCACGGATTACATAATGGAGCTCGCGCTCCTTTTCGGGAAGTTCTACGAGACCATGCCGGTGATCAAGGCGGGCGAGGCCACGCCGCTGCGGCTGGCGATCGTCTGGGCGACACGCCAAACTCTAAATAACATCTTGGGCTTATTGGGTATAGAAACAGTGGAAAGAATGTGATGGGTCCGTAGCTCAGCTTGGATAGAGCGATGCCGTCCTAAGGCAAAGGCCGCGGGTTCAAATCCCGCCGGACCCGCTTCTTTTTCTATGCGCTCATCTCCTGACGTCAGGCAGGGTGGGTTCAGAGCTCTTCTCTCCTTTGTTAAGGATAAGTGTTATCTCCAGGTCAGCTGCGCGGTCGCCCGTGGGGGAGGGGTTCATTGACGCGTTGAACTCGACCGCAAGCTTTACGTTACTGTCCGGCGAGGTCACGCTTATGTACTGCCAGTTCAGGTTGCTGCCCGTGTGACGGGTGTAGGGCAGGAACAGTTTATCGGTCTCTAGGAACTCCCACAACGCCTGGTTCAGCTCGTAAAGTACGTGAACTGATTCGTCCATGGAAAGTCTGTAACTGTAGTGGTGATTGTTGGACGAGATCCTAGCACTATTCTTATCATCCATTCCCAATCTTTCGAAAGAGCGTTTTAGGCGTTCCGCTGTCGAGCTTGAAAACGCCGGGTCTGGGTCTCCCTCCACCATCCTGAACCTTGCCTCCTTCAACTTGCCGGCATTCGCCTCCGAGAAACTTTCGATTTTGCAGCTGAGGGTTGAAACAACTCTGAGTTTGTTCTCGTTGATCGGGGCCTGTTTTTTGGGCTGGGCACATGTGGTCATGATAATCGAAAGTTTAGTATTGCACCACATATTTATGTCTTATCTATCCGATTGCACAGACTCAAGAAGTGTCGGACAGGTTCGTGATCTCGTGCATTTTATACACCTGCCCGCTTGCCAGCTTCCCCTCCTTCTGGCATCTCAGGGCATCGAAGAGGCCGGACATGTACGGATCCAGTCCGTTGACACGGTGCGTTATCACTAACTTTGTCCCGCCCCGGAGTCCGTATCCGGCTGGATTTTTGGCATAGCCCATGCTGAACAGCACCTTGCCGTCCGCCGAGACCCGCTCCATCTCGAGGGAGTTTCTCTTTGTTACTTCAGATGCAAAGAATGCTTTATCATAGGCCAGCATGTTGGCGACCCCTTTTCTCAGTTCGTTAAGGTTGTCGCTCGTTCCAATCGCCGTAAACGTGTATGAAACCCAATTATGCACATGGAGGTGCTCCTTCGGAACACCCAGAGCTAGTTGATCCAACGGATCCCTTATCTGCCTTATTTGATCTGGACTAAAGTCAATGCCCATCTTTCTGAGCTCTTCAATGGTGCTATAAACCGTACCGCTTGCATCAGTATTACCTCTCGGGCGGCTCTCGGAAATCTCGAGTCCGGCGTCCCAGAGTATGCCCAACTGCTCCCTGCCACCATACCTGGCCTTAAACCTCACCAGAGCACCTTCTAAGGCGGCCACCTGCTTGCAGAGATCAGGAGCTACCACTGCCCGGACCATGTTGTCGCTTACAATCTTTTGCACTCTCCTGTAGGGCACGTCAACGGGACGCGTTGTGCCGGTGATGAAATTCATGCCGTTTCTGCAAAAATACGTCATGTTGTCCAAGAAGGAATCTTGAGAAGCAAGGTCGACAACTATCCCGTTGGAGGGGAAGGACTCTGCGATTTTGAAGAACTCCCTCTGACTTAAGGTGTATAGCTGGATGGGCCGCCCCTCTATTTCCATGGACTCTTGCTCCGTGATAGAATCGGTGAGCGCCGAGTCATGAAGTCTGAACTCGTCAGAACGTGCAATGCGTTTAGCCGCCTCCAGGGCCATCGGGAGGGGAAGACCGCTGACCATCACCGGAATCTTATCCGTAGGGCGCTGGAGCTGCTTCAGCTCAGACTTAGGACCGCGCAGGATTGAGAGTGGCATTGGCATCTGGGAGCAGGTGGGCTTTCCAGATATATAGAGATTTCTAGGTGTATATACCGAAGCCCGTGGGACGTTTTATAAATGCTGTTGATGTATAAGTTCTGTAGTGATTCCACATGGCCAAAGAGGATACGAAGCCGCGCTCGCTCCAGGAGCCTAGCGTGGTTGTAAAGAGGCTTGGACGGCTGGGCGGGCTTGACGGCATACACCTCTCGCTCATGGTGCTGGTGGTGATAATGGCAGCCCTGCTGCTGGTCGTTACATACAACCGCAGCACGGGGCCGGTGCTTAATATATCCGGTACGCAGGTATGCACCTATGGTGCGGTAAACGGCTCCTGCGTCAATCCGATTCACAACCAATCGCAGGTCGCGCTGATCGCAGGGAGGTTCCTCGCCAGCTACGCGCTGGTGAACTCCTCTTTCTCTGTGATACCATACATCTCTGCAGTCAACGCCACGGACTTCTATTACTCGCCCGCTTCAGACAACTGGTATGTCATGGTTCCTGAGATCACTCCCCAGGGGAATAGCACCAGCACTTTCTGGATGCAGCTCGTAATCAATGATAAGAACTCGAGCGTGCTCTCTTTCATACAGAACATTGCAGTGTCGGGATCGACGCAGAACTACGTGCAGTCCTACGGGGTGGTGAGGCTGGCCGGCAAGAGTGCCTGCGAGATCTCGAATCCGACCCAGGTTTACTGGTTCATAGACCCCTACGCCCCAGGTAGCGTCAAGAGCGTTGCACAGCTCGCATCCATCGAGAACAAGCTGGGCAGCAAGGTAGGCGCCCACCTCGAGGTTCTGTTCACGCAGGCATCGCAGACGATAGCGAACTCCTATGGGCTGAACGACACGCTCGCGTTCGGGCAGTACCTGTTCTGCGCCTCGCAGCAGGCGAACTTCAGCGCCTTCGCGAAGACGGTCAATGCCACCTACCACAGCCAGTACATCTCTCCGGGAACTCTCTCGGTATTGGCGACCGACTCGGACCTGAACCTCAGCACCCTTGGCTCGTGCCTGGCTTCTGCCGCTGGGCCGATAAACCGGCAGTCTGTGCTCGCGAACTACTACAACGTTACATCGACGCCGCTGGTTGTGACGAACTGCCAGTACCAGTCCATACCGCAGACCGTCTCCTACGCGCTGTGCGCGGCGAATAGCACCCTGTGCTGAGCGCATGCACCTCATCGTTGGGATAGACACGGGCAAGACCTCGGCCCTGGCCTGCCTCGACCTGAACGGGAGGATAGTGCTGCTGAAAACCAAACGCTTCGCAGGCATGGCCTGGTTCGTGGAGAACATGAATCTGGCGGGTACGCCGGTGGTGATAGCTGGCGACAAGAAGCGCGCCAACGCGCTCATAGCGAAGATGGCGGCGATCTTCGACGCCGCGCTCTACACTCCCAGGGAGGACATCAGCGTGAACGTGAAGAAGGAGTACAGGTACGAGGGGAAGACTGCAAACCTCCACGAGCGGGACGCGCTCACCGCCGCGATGACCGCCTACAACGCCTACGCGAACAAGCTGATGCAGGTGGAGCACCTGGCGCGGGAGAGGGGGGTTGCGAACGTGGACGGGATAAAGGCCGCGGTGATAAAGAAGAACTCATTCCACGAGGCGGCGGAGGGGAAGAAAACCGGCAGGTTTGTGAGGTAGATCCGCTTCTTGGCAAAACTGCGATACTCTGGTTATAGCCTAGGGCACTTTTACCGCAATGTTCTTAAACTCTTACTCCTATAGGTAGTTTGTTTTACCTATTTGAGCTAAAGCTGGGATTCTGATGACACACACCGATTCTATCAAGGAAGTTCAGGACGCGGAGAGGGAAGCGAAGTCGACGGTGGAGAAGGCGGCCGCCTGGAAGGAGGAGGCGATGGTCAAGGCGCGGGCAGACGCCCAGAAGATAATCGCCGAGGCGGAAGAGGCCTCGCGCAGGATGCGAGAGGAGAGCGCACGCAGAGTAGAGAAGGAAGCGGCGCAGACGCGCAGGACGGTCCTTGCCAAGGCGGAGAAACAGGCGGAAAAGATAAGGAAGCTGAAGCTCGGAAAGGCCCAGGAGCAGAAGGCGCTCAGAGCGCTGGCTGCGGCGATGCTGAAGTAGGCGGCGACGGCAGTTAATTCACGATAGAGCCACAGATGGTTACAAATGTTCAAAATGGAGCCTATGCAGAAAGTGCGGGTCATTTGCCTAGAGAGCCATCGCGAGGCGATGGTCAAGCGGATGCACCATCTGGGCATGATCGACCTGCGCAAGAGCAAGCTCGGAGTGGGTGATGCGGCCCTCGACGCAGCACAGCTGGACCTCCTCAACGAGCAGCTGATCCACGCGGAGGGTGCGCAGGCAGTTCTTGAGAAGCAGGAGGCGAAGCCCGAGGGCCACGACCGCCTGAAGGCGATGGTGAAGAGCGCAGGCTACGCGGGCACCCTCTCCGAGGTATACAAGACCAACGAGACGATTAAGGAGCTGAACGAGCGCGGCCTAGAGCTGGCGGCAGCGAAGAAGACGGCAACGTTACTCAACGGGATAAAGATTGATCTTTCTGACCTGGGCAGCGAACACCTCTCGATCCGCGCCTTCGAGATGGAGGCTGAGGCGATGAAGGAGGTGGAGCGCGAACTGCAAGCCGCATCGAAGAACAGCTACGTGGCCTTCGGAACACCTCAGCGCAAGATGGTCGCGATTGTAGTCGCCTACGACAGGAAGGCGAACATCGAGGAAGTAATCAAGAAGCACAAGCTGGTGGAGATCGACCTGCACTCCAAATACTTCGCGGGAAGTCCCGAGCACTCGCTCGCATCCATAAACGCGCAGATAACCCAGACGGATAAGGAGGCGCAGAAGGAGAAGGCGCACCTGGCGAGGCTCGGCGAGCTGCACTACTCGACCATTGCGGGGGTTGTGGAGATGCTCCAGATAGAGATTGCGCGCGCCAACGCCGCGGCCATATTCAAGAGAACCGATTCAACCTTCATAGTGGAGGGATGGGTCCCGAACAAGGAGCTCGGGGCGTTCAAGAGCGCGATGCAGCAGGAGACCCAGGGCAAGGTCTACATCGACGAATTGCACACTGAGCACGACGAGCTCGCCCCCACGCTCACCAAGCGCCCGAAGTGGCTCCGCTCCTACGACTACCTGATAGAGTTCCTCTCCATCCCGCGCAGCGACGAGCTTGACCCTGCCTGGATCTTCATACTCACCTTCCCGATCTTCTACGGGATGATGATCTCGGACGTGGGCTACGGGATACTCTCGCTAGCGCTTGCCACTTACATAAAACGGATCACGGACCCGGAGGGCCTGGTCTACAACGCCGCCAGCCTCTGGCAGATAAACGCCGTGTCGGCTGTCTTCTTCGGCTTCATCTCGAACCAGTACTTCGGACTGCAGCTCAACCAGTACTTCACCAGCTTCGTCGGCTTCGACTGGCTCAAGAGCATCCCGATCCTGCTGGTCGTCTCCGTGCTCTTCGGCGTGGCGCAGATAGTCATAGGCCTGGGCTTCGGCTTCTACAACAAGATGCACCACAAGGAGAAGAAGCAGGCGATCAGCAAGATAACTTCCATCATACTCGTGCTCGCCGGCACGGTCTCCATAGCTGGGGGACTGTTCGGTGTCTTCAGCGCGACCATCTGGATGGCCGCCGCGGGAGTGGCGGTGGTCTCGCTCATAGTCACCATGGCACTCGCGGGCCAGGAGGCGGGGGAGGTCCCGACCCTCATAGCCCACGTGCTGAGCTACAGCAGGATCATGGGCTTCGGCCTGGTGAGCGTCATCATCGCCTTCCTCATAGACATGGCCTTCACGCCCAACCTGGCCAACGGCATCCCGCTCTTCCTGCTCTATCTAGTAATATTTATAGTTTTGCACATCATGAATATGATTGTAGGCATCTTTGAGGGCATGGTCCAGGCCGTGCGACTCAACTTCGTGGAGTTCTTCACGAAATTTTACATTGGAGGAGGGGTAAAGTACCGTCCGTTCTCCGTCAAGCGAACTCATACTAAAGAATAAATGGTGAAAACATGGCAATAACAATGGAGGCTGCAGTAGCAGCAATTGGAGCCGCAATAGCAATCGCAGGCAGCGCAATAGCGACAGCCTACGCACAGTCCGCAATAGGCAGCGCGGGCATGGGTCTTCTAGCAGAGAGGCCGGAGGAGATGGGCAGAGTGCTGCTCTTCCTGGTGCTCCCGGAAACGCTGGTGATATTCGGCTTCGTGATCGCGATCCTCATCGCACTGGGCGCAGGTCTTATCTAAAGACAGGTGCAAGGCGATGGCCCTCACTGATCTGAAAAAGGGCATCCTGGAGGAGGCCCGGGCGAAGGCCCAGGCCATCCAGGAGGAGTCACGCGCAGCGACGCACTCGGTGATAGAAGAGGCGCGCAAGCAGGCGGCCTCGATCACAAAGGAGACGCACGGCGCACTGCAGGCGCAGGAGAAGCTCGGCCTGCAGGAGGCCGAGGCGGACGCGCAGGCGGCTGCGTCGGCTCTGCTCTCTGCTGCACTGGATGGGGCGGTTAACGTGAACTCGAGCGCTTCAGGAAGGTGCTGCAGCACGAGATGACCGGCAACAACATGGAGCATCTGGTGAAGCAGGCGCTGGCGAAGTTCTCCGAGATCGCTCCGAAAGAGGACACCGTTGTGGAGGTTACCAAGAAGTACGCGCCGCTGGTCAAGGGCATGGCGAAGGTAATTCCGGTCGCCGAGCAGGGACACATAGTGCTCTACACGAAGGACAGGCGCGTGCGCCTGGACGGCAGCGTGGCGAACCTCATCGAAGCGAACGTCTCTGCGATAAAGACCGAGCTCCTCAGGAGCATGCAGGCTTAGGTGTTCCGATTGGCAAGAATCTCCCCCATAAAGTACGGCTACTCCAACACGCGAGTGAAGGCCATGGAGGCCAAGCTGATCGACAGCGCCGCGATGCAGAGCATCATCGGGGCGAAGGACGTGGGCGCGGTGCTCACCACCCTTGTCAACACCGACTATAACAAGGCGCTGATCGAGTACGGCGGGATGCAGATAAAGCAGTCCATGATCGACTTCGCGCTGAGCAAGAACTTCGCCGAGAAGATGGCGATACTCACGAAGATAACGCCGAGGAACCAGCAGCACATAGTGCGCGGGCTGGTGGCCAGGTTCGACCTCTCCAACGTGAAGCTCGCCCTCGAGGCGAAGGAGAGGGGGATGCAGTACGAGGAGGTCTCTCCCTACATCATCGACTACGGCGAGTACGACCAGCGGGCGGTGAAGGAGGCGTTCAAGGAGGAGAGCCTGCACGCGATGCTCGCACACTTCGCGAAGGGCTCGCCCTACTCGGGGATACTGAAGGCCGCAATCGCGGCCGACAACGAGAAGAAGGACGCGCTGGAGGTGATAGCGAGCCATAGACACTGCCTACTACAAGTCCTACGCCTACCTGATGGACGAGATGCACAGGCTTACGGACGCATCCGGCGGGATACTGCGCATGGAGATAGACATGAAGAACGTCATAACGCTCATACGCGGGAAGCGCAGGAACCTGAAGCTGGAGGAGATACAACCCTACCTAATCTCCAACGGCAACCTGAGCGAGGGCAGGCTGAAGACCGCCTACACGGACTCGGCAAACATCGAGGCGCTGGCCAAGGGGCTCGACGTCCCGGGCCTGAAGGAGGGGCTGGAAGGCTACCAGAAGACCCACCAGCTGATCTCCTTCGAGATAGGGATGCGCAACCAGATATTCAACACGGCGATGCGCAGGCTGCGCGGGAGCGTTCTCTCGTTCAGGACGATAATCGCCTACATCTACCTCAAGGAGATGGAGGTGTTCACGCTCAGGATACTGATAAAGAGCAAGGCGTACAGCCTCGGCAAGGACGAGGTCTCACGGCTGATCACATGGAAGCTAAACTAGCCAACAAGTACAAGATAGCGATAATCAGCAGCGACGAGCTGGTGCTGGGCTTCAAGATCGCCGGGCGTCGCGACGCCTTCATAGTGGAGGGCGGCGCCGAGGCGGAGCACGTCATCCGGGATGTGAGACGAGGCAGGACATCGGCCTCATCGTGGTGACCACTGGGCGTCACGCGCAGCATCAAGGACAGGAAGATACTCAATGCGATTGACACGAACCTCATGCCTATGTTCATCGAGGTGCCCGAGTACCAGGAGCAGTACAAGCAGGACAACCTGCGCCGGCTGATAATGCGCGCGATCGGCATTGACATAAGCAAAACAATTGGTAGTTAACATGGGAGCAATACAACGAATTTCAGGACCACTGGTGATAGCAAAGGAGATGCTCGGCAGCAGCATGTACGACGTAGTGAAGGTCGGAAAGGCGAAGCTGATCGGAGAGATAATCCAGCTCAGGGGCGAGAGCGCGGTCATACAGGTTTACGAGGACACCACTGGGCTCAAGCCGGGCGAGGCGGTGGAGAGCACCGGCCAGCCGCTCTCCGTTGAGCTGGGTCCGGGACTGCTGGGCATGATCTACGACGGAATACAGAGGCCGCTCGAAAGCATAGAGAAGAAGAGCGGTAGCTTCATAGGAAGGGGCATTGTCACAGAACCGCTGGACAAGAAGAAGAAGTGGAAGTTCAACGCCACCGTGAAGGTAGGCGCGCACGTCAAGGAGGGCACGATCATCGGCTACGTCCAGGAGACGGAGCTGCACAAGCACTACATCATGGTGCCCAAGGAGATAGAGGGCAGGATAAAGAGCATCAGGTCCGGCAACTTCACCGTTGAGGAGACGGTCGCAAAGGTTGAGAACAAGGGCAAGAGCGTTGACCTGACCATGACCCAGAAGAGGTCGGTCAGGATCTCGGCCAAGTTCAAGAACAAGTTCGCCACGGACGAACCGCTTGTCACTGGAATGCGAGTCATCGACACGCTCTTCCCGGTAGCAAAGGGCGGCGCGGCGGCAATCCCTGGACCGTTCGGTTCGGGAAAGACTGTGGCGCAGCAGTCGCTCGCCAAGTACTCGGACAGCGACATGGTGGTATATGTAGGATGCGGAGAGCGCGGAAACGAGATGACGGAAGTGCTTACCGAGTTCCCACACCTGA
This sequence comes from uncultured archaeon, assembly GCA_963830445.1. Taxonomy (GTDB): domain Archaea; phylum Micrarchaeota; class Micrarchaeia; order Micrarchaeales; family CABMGC01; genus JAJZOD01. The sequence continues at coordinate 22,685 of CAWHMC010000007.1, forward strand.
AGGACCCGAGGACGGGGAAGCCGCTCATGGGCAGGACAGTCCTCATCGCAAACACCAGCAACATGCCGGTGGCGGCGAGAGAGGCGAGCATCTACACCGGAATCACCATCGCGGAGTACTTCCGCGACATGGGATACAACGTGGCGGTCATGGCCGACTCCACCTCAAGATGGGCGGAGGCGATGCGAGAGATCTCCGCCCGACTGGAGGAGATGCCCGGAGAGGAAGGCTACCCCGCTTATCTTTCGAAGAGGCTCGCTGAATACTACGAACGAGGCGGAAAGATCGAGAGCCTGAACGGCGCCCGCGGATCGGTGACGCTGGTAGGGGCGGTCTCCCCGGCAGGCGGAGACATCTCGGAGCCGGTCTCCCAGGGTACGCTCAGGGTGGTCAAGACCTACTGGGCGCTAGACGCCTCGCTGGCCAACGCTCGCCACTTCCCGTCCATCAACTGGCTTAACAGCTACTCGCTTTACCTGGATGCGCTCGAGCCCTGGTACGTGAAGCACGTGGGAGAGGAGTTCGTAAAGGACAGGAAGGAGGCGATGCAGCTCCTGCAGAGGGAGGCGGAGCTCAAGGACATCGTCCAGCTGGTGGGAGAGGACGCGCTTCCGGACACGGAGCGCGTGCTGCTCACCATCGGGCGAATGCTCAGAGAGGACTTCCTCCGGCAGAGCGCGTTCGACGAGGTCGACGCCTACACCAGCATGAAGAAGCAGGCGGAGATGCTCAGCACCATACTCATGTTCTCAAGGATGGCAACCGACGCGGTGAAGCGCGGGGTCAGCATAGACAAGGCCTCGGGCGCGAAGGTTCGCGCCGAGATAGCGAGGATGAAGACGATAAAGGAGGCGGAGTTCGAGGCGCAGACGAAGAAGATAAAGGCGAACATAACCTCAGAGTTCAACGCCCTCATAGCAGAGGAGGAGAAGACCGCGGCCGTCGCGGAGAAGAAGGTAGGTGCTTAAAATGAAATTCGAGATAGAGTACAAGACGATTGAAAGAGTTGCAGGTCCGCTCGTGGTTGTGGGCAAGGTAAGGAACGCCGCATACAACGAGATAGTGAAGATAAAGCTGAAGAGCGGCGAGGTCAGGCTGGGACAGGTGCTGGACACGAGCGAGACCCAGGCGATAGTCCAGGTCTTCGGCCCCACCAACGGGATCAACATCGAGAGCAGCTCCGTGACATTCCTCGGGGAGACGTTCAGCGTGAACGTGAGCGAGAGCATGCTCGGAAGGATCTTCGACGGCCAGGGACGCCCGAAGGACGGCGGGAGCGCGATAATGCACGGAGAGAGGCGCGACATAAACGGTGCGCCTATCAATCCCGTGTCCAGGATCTACCCGAGCGACTTCATCCAGACCGGGATCTCGACCATAGACGGGCTCAACACGCTCTCCAGGGGGCAGAAGCTCCCGATCTTCTCGAGCTCTGGGCTTGCGCACAACCAACTGACCGCACAGATCACAAGGCAGGCAAAGGTCCGCGGGACCAAGGAGAGTTTCGCGGTGGTCTTCGCAGGCATCGGAATAACCTACGACGATGCGGAGTACTTCATCAAGGAGTTCAGGAGGACTGGCGCAATAAAGCGGATGGTAGCGTTCATGAACCTGGCCGACGACCCGAGCATCGAGCGCATCATCACGCCGAGGCTCGCGCTGACGACTGCAGAGTACCTCGCCTACGAGAGGGGAATGCACGTGCTGGTCATACTGAACGACATGACCAACTACGCCGAGGCCCTCAGAGAGCTTGCGAGCGCAAGGGAAGAGGTGCCGGGAAGGAGAGGATACCCGGGATACATGTACACGGACTTCGCGAGCATCTACGAGCGCGCAGGAATCATAAAGGGCAAGAAGGGCAGCATCACCCAGCTTAACGTGGTGACCATGCCCAGCGACGACGTCACCCACCCGATTCCGGACCTCACCGGATACATCACCGAGGGCCAGATCTTCATGAGCAGGGCGCTCCACAACAAGGGCATCTACCCATCGGTCAACCCGCTGGGTTCGCTCTCAAGGCTAATGAACAACGCCATAGGCAACGGGAAGACGCGCGAAGACCACAGGGGCTTCGCTGACCAGCTCTTCGGAGCCTACGCGCGTGCGCAGGACGCCAAGAGCCTCAGCTCCATAGTGGGGGCGGAGGCGCTCACCGAGATAGACAGGAAGTACCTGAACTTCGGCGATGCCTTCGAGAGCAGGTTCATCAAGCAGGGATTCGACGAGGACAGGAGCATAGAGCGCACCCTAGAGATAGGATGGGAGCTGCTCTCCATGCTTCCGGAGACCGAGCTCACGAGAATCAAGGAGGAGTACGTCAAGAAGTACTACAAGAAGAGCGAGAAGAGTGCATAAATGGCAGAGAAGATAAACCCGACCCGGATGAATCTCATCGAGACCAAGCGCAGGACGCGCACCGCCACCAGAGGGTACGGCATCCTGAAGAAGAAGCAGGAGGCGTTGGTTCTCGAGTTCCTGAAGCTGCTGAAGGAGTCGGGCAAGGGGAGGAACCACCTCTACGACGAGCTGATGAAGGCCTACGGAACGGTGAGGACCGCATCGGCCTACGTGGGCAACTTTGAGCTTGAGTCGGCTGCACAGCACGTGAAGGACGCTGAGGAGATCGGCATGACCGTGAAGAACATCATGGGCGTGCGAATCCCGGAGACGATAAAAGGGGAGAGCAAGGGACAGCTGAGCTTCAGCCCGCTCTCCACGAGCATTGCGGTAGATGACATCAGCGACTCGTTCGAGAGCGTGATTGACACGGTAATCGACGTGGCCAAGAGGGAGCAGGGACTGAAGAGGCTAGTGCTAGAGGTGGAGAAGACCAAGAGGAGGGTCAACGCGCTGGACTACATAGTCATCCCGAACCTTAAGAACCAGGCGAAGTACATCTCCATGCGATTGGAGGAACTTGACCGAGACACTTTCTCGGCGCTCAAGCACGTGAAGAAGAAGTTGGATAAAGGATCTTGAGCTTCCTGGCCTCACCAACTGATGCAAGCAGTTCATCACGGAACTGCGGAGTGTATTTTTCCAAGTATAGCCTTAGGCGTTTCATGTCAAGACTGGGCAGGATATTCCGCCAGAGTTCATCTCGTATCACTTTCCCAAAGTATGCCATATCTATTATAGTTTTCTCCAAATCCGAGACCGGGATCCAGAGTTCCTCGCGCTTTACCAGTTCGTATCCAAAAAAGAATTCAGGCTTGATTCTGTAGATAACATAATTCCTGTCGATGAAGGTTCTCACTCCGGTACGCACATTCCTTGGTGTAATGATTATAGGATTGGTGCCCTGCAGGGAGAGCCCCCTTATCGTGAGTGCATTCTCCAAACCGTAATAAGAAGGCGAAAAGGCGAAACATAGAACGCTGGCGTCTCTATGAAAAGTGTAAACGCCTCTAGTCACCTTAGATATAAATCCTTTACGGAACAGGTTGTGGATCATAAGCCTGCGGTAGCTATTGCTGAGCCCCGGTATCATATTTAGATCGGTTACATTGAAGATCGGCTTATCCCACTTAGAGAACTCTTCTTTTAGGAGTTTTATGTACTTCACTTAGTCGCCTTACTTATGGAATCAATCATCTCGCTGAAGGAAGGTACCGGGCCTGCATACACTATCTCGCTTAGAACGTCTTCATTTGCCGGTTTTTCGACGCCTGCCAGAAATTCTTTCAGACTTTTCCTTACTTGTATCTTGTTAGTCACATAATCCAATAACTGGTATATATCGTAGAGATCTCTTGCATACTTCCTGCTTTCATATGCTGCAATCTTCTCGAGTATATACTGTTCAGGAGTGAGTGTGCGTACTTTCATGGTTGTTCCGTTGGCACGGTCATACTCACGAAGTACAGCATGCACGTCTTTCTGGATGCATTTAAGGTCCACGCTAAGCTTTGATGTTGAGTTCCTCAGGTACATTCTAAGCGAAAGGTTGGTTGAAAGAACCTTCTCCGTATATACGCCAAGCATGCCCATTTTCGCAGCGATGTTCTGCTTTATCTCGGAGATCTTTTTCTCTGAAGTTATGTAGGCGTCTATATCGTAAGAGAAGCGGTTTCCAGAGTAGCAGCGCCAGATACCTGTTCCGCCGTGGAGGACTGCTCCGTTATCCATAGCGTATAGGGTGTCCATGAAGAGATCCTGCAATTCAGCTAGGTTTGCGAAGTCAGGATTCTTGAGTCTGATGGAGATAGGTACACCCATATTCACACCATAGTTATAGTATTATATAACTTTAGTAAAGTATAAATAGATATCTTTTATTCTACCATAGTTATATTATTATATAATTTTGGTATAAGTAAGAAAGTATACATAAAAAGACCTTTAGAGAGACGCTTTCTCGGCGAAGAACAACGAGTCGGGTTCTTAGATAATCAGCAGTCCAACGGCTGCTATCAAGAGGATAACACCCAGCCCGAGCGCGGCGTAGGTCATGAGCCGGTCGTGGCTTATTATCGACTTCTTGCTCTTCATGCTCACGGAGAGCATCCTGCTGCTCCTGTCGTAGACCATGCACTTGACCGGCTTGTCGTTGAACTGCTTCCCGGTGGCTTCCACCCTGCCCATGGCGAACTCGCTCTGCTTTACCAGGGATGACGCGCTCGAAGAGGGACAGGGCTCGTGCCTTGGAAAATTGTAAAGCTGCTTTTGTAGGTGCTGGACGCCTCGACGCCTAGGCTCTCCAGGTCAAACTTGTTCGGTGCCCCTTTGATATAATCTATCACGCTCTTGCCCAGCTTCGTCCCGGAGAGGGCAAGCTTCTCCGTGCTCTGGTCCACCACATAGGCCCTGGTGCCGTCATACATCTGCTCGAGGTCGGCGTCGGCCAGGTCTATGGCCAGGTAGCCGCTGTCATCGGTAAACAGGGCGGGAATGCCTTTCCCGTACCGCGCTATGGTGGACCAGTAGGTGCCGTTTTTGTATGGTGGAGCTCCTGAAGTTCAATCTGGTAGAAGATGCACGGATCGCCACCGAGCGGGCTCATCAACGGGGTCCCGCCTTCCGGAATAAAGGAGCCCGTTATCTCGTTCAGGCCCTCTGGCGCGGCATTTATATTGATGGTAGGCACCGCCTCGATGGCCTCGAGCATCAAGTACTCCATCCAACCGCTGAGGACCAGAAGGAGGCCGAAGACTCCTAAAACAATCCCGTAGGACATGAAGCCGAATATATTGCCCATGCTGAACAGCGCATACAGGACGATAACAAAGATGGTCAGGATGGTGCCTATTCGTTCCGGAGAGGTTCCTCCCGTGCTTGTTTATCACCGCACTGGGAGTCAGGAAGGTGCTCCTCGTGGATGCGAGGTCGCTGGGCTTGAACCCCATTGAATCATTTGTGTTGCTAAGGTTCAGGATGCGCATTGCGGTCACGACAGGTCTACCTTGACCGGGTTCTTGGCCTCGTCGGCGGCCTGGAAGAAGGCAAATGGCTTGTATCCCATTGCATTGGAGAAGAACACGTAGGGCACTACCTTTATCTTTATGTTGAACTCGTTGACGCTGTCGTTGTAGAACTCCCTCCTGCCGGCTATCTCGCCCTCTATCTCTACGAGCGCCTTCTGGAGCTGGAGGAAGGTGTCGTCCGCCTTGAGGTTGGGATAATTCTCCACGTTCGCGAAGAGGGTCCTGAGACCCTGGGAGATCTGATTTGATGCAGACATCTTGTCGGTTGCATCGGTGCTGTCCTGCACGCCGCTCCAGGCGGTCCGAAGGTTGGTTATCTGCACCAGCACGCTCTTCTCGTACTTGGCGTAGCCCTTCACCACGTCCACGAGCTTCCCGATGAGGTCGTACCTCTTCTCCAGGAGCACGTCTATGTCCGCCCAGGCCTTGCCGACGTTGTTCTTCAGGCTGACGAGCGTGTTGTAGATTATTACGATTACGCCCAGAAGTACCACTACGATTATTCCGAAGCCGTAGATCAGCACGTCTGAAAATGCCATAGGGGTATTTTCACCTAAATGCTTAAAAACATGATAGTGTCAAGTCATGCGCAGGAGTTGAACGGGAGAAAACGTCGACCGTTGGACCGGATAGGCCAAAATAAGTGCAGTATGTTATAAATATCACAAATGTTCTATTCGACATGGTACCTATGCAAGAACCTGGGAATGAAGTGCTGGCGAATCTCATCAAATCCACTGGGAACATTATCCAGGAGCTTGAAAAGATAAAACTCATTGACACGGGCCAGATGCTGAGGATAAACACACACCTGTACAGCGGCTTTACCTCGATGGGTTCGCTCCTGAACAACACATCGCTGGAGCTGGCGAAGTTGGAAGAGCTGGAAAGACTTAACAAACTTATTGACGACCACCTAGGTCGCAAGAGAGTGGAGTCGGCCGTCAGGTATAATGCTGAGATGAGGACACAGTCTGACCAGAGAGTCTCTGCACTTAAGAGCAACACGAAGCAGCAGAGCAAAGGCGCGGAATCTGCACTTAAGTCAGTCAGCAGGCATGAAGAAGCGGGCACGGAGAAAGCCTCGCTGGAAAAGCAGGTGAAGGATTGCGCTAAACTGTTTAAAGACACTTGGGTCGCCGGGAAGGTGGAATCTGAGCTAAATCGCGCATGCCGGGAGACGGACGGGGCACTGATGCCCAAGATCCTAGAAACGGTAGCAAAGCTTGCCGATTATCCCGACACAGCCGGACTGATACTGACTCCTCTTTGTTATGTGGGAACGGGTACCGGGTCGATGGAGGCCTTGGACAGTTTCTCAGAGGTGGTTTTGAGATTCAAGGATAACCCGTTTGTTGCAGGCAGTTTTGCAATGGGCGTCTCCTACGTTCTGGGAGCGGACGCTACCCTGTCTGGTGCAGACACAAAAGCCAAAGAAGTCGTAATTGAAATGTCGCAAGCGGCACTGCGGTGTCCCGAGCCCAGAGGTTGGCATAGTTACAGCCAACACAGGGATTACCTGCCGAAGGAGCAGTCGCAGGCTCCAGAAACGGACAGGGGAGAGAGCAGCAGTAGGGAAAGCTCCGTCTCGAAGGCGGCCGCCATTGAAGCGGTTATTGAATATATTGATACTTACAATTACAATAAATTTAGCAACCTAGAGTCTGCGGCGAGAGTTGGGTCCGATTTGATTGCAGCCGCATATTATACCGGGGACGTTAAATCTGTAAAGGATGCAACGCAGCAAGTTGCTGACCGTGGTTTTGACAATGATGGGTCGGTGAAGTTTGCCGGATGTGTACTTTCTGCTGCCTCTTTGAACGAACTGCGAGGTCTAGGTAGTGATAGTGAGAAAGCCAAGGAGAGAGTAGGAATGGTACTGGGGATTATTAACAACGGCGTAAATATGGAGAATGCAGTTTCTTCCCTGTCGAAGGTCCTCTCATACCATGGGGTTGGTCAGGGAGATAGCAAGACGGTGGACAACCTTTTGAAGGTAATGCTGAAGGCCAGCGGCGCGTCAGGCATAATCGAATTGATCGGTGACGAGATCAGGGTTTTATCGAAAGTAAGCCCGTCTGAACGGGTTGAGTCTATTAATACTCTCTCAGCGTGTATTTTGAAATCCTTGGACTATGAAAATGCTGCGGATTTGCAACTTTCGATGGGCCGCATTGTCAGGCGAACTCAGAACATTGGTGCCGTTGAAATATTTATGCATGGTTTTGAAGTGTTTGTCTCAGGTTATGGCCCAGAGGCTCAGGCCAAGAACAATAGGGATGGGATGATGTGCAATTTTGCTCTGGCGAATATAGTGTGCCTTACCGGAGACAAAAACGCAGTCGGAGCGGCCGTGGAAGCTGCACTTAAGTTCAAGGAGTCCCGGGTGGGGTCATATCCCGTACTTGATGGCATTTTGAGTGGTCTCGAACTGTCCAAAGGCACAAATACCTCCCCTGAGATCGCAATTGCCTGCTCAAGGATGCTTGAGCAACATGAAGCATCCCTTTCGGAGTTATTTACAGCTGACAGGGAGGCGGGAAGAAAGGCATTGATAGCATTTGTAATTGCCTCCCGTTCCGGAGAAGAGGTCAAAGGCCGGTGAGGAGATGCTCGACAAGATACGGAAGTCGGCGCCCTTCTTTAGTGAGCTCATGAAAGAGAGCCGGGGCATGACGCCGCTGGATAATTCCAAGCAGGAGCCGAATAGTCTTGATTATAGTGTCATCCGGCCGTTAGGGACCCTGTTGGACATCTCCATTCGGGGAATGGCCAGGGAGCTGGAGAGACTGCAGCGCTCAGTGACACTCCTTGTCTATGGGATCGAGCTCGAGAAGGCAGGTTATGATTCGCGGGAAGCCATCGCCTATCTGGTAAACAGGGGGAACAGGGCGCTTGCAACAAGGCTCATGAACAACGCCAAGGAAGCAACGTTCGAGGTTCTTGAGAATCTATATTCAGAAGTTCTGGCCTTCTCCAGGAACCTGGAAGGCAATGGGATTCAGATAAATGAACGGGTAGAGCTCATTGACAAAATATTTCTGTTCTCAGTGTACACGAATAGGATCCCGAAGAGCACGGCTGAACAGATTGAGAGGGGAATCGCGAATGCATTGTCCAGAGTAGGACAGAGCGAAGAGACACTCCGCTCCAGATATCCGGAGGTCATGGAGTACCTAGACCGGCATGTGGCCTACTCCAAGACCCACCCTGAATACAACTCCAGAATAGGGAAGGAAGAGGCGTTGCGATTGCTGAGTGTGTGCTGCGGGCTTGATAAGGAACTCAACCTGGCATCGGTCAAGAAGGACAAGGAGTGGGCCAGGAAAGGATACGCCACGGATGCAATCAAGGGACTGAGAAAGAGCGAGGAGGAGTTTATGTCTGCCCTTGAGTCTTCGGCGAAGAGGGCACAGTATACCGCTTTGTCAGATGCAATCGACGTGCATAAGGCGGCGTTAAGCTCCATACTTGGAGAGTCTACGAGTTCGATACGTGCAGTTACCGACGTTCGCTTCATGAATCTGCTGGAAGGGTGGCTCTCTCTAGACCGCAACAAAGGACTGCTGGAGGACTTTGTGAGGGAGTATTATGCTGAAGGCCCGGAAAAGGCCGAGAAATGGGTCGAGAATCTTGAAGGAAACAGAAAGGTCTTGCAGCTTATGACTGCAAGGGGCACAAACATTGAGACCATCAGGAAATTCTTGATCACTTACACCGGGATAAGCAATGAGGGTTTCGTAGGAAAGCTTAGGACAAGGAATGAGCAGATATACCTTGAGATACTTGACCACCTTCGTGAGCTGGGTTACTCGGATCTGTCGGCACTGGACAT
>CAWHMC010000008.1:0-31163 GCA_963830445.1 uncultured archaeon
AAAAAAAAACCACAATCGCACCTGCAAAAAAGCAGCCCAAGGGCGGCAAAGCGCGGCGGCTCCGGCAGCAGCCGCTGCTCCAGCGCCTGCAAAGCCAGCGCAGGAGGAACGCCCCTACGAAACAGACCTCGCCGAGGTGGTCGACGTGGCCAAGGGCCGCACCGGCATCTATGGCGAGATAAAGCAGGCGATGTGCAAGGTTCTGGAGGGCAAGGACAAGGGCCGGGTGATCAGGAGGAACGTCGCTGGCAAGATAGTCAAGGGCGACTTCATTCGACTGCCGGACACAAGCAGGGAGGACAAGCGGATAATGGCGAGATAATGAAGTGCTCATACTGTTCAAAGGAGATTGAGAGAGGGACGGGCTTCGCCTACGTGAAGAAGACCGGCGCCATCAAGTACTACGACAGCAAGCGCTGCTACCGCATGAACACCATGCAGAACCGCAAGTACCGCGAAAAGGAGTAACCCGATGTGTCACCTTAGTTAAGTACCCTTAGCTCCGCGTGTGCCCTCTCGGAAAGTATTATAAGGACCCATTTCACAAGATACTCAATACGCGTGAGATACAATGCAGTTCAAGGAAGGCGAGCAACTTTTTGTGGTCCACTTCGGCGAGCTCTGGCTGCGCGGCAAGAACCGTAGCCACTTCATCTCGAGGTTGCTGAGAAAAAATACTCAGCAGCTTTCGGACGAGGAGTACGACCTCACCTGCGTTCACGATCGCATGATCATCAGGCTGGAGAAGAAGTCGAATGTGGAACGTATCGAGGGCAAGCTGGGCAAGATATTCGGCATCAGCAAGTACGAGCTGGCCTACACTACGAAGGCGGACCTGAAGTCGATAAAGGCGCAGGCCACAAAGATGCTCAAGACGGTCACGAAGGGAACGAGGATAAAGATAGAGTCCCCCACCGTTCCTACAAGCGGCACACGTTTGATCTGACAGATATAATCTCTGCGCTGGCGAAGATAGCGGAGAAGCAGAAGCCGGCGCCTACTCAGAGAGTTCGGGGAGATACTCTACGTCAGCGTGACCAAGGAGACCGCATTCATGCACCTGGGGAAGAGGAAGGCGCAGGAGGGATGCCGGTCGGAACCGCTGGGAGAGGAGTAATACTCCTGTCGGGGGGGATAGACTCGCCCGTTGCGGCCTGGTACGCGATGAAGAGAGGTGTGATGCCCATCTACGTCCACTTCCACGGCTACTCAAGAACACGGCGCCGGAGCTCAAGAAGATAAACAAGATAATAGAGAAGCTGTGCGCGTATCACACGCACTACAAGCTGTATCTCGTGCCGGCGAGCCTCTTCCAGATGGCCGCCCTCAAGTCAGCGGATAAGGAGACCATACTCCTGAAGTCCTTCATGCTGCAGATAGCCGACAAGATTGCGGAGAACGAGCGCGCGAACCTGATCTACACGGGGGATTGCCTAGCCCAGGTGGCTTCGCAGACAGCTGCAAACCTCTTTGCGGAGGGTTACGAGATAAAGCACCCGATCCTGAGGCCGCTGATCGGTTTCGACAAGGAGGAGATAATAAAGGTCGCGCGGGCCATCGACACCTACGATACTTCAATAATCCCCTATAAGGACGTCTGCTCGATAAACGCCCAGAATCCCAACACACACGTCGACTCGAAGGCGATGGAGGGACTCCTTTCCGAGTACAAGATAAAGAAGATAGTTACCAGAACCCTAAAGCTAGTTAAAGTAGTTGAAAAGTAGTCACTTGGCGCCAAGCGCAAGTTTCGCGAGCATCGATTCCAGTTGTATACGATCGTTTGCTCCTTCGACTATCCTGAAGTTGCAGTCCCCGATGTTCGAGATCACCGTGAGCTTCTTCTTCTCGTCAATATCCATGTTTAGCGCCTCCCTGTAGCACTGCATCAGTATGTCTTCGCCGCTCATGCCGTACACCAGGACCAGCGTGCTGAGCTCGGTCCTCGCCTTGTCGAAGTCTCCGGAGAGGGCGTACCGGAGCATCGCGATGATCTCCTTCGGGCGGGCGCGCGCCGCGATGTCGTAGACCGATTGCTCGCTTATCTTCCCGTCTGATACGGAAGCGCTCTGCATGATGTTCGTGAGCTTTCTAAGGTCCCCATCGCTAACGTAGAGTAGTGCCTCTGAGGCCTTCTCGCTGATCTCGAGCTTCTCGTTCTTCGCGATGCGCGCTATGTACACCTTCATCTCTTCCTCCTTCAGGGGCTTGAATCTCAGGACAACGCACCTGCTCTGGATCGGGTCTATGATCTTGCTCGAGTAGTTCGCGCTGAGTATGAAGCGCGTCGTGGCAGAGTACTTCTCCATCGTCCTCCTCAGTGCGTGCTGGGCCTCGGGAGTCAGTGCATCCGCTTCGTCAAGGAAGACAATCTTTACCATCCCGCTCGAGAGAGGGATTGTGCGCGCGAACTCCTTCACCTTGCCGCGGACCACCTCTATGCCGCGGCTGTCCGACGCGTTCAGCTCTAGGAACGCCTCCCGGATATTCTCCCCGTAGAGCTCGTTGGCCATGGCTATGGCGGATGTTGTCTTCCCTACGCCGGCCGGCCCGGAGAAGATCATGCTCGGGAAGCTCTGCTGCTTCACGAAGGCGTGCAGCTTGTCCACTATGGCGGTCTGTCCGATGACCTCGTCCAGCTTCGCGGGCCTGTACTTCTCCGTCCAGGAGAGCTCTATTCCTTCCATAAAATGCGCTCGGATTTCTCTAACGGTAGTAATTGCGTGTAAAGGTATAAAAATCTTCGAGAACTTTATGGCGACGTCAGGTCCTTACGACGCCGATTATGGTCTCCCGGTCCACTGTCCGAACGTCTATGAGTCCGATCCCTCTGTAGCGCGTCGCCTGGGTCTCGATGTGCTCAGCAAGCACTGATTCAGAGGGCCTATATGAAAACACCACGAGCCTGGTAAAGGTATCCCTCTCAGACGCTCTCACTATCTCCATGAAAGATCTGGCGGCGGTTCCAGGACTCGTCGCTTTCTCAGCCAGTACGCCCATGATTACGTTGCATTTAGTTAGATATTTATTCGTTCTGTGCAGTTACCATGAAGCAGGGTAAAGAAATTTAACTGTGTTTTAAGGAATTTCAGGACGTTTGGCGACGAAAAAGAAGTAACAAGGGGGTTTTTAGCCCCGACACTGCTCATGCAACGGTTTTTATAGCCTGCAGTAGTAATAGTTTTCGTGATACCATGGACGGATATTGTGTTAAGTGCAAGGAAAAGCGCGAGATGAAGGGTGCAAAGGAAGTCACCATGAAGAACGGGAGAAAGGCCACGACGGGCACCTGTCCTACGTGCGGGACCAAGATGTTCAAGATAGGCGGAAAGTAAACGCGTTGCGTTTCTCGTCTGGTTTGTTTATTTTATTTTTCCTCTTTTTTCTAGTGTTTACGTCGGAAGCGACGGGCAGATGCACACCGCCAGTTCCGGACAGTTGGAACTTCCACTACAATCCCCGAAGGATCAGAGAATAAATAGCTACGCCTAGCATTTCGACTCGGCGATCAGATGACAGTGCAAGTGGGTGCTATAGCTAAGGCGGCGGTTCTTACCCCCGAGAAGGCACAACGCACGGCAATGAATGGGATAACGAAGAGGGCACTCAGAGTAACCGTCGCCGCCATCGCCATCGGAGTTGCCGGCGTAGTTTCCGGCCACGACAACGCTCCCTTAAAAAGGGCATTGCGCGGCATGGCCTCCGGAGCCGCCATGATGACCATAGCTGAACTTATTGTTGCGGAGAAGAGAGGAGAAAAAGACGACGTCTACGTCCACTGACGCAGGATTTTTACGTGTTTTATGTTGACCTCTAGCAACGCCTATATATCTGAAACGGAGTAGGTAATGCATAGGATGGCAATTCTATGAATAAACGTCGGGCTAGCGTGGAGGGCAGCACCTGGATGGTAGCCAAGCGTATCCTGGTGGGCGAGCTGATGGTAAACTATGGCACCATGGGTGTTGAGTTATCTCGGCTCATACATTCAAAAGACCTTTTCATAGGAGTACTTAAGGATACGTTACGCGAGAGCGGAAGGGCAATTGAAGATGATGGAAAGACCATACGGGACATGGCGCTTCATGACCTGTGGAGGCGAATCCTCCGCAGGTGACTTGCTCTTTACACATTCCGTCGTACCGTGCCATGCGTCAAACTATGGAACAAGGCGTATATATCACAAAAACAATATAATATTGGTGCAATGATGAAAACCGTATATGGAAAAGTTACCATAGACAATCAAAAGACAGCGGCTCCAGTCCCCATAATCAAGGGCCTTAGGCGAAGGGGAGAGAGCTACGGATCTGTTACGCTGGAGAAGACGGAAGGCGAGGCCAAGAAACGCCCCACCTTCTTCCAGGTATTCGATGCGTCCTACAACGCATTGAGTTTCAGTGAGCGTAACCTCGCTAAAACCGCGGCCCTCGGGGCTGTGACCATAGCCCTGGTAGACGTATACAGAAGGTATCACAGCGGGAGGCCCATCGGAACGCAAGAGATGGTCATGATGTCGGTTCTCGGAGTATTCGCATTCGGAACGCTCCTTAAGGGCGCACTCCGCGTCGATCCGAGCAAGATACCTACTGAAAGTGGGAAAACAGAGAAGTAAGGTGTTGATGTTGAAAAATGAACGAAAGATAGCTACCGTAACAATAGACTACGGCCAGAGGAACCGGAAGGTGTTTTATGCCTTGAAACAGGTAGCGCGCACCGGAGCCCTGACTGGAATCGCCCTGGTTGTGACGCCGGTGATGGCCAAACCGGAGCTGACACTGCTCGAAAGAGGAGTCATAGCCGTCACATCTGCTGCAGTATGCGTCGGTACATTCAAAGAGATTCTGAGGGGAGCAAAGAACCGCCAGATAGAGCGCCAGAGCGAAGTTGAGAGGATAAAGATCGCCCAGGGCTATAACGACTGATGTGAGAAAATGGCAACAAAAAGCATGCGGGGCATAACCGCAACCTCGCTGGGCGCCGTTAACGGCGCGCTGATCTGGTACTTTGTCGACTCTGCGACACACAAAAATTGGAAAGTGGCTGCTGCAGAGGGAGTGGGCCTAGCCGCAGTTTCACTTTATACAGTATACAGGCTAAGGAAGGAGAACCAGGCTAGACGCGTCGCAGAACTCGATTTGCTTCGCAGGAGCGGTCCGTGCAATGATTAACGAGATAGCTCCAAGACTATTCTAGTCTTGCTAGCATTATTTTAGTGAAACTAAAAAGGCGAGGAAATAAGAACACAAAAACAGAGCGATTCCAGGCCGACCAGGCAATACAGCTTCGAGATGAGGATTCATGCGCCTCACATTCTTGATAGTCCGGATCCAATTAAGGCAGTAAAGCACTTAAGGAGAACAAATCCGTTCACCAAGCTGCTAAGGGAATTCCCGCTGAAAGAAGGCAGTGATATAAAGTTGCTCCGCGCCGACGTTGGCAGGCAGTGCTATGTGATACCTAGAGGATGCAAATCATTCCAAAGACTAGAAGGTAACGTTCAAGCCGGCAACTATCATCTGGCTCTGCAAAAGATAGCAGGCGTTTATACCGGAAAGATAGATTACCTCCGCCTTTTCGGCAAGAGACCACTTCTAGATCTCAATTGCGAGAGTTATCAGGTTCTTTGGGAAGTTGAGTGGAACGAAGGCACGATGTTCAATCATCGTCATTTCAGGATCATCAAGCCCCACAGCGGTGTCTACAGGGAGTTTGCCAAGTACCTGATCAGAACTCCAACCAGAGAAAAGAAGAGACCAAAACTATCCTAGTTTTGCTAGAACTATTTCTCTTTTTTAATATTCTGCTTGCATTTGAGCCTTGGTGCATCTTTGCGCTAGACACACAAAATACCGAAAAGAAAAAAGAACGCCCTATTTAGGGCTTATTTTGAGCCTAGTTTTGTCGTCGTAGATGCTTTTGTCCACTAATATTGGGGTTTTCGCAGAGGAGAAAAATAAGTTTCATCGCCGTGGAATTTTTAATGTGCATTTCATGTACATGGTATAAAATTCACCGCACGAGGAAAAGGCCCTAAAACCGTACTGTTTTGGCTGTCAATAGGGATGGGCTGACAGATAGGCCTTGAGTTCCATATTTCTGGAAGGAGGGGCTTTGAGCTGTTGGATTTTTGTTTCAAAAAGATGGAGGAGTAGCCACAAGACAGTTACGGTCTGCTTCTTTCATGTCAATGATAAGGAAGAGTTCAGAATTAAAGTATCCAGCCATCTCCGGAGGTGGGCAGCTCATAGACGCTGTAGAGCTTGGCCATCGTTGCCCTTGTCCGCGCAGCAAGTATCCTTCTGATTTGGTGGGCATTTTCCAGATCCATCTCTCTTCCATCCTTGCTTCTATCTTCCACACTGCAGCGTTTTTTAAGATCCGATTCTCCGTAGAGGCTCATCTCTAGATGGTACGCTATGGACGGGTCTATAAGCACAAGTCTACCGTCCCTACGGATAATAATGTTTAACGGCACCAGATCCCGGTGCGTCAGGCCCGTCCTATGAATCGCTTTGATCGCAGCGTCCAGCTGGCATGCAACCTCCTTGGGCGATGCCGGAAGGGTCCTTAGGTTGTTTCGTATGTGAACGTTCAGGTCCCTTCCTGGAATCCGCTCCATCAGATAGAAGACGTTATTCTCGGATTCCATCAGGGCGATCGGTCGGGGTATATTCTCTGGTATGACCCTGTAGGCTTCCCTGAGCCACTCGAACTGAAACAGAATAGTGGCCTGAGAAGTACGACCCTGCGCTGTCTTCATGTAGACCTGCGTGTTTGCCAGTTGTTTGTTTATTCTCTCTCCGTTGCCGTCCCTGTAGCAGGACAATATTCCCATTACGCGTTCCATGTCGGATGGCCTGTGCTGCCTTTCGAGCCTTATTGTCTTCACAGTAGCAGCCATCATACCAACAATGTTTGGGACTTTCTAACTATCTCTCGCACTCAGTGCACGCCGTTGAACCTTCTGCCAGTTCCCACTGTCCTAACTGGCTCGGATAATGTTATCGTAATGTCTCTCTCTCTTAAAGGAAGCGGCATCGCGAGATGCTCCCTTTCTACGCGCATCCGCCTTAATGGCGCTACCTTTGCCTGCTGAGCTACTCTAACCAGCGTAGATAGTGCTTCAACCTTCTCCTCTGCAGTCAAGTCTCCGACCAGGCCTACCCTCTCGGGAACTAATTTAAATCTAAGGAGCCTGCGCTCCTTTGTTCGTACTATCACATTAGCATCCATGGTCTCACGCATTATACTCCTTTTATCCAGATATTTATGTTTGTTGACTGCTTTCCAACAATATTCAAGATTCTCTTAATAACTCTCTCCCGGTTAGTTATCCACGTTTGCGTTGCGGTCCCTGTACCTCTCCAGGAACCTCCTGTACTCCCTGGCGCAGTTGTCGCTGCGGAGCAGCCCGCAGATCTCGTCCAGGTCCTGCAGGTCGGCATAGGTTGCAGTGCCGCTCCTTGCCGAACCAACCGCCATCGGGTCGATCAGCTTGACCCGTCCACTCTCCTCGAGCAGTATGTTCCAAGGCGTCAGGTCGCCGTGCCCTATCCCGTGCCGTTGGAGCGTGCCGACGGTGACCGTGAGCTGCCTGGCAATCTCCTCACGCTTGGCGGGAGCCTCCCTCATGCCGTAGAGCAGATGATAGTGGAGGTCCTTCCCCTGGACCTGCTCCATCAGGTATCCGATCCTATTGTTTACGGTCACCAGGGCGAAGACCCGCGGGAGGCTCTCCGGGATGAGTCTCCGCGTAGAAGCAAGCCACTCGAATTGATAGGTTATATCAGAAGCGGTGTTGGTCCCGTTGAGAAGCTCCGGCGTCTCGCGCTTCAGGAACACTCTCGAGCCGGTTAGGACCAGGTTCGGTCTATCGTCGCTATAGCACTCTACCGCTTCCCTCCTGATGCGGGAGAGCTCCAGCGGGGTGACCTCTGGCGCCCTCTTCTTGATCGCTATGGATACTGCCATCATGAACACATTTGACGATTACCGGCCGCGCACGGGGTCTCTCTGTCTGTTCTGTGTGGGGCTCCTTTAAACCCATATAACTGAACTGGTAAATGATATCTTGGTATTTCTAATTAATTACTAGACTATGCTGGACTCTTGCCTTTGAAATGCACTTCAACATTCGGCAGGCCCACTCTCTCTATCGCCTTCTCTACTTCGGCTGACATGCGTCGCTCCCTGCTGCCAAGGAGAACCAGGAACGGATTGGTCTGTTCGGACCTAGGCAAAGAGGGTTTGAATACGGTTACTCGCAATCCGCCGCCGAGCGGATCGTATTCGTAGTGTATTAATTTGGCAGCAGGCACGGACGTCGGCGCATTGAGATCCTTTACCGTTATATAACCAAAATATTCGTCCGGTCTCCTCATATCACTGAAGAGTTTGGGCATTGTGGGCCTCATGTCCCTAAGCGCCGCCATAAGGCACTCTATTGAACTGTCAAGTATGATCCTACGGTCCGCCGGACTTGTTCTATACGCCTGTTTCTTTTCGCTCATTCTATCACTCAATTAATTATTACTCGTTTCAGGCTGCTAGCGCGGCGCCTCTGAGCGCGGCATGGAATAGGTGGCGTGCCTCACGATGTACGTCTGCAGGATCCACCCCACGCAGCGCACGATTCAGCTGGCGAAGATCGATGTGCGCGCGTGTGGCCGCCGCGATGATGCTTCGTGCCGTTCTGTTGGTCTGCTTTCTCATCGCCATCTTCCGGTTCATGTCATGGGAAACCGAGTCGGCTTTTTCTGTGTGCATGGGATTCACGAGAACACATTTCTACAGTATGATATTTAAGTTTTTTGTTTGAAGTTTCTGTCGTGTAAAGCGAACTGTTCTCTCGTCAACGTACCCTGTGGACTCTCCTGAGGCTCTGTGCCGCCGGTCCTTTTCCGATCACCGGCATCCATCTGGAGATGAGGCTCTGCGCCATCTCAGCGCCCCCCTTCTGTCTCTGAACAGCCATGCTCATTCCGACGGCCATGCAGTTCCTGGCGAGTTCCTCGGACTGGAGGGTTGATTCAGAAAAACGATGGCCGTCCACATACTCGACAAACTGTCGGTAGAACTCGCGCATCACTCCAGGTGCAGTTATGGTCATGGCGGCCGTGCACGCGATGCCCTCCGGCTTGAAGTCGCTCCCGCTCATTATTAGCTCGCTTATTATGGGAGTTCGGCTCTTTGTCGGGATGCTATCTCCTTTTTATCGCTCAAGGCGGCTTAGGTCAGGACCGCGGGCAGAGGTCTTTGAAGGGCGATGCACATGGCGGAAGAGATCGACGCTTATGGAGCCCTTGAGCTTGAACTCGCCGGTGCACTCGATGTTGACGTTCTTGTCAATAATAAGCACGGTCCCCTCGTTTGGATTGCTTAGGGTCAGTTTCTCCTTTGAGCCGTGCGGTACTTTTATGCGCACGTTGTCCCTTATTAATATGATTCCGGGCCCTCTCAACTCGACCGCGCCGTCGATTACCGGGGTGCCGTAGACCATTACGGTAGGGTCTGCGATTACCGTCGAGCCTATGTTGGGATTGTGATTCTCGCATTGCAGTGGCACAAGCATGCCCAGGGTGTTGTCCTGGTTCGGACGCCTCATGACGACTACGTTTTGGCCATCTATGTTTACGTTTATCTCGTCGTGCTGGACCATCCGTGCGGCTTCCCTGGGGCTCGGCGCCTGCGGAAGCTTTCGCTGCTGTGTCATATTTTTTGTAGGCATAATATCACTGATTATACGTTATGGATAGAGGTTTTCTGATATATATGCATTACTGGGAAAGTGGCTTTGCATTTTTAATCATCGCTTTGCAATTTTAATAGGTCGAAAATTGGATTAAAAATGCAAAGCCTGGGAAAGTCACCTGAACGTCATCACGCCGCGGTACAGTCTGGACATGATCAGCGCTATGACGAAGGCGAATGCCATGGTGAACACCAGGCCGAGAGAGGGGTTGATCAGCACAAGCATTGCAAGGATGACCAGCATCACTGCCGCATAGGCGGTCTTGCTCCAGTGCAACACCTTGCTTCCATCGAGGGGGTAGAGCGGGAGCATGTTGAAGAAGGCGAGGAAGAGGTTTATGTAGAGTATGAATCCTACGGGGCTTGCTATGTTGACAATCCAGCTTCTGGTGAGCACAAAGTTGATTGCGAAGACCACTCCGAAGACCGCGAAGTTAGTAAGCGGGCCGGCTATCGAGACGACGCCCTCCTCCTTGCGCGTGAACTGGTTGGAGTAGATTATCGTGGCGCCGGGCATGCCGAAGAGGAAGCCAAGAGCGCCAGTGAGGAGCGTAAAGATTATGCCCGTATCGGAGCGCTTGAATGCAGCAACAGCACCATAGTGCTGAGCCACGATCTTGTGCATGTACTCGTGAAGGGGGAAGGAGATTATGATGGCGACGAGCGCTATCGGGAAGACCACCCAGAAAGAGCCTATGCCTGTGATCCCTCCAGAGAGCGCGAGCGTGAAGCCGACCGAGAGGGCTATCACCGCGACTATTATGTCGACGAGCTCCTCGTAGCTGGGTATGAAACTGGTATTGCCTGCCATACAAACAGTAATGCATCGCGTTAAAGGCTTTTAGACGTTGTCCTGGGCTCATTGACTGCGCAGGAACTCGCTGCGGCTTCGGGGCCACCGGGATCGGAGGTAGGCTATGGCACGCACATCATTCTCCATCAGCTCATCCATTGTGATGTGGTCGCCGAGGATTGTGGCGCGGATGGCCTGTGGCATCGGATCCACCACCCGTATCTCGTCGTGCTCCGACACCAGAATATTGGTCGGATGAAGGTCCCCATGATAAATGCCCCTTCCCCGTAGCTTATCTGTTATTGCGATAGGGCCCCCACCACATGATCGGCAAACTGCTCTTCGAATACTGTGGGTTCCCCGGACCGAAACAGGCAGTACAGGTTCTTGCCTTCCACAAGACGCATCGTATACCCGACGGTCTCTGAACCATATTCCAGTACTGCCACGGGCATTGCGGTGCCGTTGTATCCGTCCCCAAGGGTCTCGTATATCCGAGTTTGATGGACAAATTCAGCGATCACAAGGCCCGGATCCAGAAAACGCTTGCTTTCGTGGAAATTCTCTGGCGCTATGCTCTTCCGCGCGCTGGTTCCGGAAGACAGGTTGTTGAGTTTCACAAATAATTCGCTGCTCTCAAACCCTAGGCTGCGGAGCAGGCTCTGGTAGTCGGACCTGGACTGCGGGGAGATCTTCGGTGTGGGGGATCGGTCGCGAAGTGCGGCACTTAGGTTTGCGGTTGAACTAGAAGTAATGGAGCTTTGTTGCATCGCTAATGGCATCCGAAAAACCACTAGATACTACTGCAATTCAGATATTTAAACTTTAGAACCGCCAGTGAGAAAGCTTAATAATAATTCCAGGCATAAGATAAGCTGCAATAGCCCCGTAG
Source organism: uncultured archaeon (assembly GCA_963830445.1). Lineage (GTDB taxonomy): Archaea > Micrarchaeota > Micrarchaeia > Micrarchaeales > CABMGC01 > JAJZOD01. Next base: position 11,439 of record CAWHMC010000008.1, read on the forward strand.
TCTAGTGGTCAAGGACAGCGGGCTCTGAACCCGCTAACCCCAGTTCGAATCTGGGCGGGGCTATTGATATTGTTTGTGGGTATTTGATGGCAAATGACTGCTGAGATTACTTGTAGACCCTGCCACGCCACTCTATCTTCATGACCTCGACCTGTTCAAGCGCCCATTCCACCGAATATACAACTCTTATGTCCCCTATTCTTATTCTGTACTCGTTGTCTGCGCCGCCAAGCTTCTCGACATGGTACATCTTTGCAGGAACGGGTTCACTTTCCAGCACAATAAGTAGTTCTTTTACCCCAACTACATAATGCTTGGGCATCTTTGCTACGGACTTTTCCGCTTTTCTCGAGACATGAACGAGAAACAAAGCATCAGCCCAACTTCTTAATTAAGTCACGTCCGCTTATCCAGTGACCCTTCGCCATGTCCTTCTTTATCGCATCCAGCTCTCTGCGCTCCTTAGCGCTAATCTTTACAGTAGGAACAAGTTTGGCCTTCATTTTCATTATCTCTATCTCCATCCTGTCCAGCTTCCTCTCTATCATCTTCATTTCTGTCCTTGTAACGCCCATAATTATGTTATGCACTTATACCTATTTAAGGTTTATCACGTCAGGTTCACCAGGTATTATCTTCCATTACTGTTTATATCAAAAACTAGCAAATGCTATTATTCATTAGTAGTTTCTGACGTCCCTTCCACGTCGTAAATGGCGGGGCTATTCGTCGACTTTTTACCTTAGGCTCTGCCTGTTTGGATTTCTCTACGGTATGATCTTATCCGCTGCCGGAGCCGGTGTAGGTCTTCTGCGTAGGCAGCCCATAGTAGACCAGCGACCCCGCATTTGCATTTGTGCTTGCCGAGAAGGATCCTGAGAAGTGGTTTATGGTGTTCTGCACTGCCACAGCGTTGGGAATGCCTGTTGCGAGCTGGCCCTGGAGATAGCTTATCATCTGCGAGCTGGGCGCGAAGCCCGGAGAGGTTACCCCGTTCAGTATCGCCTCCCCCGTGCCTCCGTTCGTCTGCACCTCTGAGGTCCAGCCGATGAATGCGGATGCCCCATTGTTCAGGTAGGTTGTTGCCAGGGTGGGTGTGCTGCTTCCGTAGGCAGGCTGGGCAGCGCCGAAGCAGCTGCTTGCTATCACCACCGGATTTGAGTCGGATACCGACGGCACACTGGAGGTTGAACTGTACAGATCAGGAGTGGTTGATGTGGTCTGCGGGGAACCGACGGAGTAGCCGTTGCTGTCCCCTACAATTATCTGGACGTTGTTGTTGGGGTTGTTCGCGGCGCTGGCGAGATTCGATTCAAGGTTCGGTGTCGAGGAGAGTATCACCGTCGAACTGCCCGTCCCGGAGCTGGTCATTGAAGATGAGATCTGGTTGATGTTGTACTGCGCCTTGTCGTCTGATGCACCCACTATCATGGGATTGGTGCTTTGCACCGAAGTCGGAGTATAACTCAGTCCCTGCTCTATCATCTGCCCCACCTGGTCAGGTGTCTGCCCCGGAATGACGCCCACATATACCGTCTGCCCGCTTGGTCCGGTCGCGTAGCCCTGGTAATTGTACTCGGTTGAAGGATTACCGCTCGGATTGAACCCGGCCTGGGTCGGGTTAACCGGCTGGTTGGAGTAGGAGCCCTGGGTCATGGGAATGGACGAGTCGCCGCCGAGTATTGCCACGTACTTCGTGTCCGTTGCGGCAGATTCTAGGTTCTGTACGGCCTGCACGTAGTCGAGACTTGTGCCCCTCGTGACCGGCGGGAGGCCAGTCAGTGCTGTGTAATCGGGAGAGCTTATGTCGACCACCGCAGAGGTCAGCCCCTGGGACGTGAGCTGTGCCTGATAATCGCTGATTGCGGTCTGCTCACCGGCAGACGTCCCGAACCCGGCGCTGTTCGTAACTATCAGCACCTGCGCACTGGGTGCATAGTTCACGCTGACAGTGCCGTCATCGTTGTTGACAACCGTAGGGTAGTAACTCAGTCCGTGGTAATTGACCGGTTGCGCGTCAACTGCAGAACCGTACTGGTTGTCCAGGTACAGGGTGTCGCCCAGGTCTGTAGATATGGACTGGGAACTTCCTCCAGCTGAGACTCCGAACACCGCATCGCTTCCCACGGGTAGACCTGTCTCAGTGACTATAAGCGTGGAGGGCGTGACGGTTGGGCCTGCTTCGCCCTGGTTGCCAGCGCCGTTTGAACCCGAACCTTGCTGGTTGGAGGATGACGACTGGCTTGAGGAGCCTGCACCATTTTGGTTGGACTGTGATGCACTACTGTTGGATGAGGGGCCCGCCTCTCCCGTGGATTGATTACCCGATGCTGAACTCTGGCCGCCGCTGGTTGAGTTTCCTTTGCCGGTTGGGGAGGTGGAGTTTGAAGAGCCCGCTCCGCTGCCGGCTCCTGTAGCATTGCCTCCGGAAGAGGAGCCGGATCCTGCACAATTAAATGACATGTTTGCGCCAGAGCAGAAACTCCAGTCGAAGTTGGCCATGCTTGAGGGAGTGCTCAGGTATTGGCACTTGCTCTCCCAGCAGTTCTGCGACTGCTGGTACACCGACACTGCCGCCTCGGTCTGCGTTACGGAGACGACCTTGCCTGTGCTGCTGAGCGAGATAAATAAGGTGTTCGGGAGGCCCGCACTCTGGCAGCTCACCGAGCGAGCTCCAACGCGTTCGCCCCGTAATAGGTGCCGGACGTATTCATGATCTCGCAGCCGGTTGTGTTGGTCGAACTGAGGTACGAGTTAACCGCGCTCGCGAGCTGGGACTGGGGCAGTCCAATGGACGCCTGGCACTGGTCCAGGTAGTAGTTGGGCGATTCGCCCTGGGAACATGCCAGGGTCGTGTTCTGGAGTTCCGTGCTATGCTGCACTACCTCGATACTGCTCCTCCCGGTGGTGTTGCTGTAGACCCCCATCTCGAGGATCTTGGCCGTTGGCATTACGCCATTGGGCGGGTACGCCCGCGTGCGGACCCAACGGAAGTGGCCGTTGTTGTTCGCCCAGCTGCCTATCCGGAGGCCTATCTGGTTAAAGTCCACCGGCTCTATCTTCGCGTTGGTGGTCAAGTTCTGGTGGCCGTAGTTGTACATGAATATTTGTTTAGAGCTGGAGAGTTCTTCGGTGAGGACATAGCTTCCGGAAGGGGGTGAGGTCTGGTTGACAAAGTTCTGGTCATTGCCCAGGTAACTCAGTCCTGAGCTAAACGTCAGATGCGCACCAGTATAGTAGGTATCCACCAGAAGGGCATAGATTGCGGTGGGATAGCCCGATCCTAGAACCTTGCTGAAGCCCACGTACTCTCCTTGATCGTAGGGAGATGCTATCGTTTCATAGGAATCCAAAGCAATGCTGTTGGTTTGAGGGATGCCCGTGTACAGCTCCCCTTCATAGGAGCCATTTATCCCGTTATTGACCCTGGCGATGCTCAGGCTCCCGCTTGTATTCCATCTCGGATTGAGCGTGTTCCCCGCGAAATTGTCGTAGAAGTTGAATACTGCCTTTCCGTTGTCGTACTTCCCGTACTGCCCAGCTGTGCATCCAGAGATCGTGTTCGCAGGGTTGTTGCACGAAAGCTGGGGCGCCTCGCCGGCGTAGACGCCGTCATATTCGGTGCCCGCCGGGAGGCTCCTAACAGTCACAATCACGTTCCCCCGAGCCATTATCCCGGTCGGAACAAGGATCCAGAAGGTCGCGTTGGTTGAGTAGGATGTGCATCCGCTCTCGCACCAGGAGTGGAGCTCATCGGACCCCAGGTAGAAGCGGATGTTGCCCAGGTCGTTGCTCTCCCCGGCCGCGTAGGTAGAGGGGTTGAAGCTCAGCAGCTGCTGGAAGTTGTTGCCCGTCACGTTGCTCTGGTTATTTGAGAACTGTATCATGCCATAGAGGTTCTTGGTAAGGGCGCTGTAGTTCTCGTGGATGGCGATGGGTTTCGTATAGTTGCTTGCGTCTGTTTGTCCGTTGGAGTAGGTGACGAGCACGTTGGCCACCACGCTGGCCGCCGCGCTGGAACCAGGTATGTGCCAGGTAAAGGTGTTGGTCGTGAGGGGGCTGGAGTAGTTGGCCGAGGCAACCGCCTTGCCCGTTAGCGGGTTGATTACGTGGAATGAGTAGGTATAGGGGCCGCTGCCTCCGCTCGCCGACGCCTTGAGCACCAGGTTCCCTCCGGCGGTGACTGCGGAAGTGGTTGAGGAGTTCAGCGTTGGGACCGTCGTTCCACTGCTTTTTCCTAGAAGGAGATATGCCGCTACGGCGGCGATTAGGATGATGAGCACAGCTGTGACGACCTTATTTACGGCAGATCCGGACTTTCCATCGGCCAGGCGGGGGGCCGCCGGGGCACTCGCGGGGAGAGAGCCGGGGTTTGCAAGCTCTTGGGGCTCTTCGGCCATTGAATCATAAAACAATATGCGCATCTTGTTTATATTTGTTTGGAAAATTCCGTTGACTGGCAGGTTATGGATGATTTGTACTTACCCTCTCACTTCCGTGCAACGAAGGACGGTACTGTACCTGTTTTTACTTCTTGTTGATCTTTCAGCCGGTACGCGTAGAATTAGACTAACCTGATGACTGACGCATACCCCGGAAGTTCTAACAGATTGAACTTTACACAAGCCACGAGTTGACGGCGTTAATGAATGCCTGGTTTGTGATCCAATACGGAATGCCAGGTTTCATGCCGGTCTGAGGCATGTCGGGCCTTCCTGTTGGTATCTCGTAAAATGCGTTTCCTTGCCATGTGAAGGAGATCCCATTGTCAGTTCTGGTGCTTGTAGAAATTATTATAGTAGCCTGTGCTCCTGGGCTGCTTATTGTTGTTGTGCTTGGATTGCCTCCAATCGTTGTGGTGGGTGTAGAAGTGGTTACCGATGCTGTTGTCGTTGTTGACACAATTGTGGAAGTTGTTGGCGCGGTAGATGTTATCGGTACGATGGTTGAGACCGAGTTGGTCAGGATTGTGGTGGTTGCGAGCGTAGACGTAGAGGTGGTTGTTTGCACTATCGTGGTCGTTGGGCTTGCTCCCGTTCCTGTTGATTCCGTCACCGTAGCCGCATCCAATGTGACTGCACTTTGCGCGTACTCTGCCCCTGTGAGCGTTGCGCCAGTATTCATGACTATCGCGGTTTTGGACAATATGATACCCTGGAAGCTAGAAGTTGTCCCCAGAGTTGCCTGACCGGCAACCTGCCAGAAGACGTTCTTGGCCTGTGCTCCGCCGCTAAGTATGATGCTGACACCATTGCCCACGTTAAGGTTTTGTGCTATCTCGAAGATCCAAACGTCATTCGGACCGCCGGAGAGGGTGAGGGTAGTAGGTATTGTAACTCCAGTTGACCAAACATAAAGGCCGGGTGCAAGTGTTAGTCCACCGATATTCCCAGCGCCTAGCTCGGTAGCAGTCGGATTTGTTCTGCCTGCTGCGTCTGTGTACGCAGTTTGCATATCGCTTATTGCTGTTGTCATAAGCGCAGGAGTTGGAACCGCGTAATCAGCAGCGTATATCTTTCCGGTTATCAGAGAGGATCTAGAAAATGTATTAGATGAATCAGTTATTAATGCAAATCCGGTGATGTATGTGGCGGCAGCCGGACTCACTCCGATGTTTCCGATGATGGAGGTTACGCTGGTTGTTGAGACTCCCGTTTTTGCTAGAATTGCAAAGGTGCCCGCAGATCCCAGATTCACTGGTGTTGGGCCCGCAGCGTAGATGACCACTTGTGATACGAAGAGGCCCAGTAGAATCAAACCGATCAGATTTTTAGACAACATATTATCAAAATATAGTATACTTTAGTAGATTATATAATACTTTGCTCTATTAAAATCTTATAGATTTAAATGTAGTATTTGGTTGTATTGATATTAACCTGGAACGTTTGGGCTCCCGCGAACGCGCTTTACTAAACCAGACGCAGTTAGGCGTAACAATATCCTGTGTGTTTGAGAGCGGGCTTACCGTCATATTTTTATATATGTTTATAGTAGCTTTACTCATGGACCTTCTGATGCGATCGATAGTTGCGGTCATAATCATCATAGTAGCCATCGGCGCGCTCTTCTTCCTGGTCAGCAGCGGCGTCTTCGCCCAGCAGGTCACCCAGGGCCAGGCACAGACGCTGGTGTTGAGCGACATCCAGAACTCCAATCCCGGAGCAATTGTGAACATAACCAACGTGACAACGTCACAGTATGCCGGGAGCTGGCACATCCTCGCCTCGGTGATACTGAATGCCACCTCCCCCTGCCCATCCTACTTCATCTACTCCTTCGACTACCCAAAGTACGGCTTCGTATCTAGGATAGAGAACACCTATACTGACAACTGCGCCATCTACGGCCAGGGCAACTCCTCCATAATAGGCTCTTCCTCTGCTGCGATAACTCGCTCCTACGACATCAACGCCTCGAGGATAATGCAGTTCATACGCCAGTACGGCTACACTTCGGTAATCACCCACGCAATGTACCAGAGCAGCGTCAACTACCTGGGCAGGGACTACACCAACGTCTGGATCGTGAACTACACCGCCCCGAACACGAACAGCTCGGTGACTGCGCTTATAACCCAAGCAAATGGGAGTGTCATAGGCGTGTATGGGCAGACCCAGCCTGTCTAGAACTAGAACCTGAAGATCAGGCGCACAGCGGTGACCTCCTTCCCATTTTTCTCTAGCACCGTAGGCTCCGGGCTCATGAGCATGAAGCCGTTCTTCAGGAAGAACCGGCAGGCGGCCGCATTGCTGTTCGCCACCTCCGCTATCACGGACCTTAGCCCTGCGGCGTAGGCCTCCTTCATGCAGTGGAGGAGGAGCTTCCTGCCTATCTCGTTGCTCCTGTACTGCTTCGCTATGAGTATGCCCACAAGACCTATCCCCTCCTGCTTCGCTATCTCGCAGTCGCCCACCAGCTTCCCGTTGGCGACTAGTACGTTGTCTATGAGCATGCCTTTGCCGACCGCCTCGAGCTTGGCCTTGAACGTCTCGGTCAGCGCCTTTTCGTCAGGCTCAGCGGGGAACCAGAGCGCGTCCGCCGCCTCAGCGTAGGAGTCCTTGACCAGCTCCTGGAGCTGGGCCGTATCCGACTCGGCAATTGGGCGTATGGAAAGTTCCATCCTATCAGTTATGATGGGACGCACAGGGATAAAAATCAGTGCTGTGGGGCATTACCACAATCTTTTTAAGCAATGGGTGCATAATGCTATCCATGCGAATCAGCAAGCAGACCGCCAAGAACATACTCAGGGACGCCGGAGCGGTGCGCGTGGGGGACGACGCCGCGGAGGAGCTCACCGATGCTGTGAACACGTATGCTTATAGGATAGCGCAGAAGGCGGTCAAGCTTGCGGCCCATGCGAAGCGCGAGACCATAAAGAAGTCGGATGTCGAGCTAGCGCTCTAAACAGTTTTTGACCTCCTCGCAGAATTGTTACAGTCTATTTATATGAGCACTGCAAAGACGAGAGAGCATCTCTCAAAAAGATCGACTTGTCTCAGGCATATATATCATGAAAGCGGTAATAGTATTGTGTATTCTATGCAAAAAGAGAGAAGCAGAAAAGGAAGAGCTTTTAGTGAAATGTTGAGGATTCCAACCGCGTCTTCAGCTATATTTCTTGCTGTCGCACACGCAGATGTGCGGCCCGGGGCACAGGACCAATCCAATACGAACACGCCGCAGCCAATGGTACAAAGAGCGAAAAATGTTTTAAATGAGATGGAAGCAAGATTGGCTTACGGCACTATAGATGTAATGTATCCGGGAGACCTGCCCGCAGCCATGCCAAATACGGCGGCTGCCCAGCAGGACGAGCTGAAGAAGCTACTTGTACGGAAGGAATGCGAATACAAAGAGTTGGACATAAACAACCAGTCCAGATCAGTTGTTTCAAGAGAGATGGAAGATGTCAGTCGATGGATTGAAACGCTCAGGATCCTTCAGCGAGGGAGGTAAGTAGTCTCGATGAGGTGTGCCCAGGATTTACCCTCTAGAGCACATAGAAGGGTGTCTAATCGGATAAGAGATAGCTGAGAACTGCCATCCCAATTACAGCAGCACGACGAAGATCAGCACTCCGGATAGCTTCAGTATCACCATCGTGCCCACGGCCGCAAGACCGAAGAGGGCGGTGCTTATTATGACAGGCAGCGTGAACGGGATCGCAAAGCCGAAGAAGTAGTTCAGCAGGAAGAGGGCGATGAAGCCCAGCACGGTGTTGGCTATTATCCCCAGGACCACGCGCAGGAGGGACTTGGCAATCCGGTATAGTATGTAGAGTATCACGATCGCCGCTATGGCTATTACCGCGTAGGTTACCGCCTGGTTGAGGCTCAGCCCTGCCAGCGCGGAGAGTAAAAAGCTCATATTCTTATATCTCACATAATGATATATAAAATGTGGTGTGCGGATGGCTCACGGTCAATATGACTGAGGAAGCTCTCTCCGTGCAGAGCGCGCGTGGCCCAAGGCCTTATTCGGAGCAGAAACGCAACCGCTGCGTCACACAGGCGATGACACTACGAGCGTGACGGTGCGGATGAAACGTGTCGATGTGCGCGCGATGAGCATGCAAGGCAATATGCCGCTTAGTCCAATGCCATCTAAAACAGAAGAGGGGCTACGGCACACCACACCTACCTAAACTCTTTTTGATCCGGGTAGCCAAGTCTGCACGCCAGGTTTAAATATCAGACACGACACCTTGATTTCAGAATGTGTGGGTATGTCAACAGCAGTCAGCCAGCAAAGAAAGCAGGTGGGCGCTCTGGACAGAGAGAGGGCCATGTACATACTTAGGAAATACAACGTCTCGAAGGCGGAGTTCATCGGCGCCTACCGGAGGACGAATTATCTGAGGGAGATCTCAGCCCAGCTTCTCCCCGCAACCGGGAAGGCGATGAGCATCCCGTACGTTCTGCTCGTGCTAAGGGGACTCGGCCTTCACTCGAAGAGCCGCCCGGGCTATCCGAAAGGAGTGCCCATGGCCAGCAGATTGAGGGTTAGCGACCAGGAGATACTCTCCCGCCTGCCAAGCTGCTCCGAAGGGCAGATAGGGGAGGCGGTTGGCCTCACGAAGCAGGCGGTGCAGCAGCGCATCTGGAGACGGTTCTGGAGACCAAAGCTTACGCCGCAGCAGGCCATCGAGCGCCATAGAGAGTTGGAACGCGGTAGGAATAGGAGTAGCTCGTAACTACTTTTTACAGAATTATCTGTTCTCCTCGATTAGCGCCAGTATCTGCTCGCGCGTGGGCATCGGCTGGTGGACCAACGGACCATCGTGGAGCGCCAGTTCCATTTCGTCATAGGTGCCACGAGTCGCCCGGTAGAACAGGCCTATCGGGATCTTCGCGTAGTTGGTCTGAACGTCCTCCAGCGCCTTGCCCATGGCCGCGTTGAGGTCCTCCGGGTTGTGGCCCTGGGACTCGAGCTTGTACACCCGCGGCCTGAACCAGTCGTAGGTGTTGTCGTGATTGAAGGTGACGCAGGGGCTGAAGACATCGATGAGCGAGAAGCCCTTGTGCTGGATGCCATCTTTTATCAGCTGGGCCAGGTGCATCGGCTCTCCTGAGAATCCCCGTGCGACATAGGTCGCGCCGGCGCTTATGGCGAATGCCATCGGGTTGATGGGCATCTCGATGGAGCCGAAGGGAGTGGACTTTGACTTCCTCCCGAGCATCGCAGTGGGAGAGGTCTGGCCGGTGGTAAGGCCGTAGGTCTCGTTGTTCATGATTATGTAGGTGATGTTGAGGTTTCTCCGTGCGGTGTGCAGCAGGTGCCCTCCCCCTATTCCGTAGCCGTCCCCGTCTCCGCCGGTGCCGATGACTGTCAGTCCGGTATTGGCGAGCTTCGCTCCTGTCGCCGTCGGGAGCAGTCGCCCGTGCAGGCTGTGTATGCCATAGGTGCTGAAGGAGTGGGGCATCGCTGAGCTGCAGCCTATGCCCGAGACTATCATCACATTCTCCTTCTCGATGTTGAGCTCAGTGAGCGCCTTGGTTATAGAGGCGAAGACTCCGAAGTCCCCGCAGCCTGGACACCAGATCGGCTTGTTGGTTGAAGTGTATACCTGCTTCGCTGTTGCGGGCGTTGCGGTCGTTGGTGTTGTTGCGTCTGCCATAATATCACATGCTTTGTATGAGCTGCTCGGCCTTCTGGGCAATCTCCCCTCCGGTTATCGCCTCGCCGTCGTACTTCAGTATCCTGTGCGGGATCTCTATGCCCGTGTTCACCATTATCACCTGGGCCAGCTGGGCAGTGTAGTTGACCTCGACGTCGATGAGCTTCTTGCCCTGCAGCGCCGCCTTGGTCTTCTCCTTGTCCAGCGGCATCAGGTAGCTGAAAGAGATCAGGCCCACCTTGACTCCCTTTGCGCGGAGCAGGTTCATCGCCTCTATCGCCGGCCCGGTGGTGGAGCCGAAGGTCACTAGGAAGTATTCTGAATCTGGATTATCAATTCTTGGGACGAAGATGTTCTCGTTCTTGAGCATCGTCTCGATCTTGGTCATGCGCTTGGTGTGCATCTTCACGCGCATCTCCACGGCATCGTCAAGGCCTGCAAACGCATCGCTCATCAGGTCCCCGTACTCGTTGTGCTCGTCGGTAGGCGCGATGAACTGCATGCCTGCCATCCCGGGTATTGCGCGCGGCGAGATGCCGTCGGGTACCAGCTCGTAGCGCTTGAACCGCTCTCCGTTTGCAACCGCCATCGCCACCTTGCCCCGGTCTATGGTAACCGCATTTACGTCAAAATTCTCCACGCTCTCGACGTGCTCGGAGAGGTAGAGATCAGAAACCACTATCACAGGGCACTGGTAGCGGTCCGCCAGGTTGAACGCTTCTGCGGTGAGGGTGAAGCACTCCTGGATGTTCCTCGGAGCTACGACTATCTTTGGCACCTCTCCGGCTCCGGCGTGCATTATGAAAAGTATGTCTCCCTGCTCGGTCTTTGTCGGCAGGCCTGTGCTGGGACCTGATCTCTGCGCCTCGAATACTACCAGGGGGGTCTCGACCATGCTGGCGAAGCTCACCGCTTCTGTCATGAGCGCGAAGCCGCCGCCGCTGCTGCCGGTTGCGGCGCGGACTCCTGCAACCGAGGCGCCGATCGCCATGTTTATGGCTGCGATCTCGTCCTCGGTCTGCTTGAATAGAACGCCCTTGTTCTCGTGGGCCGCGAACCAGTGGAGTATCCCGCTGGCCGGGGTCATCGGGTAGGCGGAGTAGAACTTGCACCCGGCCGCATAGGCGCCCAGGGAGAGCGCTGTGCTGCCGTCCAGCGAGTACCTCTTCTTCCCGTCCGGCTTCAGTGGGTATATGGTTGAGGCGCCCTCGATGGAGTAACCACGCGAAGCTATGTCGATGTTGCTCTTCACCACCTGCTCGCCCTTCCTGCCGAACAGGCTGCGAATGACCTCCTCGAAGACGGACATCTGGATGCCCAGCAGCTTTATCACCGTGCCGATGGCGACGGTGTTTCGCATTATCGGGTCTCCGCTCACCTGCATCGCAATGTCCAGGAGGGGGACCGGAAGCAGCCGGTAGCCCAGGTTCTGCAGGGCATCGACTTTTATCTTCGTTGGATCATAAATGACGACAGCGTTCTTGTTGAGATGGCTCTTCTGGTTGGTTATGCCGTCCTGGTTGAGCACGACCAGCACGTCTATCCCGTCGCCATAGCCATAGAGGGGCTCGTCGCCCACACGCACCTGGTACCAGACGTGCCCGCCCCTGATTATCGACTGGTAGCTGCGGTAGGCGAAGACCTGGAGCCCGTCGTTGGAGGCGACCTTCACCAGAAGGTTGCCACTGGACTCTACCCCGTCGCCGTTGGCGCCTGCGATTCTGACGTTTACGCTTGACATGTGATTCTGGCCGTTTTAGTATCAGTCAAGCACCTTTATAAGCCTCTATGGTACTTCTGCGAATGACGAAAAGCGTGCCTCTTTTTTTAAATATTGGTTGCTAGTGTAAGTGTACGGGAAGGGTATCATTATGGCAAAGAATTCGAATTCAGAGCTGCTCAGGAAGGTCGCCAGCGGAGAGCTCCCGCTGCACAAGCTGGAGGAGCACACGGATCCGAAGAACGCTGCGGCAATCCGGAGGCAGTTCCTAGAACAAACTACTGGACAGTCGCTAGACAGCATAGGCGCGGCTGACATCGAGTACGAACGCATCCTCAACCGGAACGTCGAGAACGCGATTGGGGCGGTACAGATCCCCATGGGCGTAGCCGGCCCTGTCAGGATAAACGGGGAGCATGCAAAGGGTTCCTTCTACGTCCCGCTGGCCACCACAGAAGGCGCGCTCGTGGCGAGCATGGCGCGCGGCATGAAAGCTATAACTGCGAGCGGAGGCGCGAACGTGCGCGTGATAAGGGATGCCATAGCCAGGGCTCCGCTGTTCGAGCTCGAGTCGGCCGTAGATGCTGCCGAATTCCTTAAGTGGGTTGAACAGAACGACCGGCAGATAAAGGCTGCGGCGGCAAAGACCCTCAATCATGGAAGTCTGATTCACATAATGCCATTCATACTCGGGAACAACGTCTGGCTTCGCTTCTCCTTCAAGACTGGGGACGCAATGGGCATGAATATGTCGACCATCGCCTCGGAAGCTGCAGCAGAATACATAGAAGCCCACTTCCCGAAGGCGCGGATGGTCTCCGTGAGCGGAAATATGTGCTCCGACAAGAAGGAGTCCTATGTGAACGACCTCCTGGGAAGAGGAAAGACAGTTGTGGCTGACGTTCTGGTAAAGGCAGATGTCCTTGAGAAGATGTTTAAGGTAGATGCGAAGAGGGTGGTAAATACAAACACCAAGAAGAACCTGCTGGGCAGCTCGCGCGCAGGAAGCAGCAAGCATAATGCCCATGTGGCAAATCCCATTGCTGCCATCTTCGCTGCGACCGGGCAGGACCTGGCACAGGTGGTGGAGAGCAGCAGCGGATACACCTGGGCCGAGACAAGGGGCAGGGATGACTCTGATCTGTATATCTCGGTGACGCTTCCGTCGTTGGAGATAGGCACGGTAGGTGGCGGCACTGGCCTGAAGCACCAGAGTGAGGCACTCTCCATAATGGGCGTGAAGGGAGGAGGGAAGGAGGATGGGCAGAATGCACTTAAGTTTGCTGAAATAATAGCTGCGACAGTTCTTGCCGGAGAGCTGAACCTCCTGTGCGCGCAAGCCGGAAGAGAACTGGGGAAGGCACACGCGAAACTCGGTCAGAATAAGAAAGCTTAAACTGCCGGATGAAAAATCAATTTCTTGCGGAGATGAGACGAACCCTCAACCCCATAATCTCACTTAAATTCGCACCTTGAATAGAAAGGGAGGCAGCAGAGCTGCCTCCATTCTGGGTGATGCCGGATCTCCCGGCGAATAATATTACTCGCGCAAAGTTTATAAATATTACTGTAATCCATGATTGAGTATGGAGGTAAATACAAGAAGCGTAAGTTGGAGTAAAGTATATAAATATGTACCACCAATACTCTATCACGGAAAAGCGTCGCCAAACGCTATATAAGATGGCAAGGCAGCAGCAGTTGCCTCTGTTCTGGGTGGTGGAATGGATGGAAGAAGGAAAGATGGTTGGAGGGAAACCATGAAAGGACTGGAGCATGCGATGAGGGAGGAATTCCGTAGCGAGTCGAGGGACATGGGAGTGAGCGTTAGCACATACAAGGCGATGTGGAAGGCAGCGTATGAGTTCATATCGAATGTGTGCGAACCGAGCCCGAAACTCGTGAAGGATTCTCTTAGGCTTGTCGGCAACTTCGCACGGACCGTGGAGCTTTGCAAGCTACACGAACGGGAGGACTACAGTGAGCAGGTAATGCAGGCGAAGTTCTCCATGGACAGCGAAGGGCTCAGGTCAACGGAGATAGGAGTGGTTTCCAAGGAGGCCTCGCGGCCTCCGCTCCTTCCATCCCTCTTCCATCCGCCCAGAATAAGGAGTCTGGCAGTAAGAGTCTGCCTTGCGCTAATGAGTAGGCTAGAATATCTCTCCTACTATGGCGGTTACGCCGCCGCGTAGGCTCCCGGTGCTTACCTTGTGGCTCTCCTCCAGCATCTCGGCCAGGTATTTTGAGGTGACCCCGTGGTAGCAGACAAAGATGTGGTCAACATACTTCTCCGCCCCTTCCTTGTCGGAATGGAGTATCTCATTAGGATTAGCTGCTATCATCAGGGCTTCGTCCAGCTGCAATAGGCCGCGGATGTACTCAACAGGCTCAGTACCCAGCCAGACCATCCTGGTCTTTTTCTGTTTTATAAATGAGAGGGCGTCCTCTAGGTATAGTTCCTGAACTGGCATGATAGAACATTGTACCACAGGTATTTAACGCTTCTTCAACAGGGTGGCATAGATGTCCTCGAAGAATAGGTGCTTCTTTGACTCGCTGGACGTAACTAGCCCCAGCCCACCTATGAACTCGAGAAGCAGTTTTCTGTTCGCAAACGAGCTTGAGACTATGAGTATCGCACCGGCTTCGGCCAGGTGCGCGATTGCCTGCTGGAGGAACTCTGTTGTCACCGCTATCCCGTCCTTCCCCCCATACCAGGTCTGCTCCAGCGCCTTCTCCTCCCCGTCCCTGGGCAGATAAGGTGGATTGAATGCTATGAGATCGAACATCGCCCCGGACTCGACCTTGGAGAGCAGATCCGATTCGAGGAACTCGCACTCGGCATGAAGCTTCTGCAGATTTAGATGCATATTCCCTTCCGAGAGAGCTAGCGCCTGCCTGTTGCTGTCGATGAACAGGACACGTTTTACCTTATCGTTCATGGCTGCCGTGAGCCCCAGTATCCCGCTGCCCGCACCAACATCAAGCACGTTAAAGTCGCTCCGCTTGGACGATTCAAGATAGGTCCATAGCACATCTGCGGCCAGGTACGAGTCCTCCGCCGGCTCATACACAGAAGGCATCGTCTTTATCCTCAGTTCGGGATGCTCCGACATTCGCTCACCAGGCAACATTTATAATCTACAACTGCACTCTATTATCGTTTACGCTTTGTGAGCCTATGAGCAAGGAGGAGATCGCCCCATGGATACTGTGCCAGGAGGTACTGGTGAAGGCGAAGAACGAGCTCATCCTGGAGGCCATAGACGCACTGCATAGGGAGATAGCAGCAAACAGGATGGAAGTCAACGGTGAGATCGTTAAGATTGAAGGAAAGGACAATGACGTCGACAAGGAGCTCTTCATAATAAGCAACCTCCTCCAGCAGGAGCCAAAGATCCGGGAGCAGTACGCGGCCTACATAAAACACGCAGAGGAAGGGCAGATAACCGATGCAGGGATAATGGAGCGCGTACAGGAACTCAAGAAGTTCCTCCTCTCGCTTACTGAGATCCATATCCTTATGAGCTTCGTGCGGGTTTTCGACGAATGGCTGGCGGACTTCAGCGGGACCATGGATCTCAACTCCCTGCCCGAGATAATCGCAAGGACGGCGAAGAGCAATTCTAGCAGGATAGACGCGCTGGAGTTCATAATCGAGGACAAGGCATTCATGAAGAACGAGGCCGTATCGGAGAACGAGATGGAAGCAATCAGGACGGCGCTCAGGATGTGCAGGTAGCAGATCAACATGAACAGGATAGGGTTCCACGTATCGGCTGCAGGAGGGGTCAGCAAAGCTTTCGATAACGCGCGGTCGGTCGGTTGTACTGCCATGCAGATCTTCCTGAGCAGCCCACAGATGTGGGAAGTCAATCCGATAGCAAAAGAGGAGCGCGCACGTTTCATAGAAAAGGACAACTCATTTGACATACGGCCGGTAGTGGTCCACATGCCCTACCTGCCGAACCTGGCCTCTCCCAGAGTTGAAACGTACAAGAGATCAGTTAGTACATTGATAAACGTGGCGAAGGGGTGCAGTGAGCTCGGAATCGAGCAGCTGGTAATGCACCTGGGCAGCCATCTCGGGGAAGGCAAGGAGAAGGGCATGGCCAACGTGGTCTCGGCCGTTAACTCAGCGTTGGATGTTGTAGATGATGTATGCCTGCTGCTCGAAGACCAGTCGGGGCAGGCCAATAGCATCGGGGCCAATATGGAAGACCTCAGTGAGATGTACAAGGAGCTGGACAAAAGAAACGCCGGAATCTGCCTTGACACCTGCCACCTCTGGGGAGCCGGTTACGACGTCGGCGATCCTGAAGTTCTCAGGAAGATAGACAACGTGCTCGGATTTAAGAACGTCAAGCTTATCCACCTCAACGACTCGAAGTTCGAGATCGGTTTGGGGAAGGACAGGCACGAGCGAATCGGGGAGGGAGAGATAGGTGCAAAAAGGATAGGCAGCTTCCTATCGTATAAGAGAATCGACGGCATCCCGCTGATAATGGAGACGCCGCACGAGACAACGGAGAGCCAGATAAGGGAGCTCGCACTGGTGAAGAGACTCCTGCTCTGAGCTGCTCTTTAAAATCAGGTGAAATTATGGTAGTTAGTGTAAACGCTATAAAAAATCTTTTCGACAAGGGTGGGATAAGGATCGTGAAGACGTTCAGCTCCAAGGAAGCATACAACGGCGACAGCCGTTGGCGGTGGAAGCGGAAGCTCATCAAGGATCCACTCGCCATCTCGGGCGGGATCAATCCGCATGTCGCGATAGTTGGGGAGAGCGGATCGGGCAAGTCCAACGCCTGCAAGGCGATGATCCTCGCGCTGCACAGGAAGGGCTGCCGCTTCGCTGTGCTCGACCCGCACAACGAGTACATCGGCATGGCGAACCAGATAAACGCGAACGTGCACAACTGCGCCCACTCGGGCATCAACATCTTCGAGCTGGACGGGATTAGCCCGCGGGAGAGGTGCTCCGAGCTGGTGACCATGCTCCGCAGGCACTTCCGGCTGGGCTACTACCAGGGCTCCATGCTGCACCGGTGCCTGAGCTACATGTACAAGTACCCCTCGGTGTACTCGCCCTCCCTCCAGAGCCTGGTGCGCGTGATCATCGCGTTCAAGAAGAACGGGAGTGCGCGTGAAATAGGCGCGCTGCAGACCCTACAGGAACGCCTGCTGATGATACAGAGCGGCAGCGTGAGGGACAGCATAGGTATGGATCAGGTCTTCGACTCGAACAACATCTTCGCGCTCTCAGGACTGCACACCGCCGAGTCCCAGGCGATCTTCATAGAGGGCTTCCTGCGCAAGGCCTACTCGACCATGCTCTCCCGCAGGCGCGGGAAGGAGAGGATGCTCTACATCATAGTGGAGGAGGCGGGCAAGCTGGGCGAGTGCGAAGTGCTCAAGCGCATGGTCTCCGAGGGGAGGAAGTACAACATCGGGATCATAGCCGTAGCCCAGGGTGCAAAGGGATTGGACCGTGAGGTGCGCATAAACTCCTCGCTCTTCCTCTCCTTCTACCAGAGGGAGCCAGAGGAGCTTAACTACGTCTCCAACTTCATTGCCGGGGGAAACGAGGGCCACCGGTTCGTGGAGGTGAAGAAGGCGCTGCGGAAACTGCCCTGCGACCATGCACTGGTCCTCTCACATAACCTTAAGGAGCCGGTGATTGCAAGGTTCCCACCGATACGGTTCGGCAGGGAGAACCTTGAGTACAGCATCAAAGAGCTGACTCGCGATGGAATCAGGAGAGGAGAGCTGCTGCGCAAGCTGTATTCGACTGGATTTTATTACAATGAAGTCTGCAGGACTGTGAATAGGCTTCTGGAGGAGAAGAAGTTGAATCAGCATGAGGTGCAGGGATGCGGAGCCTACGATGGGATCTGGTACATCAGCAACAACGTCTACAGCCCCGAACACGATGTGAGTGTTGAGCTCATAGAGGAAGCTGACGCAGATGGGAGTGCGCAACAGGGTGTACAACAGGGCGAACGGGCCTGACGTGATAGGCTACATGGACGGAGGTATGGCATCGCATACGAGTACGAGACAGGGACAAAGCCGCACGCGCTCCTTCTGGAGATGCTGGAGCGCAGGAAGAAGGAGTACCAGAGCGTTGTGGTGATCACGAGCCCTGAGAAGGTGGCACAATATTGGCCGCTTGACGGAGTGAGACTGGTCACGGCGGGTGAGTTCCTTGGATGAGTGTGTTAAATTTATATTTCTTTAATCCCTACTTCAATCATGGAGACTGTAGAATTGGGCAACTCAAGGGAGCACCTACCGGTGATGGGGATAGGGACGTGGAAGCTTGGTGCAGACCGTCAGGGAACGATTGATGTGATAAGGTATGCCATAAAGCACGGTGCTGCCTATGTCGATACCGCAGAGATGTACTCTAACGAGGAGATCGTAGGGGAGGCGATAAAAGGCGAAGAAGCTCTTCCTCGCGACCAAGGTCGCCCCTTCCCACTTCAGGGAGAAAGACGTTATCAAGGCGTGTGACGAGAGCCTTCGCAAGCTGGGCGTCAAGACCATCGACCTGTACCAACTTCACTGGCCCAACTCAAGCGTACCGATCAAGGAGACGATGCGCGCCATGGAGAAGCTGGTGGACGACGGGAAGATCCGCCACATCGGCGTAAGCAACTTTACGCTCAGGGAGCTGCAGGAGGCGCGGGAGTGATGCGCAAGCATGACATAGTCTCCAACCAGATAGAGTACAGCGTGCTCGTCCGAGACTTCGGGGACCAGCTCTCCGACTACTGCAGGGACAACAAGATACTCCTAATAGCCTACAGCCCGCTGGGCAGCGGTGCCCTCTACGACGAGCGGTTCGGCTCCACCAACGTGCTCCTGGAGGACATCGGGGCGAAGTACAAGAAGACGGCGAGCCAGGTGGCTCTCAACTGGCTGATCGAGAAGGGCGACCTGGCTATCCCGAAGGCGAGCAGGATCGACCACTTCGAGGAGGACCTCGGAGCGCTGGGATGGCACTTCAGCAGAAGGACATCAAAGCGATTGACGGATCGGCCAGCTCAAGAACCCCGCTGGCTGGACGTCTGAACAATCCGGTGATAAAGAGTACCTCAGGTCTCTGGTCGGTTCAGCCACAAAGATGGAGAAGAGAAGGATTGGGAAGGGAGTACCCAAGAAGGAACCTGAGGGCAGTAAAAAAGAGGAGCAGTAGCCTGCTCACCAGTAGACACTCATCGATGCACTGAGCTTGCGCGTTAATTTGCCGTATTTCATGGTGAATTTAGAGTTGTTCATCTTGACTATGAGTCCCAGGTTGCCGGTTGGGCTCGCTGGAAGGATTAGGTTGAGATTCCCTGCCGATTGATCGCGCCTCATCGACAGCAGGATGCCATCTGAAGGAGAGTTCGCTACAAACACCACGGCGTTGGAGCTGGAAGTGTCAACTACTGAAATTGCAGAGGGAATCACGGGTGGTTGTATTCGCTTGTTGGCTTGTATCAACTCCTCTGAGTAATGGGACAACCGCTACGCTTGCTGCTAGAAAGGCAGCCCGAGCAGCATGTGCTGCCGGACTTGCTGACTTGCTCTTCATGGTCGCCAGATTTTAGTAAGAACGGAAACGCTTAAGATATTCCACATTAGTGGACATGCAAACTGTCCATTAATGCGCAGCGGCTTGCTGGGCTAGATGAAGAGCTGTCCTGCTGTTGTTCTCTCACAAAATTAATTATCGGCTGCGGGTAGAGGCCCGAAGGCGATTGTTATCACCAGGCGGATCAGTATCGCCAGCGCAACAAAAACCGGCAGGGCCGCTGCGCTTTGCCCTTCCTGCGCGTACACCGCCATTATCGGCTTGGAGTCGTGGAGTACAGGGAGATTCGCTGTTCAGATT
>CAWHMC010000009.1:0-5315 GCA_963830445.1 uncultured archaeon
ACGCTACCTGAAAGAGTCCGGCGAAGTCGGATAAGTTTATTTGCATATTGCTAGGCTCTGAGTGCGGACAGGAAATCGACTGCCAATTGGTGCACCTCGCTGAGGACCTCTACGGCAGAGGCTTTAGATTCGTGACTCGGATCCGATCCGGCAATCCGACCATTTGGGCGAGAGGCTGTCCTGCAGGCCCGAAGAGGCAGGACTGCTCTCTTCGAAGTCAAGCCTCGAGCCGAACGGGAATCGTCGCATCGCCTCAGGGCGGTGAGATCCATGGGCCTCAGGTCGTCGTCGTCCATTTTCTTCCGCTGAGTACAGTCACTCGAGGCGCACTTTCGATATCCCTGTACATCAGGGCAAGCCTCAGGCCTGGATTCTCTGAGGGACCCATCTAAGCCTTGGCTTTCTCTTCGCAGCCATATTACCGGTCTTCAACTGGCATTTTCAGATATATAATTTTACCTAAACGTTCCCGCTCTGGTGACGGATACAACTTCTGCTCCGGTCTCGCGCAGCCTCTTCTTGAGCCCTGCGTCATTGGTGCACACGGCGCACCGGCGCTTCGCCGACTCCTTGACTATCCAGTCATCCACATGGCCGATTTCCGGAGAGAGCTCCAGGGAGGCCTTCTCAAGCATCTTCAGGGCCGCGTTCGCGCTTCCTGCGTATTTGGATTTGCCATTGGCAAGATCCTTTAGCTCGCGGAGGACGCCGCGGGAGATAAGTATGGAGTAGCCTATGAAGGCGTCATTTGCGCTCGCGAGGATGTCCTTCTTGTTGGACACTGCGAAGACTATCGAGCTGGTGTCGAGTATGAGGTAGTGCTCCATACGAAACTATTTATAAAAGAGTGACTATAAAGATTCGTATTCTGCGTGGTATCCTTGGAACTTGACATGTATGCGGAGGCGCTGATCTCGGCCTACGAGCACCTGAGCACAAGGGCCGTATCGAAAAGGCTGATGCGCAGATGTTCGAGGAGAACATCTCCTGCGGGGACAAGACTAACCGTCTACCTGAGGCTCGACGGAGGAAAAGTGAAGGACGCCAAGTTCGATGGGTTGGGGTGCGTAATCTCCATGGGCTCCGCGGAGCTCCTGCTCGGTGAACTGAAGGGCAAGACTCTTGAACAGTTGGAGAAGATGAGCCGGGAGGACCTCCTCAAGATAATAAATATTGATCCTGGTCCAGTGCGCATGCACTGCGCGACCCTGGCACTTAGGGCAGCGAAGAAGGCGGCGTTCGCCTATGAGAAGAAGCCGGTCGACCGCGCAACGAAGGAGCTCTAATCCTAGACGAGGATGCGCTGGTCCGAATCCGGCCTCACGTAGCATGCCCTGCAGCGCGGCTCGTAGGACTCCTTTCCGCCCACCTGCAGCTGCGGCCCGAAGACCTCCTTCCCGTCTATGACGCGCTGGGAGAATGCAGCGCCCTCCGCGCCGCACTTGAGGCAGATCGCGTTCAGCGAGATTATATCATCGGCCAGGGCGAGGAGCTCGCCGGTGTTCTGGAAGGGCTTGCCCATGTGGTCCTTCTCCAGTATTGAAACGTAAACGCTCTTCCCCTCGAAGGCGAGCCTGTTCAGCAGCTGCGGCAGCTCTGCTCCGGTCTCGAAGAACTGGCCCTCGTCCACGCCTACCACCTTGTAGCCGCGCGACTTCTCCTCTATGAACTGGGAGCCCCTGCGGTCGGTGTCTATGGAGAAGGCGCTCATCCTGATCCCCTTGTGCGAGACCACGTCGATCTCGTCGTAGCGGTTGTCGATCTTGGGCTTGAAGAGTATGGTCTCGCGCCCCGCTATGTTCTCCCGCTCAAGGGCCTCCATGAGCCGCGAGGTCTTGCCTGAGAACATCGAGCCGCGTATGACTATCAGCTTGCCGTGTTTCCTAACGCCAGTCATTTCTGCACCTCCGGAAGTATTCCATATGCAGGATTAATAATCCAGCACACGGAGCGCCTATACCGAACGGTAATGGTCAGATACAATATATTTCATCACTAATCAGCAATACCTCGTATCATCATTCGATACGGATAGGCTCTCAAGGAATGATAGAAAGTTTTACCGTTATGCGTCACTTCTCAGTGATGCCTTCCAGTATGATGCGCTTGTCGAAGCTTCCGCGCTGCGCTTTCTTCCTCCTGCGCATCTTCTCGAGAGTTGGCTCGGTTATCTTCTGCAACTTTGCAAGAGCGTAGACTACTTCTTAGGATATCAGTAAGTTCCTCGACGTTTCCATCTGCGAGGAACTCTGCTATCTCCTCCGAGAGCTTTTCCTTCAGTTTTGAGGCGTAGACCACCTTGCCTGCAATACGAGTATGGGGCGTGCCTCCCTTCTGCTTGATGATCGCAGGATCTTGTCGCGCACCAGTTTGTTGTAGGTCTTCATTCGCATCACAATGTTCGTATATGGTTTATAGCCCCGGTCGGATTCGAACCGGCGTACAAGGGTCCAAAGCCCTCAATCCTGGCCACTAGATGACGGGGCTACACGTAAGGATAAGTATTGTTCAGCAATATAAACGTTGCTGACCGATAACTTCATACCGTATCTAGAAGTAGATCTTACTTCTTAGAATGCTCTGCTCTGCGAATCGCCAGATACTCTTTTACACCGCCCAGCCACCCACCGTCAAAGTAAGAATTTGGATTAAAACTTTTAATCGGAACCCACTTGAAATCAGTGTGGTGTGAAGAAAACGTTATATCGCCGTTTAGTAGAGTGGTCTGGTAACCTACGGCAAAAATCCTGACATTTGAGCCGTTTTCCCTTCTCTCGTGCCTCATTAGTACTATGGGCTTGCCCAGTTTATATTCAAATGAAGCGCCGAGTTCTTCTTTCATTTTCCGGCGGAGAACCTTCTCCAATGGTACGGAAAACTCACTCTTCTGAATTCTGCCACCAGGTATGTCCCAATCGCCGTGGCCATCTTTGAATATCAAGAACTTTCCATTGTGCTCTAGAAAAGCCTTTACTGCAACATAATACAAATCGCGTTCGGAAGCATGAATTGACTTTTTCATAGACGCGGCCTCTTGATTAGTAGGATTTCGCGAAGTTGGCGATGTGCTTGGCTGGATTGCCACAGTATACGCACTTCTTCCCCTTTGCGTCCTTCTGCACTTCGGGAGAAAGATTTGTTATCTTTGCGGTAATTTCACTCTTCACCTTCTCCTCACAGTCTTCCGATCGCACCATGGAGCCCGCACAAAGCCACCCTTTTCCTTTATCATCTTCTTCAGTTCAGCGTAATCGCTCGCCTTGTGTATATTCTCCTGTAGGAACTTGCTCGCTTTTTCATACAGATTCTTGTGTATCTCCTTAAGCAGCACCTCTATCTCTTTTTTAACCTCGGCCATCTTGACCGCTCTCTTCTCCCCTGTGTCCCTTCTGACCAGGACGACGGTGCCGGCAGCTATGTCCTTCTCTCCTATCTCGAGCCTTACCGGGACGCCGCGCAGCTCCCACTCGTGGAACTTCCAGCCGGGCGAGGTGGAATCGTTGGTGTCCATGAACGTCCTGAAGCTCTTCCTTATGCCTGACTCCACTTCCTTCGCCTTCTCCAGGACCTTCGCTGTGTTGCTTTCGTTGTAAATCAGGATTATGACTACCTGTATTCGCGCCAGCTTGGGCGGTATGACAAGGCCCTTGTCGTCCCCGTGGACCAGGACCATCACGCCGAGCATCCTGGTGGAGATTGCGTAGGTGCTCTGGTAGCCTACTTCTTCTTCTCGTCCTTGTCCAGGAACATAATGTCGAATGCCTTCGCAAAGTTCTGGCCGTCGTAGTGCCAGTCGGGACCCTGTATCGCCTTTCCGTCAGGCACCAGGAACTCCAGGCTGTGGCTTCGACTCCGCCAGCAAACTTCTCGCTCTCGGTCTTCTGGCCGATCACGGCAGGCAGCGCAAAATAGTCCGTGCATATCTTCTCGTATATTTCGAGTATCTGCTCCTTCTCCACGTAGGCCTCCTCCTCGCTAGCGAATACTGAGTGCCCCTCGTTCCAGAGGAACTCCCTGCCCCTCAGGAATGGGGTCGGGTGCCTGAACTCCCATCTTATGACGTTGTTCCACTGGTTAAGCCGCATCGGAAGGTCTCGCCAGGATCTGACCCACTTTGAGATGCTGTCGTACATTATGGTCTCTGAGGTGGGCCTGATCGCAAGCCTCTCCTCGAGCTTTGACTGCCCTCCGTGCGTTACCCCGGCGGCCTCCACGGAGAAGTGCTCTATGTGCTTCTTCTCCTTCAGTAGCAGATGTTCTGGTATGAGAAGCGGGAAGTAGGTGTTGGTCACGCCTATCTCTTTGAACATCTCGTCCGTGGCCTTGACTATCGACTCCCAGACGAAGTAGGAATCGGGACGGAGCACGATGCATCCGGAGACTGCGCTGTAGTCTACGAATTTTGAGTCTATCAGTACGCTGGTGTACCACTCGGATATGTTCTCCATCTTCTTAGGAAGCTTTCCCATCGGACCATCAACTTTGTATTATAAGTGGCGACCATTAATTATAAACTTTGTGTCTTTAAGGCTCCTCCAGATTAAAGCCCGAGCTTTGAGAGCTTGATGTCCAGGAGCCTGCGACTCCTGAAATGCACGGCGTTCATGCCCACCTTCCTGGCGCCCTTTACGTTCTCTATCCTGTCGTCTATAAAAACGGCCTCCTCTGGCCTGAGCTTCATTCGCTTCAGAACCGTTCGGTACACCCTGGGGTCAGGCTTCCTGAGGCGCAGGTAGCAGGACTTGAACTGATAATCGAAGAGTCTGGGGTCTAGCTTCCTGCGCGTGTACCCATACCTGGAGATGTCAATGTTGGAGAGGAACGCGGTTGTATATTCTTTATGCAGCTCCTTCACCAGCTCCATCACGTCGTAGTCTAGGGCCATGTGCTTCGCATAGAAGGAGTACCAGTTCACCTTCCTCTTCGGTATCTTGAGTCGCTTTGCGATGAGCCTCTCGAACGTGTCAAGATCCATCTTCCCGCTCTCGAGAAGGGGGAGCTCGCGTTCTTCTATCTCGTGTACCTTCGAGTAGCTGACGCCGCTCACCTCTGAGAGATGCTCATAGTAGCGCTCGTTGGTGAAGCGGATGACGACACCGCCCAGGTCGAAGATGACAGCGCGTATCATTGAATCTGTTTTTAAAGGCAAGTGAGGATATTAATATCTTCAGGCCGATAAGTATTTTGTGAAAAAAGGGGTTGTGGCGTAACTTGGTAGCGCGGCAGGCTCCAGATGTTTATAATTTTGAGCCCTCGGCGATGATGACGATATGGAAAATCTAAATGAAGAAACCTGCATGTTCGGGTTCAAATCC
>CAWHMC010000010.1:0-20741 GCA_963830445.1 uncultured archaeon
CGTCCCTCTCGACTACCACAACCACTTCCGGGGCAGGGAGCACGATGACGACCGCACCATCAACAGTCACGACCACCTCCGCGAACGTCTACGCGCCGATAACCAAATGCTCCACAATAAGCGCGCCCGGCTCCTACACCCTGGGTCAGAACATAACTACCGCCAACACCACCAATGCGTGCATAAAGATACTCTCCAGCAACGTGGCACTCCTGGGCGGAGGCCACAGCATACAGGGCAGCGGGCCATTCACTGTCAATGCGGTGAGTTCCTACGGGGTCTACGCTTCCGGAGTCTCTAATATTACGATAACCGGCCTCTCGCTATCAAAGTTCTCCTTCGGGGTGTACTTCTCGCACGTGAGCGGTTCTCGAATCATTCATGTCAACGCGCTCAACTCCACGGTCTCAGACATCTACCTGCTCAACTCCAGCAACAATCTGGTCAACAACGACAACCTCTACAGTTCGGAGAGCGGCTATGGCAGCCTCTACATCGGCGGAGGCGGCAACAACAACGTCTCCAACAGCAGCCTCCTTTACAATGCGTACTACGGTGCTATCTCAACTCCAGCGGCAACCTCTTCTTCAGGGACACGTTCTCCAACAACCCCACTGACCTCTTCTGCGGCGTAAACGCGAACATGCGCAACTCAAACAACTTCAGCTCCTCCAACTGCCAGGTGAACCAGTACTGCAACTTCGCAAAGTGCAAGACGCAGAACACGCCCTACAACGTGAACAACACGGCGCTGCAGCACACCATAAGCAGCTGCGGAGCGATCGACAGCCCCGGCGTATACACCCTGGGCAGCAACCTGGTTCTCACGAACCAGGTGAACCTCTCCAACCCGCTCTCCAGCAAGAG
Organism: uncultured archaeon; assembly: GCA_963830445.1. Lineage (GTDB taxonomy): Archaea > Micrarchaeota > Micrarchaeia > Micrarchaeales > CABMGC01 > JAJZOD01. Next base: position 868 of record CAWHMC010000010.1, read on the forward strand.
CTCCTGCATCTATGTCAACGCCCCCCAGGTGAGGCTCAACTGCGCCAACCTGACCATAAGCAACGCCTACTACGGCGTGCTCGTCAGCGGCCTCTACAACACTAGCGTGGTCAACTGCGGCTTCACCAACGATACCTATGGTCTGTACCTCAAGGGCACCATAGGCACCAACGCGGGCAACATCCGCGTGCAGAACAACATCTACGGCATCTACCTCAACGGGACGACCGGAGCGGTGCTCAACGGAGTGAACGCGCACAACAACCTCTTCGGGATCTACTTCAACGGGGCCTCAGGCACCAGCGTCTACGGCGTCAACTCCAACAACAACGGCTACGGCGTGTACGTCAACGGTGCCCAGGGCAACGACTACTACACGGGCAACGCCTACTCCAACACCAACGCCGACCTCTACTGCTCTGCTAGCTCCTACAACACCACCCAGAACTTCGTGAAGAGCCTCACCTGCGGCTCCACCGACTGCCAGTGGGCAATGGGCTCCTGCAGCAAGCAGTTGAACGCCCCGCTTCTCGTCACGCCCATCTCCTCCTGCACAACGATAGTCAACCCGGGCAACTACTCCATGAACGGCGGCATACTCTCGCAGAACAAGGGCACCTGCATGACCATAGCCGCAAACGGAGTGACATTCAACTGCAACAACCACTTCATAAACGGGGTGGGCCAGGGCTTCGGCACGGCCTTCAATATCCAGGGCACCTCGAACGTCACGATAAACGGCTGCTCCATTAGCAACTTCAGGAATGGCGTGGTGGGCAACAACACCGCCTACATCAAACTGGAGAACCTCAACATCAGCAACGTGAATTACGGAATCTACCAGTCAAACAGCATCTACGAAACCATACAAACGGACTCGGTATCAACATTCAGCAGCGCGGCCTATAGTTTCAACGCACTCAACAACACGGTAGTCACGGGAGACAGCGCGTCAAGCGGCACGACCGGCGCCCCATCGTTCGCCTTCTCCAACTCCTACAAGAACCTCATCGCCAACAACTATGGCTCCAACGCAGGGCCCTACGCCTTCACATTCAACCGCTCCCGGACAAACACCATCAGCAACAACACCGCGGTGACCAGCACCTCAACCGGGTACTACTGCGATGCACCCAGCTCCGGCCTCTTCGCCCAGCAGAACGGGGTGAACTACGGCGTGGGCAAGGTCGGATGCATCTGGATGGTGGAGGTAAACCGGGAGATCCCGCAGAACTGCGGCGCGATAATGAGCTCCAGCACCGTGGTTCTGAGTCAGGACATGCTCTACACCTACGGGGGCAGCTGCTACAGTGTGAGCAGCAGCAACCAGAGCTCGGCCAACAACACGGTGATCAACTGCGCAGGGCACACCGTCCTGTCAAACTCCGGAGGGACGTTCGTGAACGTGGGCAACGCCCAGGGTGTAACAGTGGAGAACTGCTACATCAAGAACTTCACAACCGCGGTCTCGAGCTCGAGCATACAGGGTCCAAGCGTCATCAACAACACGATTTCCAATGTCAAGAACGGCGTGGTCCTGCAGAACGGCAACTACAGTCACGTCTCGCGCAATAGAATACTCAACGCCTCCTACGGGGTGGTGGCAGCCACCTCGCCCCGCGGCCTGGTGATAAGCAACAACATCTTCGCCGGCGACAACGTGAGCATGCAACTCACCGGCGTTTACGGCTGGACCCTGAACAACAACACGGCGACGGGCGGCAGCATCGGTGTCTACCTGATAAACTCCCAGATAGGCGCGTTCCAGAACGATATTCTCACTAGCCAGTCCCAGGCGAGCCTGCTGTGCACCTCGGGAGCAGGCAACCTCTCCAGCCTGAATCGCGACCTCGGAGGGAACATCTGTTCCACGGAGAAGGGCTGCGCCTGGACGACCATCTCGCCGAAATGCGGTTAACGGGGCAGTCCGGAGGGCACAGTACGCGTGCCGCAACGCCTACCAATTCTTTTAAGCTTTATCGTATAGATACATATAGTGGGTATCATGGCAGAACGCTCCGGCGCAAGAAAAACACCGCTCAAGAAGGAGGAGCGCGTGCTCGTCCTAGTCGCAGACATCGACAACGACCTCTACCGCAAGACCGGGATCAGCGGGCCCCTGCTCGGGCGCGTCCAGACCCTGAACGGCGCGACGCAGCTGGCGCTCGCCGATCCGGAGGACACTGATTCAAACGCTATGTTCGAGGCGGTTAAGCTGAACGATGAGCTCAAGGAGAAGGGCTAGTTGGAAACGTCGCCGCGATAACAGGCGCTGAGACTGAGGGCTACGAGGCCGACCGAGAGATCGTGCGCCAGCTGGAGCTGGTGTTGGAGCAGTACAAGGCTGATTCCTGCGTCTTCGTGACCGACGGTGCGAGCGACAAGCGCATCTTGCCTCTGATCGAGGCGCGCGTCAGGGTCAACAGCATCCGGCTTGTCACGGTCAAGCAGGCGGAGAATCTTGAGAACACCTACTTCACAGTCATAGAGAAGCTGAAGGAGCCCTACTATGCGCGAATAATCTTCGGCATCCCGGCGATCCTGCTGCTTCTGTTCGCGGTTAGCTTCTTCTCCGGGCTCGGATGGGAGCCCCCGGTCGCGCTCATCGGCCTTTACCTACTGATCAAGGGATTCGGTCTGGAGAACGCCCTGCTTGAGTCGTTCAGAGGGTTCGGCTTCAGCGTGGACCACATGAGCTTTGTGTTCTACCTCACCTCAATAATATTCATCGTGACGAGCTTCTTCATCGGAGTTGGCAACTACAGTGCGCAGCTCAGCATTAACGCCAACGCCATGGTGGCGCTGGCCTACGGAATTGAAGGCTTCCTGATCCTACTGCCTGCGGTCATGATCCTGTACCTCATAGGCCGCATCATAGACACGCGCAGCACGCGCTACATGTTCCGGCAGCTTCAAGCTACGGGATCTACATGGGCTCCTCCATAATACTCTGGGTCCTGCTCTACTCCTTCTTCTCCTGGATAGTCGGCCAGATCTACTTCAGCCAGTTCGTCGACTTCGCCCTGGTGGCGATAGTCATAGGCGTTGGCGTCTCCTTCGCGGCAGGCTTCCTGCGCACCGCAGCCCTGAAGACCAAGCGCCTGGCGGCAAGCTGGTGGTCAATGAGCTGGGCGCGATGATAGGGAAGGTGGCGCGCCTGGACCTGAAGCACGGCCGCTTCATAATAAACACGAGCTTCGGCAACCCGGTCAACTACAGCATGGACCGGATCGTTGACATCTCGGACAAGGTAGTCGTGAAGTGACCGCCGTTGACAAAGCATATAAATCAAATATACACATCTTTAGCCGATGATCCTTTGACGTCCTTGCTGCCTGTCGAGAAGCTACTCACGGATCTAGGCGAGCAGATAGAGGCCCTGACGGACCTAAACAGTTCCAAAGGCGCCCGCCTTGATTACGTAAACGGCAGCCTTAACGACTTCTTTTTAGGCATCGACTCTAAGCGCCTCTCAGCCGAAGAGACGGACCTGAAGAAGATAAACTCTGTATTCAACAGGATGCACTCCGTAGGAAAGAAGAAGGCGAAGAAACTCAAGCTCATATACTCCCCGCCGGAAGTAAGATTTGAAAAAGGAAAGGACCGGAAGGTACGGATAAGGCTGTTCATGGCAGAGATTGCGAACAAGCCCGCGCCAGAGCATAAAGGCGAGTCGACAACCTCAGAGAAGAAGGCAGCGTTTGGCCCAGTGCTGAGACCTGCCCAGCAGGAGGCAGCAGAGAAGCCCAGAGAACGCAAAGCCGGAGCGCTCACCGATTCCGATAGGTACCGGCTTGCGACGGCCGCCCTTCAAATGAGCGAACGCGATATGATATATTATGACGGGATAGTTGCCAAGGTAGGGGACAAATTGTATTTCAGGCACGAGAATAAGAACGAAATCGGCGGCTTCAGAGACGGCGGATGGGTGGGCTGGAGGCTAGGCGATACCAACAAGGTCAGCTCAGACGCAGTGATAGGGTACACCGCAGTGATTCGCAAAGACGTGACAATAGGCAACAAGGCCGTTATTAACGACCGTGTTACAATAGATGAGGGTACCCAACTGGGCAATTACGTACGCGTCGGAACCGGTACGCACATAGGCAAAGGTGTTCAGGTAGGAAAACAGGCGTTCATCGAGGAGGATTGTGTTTAGGTGACGACGCAAAACTCGGCGCACGCTCTACAATGATAAAAAAGGGAGCAACTCGGTCCCGAAGTAATTATCGGTAGGGATGTCACGGTAGGAACTCGCGGTAAAGATGAGTGGGTACAAGGAAGGCTGGTTGTTAAGCCTGACGAGCCGGGCACTGTACTTACAAACTGGAGCGCGCATGATAACGGTTTTCCAAGTGCTTCAACAGGGCTCCAAACCTTCATCCTGAGAAAGTTGAGTTCTACTAAGCTGGACTTATTTCTTTACTGTGGTACCTTCGAACTTCTTTCCCTCAATGGCAAGCCTGAGCTGCTTTGTGTCGTCGTTAACGAAGCGGATCTCTATTCCCTCCCCTCTTGGCGAGCTTGCTTGCCAGGAGATCAAACAGGAAGTTAGATCCCGCCTCTCGTGAGTCAAATCTTGACGCGATCTGCACCAACCCGTCGTGCGTCAGACGCTCCTGCTTCCTGGCGCCCTTCTCCCTTGGATTCCTGTCGTAGATGAGTTTCTCGCGGCTCACGTTTATCATCACCTTGCTGTTCACCATCTCGCAGGCGATCATCGAGATCGCATCCGTGGAGACGCCCGGCATCAGCCCGCCCATGACTGCAATCCGGTTGGTATTTATCGCGCTCCGCAGCTCCTCTAGACTTGTAACCACGTTTGGATAGACATTCAGCTCTGATATAAGGTCCTTCAGAATAAGCGCATTTATCCGCGTTATCGCAATGCCGATCTGTCCAGCACCGCGTTGTTCTTTATTATCGCCTTCGAGGAGTTGATGTACAGCCTGCTGGCATACCCGCCACCAACCACGAGTATGAATCGTTTGCCGGGATAGGACTTGAGAAGCGCCCTAAGCCGCTTGGCATAGCCGATGTTTATTCCGTCCTCACGGGAGATGATGCTTCCCCCAACCGAGATGCATACGGTGTCCATGGCAATCGGATAATACTTCACGCCAAAGCTTAAATGCGTAGCGCAATCATTCCACGAATTTGGCGAGCGTCTTCTTCAGATCTGGGGGCGTTTCAAACTCGTCTATCTCAGCTGGAGAGATCCACCTATATTCGCAATTCTCATGATCTAGTCTTATGGAGGGCTTCTTGCTCAGGCCAACCATAACTGGGCACACAAGCCAGGTGCGATCTATCTCCTTGTCAGTATACGTGTAAGCGTCTCCCACGGTCATGGTGTTGATGATAGCTTCTGTAATCCCTAACTCTTCCTCGATCTCTTCGAGAGCCTTCTTCCGTATGGGTTTTAACTCATCCATATATCCAGAAACAACGTTCCACATGCCCTGGTAGTGTAGCACTTTTTTGCTACGCTTAAGAAGTAAAAACTTTCCCTTGTACTTTACAAAAACTAGGACAATGGGCGCCATTATTGAGTCTGAGTAATTTATCCTCCCGTCCTTGAATTTAGGGAGCTTCTTTGCAAGCCCGCCGATGAACTCTATTACCTCACTCTCGTCCATGGATTAATACTAGCGTTAAGGATTTTAAAGCCTCTTACCTCTTGCTTGGGCGTATCACGGAGTAGGTTACAGAGTATATACACTTATTTCTCTTCAAGGCGCCAAAGATCTCACGAATGCGATCAGCAGACGCATGAATGTTCAGCACATCAATACATGTGCCTTCGTGGTGCTGATGGAGTTCTGTCTTTATGGCGTCTTCAAATTTGTGCAGCACGTTGGACACATGGTTCTTTTCCGATTCGGAGTAGGTAAGGATGAATATGCTCTCGACGTCGCCTCTGAGCGAGTCCAACACCTCGTAATCGTGAAGCATGCTGAGTATGGCGCTCCGCAACATCTTCGACCTGCTCTTAAAGCCCAGACGTTTTTGCACTTCCTCAATCTGCTTCAATGCCTCCTTGTCTATTGATATGCTAAGTATCTCCATTTTTCCAAGCCTTATTACTAACTTCTATCGAAAGGCTTATTAATATATAGTTATTAATAAATTACTGGATATTTATTAAGTGGTCTAATGGAAACAAAGGACAAGAAAAACCGGACGAACAAGAGTATGTTAATAGGGGCGGCTGTAGTTGTCGTTATTGTACTCGCTGTCGGCGCGTTGCTCTTCTCACAAAACCGGAGTTCAATCGTAACTCCAGCAAATAAAACGACTCCTATTTCAAACAACTCCCGGGTGCTTCAAGTAATTACAGCAGAGAATTTCTGGGCAGCCTTGTCGGTCAAATCTGCGGCGTCCATTGCAATGTGACTAGCATAGTTACCGATCCCAATGCAGACCCTCACGAGTACGAAGCCAGTTCAGCCAATGCCAAGGCGATGGCAAATGCAAACTTCGTCATTGTAAACGGGGTCGGATATGATGACTGGGCGCTTAAGCTTATAACTGCCAGCAACAACCCGAACAGGACTGTGCTGAACGTGGCGCAGACTCCTTGGAAGGCCAACGGCTCAAACCCTCACCTTTGGTACAATCCAGTATTCGTGAATAGCGACAGTGAAGCAGATGTACCTTGATCTTGTTGCTGCTGACCCGGCAGATAGCGCAGCTACTACACGCAGCGGTATGATAACGTAACTGCTTCGCTCGCGCAGGTCGATGGCAGAATGACTGAGATAAGGCAGCAGTTCGCTGGCACGAAGGTAGCCTCTACCGAGAGCATTTTCGTTTATCTTGCAAATGCAACAGGCCTTGACCTGATCTCACCGCCCGCATTCATGGACGCGGTTGCGGAAGGGACGGATCCTCCGGTCCAGAGCGTCATCCAATTCGAAAACCAGCTTGAGAGCGGGAACGTGAGCGTGCTGGTCTACAATGAGCAGACCGTAACACCGCTTACCACAGCAGATGAAGCAGATAGCGACAGAGCATAACGTCACTGTGGTAGGAGTAACGGAGACGATCCAGCCGCCAGATGTCCCATTCCAGGTATGGATGAACGCTGAGCTGCTCGGCCTGCAGAATGCACTCAATGCAAATGCGCTTGGGCAGTGAGAATGATTAACATACCAGGTACACAACCAGGCAAACAGATTGTGGTAGTCTCTGCCAGCGGACCTGACGGTGGGTTACAAGGAGAAGAGCGTATGGCAGAACGCGAATTTCAGCGTCAAGCGGGGGGAGTTCGTCGCTGTCATCGGTCCAAACGGGGCAGGGAAGACGACGATGTTTCGCCTGCTGCTGGGCTTCCAGCAGCCGCTGAGCGGGACGATAAGCGTATTCGGTGCCAAGCCGAGGCGCGGCAACTCAAAGATAGGCTACGTCCCGCAGCGCCACACGATCGACAGCGAAACGAACATAGAGTGCCTGGAGCTGGTCCGTCTCGCCTACTCCGGGAATAGGCTGGGACTTAGCCTCTCCTCGCGGGAGGAGAAGAGGGCCGCATTGCCGCGCTGGAAGCGGTGGGTGCAATGGAATTTGCGCACAAGTCGCTCGGTTCGCTTTCCGGCGGCGAGCTGCAGAGGATATTCCTGGCGGAGGCGCTGGTCAGCAATCCGGAGATGCTGCTGCTCGACGAGCCGCTCTCCAACCTGGACATAACGGCGTACAAGGACCTGGTGAGCTTGATGAAGGATGTGGTCGAGTCGCGCAACGTGACCGCATTCCTAGTTGCCCACGACATAAATCCGCTGATACAGTTCCTGGACAAGGTCATATACATAGCCAACGGAAAGGTTGCGATCGGCACTCCGGAGGAGGTGCTGACTTCCGAGCGCCTGACCAAGCTGTACGGGACCCGGGTCGAGGTCCTGCGCGACTCCAGGGGCAACATCGTAATTGTCGGAGGGGAGGGCGCAGAGCTCCACCACCACGATAAGTGATATATATGCTCATTACATCTGCAACTATTTTCAGCACTCCAGGGAATCTTCCAGTACCAGTTCATGCAGCATGCATTCGAGGCGGGCACCATAGTTGCGGTCGTGGCTGGCATAATCGGATACCTCGTGGTGCTCCGGCGTTCCGCATTTCGCCGCTCACGCTTTTGCCGAGATAGGCTTTGCCGGCGCTGCAGGCGCGGTGCTGATCGGCATCAGCCCTGATCTTCGGTCTTCTGCTGTTCTCGACAGGCAGCGGACAGGGATAGCGATACTGGGCAATCGTGCAACCCATCGCGACATCGAGATAGGGACGGTGCTCGCATTCATGCTGGGCCTCGGCGTCCTGTTCATCAGCCTATATACCGGCTATGCCACCGAGGCCTACTCGATCTTGTTCGGAGAGATACTGGCATCAGCGCAGCGATGTACTTCTCACCCTATCGTCAGCCTCGATAATACTCGTTGTCACTGCGATAGTCTACCGGCCGATACTCTTCGCCTCCCTTGACGAGGAGGTGGCAGAGGCAAAGGGCATACGCACGCTGCTGCTGGGCGTGGTGTTCATGATTCTCGTGGCCGCTGCTGTCTCCATAGCGATCCAGGTGGTGGGGGTGCTTCTTATCTTCGCCCTGATGGTGACCCCTGCAGCGATAGCGGTGCGGCTCACAAAAAAGCCGTTCTACACCATACTCGTCTCAGTTCTCATCGCCCTCCTTGCGACCTGGGCCGGGCTGATCATAGCCTTCTACGAGCCCTATCCAGTCAGCTTCTTCATAACTGCGATAGTCTTCATCCTCTACGTGCTGGTCAGATTCGTAGTCGGCAGGAACAACAGCGCCCCGGGCCGAAGGGCTGCCGCTGATGTATCCACGGCATGATGGCGGAGTTCAATCCTCGTTCATCTCAGCGAAAGCGGCTTCCGGATCCTTGCGCGAGTTCGCGACAAGTCTCTGTGCCCACCCCACCGGGATTTCCAGCTTCTCCGCCTTCAGGGCATCCATTACCTCCTTGGCCACTTCTCTGGCCGGTATCCCGCGCTCCATTCCTCTCCCGGAACGGCGGCCTTTGTCCAGCTCCGTGTCCACTATGGGCGGTATCACTTCGAACACGTGAATCGGCGTGCCCTTGAGCTGGTGCCTGAGCGAGATGCTGAAGGAGTGCATCGCCGCCTTCGTTGCGCAGTAGACCGGGAAGAGCGCCAGCGGGACGAAGCCCAGGCCCGAGGAGACGTTTATTATCGCAGCCTCCTTCCTGTTAAGCAGCAGCGGTATGAAATGCGCGGAGAGAACGATAGGGGCGGTAAGGTTCACCGCTATCTCATCCTCGCCTTCGAGCAGGTCCTCTACACCTTTCCGCATGTCCAGCGGCCGTTGGATGCCCGCGTTATTCACCAGGACGTTTACCCCCTTGAACTTCGAAGAGACCCACTTGTACAACGCCTGTCTCTCCTTCTCCTTGGATATATCGCACACTTTCACATGAATGCCCGAGAGCTTCTCCTTCGCCTCCTTCAGCCTTGCCTCGCGCCTTCCACATATTATCACTTCGTTTCCGGAACGCACAAACTCCTCGGCCATCGCGAAGCCTATTCCTGTAGCTCCTCCGGTGATCAGCACAACATTTCCAGTAGTCTTCATCAGAATCCCCTAACTAAAGACGTCGCAGCATTTTTATATCTTGGCTGTTGAGTAGGAGTGGTACAAGTATGGGAAATTTTGAGTGCAGCGAGTGTGGCGCCGCTTTCGACAGCGCTGAGGAACTAGCTAACCACATAAAGGACAGCCATGCGGATGAAGGGAAGGAGAACTCGTTCGAATGCAAGAAGTGCGGCGAGCGGTTCGAGAGCGCAGAAGAGCTCCGGGAACATATGGAAGAGGAGAGCTCTGAATCGGAGTAAGAGGCATTGTCAATAAACTCGGCTGGTAAATAAGCGTGTCGCATTCGGCTGGTTAGTAGGAGTAGGTTTTTATTTTTATACTTCAGTTAAGACCTGTTCTCAGCCGTAAGAACTAAAGGAAACTTTTATTCAATATACTTTAATCTAGTATGGTATTATATACTTTACTATTTAAAGTATGAGTATGGCAAAGCGGAGAAGTACGAAACCAACTACGCGGACAACCGTTACGAGAAGTAGGAAAGGGGTTACAACAAGAACGACCACTACAAGAAGCACGTATAGGCCATCGGGTAGAAGGGCCTATTCCGCAAAAAGGACGCCTACTAAAACAATTATAAACAATACCTATGTTACAAAGAAAGGTCATGGGGGAACCGTAGCAGCCATAATTATTATCCTACTTGTATTAATTGCCGCGGCAGTTTATCTCTCGATGAATGGTCCGGTATTAACCCCTGCACAGCAGCTTACCCAGTTCCAGAATCAGCTTGGTGCAATGCAGGCCAACAACCAGAACCTTACTACCTACTACCTTGACAATGCGCCAAGTTACGGATTCCCCATAAACAAGAGCTGGGCTGTAGAAGTTACTGATGAGGTCCCCGGAAACAACACGGCCATCGGACAACTAACAGTCAGCTGGAACGCACAGGTCGACAGTCTCTCGATACAGAATGGCATAGTGAACACCGGGATCTCACCAACCTATGCTGTGACGCTTACGCCAAACGAGTTCTACCAGTTCTCAGAGGCGGTTGTAACAAGGAACACTGCAGCTGCAGTGGGCTATTACTCAGAGTACTACCTCTCAGGAAAATTACCCTACACGCAGGTAAGCTAATTAAATAGTTCGCCAGGGTAGGGATTTGAACCCTAAAGCCCTTACGGGCACCGGTTTGCCTGTTGCATCACTGATCAGCTCTTGAACTAATTCAAGACCGGCGCGTTACCGGATTCTGCCACCCTGGCACAGCTTAACATACGCTGTAATTCCTTAATAAACGTTCACCCGGGGCGTCAGAAGCAGCTATACGGGCTCGAACTTGAAGTGGTAGTGGATCAGGCCCTGGTCGTCTTCGGTGTACATCTTCCTGAAGACCATCTTCACCTTTGTTCCTATCTCCGCTTTTCTCCCGGTCTCGACTATGTGGCCTTCTACCATAGGCCCCTCTACAAGCTTCACTACGGCTATGGTATAAGGGGCACTGTCGCGGAAAGCCTCTGCGGGCACGTGGATCTTCGTGTAGGAGTATACCTCCCCCTCGCCGCTGAACCGCCTGCCCTCCATCTTCGTCTCCCTGCCACAGCTCTTGCATACTATTCTGGATGGGAAGTAAACGGCCTTGCAGTTCTTGCACTCGCTGCCCACTAGGTTGTATCGCGAGTCAATCTTTCTCCACATGCTTGCTGATGCCTTCTCCATAAATATCACTAATTCGCGCGCTTCATTATGTGAACCACTGCAGTAGCGCCGCTTCCGCCGACGTTGTGCGTCATTCCAATCTCGACTCCGCTCACCTGCCGGTCCTTCGCCTCGCCCCTGAGCTGGGTAACCACTTCGCACGCCTGCTTTATGCCCGTCGCGCCCACCGGGTGGCCGCAGCCCTTCAGGCCGCCGCTCGTATTAACCGAGAGCCTCGATCCGAGTGCCGTCTCCCCGTCAAATATCGCCTTCGCCGCTCTGCCCTTGGGATAGAATCCCAGGTCCTCCATGGCGACTATCTCGGCAATGGTGAAGCAGTCGTGCACCTCCGCTATGTCGATGTCCTTCGGTGCCAGTCCGGCCTTCTTGTAGGCGTCGCTCGCTGCGATGCGCGTGGCCTTGAGCTCCGTGAGCTTGTCGCGCTCGGCAAGTCCGAGCGTGTCGCTCGCCTGGGAGCTCGCGAGTATGTGAATGGGAGTGTCGTTGAACTTCCGTGCCTTCTCCAGCGGCGCCAGCACCACCACTGCGGCTCCGTCAGATATGGGTGAGCAGTCTAGGACCTTCAGAGGATCGGCTACCACTTTCGATCTGAGTACATCATCAATCGTTATCTCCTTCCTGAACTGGGCGTACTCGTTCTTGACCGCGTTTTTGTGGTTCTTCACCGCGACGCTCGCCATCTGCTCCTCAGTGGTCTTATAATCGTGCATGTGCCTTCTCGCTATGAGCGCGTACAGTCCCGGGAAGGTGATCCCCTGGGAGAGCTCCCAGTCCTGGTCTCCGGCCCCACCCAGCGCGGTAGTCGCCTCACCGGTGGTGACATCGGTCATCTTCTCCACTCCTCCCACGACTACGATGTCGTGCATGCCCGCTCGCCACGGCCATGAATCCCTGGCGCAGGGCGCTCCCGCCGCTGGCGCAGGCGTTCTCGATCCTCACGGCCGGTATGTTCTTGAAGCCCAGCTGGTCCGCGAGCATCGCCGCCATGTGCTCCTGTCCGACGAATCTGCCGGATGCCATGGTGCTCCCGTAGACTATCTCCACGTCCTTGCTGGTGATCCCGGCGTCCATGATCGCGCGCACGCCCGCCTCGGCCATGAGGTCGCGCATGCCGTGCTCCCAGCGCTCGCCGAATCGCGTAAGCCCCACTCCAATAATCGCAACATCTCGCATTCTATCAGTCCTTGTTTATCCCGTTCCTGTTCTTGAGGTACATCGCGTAGTCCACGTAGATCTTGTCCGTGTTGGCTATGTGCTCGAATGTGACCGAGCGCTTCCTCTTCTCCAGGATCCCATCCTTCACCTCTATGGCGAAGGAGTCGCTGCCCGCTCCGGAGCCGAAACTCGTCATGAGTATCTTCTCGCCTGGCTTCGCCTTGTCGAGCACTGCGGCAAGTCCCAACGGTGACGCTCCCGAGTAAGTGTTCCCGATTATCGGCGTTACCAATCCGTCCTTGAGCTGCTTGTCAGTGAAACCCAGCCTCTGCCCCGCGACCAGCGGGAACTTCCCGTTGGGCTGGTGGAAGACCGCGTAGGTGAAGTCGGACGGCTTGAACCCCGTGTGTTCGAAGAGAAGCTTGGTTGCGCTGATCACGTGCTTGAAGTATGCCGGCTCTCCGGTGAATCTGCCTCCATGCGAGGGGAAGCTCGCGCCCTCGCGCCTCCAGAAGTCCGGAGTGTCGGTGGTGAAGCTGCAGGTGTGAAGTATCTCGGCCACATACTCCTTCTTGTTGCTGCCTATTATGTAGGCCGCGCCGCCCGCGCTGGCCGTGTACTCAAGAGCATCGCCGGGCCTTCCCTGGGAGGTGTCGCTGCCTATGGCCAGGCCATACTTAATCATCTTGCTGTCTGCCATGCCCATTACCATCTGAATGGCCGCCGTGCCTGCCTTGCATGCGAACTCAAGGTCTGCGGCAGTGAAGTTGGGTCCTGTCCTGAGCGCCTGGGCGACTATCGCCGCCGTGGGCTTGACCGCGTAGGGGTGAGATTCTGATCCAACGTAGACTGCGCCTATCTCGTGGGCAGGGATGCCTGCGTGGTGCAGTGCGCGCCTTGCGGCCTCAACCGCGATGGTTGCCGCATCCTCGTCCTTGGCCGGGACGCTCTTCTCCCTGATGTTGAGTCCCTTCTTTATGCTCTCCGCATCCTCGTTCCAGATGCGCGCTATCTCCTCCACCTTTATGCGGTAACGCGGTACGTGGACACCATAACCGATAATTCCAGCCATTAGAATCGTTAACCCATTAGTTACGTCACTCTTAAATAGCTATTGAAGCGTAAGTCGTTTGTCGGACAGAACGATTATATACCTAAAGGAGCAACAATTCTCGCATCGTGATTTCATGCCAGAACTCACAAAGAAGCTCTCCGTAAGGCTTATGAACAAAAGCGGCCGTTCCGGTTTAATTCTGGAAGGCATGGCCAGTGAACGGGGCGTAGACTTCCTCGAAAGACGGCTGCTGGAAGTGGCCAGGGAGAGAGAGCTAACCATTCAGATGGCCGTAACTGATGCAAAGTCAGAAGTCCATGCCGGAGCCTACAAGGTCTCGCAGGAAGCGTGGGACAAGATATTCAGGGGCGCAAAGCGGCCCGCAGCTAAAAAGTAGTGGACAGGCCAGTTCCGGAGCATATCTCGGACGGGTAGCAAACCGTCAGTAGCTGGTATGAACATTTAAATATCTTTTTGTGCTGAATACTACTACTTATCTTGAATGCTAAGCGACCGCTTGCGTTCTGGTAATGCGGCTTCGGCCAAACCAACAGATGTTCATCATGAGTGACCTTAATAACGACCTTAGACTGGTTATTGACACCGGCAAAGTCATCTTCGGCAGCCGTGAGGTTGAGCGCGCGGTGAACAGCGCCCAGGCGAAGGCGATAGTGGTTGCGCTCAAGGGAAAGAAGGAGATAGTCGCCGATTTGATGCATGTCTGCAAGATAGCGGGCATAAGGACAATCGCATTCAATGGAAACTCGCTGGAACTCGCAGCACTCTGCGGAAAGCCCCACTCTGTCAACGCTCTGGCGATAATCGAGCCCGGTAATTCGGGCATACTGAACGCGGAATATTCGTAGGTGTATATGTTTGCCAAAAGGAGAATTTGCTGCAAAGGAACTTCAACGCAAGCGCAAGAAGCAAAGGCTTCTTAAGAAGTGGTGGAAGCGCCGCTATTTCAAACTGAAGCAGAAGTACGACCCGGTGGGCTGCGTGCCCATGGCGAAGGCTCTCGTGCTGCAGAAATTCGTACTCCAGCAGAAGCAACCCCACTCGGGTCTCATCAAGTGCGTCAGAGTCCAGCTGGTCAAGAACGGGAAGGTCGTCGGAGCGTTCGTTCCCTACGACGGTTCCATCAACATGATCGAGGAGCACGACGAGGTAACCATACAGGGACTTGGCGGATCGCAGAGAGGGCAGATGGGATGCATCCCGGGCCTCAAGTACAAAGTCATAAAGGTAAACGGAGCCGACATATTCGAAGTTGTAAAGGGCAGGAAGGAGAAGCCGAAGAGGTAATGAGATGTCCGATGAACTAGTCACCACACCGACAACGGAAATAGCAGTCGTTCCCCAGTCTCCGGTTCTCGCTTCTCCTGCTCCCAAGCCGCGCAAGCGTGCAGCAAAGAGCGCAGACGTGGGTGCCGAACCATCGGAACCAAAGGCTCCTCACGCAGGCAAGAAGTCGACGGAGGAGAACGAGCTGCTCCTGTTCGGCAAGTACAGCCTCTCGAACGTGGTGGTCAACGACCAGAGCATAGCGACCTACATAAAGTTCAATCAGCAGCCCTACCCGAACCTCTTCGGGCGCCGCAAGTTCCAGTCCTACTACCACTCCCACTCAAACATAGTCGAGCGCCTGATGAACAAGCTCATGCGCGGCGGCACTGGAAAGAAGGTCGGCGGAAAGGTCATCCGGACGGAGGGTAGGCTGCAGGGCAAGAAGCTCAAGGTGATGCACATCGTCGAGAAGGCATTCGACTCGATAAACAAGAAGACGAGCAAGAATCCGGTCCAGGTCTTCGTTGACGCACTTCAGAATGCAGCTCCCATCGAGGACACGACCCGTGTCAGGTACGGAGGCATCTCCTACAACGTGGCAGTCGGGATCAGCTCCAACCGCCGCGTGGACGTCGCTCTGCGCAACATAGCGCTGGCAGCACTCATCAACGCATTCAACAAGAAGAAGAAACTATCCGAGGCTCTTGCCGAGGAGATCCTACTGGCGGCCACGAAGGCGCCGGAAAGCTATGCGATAAAGAAGCGCACTGAGGGCGAACGCATCGCGCGCAGGGCCAGATAGATCAGGTTAGATTATGGTACGCAAGGAGTTCGTAGCGGAAGAGGTGGTAAAGATAATGCGTGATACCGAGAGGATCCGCAACGTTGCCATCATAGCCCACGTCCACCACGGGAAGACCACGCTCACCGACTCCCTGCTCGCCCGCGCGGGAATCATCTCCAAGAGCGTAGCGGGAGACGCGCTGTACACCAATTACGAAGCGATAGAGAAGGACAGGCGCATGACCATCAAGTCCGCAGACATCTCACTCGCGTTCCCCTACAAGGGCATGGACTACATAATCAACCTGATCGACACCCCGGGCCACGTCGACTTCGGCGGCCACGTCACGCGATCGATGCGCGCAGTCGACGGAGTAGTCCTGGTGGTCGATCCTGTGGAGGGGATAATGCCCCAGACCGAGACGGTGCTAAGGCAGGCCCTGCAGGAGCGCGCAAAGCCCGTCCTTTTCGTTAACAAGACCGACCGGCTTCTCAACGAGCTGAAGCTCACGCCCGACCAGGCATTCGAACGACTGCTCAAGCTCATCAGCGACATAAACAAGCTAATCAAGCGCTTCGCGCCTCCAGAGTTCGCCGACAAATGGCAGGTCAGTGTCCAGGACGGGAGCATCTGCTTCGGTTCGGCCTACAAGAAGTGGGCGATCTCGGCGCGCATCATGGAGAAGTACAAGGTCAGCTTCAAGGACATAATGAAGCTGACCCAGGAGATACACGAGAATCCAAGCAAGATGCAGGAGAATGAGGCGAAGCTCCAGGAGATAGCTCCAATCGACGAGGCATGCCTCACGATGATGATCGAGCACCTTCCGGGACCCGAAGTTCGCGCAGCCCTACAGGATTAAGCACCTGTGGCACGGCGACCTAGAGAGCCCCGACGGAAAGTCGATGATGAACGTCGATCCCGACGGGAAGATCAACATGGTCGTCTTCGGCATAATGAACGACCAGCACAGCGGCGAGGTCGCTGTGGGCAGGGTCTTCTCGGGAACCATAAGGAAGGGCAGCACGGTCTACACCACAGGAATGCCGGATCCGCAGCGCGTCTCCCAGGTGGGCATCTACATGGGCCCGGAGAAGGTCATAGTGGAGGAACATCTCGGCGGGCAACATAGCCGCGGTGGTGGGCCTCAAGAACATTTCAATCGGCGACACGGTAAGCGAGGACAACATAGTGCCGTTCGAGCAGATAAAGCACTACTCGCAGCCGGTGGTCACCAAGGCCATCGACGCCAAGGACACGCGCGACCTGATGAAGCTCATAGAGGCGCTGCGCGAACTTTCCAAGGAGGACCAGACCATACGCGTCGAGCTCAACCAGGAGACGGGCGAGCACCTGGTCAGCGGAATGGGAGAGCTGCACCTGGAGATCATCGAGACCAAGATACGTGACGATTACAAGGTCCCCATAGAGACCAGCGAGCCCATCGTCCTCTACCGCGAGATGATAGACAAGGAGACCAAGAACATGGAGGGCAAGTCCCAGAACCGCCACAACCGGTTCTACATAGACGTGAAGCCGCTCGAGCCGGCGATAGTCACCATGATTGAGGAGGGCACGCTCCGCGATGGCAAGCCGAAGGGCAAGGCCCACGTCGAGGAGCTAGTTAAGGCAGGGATGGCGAGAGAGGAGGCCAAGGGCCTTGTGGATGTCTCGAACAACAGCATGCTCATAGACGCCACAAAGGGAGTCCAGTACCTGGACGAGGTCATGGAACTTCTCATCAAGGGATTCGAAGACGCAGTCAAGGACGGTCCTCTTGCAAGGGAACGCGTTTCAGGCATAAAGGTGCTTATAACAGATGCAAAGATTCACGAGGACCCGGTGCACAGGGGTCCGGCCAGGTAATACCCGCGATGCGCAGGCCGATCTATGCGGGTATGCTCCTTTCGGGAGTGAGCCTCATGGAGCCGAAGCAGAAGTTCACGATCAGCATACCGCAGGAGTTCCTCTCGGACATAATCAGCTTCGTCCAGGGCAAGCGCGGCCAGGTGCTCGAGATTAAGCAGGAGTCTGAGCAGGCCACGGTCATAGCGAAGATGCCGGTGGCGGAGGTCATAAAGGGCTTCTCCAACGAGATCAGAAGCATCACGCAAGGACGCGCAATCTGGTACCCTGAGTACGCGGGATACGAGAAGCTGCCGAAGGAGCTGCAGGACAAGGTAGTGCGCGAGATCAGGAAGCGCAAGGGCCAGCCGCCCGAGCCGCCGACGGCGCAGTCGTTCATGGACTGAAGGTTTAATAGGATGCAAGTGGATGTTATATGATAAAGGAAAGGCCATTGAAGGGTGCGCGTTTGCACAAGGCCATACTTTTCAGGGAAGCCGAAGAGCTTCGCGCGAAGATTGACTTTCGCGGAGTTGACGCGGTGACAGACGCATCGGAAAGGGCAAGGATAAGGGCGCTCCGTTCTGAGAGACGGGCAAAGAAATGGATATTAATTGAAGCTTAAATCAGATGATACTAAACCAATGAGATGAGGTATATGGCAAAATCGTACGTGAAATTCGAAGTAAGCAAGGAAGTATCGGACAAGGCACTTGAGGCTGTTCGCCTGGCACGCCAGAGCGGCACCATACGCAAGGGCGTCAATGAGGTCACCAAGAGCGTTGAGCGAGGGCTCTCTTCTCTTGTGGTCATCGCCGAGGACGTCGAACCGGAGGAGATAGTGATGCACATACCCGGTCTGTGCGAGCAGAAGAAGATAAACTTCGTCTACGTACCGCTGAAGCTCGACCTGGGCAAGGCTCTCGGCATGAGCGTTCCGTGCTCCTCAGTCGCGATCGAGAAGGCGGGTGAGGCACAGGCGATCATAACCGAGGTAATCTCACGCACCACGGGCAAGTCGGCCGGAGCGAAGAGCGAGGCGGCACCTGCGGCGAAGGCAGAGGTCAAGCCGGCCGCAAAGCCGAAGGCCCCGAAGCCCAAGGTTGAGGCGAAGCCAGTAGCGACTGAGTCAGCGCAGTAACCAACGGGATATTAATGGCAGATAAATCACCAGAAAAAGCAATCGCACCTGCGCAGGAGCAGCCCAAGGGCGGAAAGCCCGCGGCGGCTCCGGCAGCAGCCGCTGCTCCAGCGCCTGCAAAGCCAGCGCAGGAGGAACGCCCCTACGAGGGATACTCGCCGAGGTGGTCGACGTGGCCAAGGGCCGCACCGGCATCTATGGCGAGATAAAGCAGGCGATGTGCAAGGTTCTGGAGGGCAAGGACAAGGGCCGGGTGATCAGGAGGAACGTCGCTGGCAAGATAGTCAAGGGCGACTTCATTCGACTGCCGGACACAAGCAGGGAGGACAAGCGGATAATGGCGAGATAATGAAGTGCTCATACTGTTCAAAGGAGATTGAGAGAGGGACGGGCTTCGCCTACGTGAAGAAGACCGGCGCCATCAAGTACTACGACAGCAAGCGCTGCTACCGCATGAACACCATGCAGAACCGCAAGTACCGCGAAAAGGAGTAACCCGATGTGTCACCTTAGTTAAGTACCCTTAGCTCCGCGTGTGCCCTCTCGGAAAGTATATAATAACGGATTTACACAAGATACTCAATAGCAGGGCGAGCAAGCTGACGAAAGAAAGACCTATTTAAGAAGATCACGACCCATTCGACGGTAAGCCCCGCATCGAAAACATCGCCGAAGTTCCGCGAAGTGATCGATCAAATGTACCGGCCACATTTCCCAACGGAAGCGGTGGTCGGTTACATTTATGGAAGATCCTGAATAGCAACGAGTTATCGAGAAAAGTTTGGGGGAAAGTTCCTGCGGATAGATTTTCCGCGCGTCCCGCTTTGTAAAAATAGCGTTGACTTTAAACGTATATCAGAACTTATTACGGTGTCTCGCACTTATTCAGACGCACTTGCTCTTTAACTTGCCTAATCTCGGACTGGGAAAATATTTGGGAGACGGGGATCATGGCCTCGACAAGGTAAGGTATTTGCCGGACAAGAAAATTCATATTAACGACACGCAGTCGTTTGCACCGGTGCCCTCGGAGGTATGGGATTTTCATATTGGCGGATATCAGGTCTTGGATAAATATCTAAAGTCGAGAAGGGCAGAAAACTTACTACGAGAGATCGAAAATATCGAGAACATCGTGAACGCGCTCGCGTCCACTATTCTCCAAATGAATGAGATTGACGAGGCGTATTTAACGGCCTTTTGATTGCGTGTTCTCGCCGCGCAAATCACTGGCTGGCGTGTTGGCGTGCGTCCGTCAGATAAAATGGGCTCGCCCAGCCGCGACGCGGACCGCTGTATCCCTTATTGGCGTCCTCAA
>CAWHMC010000011.1:0-31591 GCA_963830445.1 uncultured archaeon
TGCTCTCTATGCTCTTGTCCTTGATCAGCAGCATGCGCTCGATGCCCAGCCCCCAGGCGAGCACCGTCAGCTTCTTCCGCGCGACGGAGGTGACCTCGCTCCGTATTATCCCCGAGCCTCCCATCTCCACCCACTCCCCCGCCCTCTCATAAAGTAGGAGTAGAATCCTCGGCGCCCGGCTCAACGAACGGGAAGTAGGGCGGGCTTGAACCTTACCTTGATTCCGAGAGATTTCGGTAGAATGTAGTGGAGCGTGTCGAACAGGTTAGCGAGTGTGAGCTCCTTGCCGATTATTATGCCGTCGGTCATGTAGAAATCGGCCAGATGCTCGAGGTAGTGTATGCTTCTCGTTGCGGAAGACCCTGCCCACCGAAAAGAGCTTTATCGGGAGGGGAGGGCTTGCGTCGGCTTCGGCCATCTTCTTCACGAAGTCGCTTATGTAGTGCGCCGAGACGCTGGTCACCTGCGTCCTGAGGACCGCTTTCTCGGCGGTTTCATTTGATTCCACTCCGACTTCCAGGACTTGGCGTGCGCCTTCCGTAGCGGCCTTCACGTAGTCGTCTCCCCCGATCTCTATCGCCTTTCGGATTCGAGAGGTAGAAGGTATCCTGGCATCTCGCGCGCGGGATGGTCCTGGGGCACGAAGAGCGAGTCGAACACCCAGAATGAGGGCTCCACCACCGGCCCGGAAACTTCGGTGAAACCCATGTTCGTAAATGCATTCTTCACCTCCCCCGATTGTTCTGCGAAGAGGATGGCGCGCTGCGATGGGCTGGTTCATTCCACCTCCAGGTTGAAACATCGTACTTCTTGAATCCCTTTGATTTCCAGCTCTTGCCGGGGGAGCTATGACTTCGCGGGTTACGGAGTCTATCAGTTCCTCGTCGATGGATGTTTCTACTTTTCGAGACCTTTCGGAGTGATGGTTATGCCTTCAACCTGCGACCTCTCCTTTATCGTGATGAGGCTGCGCTTCGAGAGCGTGTCAAGCTCGGAGAGTTGCGTCTTCGAGAGCCTGGGGTATGAATCGGGATCGTTGGAGAGGGATTTTGAGAAGAGCGCCTTCGTTGGTGGGCAGCGGGCTGTGCCTTCCCCTGCGGTGTGATTTTTATGATTCCTGCGCTGACCGTTGCAAAACCCCGCCTGATGCACCACTGGAGCCCTATCTGTTGCTCTCTGGAGAGGTCCAGCCTTGAGGGTGTGGATCTTGAGCTCCTTGAGAAGCTGCTCCTCGGGGAGCATCGCTGAAGCGTAGGACTGGCCCTCCCTGGAGAGCGCGATGGTGTGAGCCTGAACCTTCTTCACGTCCAAATACGCGGATTCGGAGAGGTTCTCTATCGCCCAGAGCACCTCGTCTCTGCCGAGGCCGGAGGCGGATGCCAGTTCCTCTAAGGACATCGAGTGCTTCTTCTTCAGCGCCGAGAGCACTGAGGCTTCATACCTGTGCATGGTCAACGTTAATATACCAAACCAAAATAATATAAGGCGTATCGTTCACATTAATCTGGTTTGATGATCAAAGATTACCTCAGGGAGACCTTTGAACCCACGATACTCTACGGGCTTCTGTGCGCATTGGTGGGTCTGGTCGCAGCCTATCACTACAATCCAACAGGATTCGGCCTGGCCCTGGGGGCGCTCGCCGCAGTAGGCGTTATGATAGCGCAGATCTCGGTGAACGTTCTCGACGACTACGTTGACTTCAAGAGCGGACTCGACTCGGAGACGGACAAGACGCCGTTCAGCGGCGGCAGCTCGCTGGGCGATGCGCTGAGGCCGAAGTACGTCCTGACCATTGGGATTGCCGCACTTCTCATCGCACTGGCCATAGGGGTGTACCTGGTAACTGTTGTGCCAAATCCCATCCTCATACTGATGCTCTTTGGCGGCGCGGTGGTGATACTTTATGCGCGCTTCATAACCCATATCCCGTTCCTCGCAGAGCCTGCGACAGCTGCCAGCTTTGTGCTCGCCGGGGTTGGAACCTTCATCCTCGCCTACAACGGGGCTGGATGGAGTGTCATGCTGCCCGTCGCACTGCTCGTCTTCCTGGCTGCAGGCATACAGCCGGCCATTGCGCTCATGGTGAACGAGGTACCCGACAGGGCCCCTGACAAGAGGTTTGGAAGGAGGAGCGGCATCGTGATGATGCGCACCAACCGCGGCGCAGCTGTCTTCTATTCGATGTTCTATGCGGTAGTCTATGGCGCGCTCCTTTATGGAGTGCTCACTTCTGCGCTACCCGTACAGTTTCTAATAGCCCTGATAATGCTGGTGCCGAATTACATCGTTGTTAAGGGCATCCTCGGGTACAAGAACGCGAAGGGCTTCGTGAAGACCATGGCTTTCAATGTGCTCATGACTCTGGCTTTTATATTGTTACTCCTAATTCTTTTTGTCATCTAATCTGGGGAATAAATGGACCGCATACCTAGGATAAAGCTTCCTCCTGAGATAATCAAGGCCATCGGCCAGACAAGCAGAGAGATAAGAGCTTTGAACGTCTCCGAATTTGTGAAGAAGGAGCTGTACCAACCTTCTGCACATCTTCTTAAGCACCAGGGCAAGATGCTGCGGCCCGCTCTAGTTTTTATGGGCGCGGATTATTGCGGCAATAGAGAGATGGATCCATTCATAGACCTGGCCATGTCCATGGAACTGCTTCTATCTCCTCATTGATATACGACGACATAATAGACAA
This sequence comes from uncultured archaeon, assembly GCA_963830445.1. Taxonomy (GTDB): domain Archaea; phylum Micrarchaeota; class Micrarchaeia; order Micrarchaeales; family CABMGC01; genus JAJZOD01. The sequence continues at coordinate 2,702 of CAWHMC010000011.1, forward strand.
GGATCTGAAGCGCAGGGGCGTAGACGCGGTGCACGTTAAATATGGGAATGAGAAAGCGAATGCTCGCCGGCAACGCGCTCATTGCAAAATCGATAGAGAAATCTGCGGCCTATGGGACAGAGGTAATCCGGCAGACTGCGGATGCGGCGATGAGGATGTGTGCAGGAGAAACCCTGGACTATGCCTTCCAATCGCAGAAAATGGTACCCACCCTGAAGCAGTATCTCGAGATAGCGGAGTTAAAGAGCGCCTCGCTCATAAGCGCCTCTTCTGGAGTTGCTGCCCATTACAAAGGCTCAAAGCATGCAAGATCATTGACAGGGTTCGGTCAGCTGTTCGGCCTGGGTTTCCAGATCCGGGATGATGTCTTCGACTTTCTGGAGGAGAATCGGATGGAGGCTTCTCATGACCGCACCTCATACCGACCAAATGCTGTGCTTTCCATAAAATGCAGTGGCACCACTGACAATGAGGCGGTACAAAGCGCGATAAAGCTCAACAACAGATACATAGACAAGGCGCTCTCGTGCCTTGGCACTGCGGATGGAGTGGATGTGTTCTCCGAGTACTCCGACCTGGTGCGCCTTGACTACTCTGAAATTAGGAGAATAACTTTCTCACTTTCTTCCGTATACGGTATAGGCTGATCCCGGTCCTGAGTTGCTTCAGGCCCGTCTCCTTGAAGCCATGAAACTCAAGAATACGCAAGAGTGCTTCTGTTCGAATCGGTTGATCGTTTCGACAAGCGAGTGCGCAGGCCGTTGCATGACGAATGATCCGACGAAGCGCATGACAAGGGAATATGAATTAAAGAGACATACCTCTGCGGAGCGTCGTCCGTTTTGCGAGGTCTAACAGGACAAAGACGCCGCCGGGTTTCAAGACGCGATGCAGCTCTCCTGCGAAACGATCCAGATCGTCGAAACTTCGCAGGGCGAACCCGGAAGTCACCACATCGAAATGGTTGGACTTGTACTTTAGATTGAGGGCGTCACCCTGTTCGAAGAGTACATCCTCCTCTGCCGCCTTGCTTCTTCCGCGCAAACTCCAACATCGGCTGTTGAAGTCGACACGCCGGTGATGTTTGACTCTGTAAACTTTTCCTTGAGCAGGAAGGCAAGGTCGCCAGTGCCGGTCCCGATGTCTAGAATCCTCTGGAGAGCGCGATCTGCCCATCTCGCGGATCTTCTTCTGCGGCTGACTCCTCCAGGACCGGTCAACTCCGAAGCTGAGCAGGTGATTCATGTGGTCGTAGCTCGAGGAGATGCTCGAGAACATCGTGTTTATCTGTTTGCTCCTCTCGCTCATCGATGCACGCTATAGATGAATCACGGGCAGGATTATTATGATTGCCTCAATCCATACCACATGCGCAATGCATGAGGCGAGTATCCCGATACCTCTTTGCGAGGGCAGAGGCGATGAGGCCCACGAAGAAAAGCGGCGACCACAAGTATCGGGTTGAGGGTTGCGATGTGGACGAATGCGTAGTAGAATGCAGCGATGAGCCACCCGTTCCTGGGCCAGGCACTCTTGTTTGAGAGGAGCCCCGAAGCCCGCCGCGCCAGTATATCTCCTCGCAGATCCTGATTAGGGCAAGGAGTGCGGCGAGCACCAGGGTGGAACCGTTGGAGTAGATCAGAGCGTAGACCTCCTGCACGTAGATCGCATATCCAACGTAGGAGGCGAGCAGGTATCCGGCGTAGAATATGGCGTAGAGCGCTATCGCACCCGCAAGACCGAGGAGCAGGACGTTCCGGAGCCGCTTCGCCTTCCAGAAAACGTACTTCTTGTACCTGAGAAGTGTGAGCGCGGCCAGCAGCAGTGTGGCGCAGGCCATCGCGTAGACGAACGTGCCGCTGAAGACTATGAACACCAGCGGCCATAGGAGCACGGGCAGAAGCAGGTAAACGTAATCGAGGGTGCGCATGCTACTCCCAATGCTGCAGCGAGATCTTCCCGAAGATCCTGCCCGCTTCTAAAATCCGGTGGCCCTCTGCTGCCCGTTCTAAAGTCAGTTTCTGGGCGATTATCGGATGGATATTATGCTCTGCAGCAAACGCCAGCGCCTCTTCGAGCTCGCTCCGGTTCGCATTGTGCGTCCCGAAGATGCTCACGCTCTTCAGGTATATGGGGCGTATCTTCAGGTTGGTCTCGGTACCGGCGATGGTTCCGAATACGACGACGCGGCCCGCATGCGAGACCAGGTCCACCGACTCGTTTAATCTGGCGCCCATGGTCTCTATCACCATGTCCACTCCGGCGCCGTGGGTCGCATCCATCACCTCTATCTTTGTTTTCTCCGCCGTCTCCGAGACGATGACGGTCTGCGCGCCCGCCTTCTTCAGGTCGGCGATCTTGTCCTCTGCCCGGGTCTCGGCCAGGACGTTGAGGCCCATGGCCTTCGCGATGAAGATCGAGAAGAGGCTGGCGTTGCCGGAAGCGCCCCTGATTAGTATGGTCTCGCCCGGCTGGGCCTGGGCAAGAGTGCGTATTGCCCGCCAGGCCACCGAGAGGTCGAGGGCATCGTGCCCAGCTCCTCCCAGGAATAGAACTTGGGCGGGCGGATGAGCGCAGAAGCGGGAACGCGAACCAGCTCGCCGTAGGAGCCGTTCACCTGGAGGCCGATGCACTTCCAGGAGTTGCAGAAGACCTCCCTGCCGGATTTGCAGTGAACGCAGCTGCCGCACCCGTAGACGGTGTTCGCCACGACCACCTCGCCTTCTGCGAACTCCTTGACGTTGGGACCGACACGCTCGACCTTGCCGACGATGTCTGCGCCGGGGATGTGGGGCATCGGAAACTTGATCTCATGGACTCCCTCGCGAACCAGTACATCCAATCGGTTTATTGAGGTGAAGCTGGGGCGTAGGAGCACGTCGTTCGGTCGGAGCTCCGGCTCAGGGAGTTCCATTACCTCCAGGACCTCCGGCACCCGTACCTGCTGAATGCAACGGCGTGCATTGAAACGATTAGCTAGGAACGTCAAAAACTAAATATTCGTTCTTGCGCCTCAGCGGGAGGCGGCGACGCGAAGTAGTTGGGGCGCGCGGCGCACCGGAGCTCTCGGAGCGTTCCGTTGCGCTGCCTTGAGCAGATGGTCCATCGCCTGGTTCACATGGTCCACGAACGTGATGTTGGGTCCCGTGACCGGTTTATCCTCGTACTCGGATCTTATCATGAAGAGCAGCTTCTCTGGATGGCGCGCGATGCTATGGGAGAGATGAGGGGCATCGTCCACATATATCTGGTGGTGCGTCTCGCCTTGTCGTCCTTGACGGAGATTGGCGGCACCTGCAGATCAGGGGCCCCTCGCCTTCTCAGATACGCCAGGAGCGATGGCCGGGTGTTGTCGTCTCTGGCGCTGAGGTACTCAACCACGTATAGAGAGGCGAGCCTGGCCAACTTCCGTACGTCGGCCAAGAATAGTATCGAATCCGACTTTTGGAGCCAGACATAGTCGTATATCGGGCCTATCACCTTGGCCCAACGCCCATCATGCCAGCGCGGATGATATGAAACATCCGCGGAGGTGAATGCCCCTGAGCCGCTTAGCCCATTCCTTCGGTTGTATTCATCAGCTATGGCATGGTAGGTTGCCGCCGAGGTGCCGTCGATATCAAGGCCGATGCTTACAGGAACAGTGCTTCTCAGCATCGCATCCAGCCGACTGGAGAACTCTCTCGGAAGCCCCATAGAGATTCTTTGTGACCCTACAGATATTTATTACTTTTTGAGGAGGCGGGATCAGGAGAGGTATCGTCCTTTGCCCAGGGAAAGAAGCTCTTCGGAGAGATCCAGGCTGGGCGCCTTCTTCGCTTTTCCGGAGAGTATTGCCAGGGCTGAGGATTCCACCTTCGCCTTCGTCCCCTCCAGCTCAAAGACCCTGCCGTAGTTCCTCGAGGCTTTTATGCCGCAGTAATCAAGAGCCTCGGATACGATGTTGTCCTTGAGCTTGCCCTTCCCGTATCCGCGTTTCTTCAGCCGCGCCTGCAGCGGTTTGAGATGGGAGCGCAGCACAATCGCCACGGCTCTGCTATCTTCATCTCGCATAGAAGGTGGCCGTCCAGTATCACCGTCGAGCGCTTTGATGCACTCACGCGCTTGTTAAGCCACTTCTCCAGTCTCCTTGTATCCACAAGCTTCGCCCCGTCCGGGTCTTTTCCGGAGTATAGGTGCTGCGATACTGCGACATCGTTGGCACTGATGAGTTCAACGTTCTTCAGCCTGCGCTTCAGCGATCTGGCGAGGGTGGTCTTGCCCGTCCCGGGCGTCCCAGTTATGGCGAAGACTTTAGGCATTGACTCAGACGTTGGTTAGCGGGTTGCGTACTCCTCGGCGATGGAATCGAGCATCTGCAGTATGAGCGCCTGGCTGCACTCGGCGGGGAGCACAGGGCTGTCGGGCTCCTTTATGCGAGAGCACGTAGGGTTTGGATGCGGAGAAGAGCCAGGAGCCGAGCATGTTGTCCTGGTAGGATGCGGAGAGGTCTGCGACGTAGGTTGAGGCGCTGACCAGCTTGCCACCAGCAGCTCGATGTCCTCGAATACTGCTCAATCGTAATCTCCTCGCGCAGGTCCTGGTTGATCTCCACCAGCGCGGGCTTTATGTAGGGCACCTTGAGCGAGACCGCTTTCTCCCCTATGGAGTGGTCCATGCGGATGTACTGCGCATTCAGCGCCTCCAGCTCATGGAGGAGCTTCTGGCGCTCGTCGGCCATTCCCTCAAGCAGCGAATTGAAATATCCATCCGTGCGGATGCGGAGATCGGCGATCGTCTTTGCAGAGCCGGGCTTCCTTCATCGCCCTGCGCGGGTCGGTCAGCAGATCGCGGAGGCTCAGTGCGGCATCCTTTGAACCTGCGTCTATGTCGGTGATGAAGTCATCCGTATCGTCGTCCCAGGGAACCGCGTCAGCCATATGAGCACCTGACCTATATACAGGATAAAAAGCTATTTAGGCATGTATCACAAGTATTTTACTTGTTAGGAATTGGTGATGTTATGGGGAAGCAGAAATTGGGTTTGAAGAAGGGCGACCTGCGCGAGAACGAGCCGGTGAAGGCGGATGTTGCTGGGAAGAGTTTCGTGCTGGTGCTGCACGGCGGCGTTGTGAATGCGCTGGACGAGTTGTGCACCCACGAGAAGGGCCCCCTTGCGGAGGGATCGGTGGACGGCAACGAGCTGATCTGCCCCTGGCATGCGGGAGCATTTGAAATCTCTACGGGCAAGGCGAATGAAAACACGCCCTGGGTGAGCGACACTAAGCACTACAAAGTGGAAGACGACAACAGCGGCGAGCTCTGGATAACGCTCTGAGCCTAGAAGTGGCGTATGGTTCTGCTGTATAGGTCTACCTTCCTATCGCGGAGCTCCCTGTGGAATTCTGCCGCGGTGGGAAGCTTCTCCTTTACGCTTGAGGAACAGGCAACTATCTCGACTAAGGGGGAGGTTCGGTTGTCCCCAAAGCTGAAGGGTTTCCCTATTTCCAATACAGATTTTTCAGCAACGTCCGAAGTGAGCAGGTCGTAGTAAACCTGGCGATGGTCCAGGCTCTCCCTGAGATTTACGACGTTTAGGATGGGCTTGCCGCGCAATGTGGAGCCCGGACTGTCAATCATATAAATGTTATCGGATTTTGTTCTGAAGTATACCAGATCACAGCTGTGGCCGTTTATGGTGAAATTCGGGTCCAGGAGGTATTTGAGTGGGAATCTCGTCTCCTCGACTCTGAAGATTGTGCCCACCGGCTTGAACCAGGATTTTACAACTTCATTCCCTTTTTTAACTTGCTGCTGCATGCAATCACACGATACTACTACCCACTTCCTTATTTATAGGTTTTACTGCATTCGTGAACCTGCTTATCGCGCTCAGATAGTCCTCGGACTTGGTGATGCTGAGAAAACCCTCTATTATGGAGCTGTACATGCGCCAGTTGTAGCGCTTGTCCATGAAGACCACGAAGGCCCGGTCGGACTCGCTGCGTATCGCGCGCCCGGCCGCCTGGGCGGCGCGTATTATGCCGGGTATCAGGTAGGCGTACTCGCTGCCCTTGCCGTTGAAGCGCTTGTTCAGGTACTCTATCTTCGAGGTGAGCTCCAGGTTCGGGTGCTCGAGTGGTATCCCGACTATTATGATCCCCTTGATCACGTTGTTCGCGTAGTCGATGCCCTCGCTCAGGCTGCCACCCATCACTCCGAAGAGCAGTGCGTCGTCGCCTGCCTTGAATCTGTTGATGAACTCCTCCACCGCGACCGTACGCATCTCCCTGCGCTGGATGAACTCCACCTCCATGAGCATGTGCCTGTAGACGGAATCAAGCACCTCGAAGCTGGGGAAGAAGACGGCCACATTGCCGCGCGTGCGCGCCTTTATCTCTGCTATCTTGTTGGCGATCTTCTTGAACTCGTCAGCAGAGCGGCTCTGGTATTTTGTGGAGACCTCGCTGTCCACGACGCAGAGCTTGTTGGATGCGGGGAAGGGCGAGCGGTAATTCTCGACTCTCGCATCCGGCATCCCGAGCAGCTCCCGGTACATCTCCAGCGGGAGAAGGGTGCCGCTCATGAAGACGCTTGCGTAGGCCTCCTTCAGCGCAGCGAGCGGCTCCTCTGGGTAAAGACAAACAATGGAGAGCTTAATCTCCTTCCCCCTCTTCGAGAGGATCCGTGCCGATGACTCGTCGCTCTCGTGCAGCGCCTCCAGGAATCGGGAGATGTGCATCAGCGAGGAGCGCTTCGCCTTCGTATTGGTGAGGTATTCCATTCCTGCCTTCTCCAGGTCCTCGGAGACGTTCATTATGTTTCCGGTGAGCACGCTCGAGACTTCGTCGCCATCGAAGAACGCCTCGCCATTCGGTTCGCCCTTGAGCCTTCGCTCGGCGATGCTCTCCAGCATGAAGCGCAGGTACTCGATGTCTATCTTGCTGTCTATCTCCTTGAGCTCCTTGGATGCGTTGCCTATGGAGTAGGTGCTCAGCGAGGTGCTCAGGTAGGAGCTCGCCGTGCTCACCACGTTGTGCGCTTCGTCCCAGATTATTATCGAGTTCTCCAGCTTGTGGCCTATGCGCTTGAGGAAGGCCTTGCGCGTGTAGGGGTTGAGTATGTGGGCGTAGTCCGCTATTATGAAGTTGGACTCCTTCGCGATGTCGGTAGCAGCCTCGTAGCCGCAGATGCCCTTGTCGTAGCAGGCGTTGAAGAAGTGGTTGTGGCCCTCCAGCGCGGCCTCCCGCACGCCGTCGACGGTGCCCTTGACCTTGGAGTTGTTGTAGAAGACGCAGCGCTTCGCCTTCACCAGGTCCTCGCAGCTCTTGTAGAACGCCTCGCCCTCTATGGCGTTGACCTTCGTGTTCACGCAGAGGTTTCGTTTTCCCACTATGTCGATGTATTTTATCTCCACTCCGAACTTCTTTCTTATTCCTGAAACTGAGTCGAGCGCGATCTTGTGCTGCGAGATCTTAGGGGTGAGGAAGAAGACGTTGAGCCCCTTCTCGCGCGCCACCGTGAGAGCCGCGGCGATGGATGCGTCGGTCTTGCCGATGCCCGTTGGGGCGTTTATCAGAAGGCTCCTGCCCTCTGAGAGCGTGTTGTAGATGTCGAGCATCATCTTGTCCTGATGGGTGCGCGCCTGGTCGAACCGGAAGAGGAACTGCGGCGTTAGCCCACCTTGTTCGACTTCACGAATCGAGTGTTGATCTCGATTATCTCGCGGGTCTGCTTAAGCGACAGTTTCAGCTCGTCGGTCATGTTCGCGGGCTTCGCAAAGAACGAGTTGATGTCCTTGAGCGTCCTGCGGTCGGAGATGACCGCGAGGTTGTCTATGTAGCTGCCCAGTACGTGTATTCCCTCGGGATACATCTTCATCAGCGTCTTCCAGTTCTTCTTTGTCCAGGGCCATATGAGTGCCTTTGCCGCAGGGCGTGAGACGGCGATGGCGGGAAGCATCCACGCGTCCTGGTTCCTGACGTCCTTGGAGAGGGAGAACTGGAGGGTGCGCTTTAGGATGGCGGTACTGCTGAACATGGCGAGGGAACGCAGCAGGCGGATCTTCTCTTCGGGCACCTGCTCCTTCCGGTAGCGTTCCACGAATGTGCTGAAGGTCTTGCTGCTGCCGGACCAGGCGGCGAGGGTGTAGATCGCCCCGCGCAGGTTCGGCTCGATCTCGTGCTTCTCGTTTATGAATTTGTAGAAGAGCTTGTTGGCCTTGTTTATGGTTGCATTGTCGCCGGATATTCCCGAGCAGACTATGGCCGTTGAACGTATCATGGTGGTGGTGATCGCTTCGTCCTTGGAGCGTATCCATCCGATCTGCTTCAGTATGTCGTTGCTGTACTCCTTCAGCAGCTTGCGCACGATCTCCCGCTTCTCGCTTTTTGAACTGTAGACCAGGTTGTAGAGGCCGTTAAGGTGCATCAGGGTGTTGACGTTCAGCGGGTACTTGGCCGCAAAACAGTAGGAGTTGACGAATCGCAGGTACAGGTCAAGGGTGTACCTGCAGGATTTGGTGAATGCATAAAGGTCGTTCTCTATGCCCAGGGTCTGCCCACGGCATCTCCGAGCCCTTTATGAGCTCGCCCAGCTCGTCAAGCTTCTCCTCGGTGTACAGGGTGCGGTAAAAACCCGCCTGGTCGGCGTTGAGCTTCACGACCGGTTCTCGTGAGTTAATACTGAGCGAACGTGAGGCAAAGAGTAGGCGGCCGCTCGGCTTGTTGCGGGAAGAGGTGGAGTAGTGCACAGGTATGGACCAGGTGTGGTCGCTTGATTTTCTGTCGAGCAGTGTGAACCGGTGCTGCGTCAGCTTCAGCTTTCCGCGTGACTGCTCCACTTTGATGTAGGGATAGCCCTCGCGATTGACCCAGTCCTTCACGACCACGGCGGCCTTCGCGGTGCCTCCGCCTTTCCGGGCAGCCCTATCGAGCGCGTTCCAGAGGTCCTCCTTGGCTGCGTTGCCGTAGGCATGGCTCTTCAGGTAGTGGTTGAGGCCCTTCCTGAAGGTCTCCTTCCCCAAGAAATCTTCGAGCATGTAGAGGATGCTGCCGCCTTTCTGGTAGCTTATCTCATCGAAAAGCGATCTATCTCCCCGGGCGTGTTAACCTTTACGCTGATGGGATGGGTGGCGATAAGCTGATCCACTGAGAGTGCAACGTTCACATCATCGCTCAGGTATTGCGCATGCATGTTCCATTCGGGGAATGCGGAATCGAGGGCCTTGAACGCCATCATGGTTGCGAAGCTCTCGTTCAGCCAGAGGTCGTTCCACCACCCCATGGTCACCAGATTGCCAAACCATTGGTGCGCGAGCTCGTGGGCGATTACCTCGGCGATGCGCTGCCTTTTCGCCACCGAGACGTTCTCGTCGGCCAATAGATCGGACTCGCGGAAGGTTATGGCGCCCCAGTTCTCCATGGCGCTGGAGCCGGCCGAGAAGTCTGTGAGTGCTATCAGGTCCAGTTTGGGCAGTGGATACTTGATCCCGAAATAGTGCTCGTAGAATTTGAGGAATCTCTTCCCGTACTGCAGCGCCAGTGAGGCGTACTTCTTCTTTCCGGGAACGGTTACGACGCTTATCTTTACCGGGCCCAGTTTCTCGGAGAGGAAATCGAACCTGCCTACGCTGAGATACAGCAGGTAGGTGGACATCTTCGGGCTTGTGCAGAAGGTCACGACTTTCTTGGGGCCGTTCTTTGATTCGCTCTTAATCGGCATGTTTGAGAGGCACTGGAGCTCCGGGTCAACGGCGAAAGAGACATCGAATAGGGCCTTGAACGCGGGCTCGTCAAAGCATGGGAACGCGGCGCGCGCGTCCGCCGCCTCAAACTGGCTTGCGAGCATGTATAGCTCCTTTCCGTTATCGGTGTACTTGCTCCTGTAGAATCCGTGCGAGGTGTCGTTGTTGGTGCCGGTGAAGCTGATGTTCAGCTCGACCTCTCCGGACACCGCCGTCGGGAATTCGAGTATCACGCGTTCGTTCTTGTGGTTGTAACTTACCTTTGCGTCGTAGGATGGGCCGCGGCTCTTTACCGATGCGGCCTGCAGATTGAGTTCTTTGGCATTGAGTTGGATCCTCCTGGTCTTCTTGGCTATGTGGACCGCTATGCGTGCAAGCCCCTTGAATTGGAAGGTGGAGAGATCGGGTTCAAAAAAGAGAGTATAGCGCGACGGTATAACGTTGTTTCCAAGCGTCTCGTGCCGTTGTTCCATGATAATGAATGTGATTTAGCTTTTATAGACTTTGCGGAGGGCTCTTCCGGCTTAAACTACGCCGAAGATAAGTGCCATAGATCCAGCAGCCAGCGCGATGATGCCCAGCGCAGCGGTGAGCCAGATGATCCTTGACTTGCGCGCCTCCTTCAGCAGGAAGTCGATGAGCAGCAGGCTGATGATCGTGGCGACTATTATCGAGATTACGAGGCCCGTGGTGCTGATCAGGCCCACGGTCTGGAGAACTGCAGTCCTATCCGCAAGGTAGGTGAGCACGACCGCTGCGCCTGTGGCGAAAATCATGTCGATGAACGAGAGCCGGAAGGCTTCCTGCGCTTCCAGGTTGGAGAGCAGCAAGGTGCTGGTAGTTGCGCCGGAGCGGCTCACGCCAGGCAGCGCGGCGATGCCCTGGGCTATGCCCACGAAGACGTAGTCCTTCAGGGACATGTCCTTCAGGCTCCTTCGGTTCTTCTGATTGGCATACTTCGAACGCGAGTATTTGATCAGGAGGGCGTCGCCTATCAGTATTACTCCCATGATCAGCAGCGGGATGCCGAGGTTGTAGGAGCCGTCCAGGTTTAGCGAGTCGACAATCAGATACAGCGGCGCTCCTATTATGCCGGTGATTATGGTGGATACAACAACGTAATTGAACAGCTTGCGGCTCTCGGGGTTGCCCTTGCTGAACAGCACCCGAATCAGGGACCAGTACTCCCTGCGGAAGTAGATGAGCGCGGCGAGGATTGTGCCAATCTCCATGAACAGGCCGAAAGTGTAGGCCTCGTTGAAGTTCAGGTGGAGCAGGTAGGTGGAGACGATGATTATCTGGGTCTTGCTGCTTATCGGAAGCCACTCTGAGATGCCCTGGACTATGCCCAGAATCACGCTGTAGATTATCTGCTGCAGGTCTATGGCTGCCAGCAGAATGGGATTAAGCAGTAGTTCTATCATTTGACCAACATATATCGGAAAGTGTGGGGTTCTAAGGATTAAATACATTGCGGTGAGAGAGGGTCCTGCTCCCCTTGTAATGTTCATGCGAAGTCTTTTTATATATTTGGAGCGATATCATACTGCTTTATCCTTATCAGTGTAAGGCAGTTTCAAGACGGTGTTTTTATGAAGTTAAGACCGGCACGCACGATGCGCTACATCAACAGCCAGGCCTGGAGCCGCTTCTCGGTCAAGAAGCCGAAGAAGAACTACGTGAAGGCGCTCCGCACACGAGCCTGCTCATCTTCCGCATGGGCGTCGAGAAGCCGGATTACGACATGCACATGGCGCTCACCTCCGACCAATTCGTCCAGGTGCGCTCGAACTCTCTCGAGGCTGCGCGACAGACGGCAAACAAGTACCTGGAGCGCGAGATCCCAGGGGACTACTTCTTCAGGATAATCAAGTTCCCTCATCAGGTGATACGCGAGAAGAAGCGTGCCACAGGAGCAGGAGCAGACCGACTCTCCCAGGGAATGAGCATGTCCTTCGGCAAGCCGGTGTCAGTCGCAGCTCGCATAAAGAAGGGAGAGGCAGTGGTAGAAGTATACACGCGTTCCGCAGCAAAGAAAGTGGTGAAGGAGGCTCTGCGAAGGGCGTCCTCGAAGCTCTCAGGAACCTACTCTATCTCGACCAAGGCCCTTGTTCCCAAGGCGGCACTAAACTGATCCTGCGGGATTTAGGTTAGCAAAAAATAGCTTAGTCCTAGGCATTCGGCTTCTTGCCTTTGCCTAACTTCTTGTAGTTCTTATCCACTTCCTCGACCATCAGCCGCAGCCAGGAGTATACTCTTCCGGATGCCGCCTTGTCTCGCTCTTTAGAACGTCCAGGCTCACCCACTTCCAGTCCGCCACCTCCTTCGGGTCCGGTTTCGGAGCGGAGTTGTAGAAGCCGAAGACTATATGGTCATACTCGTTTTCTGTTAGGCCGCTGCCGACATCGGCGTGGTAGGAGAAGTTGAACGCCTCTTTCATGGGGCAGTCGAAGCCCATCTCCTCCCTAAGGCGCCTATGCGCCGCCTCCAGCGTAGGCTCGTCCGGGGGCTTCTGGTGGCTGCAACAGGTATTGGACCACTTGCCAGCCGTGTGGTACTTTATGGCGGCGCGCTTCTGGAGCATCGTCTCGCCCTTATCATTGAACACGAATACCGAGAGGGCGCGGTGGAACTGGCCTCCGTTCTGGTGCGCCTTGAGCTTCTCCTCGGTGCCGACGGGTGCATCATTCTCGTCTACAAGTATCACGCGCTGTTCCATAAACATACCCAAACCCTATTTCTGTATAGACTTATATACTCTCCCGTGACTTCGTTCAGCGCAGATGGCCGATTAGCCTACGGTGCCTATCAGGCCGTAGTAGGTGGAGGTCGAGCTGTTGGAGCGGTAGCGGACCCATAGCTCCCCCTGGGGCTGCGAGAGGCTGAAGCGGGCTGCCGTAGCGTTGATCAGCACGGAGATCGGCACGCCGGTCCTGACATTGAAAACCGCTGTGCCTTTCGAAGCGTACTGCACGTAGTTCTGCTCGTCGACGATCTCGGTGGCGTTTAGGAAGAAGACATTGGCCGAGCTCCAGGTGCCGTCGGTGTACTGGGTGAGGTTTATCTCAAATACGCCCCCTGAGACGTAGAGGGGAACTGTGCAGTTATACTCCGTCGCGGGTGAGCATGAGAGCGAGCCGTTGTGGTTGATGGTGGTCACGGTGGTGACAGGGCTTGTCGCGTATCCGGAAACGGGAATTGTGGAAGGGGCGCTTAGATAAGGGTGCCCGGAGGTTGCGCTTAGGTAAATGAGACCGCAAACGATTGCTATTACCGCAAGCAGCACTAGATACACTGCAATTGCTTTCTTGTTCATGAGTATCATTGCTCACGCTAAATATAAAAATTAAATGAAAAAGAAAAAGATTGGGCAAAACGCCCAAATCCGATTATACGGCCTTTGCGGTAACTACTGCCACTTCTGTGAAGTAGAGCGTTCCTGCAGCGACGGTCTGGTAACGCGCCCAGATCTGTCCCGACACGCCCGCGCCTATCGCGGTTGACGTGGAAGATACGGGGATGTTCACAGACTGCACGGAGCCCGAGTACCAGGTACCGGTAACCGTGTTGGAACCAGGCACGGTGGGCCAGGTGCCGCCGGTAATGGTTGACAAAGTTGTCGTGTTCGCGAATATGACGTTCGCCGCAGCCTGCCAGTTCGATCCGGTGTTCTGGCCGATGGTCACCAGGATGTTGCCTGTTGCGTGACCATAGACGGGACTCGAGCAGGAGAACCCGGACTGCGCTACGCACGCGTTCGGCAGGCCAAGACCGCCTCCGAATACACCCAGGGAGAATAGCGCTGCAAGCACTATCGCAATGATGAGGATGGCCCAGCCATACGTCATCAGGTATTCCATTGCGCTTTGTCCTTTGAAACCTTTGGTCGTCTTCATTTCATCACAGTAATTTTGAGTTTATATGAAATAGAAACATATAAAAACAATCTTATTACGAAGAGATATTGGGTTGGATACCGAATCTGCCTTCTGCATCACGTCAAAATGCACATGGGTCAATGAGAAAGACGTGGACGTGACCCACGTTAAATAAAAAGAAAAAGGTGGGCAAAACGCCCAAACCCGATTATACGGCCTTTGCGGTCACTACGGCTATCTCTGTGAAATAGAACGTTCCTGCAGCGACGGTCTGGTAACGCGCCCAGAGCTGTCCCGACACGCCGGTGCCTATCGCGGTTGTCGTTGGAGATACGGGGATGTTCACAGACTGCACGGAGCCCGAATACCAGGCGGTAATCGTATTGGAGATCGCATTGGAACCAGGCACGGTGGGCCAGGTGCCGCCCGTGATTGTCGACAGCGTTGTGGCGTTAGCGAAGATTATGTTCGCTGCGACCCAGCTCGCGCCGGTGTTCTGGCCGATGGTCACCAGGATGTTGCCTGTTGCGTGACCATAGACGGGACTCGAGCAGGAGAACCCGGACTGCGCTACGCACGCGTTCGGCAGGCCAAGACCGCCTCCGAATACACCCAGGGAGAATAGCGCTGCAAGCACTATCGCAATGATGAGGATGGCCCAGCCATACGTCATCAGGTATTCCATTGCGCTTTGTCCTTTGAAACCTTTGGTCGTCTTCATTTCATCACAGTAATTTTGAGTTTATATGAAATAGAAACATATAAAAATAGGTTATATAAGGAGAAGTCTCGTAAAAAGGAGGGATTAGGTGTCTTTTCGAGAGGTATGCGCGCTGCCTGCTAAAAAGACGTGGACGTGACCCACGTTAAATAAAAAGAAAAAGGTGGGCAAAACGCCCAAACCCGATTATACGGCCTTTGCGGTCACTACGGCTATCTCTGTGAAATAGAACGTTCCTGCAGCGGCGGTCTGGTAACGCGCCCAGATACTGTCCTGAGACGGCTGCGCCGATTGCGGTTGTCGTTGGAGATACGGGGATGTTCGTAGCCTGCACGGAGCCTGAGTACCAGGTAGCGCCGATCGCATTGGAACCAGGCACGGTGGGCCAGGTGCCGCCCGTGATTGTCGACAGCGTTGTGGCGTTAGCGAAGATTATGTTCGCTGCGACCCAGTTCGTGCCGGTGTTCTGGCCGATGGTCACCAGGATGTTGCCTGTTGCGTGACCATAGACGGGACTAGAGCAGGAGAACCCGGACTGCGCAATGCACGCGTTCGGCAGGCCAAGACCGCCTCCGAATACACCCAGGGAGAATAGCGCTGCAAGCACTATCGCAATGATGAGGATGGCCCAGCCATACGTCATCAGGTATTCCATTGCGCTTTGTCCTTTGAAACCTTTGGTCGTCTTCATTTCATCACAATTATGTCATTTTTATATAAATGTAAAGCTATTTAGAGCTTACGCGCTCCGTGGTTTGCCTTTGACGTCGTAGATGCTCATATATTCCAAATCCATGGAAGCGTCAGTATGACTATCAACGCCACCACGAAGAGCGAGAAGAGGTACAGGGCGCGAGGGTTCTTTATGGTGTTCTTGTATATGCGCCATCCATCGAAGCCCGGGATGGGCATCAGGTTCATGAGTGCCACGAAGAAGTTGAGCACGAAGGAGAGCACCACCAGTTGGTACAGGAACATGAGGAAGCTCGCATAGAGGCTGGTGGAGGTGGAGAGGCTCATCTGCACGAGCTCCACGCCTATTTTGCCCGTTGCATTTGCAGTGAGGTTGTAGGTACCGTTGTTCGTCACCACGTTCACCGGTCCGAAGGCGGTATCGCCGGCGGCGGCGCTCTGGAGGGAGGGTATGTCCGAGACGGGGTAATTGTTCCATGCGATAAGGGTGGAATTGACCTGCATCCCTGCGCTTGCGGCGGGGCTGCCGGGCACCGTGGCACTGATCACCACGTGGGTGGAGAACAGAGACGGAGCCACATAGGTGAGCATGATTATCGTAAGCGCGAAGAAGATGAAGGTGAGGGCGAAGTTCGCGGTGATGCCGGCGATGAAGATGCGGTTCTGCTTCACCGCGCTGAGCTTGTTCACCTTCTTCTCGTTGGGCTCCACGAAGGCGCCGACGGGTATGACGCCGAACATCAGCAACCCCACGCGGCGCACATTGGCCTTGTATATATCGGCGAGGGCGCCGTGGGAGAACTCGTGGGCTACCAGCAGGATCGCGAGCGAGAGGATGCCTGCGAAGAACGGAATCGTTATGCCCGGCAGCGCGGGCAGCACGCCCGGCTGGCTGTTGGCCAGGACGGCGGTGTAGTTAACCGGCTGGGAGGTGACGATGCTGGAGGCCACGGTGAAGATGCTTGAGAGTATCCCGCCGGCCGCGATCACCAGCACGATGATGAAGAAGAGCGCGAAGCCTCCGATCAGCGAGGTGGCGAAGAGAGCATAGCCAAGAGGAGAGAGCTGCAGCGAGGGAGTGACCTGCTGGGCGAGGTTGCCGCCGTGGGGGAGCTTGATGAACTGCAGCGCGAGGCTCGTGTAGGGGAAGAGCACGAACATCAGCAGCGCGGTGAGCAGCAGCCCCACGATCAGGGCGCGCTTGCCTATCTGGCCGCGGAAGATGAAGTAGGAGAGGAAGCCGAAGCTCAGGACCATGCCCACCTGGACGAAGAACTCCCAGAAGCGCTTCCGGTTGTGCGCCATCCGCCGGATGGTGCCTATCCCCCTGCTCCCGCCGAAGATGTAGAGGCCGTAGGTCCCCTCAAGGCCGTTGGCGCGGCGTATGACGACGCCGGTGATGCCCAGCGCAAGAAGTGCGATGACGACGCTGGTCAGGGGGTCGACTGGGCTGAGGTAGAGAGCCGCTATCAGGACGAAGGTCCCGATCGCGAATAGGAGGGTTATCGGAGTGGCATTGGCAATCCTTTTTCCCCGCTTGATGGTCGCCATGCATCTAGATTATTAACAAATCTATTTATACGTTCCTTGGTCTAACTATTATTGGTGCAGAAGAATGTACGATTGCGAGATATGTGGCAAGAAGACCGAGTCCCTTTACATAATTGACGTCGAAGGCGCAGAGCTCTCCGCCTGCCAGAACTGCGCTGCGGGCAAGAATGTCATAGACACCCTGGAGCCGAACGCCCAACGCAAGGGCGAGGCCAAGAGCGGCGGCAGGATAATACACGAGGAGCCGCAGGAGGAGCTCGTCGACGATTACGGTGGAGTTATACGCAGGGCACGCGATGCGTTGGGATTGCCGATGCACACCCTGGCCGAGATGATCAACGAGAAGGAGAGCACGCTGAACCGGGTGGAGCAGGAGAAGATGCAGCCCACTGTCGCACTCACCAAGAAGATTGAGAAGCAGCTGGGGATAAAACTCACCGCCATGGCGGAGCCCTCGACGGAGAGCGGGAAGCACGGCAAGGATGCTCCGATAACTCTGGGCGACGCGGCGGAGAGAAAGTAGGCCGCGACCATGGCAGTCGACATCGGGAGCCTGGTGGGGGAGGTCAAGGAGAAGATAGAACTAGATGCACTCTCAGGCACGACCGTCGCGGTCGATGCATTTAACACCATATACCAATTCCTCTCGATAATACGCGGACCCGATGGGATGCCACTCGCGGATTCGAAGGGCAGAGTCACAAGCCACTTGTCTGGGCTCTTGTATCGCACCGTCAGCTTGATGGAGAGCAAGATCCAGCCAGTGTTTGTATTCGATGGGATACCCCCTGTGATGAAAAGGCGCACGCTCGAGGCGAGGATGCACAGGAGGGACGAGGCGCAGAAGGCGTGGAAGGAAGCCGTTGAGAAGGGCATGATGGAGGAGGCTCGTGTTCACGCGATGGCAAGCACGCGGATCAATAAGGAGATAATCGAAAGCGCAAAGGAAGTATTGACGTTGATGGGCGTGCCGTGGATCCAGGCACCGAGCGAGGGAGAAGCGCAGGGAGCGCGGATGACGCAGAACGGTTTGGTGTACGCAAGCGCAAGCCAGGATTATGATTCATTCCTTTTCGGTGCGGAAGTGGTGGTGCGCAACCTCGCACTTTCTGGGAGGCGGAAGCTGCCGGGGCGCAACTTCTACGTGAACGTTAGCATAGAGCGCACGAAGACCCAGGAGCTCCTGGACAAGTTCGCCATAGACAGGCGCATGCTCATCATGCTCGGCGCGCTTGTGGGCACGGACTTCAACGAGGGAGTGGACAAGGTGGGGCCGAAGACCGCGCTCAAGATAGTGAAGGAGTACAAGACGCCGGAGAAGGTTGCGGCTTACGTCAAGAAGAAATATTCTGTGGACATGTCCGAGGAACTTGGCCAGGTGGTGGAGCTGTTCGAGAAGCCCGAGACCATCGATATGAAGCATGCCGATTTCGAGGCGCTGCTGAAGCGCGCGAAGCCCGACAAGGAGAAGCTGATGCGCTTCATGGTAGGCGAGCATGAGTTCTCCGAGGAAAGGGTGGGCAGGGTCGCGGACAAGTTGGTTGAACTAGGGAAGGAGCCTAATCAAAAAGGTATAAATAAGTGGCTCTGATATACTACTCCTATTCATTGTGATGTCATGGTACAGCGAACCGTAAAGAGAAAGCATAAGGTAGTAGGTAAGAAGTACAGGAAGCAGATAGCGACCGCAAAACTCAGGAAGGTAGCACGCAAGCGTCTCAAGGCCGTGCGTGTCCGCCGCGGACTCTGATTCTGATCAGCCCAGAACTATCATGGTCTTAGTGTTGACTATGCCCGCCTGGGTCTGGATGTAGTGCATCAGGATGTCCTTGAACTGGTCCGTGTCCCGGGCGACCACGCGCAGAACCAAATCCGTGTCCCCGGTTGTGATGTATCCTTCGCGGACGTATTTTATCTTCAACAGGTCCTTCAGCAGCTCGTCCTGGGTGCGATGCAGCTCGCTGAGCAGGTTGGTGTCTATATTGATCAGTACAAGCGCCATGATCGAGTAACCCGCCTTCTTCCAGTCGACATCGGCACGATAGCGCTGGATCACCTTCTCGCGTTCCAGCCGTTTCATGCGGAAGTGCACCGTCGAAACCGATCCGTTCAGCTTCTTCGCCAGTGCGGTGGACCTCATGGCGCCGGATGCGGCCTGCATTACCAATTTCTCGTCTAGTTCGTCCATAAAACCATCAGCTCTGATGACGTAGAGTAGGAGTACTATTGGAAATCTTCCAACATGATATATAAGACTTTACTTTTTAATTGGAAATTTTCCAATATCTTTGGAGAAAAGTATTTAAAGAGGGATTTGCATATGGGAGTATCGTCTTCTAGACAACACAGAATAGGGGGACCTACAGGCGCTTGCTTCGAGTAATTATGCTGGTGGAGGAGATGAATAGATCAAACATGGGAAGGGCAAGGATGCGCAGCGATGCATACTCGTTGTTTTTTATACACCCCGATGGAGGGTCCAACGCACATGAGGCTGCAGAGAGGCTGATGAAGATAAAGGGAGTCGCCGAGGTGATGGTGACGAGCGGGCAGTACGCGTTCGTGGTGAAGAGCGCGGGAGGAGCGTCAGAGAACCTGCGCAACTACATCGCGCGCAGGCACGGAAGCATCGCAACTTTGGAGTGCCACTATAGCTACAGGAGATGAGCAGGCCGTGCGCATTCAAGGTCAGCGCGCTTCCTGATGCCATAGACTATAGGGCGTTTGCGAGCGCGATGTCCGGAACCGGCTTCATGCTGTGTCATAATATCAAGAGCGCGGAAACATGGATCCTTGCCGAGGACGAGCAGGCGCAGCGCAGGATGGAGTCCAGCATCAAAGGAATGCGGCTTTCCGCAGGAGAGTGTGCGCTGCCGCTGAGCAATGCGCTGGTGGTCTTGCCGTTTCTTTACCTAAAAGAGGAACGGAGACGGGGTGAGGAACAGGTGCAAGCGCTCGGCGATATCTACGGCGCGCTGAGGGGAAGTGACTCTTCCCTGATGGTCTCCTTCATCCCAGATTCGCTGGAGCACGTGCGCCTAGCCAAGGAGAAGGTGGAGCACGCACTCAGCGGGAAGGAGGTGCGGATGACCCGGCTGCTCGCCCCGGGAAGCATACAGGCGGAGCTCTACTACGGCTCCGACGAGCGGAGGGTGCTCGCATCCATGCTCGAGATGCTGAACGGCGCAATGCTTGAGAACGGGCTCTCCTACAAGGTCATGGTCATTATCACCAATCCCTCCGAGAGCGTGCGCCACTACGTCGAATCAAAGGTGCTCATACTGGGTACATTCGCCTCGAAGGCCAAAAACCTGCAGGAGCTGCGCGAAGAGCTCCGGCGCGCGGATGCTATGCCGTTCGACCTGAACCATGCAGCGCTGATGGTGAACTTCTCGGAGCGGATCGCGCGCAAGACCGCAATAGCCACGAGCTTCTCGGATAACAAGGGAGAGATAAGGCTTGGTACCTATCTGGATGGTGCCGTGTTTGACACAGGAGAGGAAGTGAAGGTATCTCTCCAGACTCTGAACCTTGGCGTGATACTGACCGGACTTCCGGGCACGGGCAAGAGCTTCGCGGCGATGCGCCTGCTGGGTCAGGTGATCGGCTCTGCGAAACCCATGACAGCGATAATCGCGCCAACCGAGGAGTGGAGCGTATTCGCTGGCCGGGAGGGGATGGAGGTCGTCCGGCTTTACGAAGACTCGAGAAGGATAAACTTCTTTCGGTGCGACGCTGGGATAAACATCGAGCGCTTCTACGAGAATCTGGCGATGCTCATGGCTTCGGCCTCCAACGCGGGCCCCTACCGGAACTCCATGGAGAAGTGCCTGCTCTCCGCGTTCAGGCGCGTCTATGCTGAGACGCGAGAGCCGGATCCCGTGGAGGTTTACGATGCGATAGAGGCGGCAGTGATAGAGAAGCACGCAAAGCGCAGCAATACCGGGGTGAAGTACACCAAGCACGGGGAGAACATCATGGCTGCGTTGGAGAGTCTCAGGCTCATGCTGTTCAAGCCGCAGTTCGCATATAAGGAAGGGATAGGAATCGGCGGGCTGTTGCAAAAGGGAGTGGTCTTCGACCTATCGAAGGTCAGCAACAACATGAAACCTTTCTTCTACGCTCTCCTGCTCAACCAGGTATACAGCTTCGCCGATGAGCTGGACATACGCGGGGACGACACCGTCCGCATGCTGATATGCGTTGAGGAGGCGCAGCTGATATTCGATGCCTCGGAGCAGTCGGCCGCGAGCCTCGACCTGGGGCAGAGGATACAGGACTTCAGGAAGAAGGGGATCTGCCTTGCGTTGATAACGCACAGCGTCACCGACATAAACGTAAGCCTACGGAGGCTCTGCCAGACGAAGCTCTACTTCAGACAGAGTGCAGACTCCGTCCGATACGCGGTGAGCGATCTAGTATTCAACCAAGAGATGCACGATGCTATCGCCGACAAGCTCAAGATGCTGGAGCAGCGTGTGTGTGCGGCCAGTTATATGACTTTAAATAACAACTCGAAGGAACCTGCAGGTCCGATTTTTGTAAGGACAGATGAGATGAAACTGGATTGGACAGCTCAATCGCCGCATTCAAATGAAGTTGAGAAACAGCCGCCGACAAGCATACAAATTTTGGATGGCGAGGAACATCCTACTGAAGGCTGCAGAATAGAAATACAGTATGTAGGAACTCTTGTTTTCTCTGGACGAACAGACGCGACAGGCATGGCCACCATGGAGAATCTTTTGTGCGGAAAGCCATACAAATTGACAATCTTCGGCGACAAAAGGAGGGATTCTATAATTGTTACTATAAAAGGTGGAGAAAAGGGGGTATTCAAGAGACACTAATAATATCGGTATGGTGAAAGGTATAAATATGTATTCTTACTTATTACTACCAGGTGGTAAGACGGAACTAGAGAGAACGATAAGCACAAAGGGCCAGGTAGTAATCCCAAAGGATATCCGGAAGAAACTGGGCCTTAGGCCGGGATCAGAAATAGTGTTTGAGGTAGAGGATGCCAAAATCATAATAAAAAAGAGGCTTGAGCCGCAGGAGTTCTTGGCGAACTTTGGTAGCTCCATTAAGAAGCTCAAGAAGCCGCTCGATGCGAGACAGATAAAATCGATATTGGAGGAGCAATATGAAGTACATTGATGCAAACGTGTTCGTTTATTACCTGCTTCACCAGGAGTCAGATAAGAAGAGGATCGCGGCTGCCGACTTGCTATCGAAAGTTGTAGATGGTTCTCTGCAGGCGGCGACCAGCGTGCTTACGTGGGACGAGATAATGTGGGTGCTGCGTAAGAGAATAGGCAAGGATGCTGCCGTAATAGAAGTCGCAAAGTTCCTAGAATTCCCGAACCTCAGGTTTCTTGATGTGAAGGAAAGCACCATTTCAATATCACAATATGTGGTCAAAGAATACGGCATCGATCCGCGGGATGCAATCCACATAGCTTGCTGCATAGAAAACAGCATAGGTGAGATAATAAGCGACGACTCGGATTTTGATGGCGTTAGGGAGGTTAAACGCTTGAAATTTATCTAGAGTGAGATTCACGCGTGCTTCGCCTTGTGCACGACGGTCGCGGTGCGCTCCACCCTGCGCGAGAGCTTGGTTATCCGCTTGCGCTTGCTTGCGACCCTCTGCTTGAGAAGCTCTATCTCGCCCTTCCCGAAGATACGGGTTATGAAGCTGTTCTCCTTCCGGTAGAGGAGCTCATTGTCGTCGCGCAGCGACTTCGCGGTCCTGGCCGATTGGGCCACGTACCTGTCGATCTGCTTCTCCAGCGAGCCGAAGAGCTTGTCGTAGTAGATGCGCATCGAGCGCAGGTCGCGCGCCTTGATGGTGAGCCCTATGAGCAGCAGGTCGGTGATGTTGGTGCCCATCCTCTGCTCGTAGTGCCGGTAGCCCAGGGCTAGCTTCTCGATGTAGGAGAGGTAGGCCTTGAGCTCGAGGGCGGTCATGTTCTTCGCGTTGCCGATCAGGTTGTTCATGCAGAAGGACTCATAGTCGTAGCTGTCGGTTATCTGCTCCATCTTGATTGCATGGCTCTCCAGCAGCTCCGCCTGGCCGTTGGTGCTCTGGGTGCCCTGGAGCTTGCCGCGCCAGCTCTCCTTTATAACGCGCTTCAGAACCTGGTCCTCGTACCTCTGCGGCGCGGGCCGCACATCGAGTTCCTTGGTGTTTAGTAGAGTTGTCAGTCGATCACCTTCATAACGAGAGGAAACTGAGGTCGCGCCTGCTGTCCAGCTTGAAGAAGCCCGTGCGTTCGAACTGCACCACTTCTCCCTCAAGGAGACTCTCTGCGTGACTCTCCACAAGGCCCGATTCGAGCACAAGGCTCGACTCGTTGAACGCTTCTCCATTCAGCAGATTGCCGATTTTGTACACGTTGCAAGCCATGTAGTTGCCTTCGTTGACCCAATGGATCCGCGGGGCACTGGTCGCCTCCGCTACGTACTTCGCCTCGAGAAGGTTCTCGTCCCTCGCTGTTATGAGGATGTCGAACGCATCTTTCAGCCGTACCTGGTCGCCATTGGATATCTTATTTGCATCAGATGCATTTATAAAGAATTCGTCGCTCACCAGGTAACGCCTGAAGCCCATGTCAACAGTAGGGTGCAGGCGCATCTTCACATCGCGCGCGGAGTCCGGTATTCCGGTGACGTGAACCTTGACTGGTTTCTCTACGAAGAAGAGGCGCTTGGCGTTGGCGTCCAGGAGCTTGCGATTCTCGGTGAGAAGCATCTCTATGGGCACCCTGCTCTCGGTCTTGCTCATCCCGAAGCGCAGGACGAACTCCTTGATCGCAGCAGGCATCACGCCCCGGCGGCGCAGCGCGGTGATCGTCACCAGCCGCGGATCATCGTAGCCCCAGATGAGGCCCTGTGCTATTAGCTCGTTGATCTTGCGCTTTGACGTGAGGTTGTCCTTTATCTCAAGGCGCGCAAAACTGTGAACGCGAGGCTTGCGGAGCTTGAGCGTATCGAGCACATAGTAGTAGAGCTCGTCCATCAGCTCGAACTCCTTGCTGCGCAGCGCGTCCGTGATCCCGTGCAGCGAGTCCATGATCGGCGTGTTGAAGCCGTAGGTCGGCCAGACGTGGTACTTGTTTCCCTGGCGATAATGGGTATCGGTCTTTATCCGGAATAGGGTGGGATCGCGCATTGCCGTGTTGTTGTCCTTGAGGTCGTAGTTGAGGCGCAGCACCATCCCGCTCTTCTCGTCCTTGCTCGCGAGCATTGCCGTCCAGAGCCTCAGGTTCTCCTCCGCGCCCTGCGCCTTGTGTTCGCAGGCGATGCCCTTGGTGCGGCCCTCGCTCATCTGCTCGGGTTTGCACCAGCAGACGTAGGCCTTGCCGGCCTTGATCATCTGCTCGGCATAGACGTAGAGCTGCTCGATGCTGTCGCTTGCGTAGTACTCGGTGTCGAACGGGATGCCCAGCCACTGGAGGTCGGTCTTGAACGAGTCGACGAACTCCTGCTTCTCCTTCTCCGGGTTCGTGTCGTCGAAGTAGAGGGCGAGCTTGCCCCTGTAGATGTCGGAGAACTTGCGCTCGGTGAACACCGCCTTGGCATGGCCGATCTGCATGTAGCCGTTGGGCTCGGGAGGGAAGCGGGTCATGAAGTTGCCTTCGGCCGCGCCGTCGAGCGTGAAATCATGTTCCGCGCTCTTCTTCGCCTTCTTCTCCGCCTCGCTCTTGAACTCGTCGGCGTACTGCTCCGCCTCCTTCGCCACCTGCGCTGCGCTGAGCGCGTTGACCTCGGTAACTATCGCAGCGACGTTCGCCGAGAGGGCGCGTAGGTCGGACTTGAGGTCGGGGAACTTGGAGAGCGCCTTGCTCAGCACCGAGCCCGTGTTCGCCTTGCCGTACTCCAGCGCATTCTTTAGGGCGAGCTTGCGTATCTCAGCCTCGGTAGCGCTATCTAACATTTATGCACCGTTTCTAGTAATGTTGAGCTGGTATATCGTGCCGTTGCTCTCTATCAGGCCGACCACCTTCACGCGCAGGGTGTTCGCGCCGTAGTTCAGGCTTAGCGGGAACTGGACGTTGCGCTGTGCAAAGGAGAGGGGGATGGAGACGTGCTGCGTTCCGGTTGATGTGGCATAGGTGAAGTTGAGCGAGGCGGGGAGCAGGAGGTCTGCGGTGCCCTGGAAGTCTACGCAGGAAAGGGCGCTCTGGTTCATCTTCGCGTAGACGTAGGAGTACAGCGCCTCGGGGCCCATGCCACCAGTCTGCACAGTTATGCTGTCGCCTATGTTGTAGGAGTTTATCACGGAGTTGTTGACCTGCAGGCCGGAGACCAGGCTGTTCAGGCGGTTCAGAACCGTAGAGGTGTTGTTGCCAGCACATGATACTGAGAGCTGCAGGTTGTTTGTGTAGTTAGCGACGAGGGCGTTGGCGAAGCCGTAGGAGTATACGGTCGCGGGCATTATCGTAGTTGTCGTTGTTCCGGAACCGCCGCCGGTGCCGCCTATCTGGCCGCGTACCAGGTAGGTCGAGAGGAAGATCAGGCCTATGAAGACAGCCCCCAGGGCCTCTATTATCTGTTTCTTTCTGGACATGGTAATCACAAACTTTTTATACTTAGAGACATATGATATACGAACGTTAAATTAAAAGCTTTTCTCAGATGCGGAGCAGCCTGGAGCCAATGCTTTTGTAACGATCAAGTGATTTCATGAGTCTAAAAGAAGGAGAATTTGTAAAGGTTGAATTGAGCATGTGGCGCATGTCCGACAAGACGCTGGTCCAGACCACCAACAAGAAACTCGCTGAGGAGAGCGGGATATACAACAGCGAGATGGCCTACGAGCCCCAGCTGATAGTGGTCGGAAAGGACAACACGCTCAAGGGCATACAGAACGCGCTCAAGAGCATGGACGTCGGTCAGAGCAAGAAGTTCGAGATCAGGCCGGAGGAGGCATTCGGGGAGAGGAGCGCAGAGCTCGTCCGGGTGATGCCCATCGCGGATTTCAGGAAACACGAGATGGAGCCGGTGCCGGGCATGCAGGTCGAGCTCGATGGAGCGGTTGCGACGATACGCAGCGTTAACTCGGGCCGTGTGACCGTGGATGCAAATCATCCGCTGGCAGGCGAGACCATCACCTGTGAGCTGAAAGTCGCTTCTAAAGTGGAACAGGAGCAGGAGAGGGTAAAGGCGCTGTTCGCGAGTTACAAGATCCAGCCGGACAAGGTTGAGGTCAAGGAGAAGGTCGCGACCGTGAGATTTGGTTCAGCCGTAAAGAAAGACGCACGGTTCCTTATCGACAAGGCCTCTGCGGTGGAGCTGGCCCTGCGCTACATCGACACCCTGAACAAGGTAGTGGTCGAGGAGGAGTACGCGCGCGAGGCTCAGACTCCTGAAAAGAAGTAATCACAAAAAGATCAGTTGTTGATGTTCAGGGCGTAGGTGCCGTTGACCTTCACTCCGAGCTTCTTGGCGAGGTCCGACTTCTCCACGTTGAGCACCACTATGTAGCCGCTCCACTTGTTCGTCAGGTTTGTCGAGCCGCACAACGGGCACGTCTCGCCCTGCGCTATTATCAATCGGCAGTTCTTGCACGCTTTCTCCATCTACTCACTTCTTTGGCCTGCCCTTGGACCTGGTGTCCCGGCGCTCCTTCTTCGGCTCCTTCATCCACTCCGGCTTGCCCAATCCCTCGGGGCGCATCGTAAGCGCAATCTTCGTGTCCTTGATGTTGTTCTTCAGGCTTATGGTTGAGACCTTTGCATAGACGGCGTCGCCCTTCTTGAGGCTCCTGCCACTGTTCTTAAGTACGAAGGTGCCGGTCTTGCGGTCGTAGTTGATGTAATCATTCGTTATCTGGGACATGTGCACGAGTCCGTCGATCGGGCCCAGGCGCACGAAGCAGCCGAAGTCGACCAGTTCGGAGACCTCTCCGACCACTATCTCGCCGACGTCCAGATTGAATGTGAGCAGGTCAAATGTGACTGTGTGGTGGGTTGCTGGGTCGCCGGGCAGCACTGCGCCGTCGCTGATATCCCTAACGTCGAAGAGTGCGATGATTATGCCCATCTGCTTGTCCAGCGTGCGCTCATAGCGTGCGCGGAGGATCTCCTTCGCTGCCTTGTTGATGTCCTCGCCGAAATGCGTCGGAGGGATGCTGATGGTGTCCTTTATAGTATGTACATAATACAAAATCTCACCTGAGGGTTGATTCTACGTCAAACTGACGCAGTTAATAAATATAAGACTATCGTTATTAGGCCGGGGCGGGCATCTGGCCCGCTGCCCGGCTTTGCACCCTTAATAGCACTTGCACCTTTAATGAATAAGTTGCACCTTTAATCGGTAAAGCAGGTATTAACGCAACCTGCAAGCGTATCTACTGGGCAATCGGTTGCCCTATGCCAGTCAAGTTTCACCAGAAACTTGCAAATCGCCGACGCCACTTAACATTTGTTAAGCATTAATGCGATACTCTCCTTTTTGCCTTTCCAGTTTGGCATGATTGAATTTGGGGGATTAAGCATATATTTCTTTTCTTGTAATTAAGTATCACAAAATGCGTAAGGCAACGCTA
This sequence comes from uncultured archaeon, assembly GCA_963830445.1. Lineage (GTDB taxonomy): Archaea > Micrarchaeota > Micrarchaeia > Micrarchaeales > CABMGC01 > JAJZOD01. Next base: position 29,827 of record CAWHMC010000011.1, read on the forward strand.
TACAAATAGCCACTGTTTCTGGGTGTGTATTGGAATTCAAGACGTTCTGTTAGGATTAGCTTTGCTTAGGTGGATAATAAACGCCGATTATAAGCCAATTATTCCAGCTACTTTCTGTTCCAACAAAAAAGCCAACATCTCTTTTTGATAGAAATTCGTCTTTGTATTTCTGTATGCATTTTTTAACTGCAACTTCTTTTGAATCCCCTTTTTTAACCAAAAACCTGTAAAGTGCTAACAACTCCCAATCCTCTACCATAAGGTCATGTCCTTTGCATTTATCGTCGCAGTTAAATTTATATGCAAATCTGAAAGGTATTTTATCAAGAGGACTTTTATACGAAGAATTAGCCAAAGTGTGCTGACGACCTTCCACTAATTCTCTTTCCCATTCTCTTGCTTCTGATATTGGCTCGGCGTAGAAATCAGTTATCTTTTGAGGCTTTATGAAGCCTAAAGATGTCTTATCCGCCTCATATTTCTTTTGCAATACTTCAAGTGAGGGTTCTATCAGTGCCGATATAATCTCATTCCTTCTTTTCCATGTTCCTTTTTCAGTTGATATATTGCCCAATCTCTTTATCGTCTCACTTTTGATTTTATGGCTTTCTTTTCTTTGGAATTTTTCTGCAAGATTACGTTCCGCTAAAACTTCAATTACGTCAAATTTGTGTGGTCTTTGATTGAAAGGCAAATCAAAATATGGAACAGGATACATTCGTATCCACTCGACTGTTTCCATGTCTATACCAGCCATGCATACGCTTCTATCATATTTTTTACTTAAATTAGGATAATCTCTATGGACAGGGTAGCTCTCTCCGTCTACTACAAAAACATGCCAACCCATAAGGGTTGTTAAGAACTAAATCTATTTAAAAGTAGGTCTGCACCTTTAATCCTCATTCTGCACCTTTAGTCTGCACTTTTAAGCATTAAAGGTGCAAAGCTCCGCTGCCCTGGGCTTATTTATATCTGGACGAGGTAATTGCTTCTGGATGTGCCATGGCAACCAAACTAAAGAAAAGCGGGAGGGAGACGGATGTTGGCGCAGTGCATCTCAAGGCCTGGCTCCACTATTCCGACCTGCCCTACCACAACTTCAGGCACGCCTGCGCCGTAGTCGCAGAGGCGAACCTCCTGATGGATAGGTGCAACCGCCACGGCATCTTTCCCGACCGTGCGGTGGTTAAATGCGCCATCTATTTCCACGATGCCGGATACGCTGAAGACAGCCTGAGGAAAGGATTCGCTTCCAAGGAGGCCTATAGCGCAAGCCTGGCGACTTCGGAGCTCCTGGCCCTGGGCCATCCGCAAGAGTTCGTGGAGCGCGTGGCCGGTTGCATAATGGCCACGAGGGCCGATGCCCAATTCGAGACAATCGAGCAGAAGGTGGTCCGGGCCGCAGACCTCGCCGGGATTGCCGCGGATTACCCCGCCTTCAAGAGCAATGCTGATGCGCTGCGCGCCGAAGCGGAGCTGCTCACCGGGAGGCCCATGTCTGGAAAGGAATGGACAGAGAGGACCGAGAAGGTGCTGGGCCACTACCTCTCCCAGGATATACGCCTGACGCCGGAGCACGACAGGGATGGGCATTCCGTCTTCCACGAGGCAGCCTCCGAAAACCTGAGACGCTACCTGAAAGAGTCCGGCGAAGTCGGATAAGTTTATTTGCATATTGCTAGGCTCTGAGTGCGGACAGGAAATCGACTGCCAATTGGTGCACCTCGCTGAGGACCTCTACGGCAGAGGCTTTAGATTCGTG
>CAWHMC010000012.1:0-25734 GCA_963830445.1 uncultured archaeon
ATCAACGAGCTGTACAACAACGGCGTCGGCTGGCTGCGCTCGAGGAAGATGTGAGATCATGCCGAAGATAACATTCAACACGAAGTACTTCACGACCCTAGCTGGCACCGACCTCTCCCTGGAGAAGCTCGCGGAAGAGATCTACAAGATGGGCTACGAGGTCGAGCACGCGGACAAGGAGGAGATAAAGGTTGACGTCACACCAAACAGGCCGGACCTCCTTGGTGCAGTGGGCATGGCCCGTGCGCTGCGCTACTTCCTGCACAAGAGCGAGAACTTCACCTATAGATAAAACAGCAGGAACCGATGCTGAAGATAACCGTGGACAGCAACGTGAAGCATGCGCGTCCCTTCATCTCGGGACTCACCGCAACGAACGTCTCTGTGAGCGACGTGTGATAGCGGACCTCCACCTTCATGGACAAGCTCTGCGACAACCGCGGGCGGTGGAGGAAGAAGCTCGCAATGGGGGTTCACAACCTCGATGTCATTGGCAATGCGCTCAACTACGTGATGGACGATGAGGAGTTTGTAGCGCTGAACGAGAAGAAGGCGCAGCTCTACAGCCAGATAATCAAGCAGAACGCGAAAGGGATCAGGTATGCATCTGCGCTGCCGAAGCGCGGCTATCCGACCATCCGCGACAGCGAAGGAGTGCTGGCATTCATACCGGTGATAAATCGGAACGCACTCGCGTCACCAAGGGCACAAAGAACCTGTTTATCGACATCACCGGCACCTCGCAGCATCTCGTGGAGAAGACAGCGGACATGCTGGCCTGCATCTTCATCGACCTCGGTGCATCAGTCGGAACCGTCGCGGTAGAATATCCGAATCTGGAACCAATCGTTTATCCGAGCCTGGAGCCGCGCATGATCATGGTTTCCGTATCAAAGCTGGAGAATGAGATAGGAGTGAAGATCGGCTTCAACAACGTCCTCTCGCTGGCCAATAAGATGGGCTACGAGGCGGCCTGCATAGGCAAGAAGATACGCTTCATGATTCCGCAGTATCGCCTCGACATAATAAACGACCAGGACATCGTCGAGGACATAGCGATTGCCTACGGCTACGACTACATAGCTCCGGTGCCTGTTCCCTCCCTGGGCGAGGGCGGTCTCGAGCCCAAAGGGGAGCTGTTCGAGAAGCTCTCCGAGATAATGGTCGGGCTCGGCTTCAGCGAGTCGATGAACTCCTACCTGACCAACGATGACGACAACTTTGTCAAGATGAGATCAAAGTCTGACGTGCACGAGGCGGTCAGGGTAAAGGATGCCAGATCCAGCAGCATCACAATGATGAGGACCTGGATCACATCCTCGCTGCTCAAGGATCTCGCGCTCTCGAAGCACGAGAAGATGCCCCAGCGCCTCTTCGAGCTGGACATGGTCTTCAGCGTCGAGAAGAAGAAGCCGCTGGAAGCCTACAACCTTGCGGCAGTCTCCGTGGATCCGAAATCAAACTTCAATTACGCAAAGTCCCTGCTCTCCTCGCTCTTCGCCCAGCTGGGCAAGGAGTTCGAGGTCCAGTCCGACCACTCATCCACGTTCATAGAAGGGCGCTGCGCCAGCATAATCGTAGACGGGAAGAAGATCGGGCTCTTCGGCGAGGTGCATCCTGAAGTGCTCTCTAATTTTGGGATAGAGGAGCCCGCGGTCGGATTCGAGCTCGATGCAGGAAAGCTTTAGCGAATCTTCTTCCCGAGTATCGCTTCGACGTCATCTTCGTAAAGGTTGAATGAGATGGCCATGGTCTCCAGCGTCTTCTCCACGCCGACCTCTTTATCGAGCCCTCTATGGCGCTCTTCAGCAGCGGGAAGTAGTTCCGTATGATGTACTTCTTGTTGGTGTGCATTATCCCGGATAGGCGCTCCGCCGCCGTGTTCAGCGAGCCGCGCTCCTTCTTCGTCGCGCTAAGGTGGCGTATGTTCGAGGGGAACATGTACTGCGGGGACACGGTAACTCTCCCGTCGTTCGCCATGGAGATGCCCGAAGAGGCGAGCACGCTAGCATATCTGTAGTAGCCGTAGTAGCTCTTGCGCCCCGCCTTCTCGTAGAACTTGCTCGCCAGCGCAAGGCTCTCGTAGGCCTCGCTTATCTCCTTGTTTGAAGGGGTAGCGCTTCGGGATGTTCTCGTCCACCCAGTTGATCAGCATTCCCAGGTCGATGTCGCTCTTCGTCACCGCGCTGCGCGAGATGTCGAAGCTGGGCTTCAGGAAGATCTTGTCCATCACCCCGAAGATCTCCATCTTGCGGTCGCGCATGCCCAGGTTGTCGAGTAGTTCAGGCTTGGCGCCCATCATCGCCTCCAGATCGTTTATCGCCCCGCGCACGTCCCCGTCGCTGCGGCGGGCGATCTCGTTTATCACGTCCGCTTCCATGGCGACTCCCTCCTGGTTGGAGATCCGTTGAAGCAGCTTCACCACGTCGGAGGGCGGGACCTTCTTGAACTCGACCTTGTCCACCGAGTTCCTGAGGAAGCTTATCTTCTGGTCCCAGAAGTCCGTGGCCGTGAAGACCACCGGCTGCTTCGATTCAGAGATGAGCTGCCTTATGACCGCCTCCGCTCCCCCGTCAAACTTCTTCGAGAGCTCGTCCACCTCGTCCAGCAGTATCAGTATGTTCTTGTTGAAGAGTCCGCGGCTCCGACTCGCCGGTATCAGTCTCTTCTTGAGTGTCTCCGTATCCCGGTAGTCGCTGGAGCTCAGCTCCAGCAGCTCGAACCCGTTCCCGTAGGCGAGCGCCTGTGCTGCAGCCGTCTTGCCTGTGCCGGTGGGTCCGAATATCATAATAGGGGAGGGTCGCTCGCCCTTGTGCACCGCCGAAGCGAAGTCGAGGAGTTTCTTGACGGAGGAGTAGTTGCCCACTATGCCATTGAGGGTTGTTGGCTTGTATTTGTCAGCTAGCATAGTATCGCCCGCAGAGGAATGTATAAATATTAAGCCACAAAATAGTAAAATACTTCTATGCTCTGATCGTCTAGCTCGGTCAAGGACGGAGCCCTCTCAAGGCTCAAACTCGGGTTCAAATCCCGATCGGAGCATCAGTCAATTTTTAACGACTACAGAAATAATCTTGTCGTCAGGCTTGACTATCTAGTTAGAGCTTTTAACCTAGCTCTATCGAGAATTTTTAGTCTAGCTATGCTGCTAACTTCATATCCTCTTCGCTCGTACCATTCGCCAGCTTTATGGTTGTTTATATTATAGCCAAGCTCTATGATATCGCACCCCACATCTTTCAGGTGCTTCTCTGCACTATCCATTAGTTGTGAACCTATACTTTTCCCTTCGTAGTGTTTAGATACAGCTACAACGATAATATCACCAACTTTTATGTCATCCATATTTACGTGGTTAACTTCCTTCTTATGAACTATAGCGTAGATAAATCCCACAACTTTATTATTTTTAACAGCAACTTTAAAAACGCCATTTTTCTTAGCAATATCTTTCTGCATTTCTCCTAACCATTGTTCTGCAAAACCACTACGTCTTCCATAAAGCTTATGTGGACTTAACGCTTCCGTTCGATCGTTGAATTCTTCCAATAAGCCTATCAAGGCTTTTTTATCCGCACTTTTGTATCCTCTTATGTCCATTTCGCTTGCTTTCTTTGTGGAAATAGCCATTTTACCATCATTAACAAGAGGGTAGAAAAGCTATAAAACATATATACATTGATATACTCAGAGAACATTAACTTAAAGCGAGAATATCGATTGGAGCAGGTCTAATGCTTGATCTGGTAGTTCAGAGTTTAGGACGTGAACCACTTTCGACAATTTTGGTTTCTTTACGGCCGCATTTAACCAAGTCCTCATACTTCTAATAAACTAAAGCTTTATATATTAAAACAAAGTTATATTCCGTGTATATTTAACATGCAGGATAGCAAGAATTTAGGTGAATGGTGATGGGGGTGGGACAATGGTAAAGCCAAGTAATAAAGGCGGCGTAACTGGAATGATCCTAGGCACACTGGTCGGGTTTATACTGATTCTAGTACTCGGATGGATTATAATAATTGGGGCCCTGATTTCGGGTTTTGTCGCTGGAATAATAGCTAAAGGGAGTGCGAAGAGAGGTGCAATTGCAGCTCTTATTGCAGGAATATTGGGTTTTGTGGTTGTTGTTGGCCTATACACCCAGTTTGGATCCACATTTGGGGCGCTTGGCACTCTTTTGGGAGCGTATACTGGAATAACAAAGGGAGGGATTGGAGCCTTACTAAACATAATTGTGGCTACAATTAGCGGAGCAGTAGGCGGATGGTTCAAGTCAAAATATTAATGGCAAGTGCGTAGTTGAATAAAATGGAAAAAGGAAGTACCGCAGCATTGAAACAAAAAAGTAACGGTTCATGGGCTAACAGTCTGCGATTCATGCATAATCAGTTTCAGAATAGACTTTTAGGCGGCACTAAACGACCGACCCATGCGTATATAACTATAGAGTCGATATGCAACTCAAAGTGCAATTATTGCAATATGTGGGAGACGAAGAGAGGTAACCAACCAACTACTGAAGAGTGGAAGAAGATCATAGATGATATATGGTCTGTAGGCGCCATGTCACTTACATTTAGCGGCGGTGAGCCGTTTCTTAATAAGGATTTATTTGAACTTGCAGCATATGTCAGATCGAAGGGGCTCTACACGATGGTCATCACAAATCTCAGCCTATTTAGAGAGACAGATATAGAAAAAATTGCGCAGAGCTTTGACTTTTTTGGAACATCCATAGATAGCACAAAACCAGAAATATACCAAGAAACACGGGGTGTAAACTGGCTTGAGCACAACAAACGAAATATTCATAAAATAATGGACGGCCTTGCATCCATGAAGGCTAGTACGGCAGTTTGCGCCATGGTAACCGTTTCAAATAGAAATGCGTATGAGATGCATGACATTATTCACATGGTATTTGATGATTTGAAGATGGATTGCATTTCATTCAATTTGTTAGATCCTAAAGGCAGTCCAACCGCAAAGGACTTTGTACCAACTGAAGACCAAATAAGGTTCTACGGCAAAACTGTACTAGATCACAAAAAAGTTTATCCCATACTTAATAGCACTCGTTACATTGAACAATCGGGTAACTACGATTATAAGTGCAATCCTTGGAAATGCATACAGATTAATCACGAAGGAACATTGCTAGCACCATGCCTTTTCATTAATGGGAAAAAGTTCAACTTACGTGAAACAAGACTTTTAGATGTATGGAGGCAAAAAAGCACGGATATACAAACGTTACGAGACATGCAAATTGTGCAATCTGGGTTGTGTTGCCGAAGCCGCGTGGTCAACCTATGATCTGGATTTCGTGATAAACGAGAGTCTTATCGGCATGATACTCCCGATGAGGAAGCGAGTTAGTGAACGAAACCGTGATAAAATAAAGGAAGGCGAATGTACTACCAACCTCTTGCATTTCCCCGTAGAATACTCCAATAACTAACAATGGTATCGTAAGGTAGGTATACAAGTGGCTCAACCCCCGGTTGGAGCGGTTTACCTAAGGATCTTCCTCTTTCCGAGTAGACTTATTACCCTGCTCGGCTTCCTGTTTAAGATGCCTTGATTTATAATATAATCAACCTTGTCCTTTATTCCATCGTCGATGTCCTTTAGCGAAGTCATTGGTTTCTTACCAGTGATGTTAACCGATGTTGTCACAAAAGGTACGCTGGCTTCATAAGTAATCCTTGCAAACCAATTATTAGGAATCCTTACACCAAGAGTTCTGCTCCCACCATTAACTTCGCGAGAAACGCATTGCCTATTCTTAACTGGTAGTATGAGGGTGATTTTTCCAGGCAACTTCGTTATCCATTTCTTGGCATTATCATCAATAAGGCAGTTTTGCTCTATCCATTCAACCGAAGGAGCAATGATGGAGAAGGGTTTCTCGCTTCTGCGTTTTATCGTTCGTATCCTTTTAATGCTGCTTTTCATCAATGCGTTGCATCCAATCCCATATATCGTATCTGTGGGATATACAAACATTTTGCCCTTTCGTATTTCCTCAACCATCTCTTCCTTCCTACGGTAAAATGCCTTTTTATTGAGTATCTCCATGGTCTCTCTCAAGAATATGGCGATGTAGGCTTTATTCTTTGCGATTTATTATGTGTATGATTAGCGATTTTGATATCGACGCTATTTTCTTTGGGTGCATAAATTCTCGGTCGGAGCAATGAACTAAAGGGGTTATATACAAGACTCCATTTTGAACATATTTTAGGTTCGGTTGATATCTTTAGACAGTACAAAGGAGTTCTATTCGCAGTCCTGGTAGTCTACTATGTAGCGGTGCAGGGGCGGATGATAAAGGTTTCTGTGTTCGAAGCGCCGTCCAGGCCCCACAAGCAGCGGCACAGGCCGTAGACGGCAAGAGGGATTCCTTTTGCTAGCGTATTATATATCCATTCCTTCAAATGGTATGCTGGTAAAGTGATACCATGAATGGAAAAGTAAAGATGTTCAACTCCGCAAGGGGTTTTGGATTCATAACAGGAGACGACGGGAAGGACGTGTACGTGCACAGCTCTGCTGTGCTAGGTGGCGCGCAGTTGGCTGTCGGTGACAGCGTAGAGTACGAGGTCGAGCAGAACGAGCGTGGTCCGCGAGCAAAGAACGTGAAGAAGCTCTAATCGCAAACGTTTCGAAGCTTCGCGCTCCAGATGAATTGCATACCCCTGGCAGCCTGTGCTCCATGGGCCGAGCGACGATTTAGCGCGAAGGCTTACTATTAACAACCTATTCAATGTGGTGAAAGCATGAAGGCAACAAACATAGCGTTCAGCTGCTATCCGGTGACAAGCCTAAAGAGGGCGCAGGCCTTCTACGAGGGCATTCTCGGGCTAAAGGCCACCAGCACCTGGATCCAGGACGACTCCAACGGGATGGTCGAGTACGACATCGGTCCGACGACTCTTGCGATAGGTGCCGGTGCGGACAGCTTCAAGGTCGGTCCCGGCGGAGCAAGCGTCGCCATCGAAGTAGAAGATTTCGACGAGACGCTTAAGCAGCTAAAGGCCAAGAAGGCGAAGTTCGCGATGGAGTTCTATGAGAGCCCGGTCTGCAAGATGTCCATCCTCGAGGACCCGGACGGGAACAAGATAATGCTCCACCAGAAGAAGGCTAGGGCATAAGGCAACAAACCGCGTTCTCCAGGGAGAACATGGCCTCCGCGTCCCTATTCATAGTCTCCTCAGTCGCATCTATGTTGTCGACTACGATAAGCGGTATGATGTTATTGCCGAGCTCGCCGGGGAACAGCTTCCGAAGCCTCTCCGTCTGATGCTGGAAATGCTCGAAGGTAGTTTCCATATCCCTATCTTTCATAATGGCAATCCTTTGGCATATGTAATCCGAAGTCCTAGGATGGCTCTTCTTCAACGTCACATAATTAGCATGTACCTCGTCAAGCCTGGCCCTAATGTCCTCTGGCTTCTCCTGAATTACCATGGCCTTTATGACCCGCAATAGATCGGGATGCAAATTTTCGTATATCCTTAGTTTTTCCAGAACAAAAGGACTCTGAGAACCGTTATTACCCTTCCAATCCGCATCCGCGCGTATCCCATACTTTCTCCCGCGCCCCGTTCCTCCCTGCTTTGCAATTGGTTCTGAAGTCGATTTATCTACTGCAACTCCAGGCGTGTCTGGGGATCCAGGCTGCGACTCTCCGTCGACGGTTACCTTCGAGACCCGTGCAACCATCTGCCCCTCCCCTTTCAGTCTCCGATCTCTCCAACACCTTCCTTTTCCTGCGCACCACTATCTTCCGTGCCGGCCCAATTCCCCTCTTTTCTCGGGAGTCAGGATCGCGTTTAAGGCCAAGGAGTCTGAGCATGAAGCTGTCGTTGGGAGTACACTTGGAACCTAGGACTTTCTGGGCCATCCTATCACTCAACCGCTGCACAAGTTAATTTTACTGATTAATAAGCATTCCCTAGCGCTGTTTACGGGTCTGGGGCCCTCTTTCCAGGCCTCGGATGAACGTTTAAATATTTTTGTGTAGCACTTATACTCGTTCTAAACCAATATCAGCACTTAACGTGTTTTTTGTGTATTGAACGCAACAGTGATAACATGCCTGACGATATGACCTATGGATCCATGAGCGACGTTAAGCCAGGGCGCTACATACTTATAGACGGCGTTGCGGTCAAGGTGGTCGAGGTCGATACCTCAAAGCCGGGCAAGCATGGCGCTGCGAAGATGCGCGTAACCGCGGTGGGCGTGTTCGACGGTAACAAGCGCACGCTGCTCAAGCCGAGCACCGCGGACATAGAGATCCCGATAATAATCAAGAAGAAGGCGCAGGTGGTGTCCATAGCGGGCAACACGGTGCAGCTGATGAACCTGGAGACCTACGAGACCTATGAGGTCCCGATCCCGGAGGAGATGAGGAGCTCCATAAAACCGGGGGCAGAAGTGGAAGTGATAGAGTATGGCGTGAACAGAGCGATCGCTCGCGTCACAGGGGCTGTTTAACATGGCGGAACTTGAGATAAAAGTAGACAATGACAAAGAGAACAAGCTAGTGCAGCGCCGTGAGATACGCGCGACCGCCCACTACAAGGGACAGACGCCCTCCAGGGACGAGGTCAAGCAGGAGCTCTGCAAGATGCTCAGCCTGAAGCCCGACGCCTCGACCATAGTGCGCATCGGCCAGGCCTACGGGAACATGACCAGCTCGGTCCTCCTTCACAGCTACGCCTCCAAGGAGGCGATGGAGAAGATAGAGCGCCAGAAGACCAAGAAGCCCGCCGCAGCGGCCGGCACAGCCGCAGCCCCCGCACCCAAGGCAGAGGAGGCGAAGGCGGAGAAGAAGTGATTTTTGACAAGTGATTTTCATGGCAGACGCACCAGCAAAACCAGCAGCGAAGAAGGCGAAGAAGCCGGAGCCGTTCACGCCCGCGGAGAAGTTCTGCCCCAAGGACGGAGTGAGGATGGCGAGCCACAAGGACCGCTTCGCCTGCGGCAAGTGCCACTACACCGAGTGGAAGAAGGCCTAGATGATTAAATCGCACGCGCTACTCCTAAGAAACGGGCCAAACATGCGAACCGTCCGCAAAAATCTAGGGCAATAGCGGAAGCCAACAACCAGCTCCTCCCTTTCTCGATAAACGGCGGCAGCGTACGCGCCGCATTCACGTTCCTCGTGCTCCTCGCAATGGTGCTCCTGATACTGGAGATCATCGCTGGAGTGTTTGTATCCTACGGCCTGGTTACCAACCAGCTTGCTGCCGGCAGCATAGCGGGTGAGTTCGGATTTCTCCTCTCCGTTCTCCTGTACCTGCGTTTGTACAAGCACATGAGCGGCGGCGAGATAGTGTCAAAGCTGGGCCTGGGGAGGAAGAGCCTCTCCCTGAAGATAATCGGCATCGGCCTCCTTGTTTTCCTTGTGATATTCATATTTGAGATCGCGGTGAGCCTGACCAGCGCAGCGACCAACGTCGCCATAAACCCGAACACCGGAATCCTGCTTGCGGGAGAGCCGCTCTGGTTCTACCTGGCGAGCATCTTCCTCACCCCGATATGCGAGGAGGTGCTGTTCCGCGCGTTCATGATTCCGCGCATCGGCATAATCATCAGCGCGGTGATCTTCGGCCTCTCCCACGCGAGCTACGACTCCACCTTCGGCATAGAGATGATCGCCGCCTTCCTGTTCGCCATGGTCGCCGGCTACGCGTTCAAGAAGACCCGTTCGCTGTACCCGTCCATAATAGCGCACATACTGGTCAACGCGCTCGCTGTGGTCGCTTTCATATTCTAGCCGGCAGCTTCATCTGATGAGTTCGTACTCCTCCTTCGGCTTCTTGAGCAGATTGTAGCGCCAGATGTTGCCCACATGGTAGGCGAAGAAGCCGTGGATGCCCCACTTTTCCACCCGGCGCACACTCGTATACACCAACGCGTCGTCGAGATACGCTATCCTGCCTGCCTTCCTAAGCCTGAGCGACATATCCCAGTCCTCGTAGGTGGCAAGGTTCGGGTCGAAACCGCCCACCTTCTCATAGGCGCTGCGCAGCACGGCGAAGTTCAGGCCAACAATGGAAGGGCGGTCAACCAGCACCGAGAGCTTCACGAACAGTATGGAGACGAACTTGAATCCGGCAGTGACCGTCGCGCCGGACTTCTCAAGAGGCAGGATCGGACCCGTGGCAGCTATGACCTTTCCGTTCAGCCCGTCATAGTAGGACTGAAGAAGACCCGGCGAGGGTTTTGTGTCAGCGTCAAGAAAAACAAGTATCCGGCCCCTTGCCGCGCGTGCGCCGCGGTTCCGGTTGCGGCTTATCCCCCGGCGGCGCTCCAGGACCACCTTCGCGCGGTTCTTTTTGGCTATCTGTACGGTCCTGTCCGTGCTTCCGTTGTCCGAGACGATGGTCTCGAAGTTCCTGAAGGTCTGCTGCCTCAGCCCCGCGAAGACGTAGCCGATGTACTTCTCCTCGTTCAGAGCTGGCACAATTACACTTATCTCTGGGGCGTTTGCCATGCTTAGGATTGGCGGCGAACGTTTAAATAATTAGACAGTCAGGCGAACGATTCGTAGAGTTCGGCTGCCCCGCGCAGGAGTATGTATGCGAGCAGTAAGCCCACGAGCGCATAGCCGTATACCGCCGGATAGTTGAACGCGTATACCAACGCGAGGTACGCAAAAGTAAGGAACTTGACCAGGTTTATCCCGCCTCTGCCGATGTTGGAGGAGTAGATTGTGCGTGCGAAGCGCGTCTTCATCTTCGAGGCGGTGCCCTTCGATCCCATCACCGCGTCAACGAACGAGTGGCGCACGAAGACGATGAGTAAAATCCAGAGCGGGAGGATGTGCACGTAGACGAAGGTGGCCCAGAGCGTGTACTCCACGATCCTGTCGCCAGCGATGTCCATCCGTGCGCCGTAGGGCGCGCTGCCGGAGATGCGCTGCTTTATCTCCTTGACCTTCGCCTTCTGCTTCAGGTCGCCCATCGCGGCACGGATGTAATCAGTTATGGTTATGGCGCCCTTGCTCTGATCCATCACCGCGAAGAGCCCGTCCACAGCATCAAGGATCATCGCCAGCGCGATTATCCCTATCGCGACGATTACGTGGAACGTGAGTATTATCATGTAAGCTGCGAGGATTACCATTCCCACGCGCAGCAGCGTCACGGCATCGGCGGATCGCATCCAATCGATTACCATTGGCACGGAACATTTAAGAAGATTAACAAGAATAGTATCATCAGCGTAGCTGGTGAGTGTCCGTGTTCGACTTGACTAAGAATGAGGAGCAGGTGCTGAAGTACTGGCACGAGAACAGGATCATCGAGAAGACCCGCCAGAAGAACAAGGGCGGCAAGCCCTTCTATTTCCTCGACGGCCCGCCCTACGTCACCGGCGACCTCCACCCGGGCCACATCTGGGTGAAGACGCTGAAGGATATTTTTGTGAGGTACAAGCGGTACCGCGGGTTTGATGTGATAGACAGGGCAGGCTACGACGTCCACGGACTTCCCATAGAGAATAAGGTGGAGAAGACGCTCAACCTCACCTCAAAGAAGGAGATAGAGGAGAAGGTCGGGGTGGAGAACTTCGTCAACGACTGCAAGGAGTTCGTCAAGAAGTACATAGGAAGAATGGATGCGGACTACCTGCGCTACGGCATCTCGCTCGATTTCAAGAATCCGTACCTGCCGCACACCAACGGTTACATAGAGACCGGCTGGGGCATATTCAAGACCATCAGCGAGAAGAACTTCCTGTACGAAGGGACGGGAAGACGTTGGTGTACTGCCCGCATTGCGAGACCCCGCTCTCCCAGGGGAGCATGGAGGTCGAGTACAAGGATGTCGACGATCCCGCGATCTATGTTGCATTCAAGATAGTGAAGAACAAGTCGGAGATAAAGATGGACCTCTCTGACGCTTATCTTCTAGTATGGACGACCACGCCCTGGACCCTCCCGTCGAACGTCTCCATCGCGGTAAATCCGAAAGAGGTCTATGTGGCCGTCAAGACCATTGACAAGACATTCATAATCGCGCAGAAGAGGCTTGAGACCGTTGCCGGAGTCCTGGACCAGAGCTTTACTGTGCTGGGGGAGTTCACCGGAAGCCAGATGGAAGGGATATACTACAAGAGCCCGTTGGAGGAGAGGATAGAGAAGCAGAAGGAGATGCGCAGGTTCCATCGCATAATACTGTCCGATGCTCTTGTCACAATGGAGGACGGAAGCGGACTTGTCCACATCGCACCAGGCAACGGAGTTGAGGACTATGCGCTCGGAGTCGCCAACAAGCTCCCGATCTTCAGCCCCGTGGGCCCCGACGCCGCCTACACTGCCGAAGCAGGATTTTTCTCCGGACTCAAGATCCCTTTTGACGCTAACAAGGCTGTCCTCAACGAGCTCGAGCTGAACGGCTCTCTGATAAACAAGGGCACAGTCCACCACAGCTATCCTCACTGCTGGAGGTGCGCCAACAAGCTGATCTTCCTCGCCACCAAGCAATGGTTCCTCAAGGTAGGAAAGATAAAGAAGAAACTCCTAGCGGCAAACGACAGGATACGATGGCACCCGGAGCAGGTCAAGGGTTGGCAGCGATCCATACTCGAGAACTCGCCTGACTGGTGCATCTCACGCCAGAGGTACTGGGGCATCCCGATGCCCGTCTGGAGATGCAAAGAGTGCTCCGAGATCAGCGTGGTAGGGTCTGCAGCCGAGCTCAACTCGCGCGCAAAGAACAGGGAATATGCAGAGAGGCTCACCGATTTCCATAGGCCCTACATCGACCGCGTCATACTAAAGTGTCCCAGGTGCGGAGGAGACCAGGAGCGCGTAAAGGACATACTCGACGTCTGGTTCGACTCCAGCATCGCGTTCAGGGCAAGCCTTACTCCGGAGCAGTTCGGCAAGTTCCTTCCGACAGCATTGGTCGTGGAGTACATAGAGCAGATCCGGGGCTGGTTCCAGTACATGCTAAAGATAGGCCTAATGGCCTATGGAAAGAGCCCGTTCAAGGACATCGCAGTGCACGGCATACTCTTCGGTCTTGACGGGAGGAAGATGAGCAAGAGCTTCGGGAACTACAAGCCGCTGAGCGAGCTGGTGAACTTCGCCGCAGCTGACGCGTTCAGGCTCTGGAGCGTAAGCCATGATCCGATCTCGAACAGGGATCTGAGCGACAGCGAGATAAAGGACAACGAGAAGACCGCAGGCACACTGCACAATGTCTCGAGCCTGCTGGCCGAATACGAATCCCTTGCGAACTACAAGCCAACGATAGGACGTCGAATCTCGCAGAAGGGGCTCGAGGATGCGGATCGGTGGATAGTCTCAAGACTCGAGACCCTGGTTACTGAGGTTACCGACGGACTCGATAATTACGATGCAGCCACTGGCGCAGACGCGATAAAGCGTTTCGTGATAGAGGACTTCAGCCGCTTCTACCTAAAGTCGGCGAAGAAGCGCATGAACGATCCGCGCCAGATCCGCAGGGCGATAAACGTGATAGACTACGTCCTGTTCCGCACTTTGATAATCGCCTCGCCTTTCATCCCATTCTCCACCGAAGGCGTGTACCTGGGGCGGTACAAGCGATGCGAGAGCATCTTCCTTGAGGGATGGCCGAAGGCGCAGTCAAAGTTTATAGACAGGGAGCTAGAATCCCAATTCCAGTACGTGGGCGAGGCAGTGACCGCGATACTCAACAGCCGTGAAAAATCGAATGTCAAGCTCCGATGGCCCGTAGGGACCGCGACCGTTGAGGTCAACAACAATGAGACCGAGACTGCTCTGCAAAGGCTTGCAGCCATAGTCGAGGATTACACCAACACCAAACATCTGGAAGTCAAGCGGGTCGACTCATTCGCGACGGAGATAAAGCCGAACTTTGCAAAGCTAGGTCCTGATTTTAAGGAGAAGAGCGGTGCAGTGGCCGAGGCGCTCAAAGGCGCCGATGCAAAGAAGATGATGGACGCCATCGCGAAGAGCGGATATTACGATTTGCACACGTCGAAAGGTCTTGTCCAGGTAAAACCGGACCATTTCACCTCCCTAGAAAAACTCTCGAAGGAGAATGCGGTGGTGTTCAAGGGCGGGATGGCCTACATAGATCCGAAGATCGACTCCGCTCTGATGGAAGAAGCACTGATAAGAGAGTTCGAGAGGCGCATCCAGCTGGTGCGCAAGGAGATGCTACTGAAGAAGCCGGACAGGATAGAGATATCCTATGCTGCTTCGCCAGAGCTCGCGCGCATAATTGAGGCGAACAGGAAGAAGATAGAGAGCGACGTCAACGCGAAGTCGCTCAGGAGGGCTGACGTTGCTGGCGCTATACAGTTTGATATAGACGGTGAGAACGTAAGCATCCAGATAACGAAGCTCTAGCGCCTTCCGCCACCAGGCCTGCGTGGTGGGCCTCTCCTGTCCTCGTAGCTCGTCTCCACCTTGCGCATCGCGACCGCATCCGAGACTGCGCTCTTGTACTTGCCGCGCTTCTTCATGTCGCTCCAGTCGTCCTTGCAGATGAAGGCCTTCTCGATCTTCGAGACCTTCTTCGAGCTCTTCAGGCAGTCGTTGCAGATCTTCTTGTTGCAGTAGCTGCACACGTTGTACTTATGGACCTCACGACCGCATCGCTCACATAGCATATAACCACAAAGATTACAGCAATACTTAGACAACAAAATATATAAACGCTTCCAAACCGGAGCAACAAAAGCTTTTTAAGATAAAACAGGCTATGGAAAACCATGTACTCCAAGAAGATAGAGGAGGCCTTAACCGCGAAGCATGTCAGCGTGGGCGACAAGATCCGACTCACGACCGAGACGGAGCCGCTCGAGGGGATACTGATGCCGCGCCCCGAGGCGGGCAGCAACGAGATAATCATAATAAAGCTCGACAACGGGTACAACATCGGGATAAAGTTCACGGACGATGCGAAGATCTCAAAGCTGGACTCGCACAAGGAACGGTTCGTATTTCCGGAGTCAAAGTTCGGTCTGGACCAATCGCTCCCGAAGATAAGCCTGATCTACACCGGCGGGACGATAGGGAGCAAGCTCGACTACACAACCGGTGGGATGGGTGCGGGGATGCTTACAAATCCCAAGGAGCTGCTCTATGAGGTTCCCGAGCTCGCCAGGATAGCGAATCTTGATGTTGATCATCTGATGAGCGTTGCGAGCGAGGACATGTCGCACGTGGAGTGGGGGAAGATGGCCGAGGCAACGGCCAGCGCACTGAACAACGGCTCCATCGGGGTTGTGATAACCATTGGCACGGACACCCTGCACTACGCCTCTGCCGCCCTGAGCTTCATGCTAAGCGGCCTGACGGGCCCGGTGGTAATAACCGCCGCGCAACGCAGCCGCGACCGCGGCTCCAGCGACGCATTCATGAACCTCGTCTGCGCGGCGCACCTGGCCGCGGCAAGCGACATAGGCGAGGTCGGGGTCTGCATGCACGGCACGACTTCTGATGACAAATGTACGTTCATAAGGGGCACGAAGGTGCGCAAGATGCACACCTCGAGCAGGGCCGCCTTCCAGCCTATCAACAACGCACCCATCGCCCGCGTCGACGTATCGGGGAAGATAGAGTACGAGAGCGAATACGCGCGCGTGGAGAGGGGCAAGCGAGGCTGGACGACTGCAAAGACGGGCTTCGAGCCGAAGGTCGCGATGGTCACCGCCTATCCAGGTTCAGACCCGGCAATAATAGATTACTATGTAGGCCAAGGCTACAAGGGCCTCGTTATCGCGGGTACAGGCCTGGGTGAGGTCCCCGTCGACCCGGCCCTCAAGAGCCGCAGCTGGATACCGCGGATAAAGGATGCGGTGGCATCGGGGATGGTCGTTGGAATAACCTCACAGTGTCTCTATGGGAGGGTGAGCAGCAACGTGTACAGGAACATGCGCCTGGTGGCGGAAGTGGGCGGCATCCACTGCGAGGATATGATGTCAGAAGTGGCCTACGTAAAGCTCGGCTTCCTGCTGGGCAACTACCCAAGGAAGAAGGCGGAGGAGCTTCTTCCGAAGAATCTCGTGGGCGAGATAACCGCGCGCACGGAGGTCGACTGGTTCGGTGAATGAATGGCTTCCACTATTGATTACAAGGCGCTGGGCTTCATGTGCGGGCTGGAGATACACCAGCGTCTAGCGACTGAGCACAAGCTCTTCTGCGGTTGCGCGGCGAACGTGGAGGACACAAGAAAGGTAGGGAGGATAACCCGCAGACAACGTGCGGTGGCCGGCGAGCTGGGCGTCATAGACCTGGCCAACGAGTTCGAGAGCAAGAAGTCACGCTATTTCATATACAATCTCTTCAAGAGCACGGCCTGCCTGGTGGACACGGACGAGGAACCGCCCCACGCCCCTAACCCGGAGGCGCTGCAGGCTGCGCTTGGCATAGCCTACTCGCTCAATGCCTGCGTGCCGGACGAGCTCGAGGTGATGCGCAAGGGGGTCGTGGACGGCAGCGATCCGAGCTCCTTCCAACGCACCATGATGATCGGCTACGACGGCAAGATGAGCGTGGGCGGGAAGAACATCCCCATAACCTCCCTGTTCCTAGAGGAGGAGAGCAGCGGCATAGTCTCCAACACCGGCGAGTACGTCGAGTACAACCTGGACCGGCTGGGCATCCCGCTGATAGAGATAGACACGGATCCGGTCATAGAGACCCCGCAGGAGGCGAAGTCGGTGGCGATGGCGATTGGCCTGCTGCTCCGGCTCACCGGGAAGGCGCAGCGCGGCATCGGCTCCATACGCCAGGACGTGAACGTCTCGATAAAGTCGGGAGCCCGGGTCGAGATAAAGGGCTTCCAGGAGCTCGACATCATGGACACCATAATAGAGGCGGAGATCTCGCGCCAGCTTGCGCTGCTCGCGATAAAGAAGGAGCTGCATGAGCGCGGAGCGGTGATTCATGAGTCGGTCGACCTAACCCATCTCTTCGCGCACACGAAGGCGAAGATAATCGAGGGCCAGCTCAGCGCCGGCGGCGTGGTCCGCGGGACGAAGCTGACCGGATTCAAGGGGCTTGTGGGAAGGGAGATAGGCACCGACCTGCGCCTGGGCAGCGAGATCAGCGACTACGCGAAGAGCGCCGGAGTGAAGGGGATAATACACGGCGACGAGGAGATGGGAAAGTATGGGATAACTGCGTCGGAACTGGCCCAGCTCTCCCGCGCTCTGGACCTAAAGGAAGAGGACTCATTCATACTTGTGGCGGAGAAGAAGGAGCGCGCCGATCCGGCGATTAACCTCGCGATAATGCGCGCCAGGATGGCGCTCGAGGGCGTACCCTCAGAGACGCGGGCGGTCGACAGCAAGCGCCTCTCCACCCGGTTCCTCAGACCCATGCCGGGCAAATCACGCATGTTCCCCGAGACGGACGAGCTTCCGGTCTCGGTCCGCTCAGTACTAATGCACGGCAAGCCCGAGAAGATCGACGTGGAGAAGATAAAGGCGCAGCTCCACCGGGAGATAAAGAACCCGCAGCTTGCGGACCAGATGCTCTGGTCCAGGGAACTTGGACTCTACAGAATGATAACCTCCAGGACGAAGGCGCCACACAACGTTGTCGCCTCCATCCTGCTCGAGAAGTTCAAGGAGTTGAGCCGCAGCGGCGTCTCAGCCGTGACCATGCCCGATGATGTGATACTGCAGGTCTTCTCTGCCTATGCCAAAGGGAAGATAACAAAGGCAGGCATCGGAGAGGTGTTCGGATCAGTGCCCAACAGCCCAGAGGACGTAGACCGGATAATAGTCGAGAGAGGACTCGCTCGCATCACCGGAGATGGGCTGAAGAAGCTGGTGGCAGAGTTCGATGTCGGAGACAAGGGCACCACGATGCGGGAGATAATGCTCAAGCATAAGCTCAACGTGGACGGGGAGGAGCTGGGCCAGCTCCTGAAATAGTAGGCACTCGTTGTCGTCTATTTTTGGATCA
Organism: uncultured archaeon; assembly: GCA_963830445.1. GTDB lineage: Archaea > Micrarchaeota > Micrarchaeia > Micrarchaeales > CABMGC01 > JAJZOD01. The sequence continues at coordinate 17,957 of CAWHMC010000012.1, forward strand.
GAGTTAACTATAAATATAAATATCATAAAACCGCAGTTTCAGTCTGGTTCTATGACGCGATACCTTTTCTATGAGATGGCTTCAACCGTGGCGCTGAAGACGGGCAACCGGCACGCGAGCGAAGACGTTGATGCAGTTGCATTGATCCTGATACGGACAATGCGGAGGGAGGGCATATCGGATGAGAGGATAGGGGAGTTTGCCAGTAAGATGCGCGCCGGCGACCAGTTCGACACGGCACTGAGCGAGTCTGGCGTCCCGAAGCGCAAGATCTCCACCATAAGGGCAAAGCTACTTTCCTTTCCGCCGCTGCGCGTCGGACTCTAGCTGCGCGCCGCTCCGCTATCCTTATATACCTTTTTCTACTAAGTAATGATGTCAAACGGCCATAGGGACAGGGAAACGCCCGAACCCATTCCGAACTCGGAAGCTAAGCCTGTCCACGATGCGAAATACTGCCGTAACGGTGGAAAAGCGCGTTGCTGTTTGGCACTTTATTCTCCTTCAGCGCAAGCCTTATAAATCAGGAACTGTCAGGTGGTATCGTGAGTGTGTGGGATTTTTCACAACACGCCAAAAACGCGAGGAACTGGGGGCCATGGCCCTGTACGACCGGGCAATGGATGGTCTTGTCTGCGGTGACAGGGATGCAGCGACCAAGATACTGGAGCAGAACGTCGAGCACTGGAAGGAGATACGGTTCTATCTCGGCCCGGCGGACCTGGCCGAGAAGCTTGGCCAGCGCGGCTTGGCAGCGCAACTGTACGAACTGCACGGCGACGACGAAAGGGAGCCGGTCTGGGGACGCATGAGCAGGACCTCAAGCTACAGCAAAGCCCTACAACTCTACAGGGGGAATGGGCAGACGGGGATGGCAGAGAGCGTAGGCGATAAGTTAAGGGGGATAACAAGCCCTAACCGCGTCGTTAATACACACGCCAGCCCATTCGCGGGCCTCCTACACCGCTAGTCCTACTTAACCCGCCTAGAAAAGAGGCGCGAGCGCCGGGATTTGAGGGGCTTGGATACTTCCTTTACGTCTTATTATCTACTGTGTATTTTAGAACTAATCTTTCCGAAGAAACCTATCTTATCGTATAAACCCAAAGACCTATATATCTATTAGGGTATATACTTATTAGGTGTTAAGATCATGCAGATTCAAAGAGAGGTAGTTCATTATCCAACACTTAGGACAGTACTGGCTATAGAGGAAGTAGTAAGGAAGGCAAACACTCCAGTAAGCAGGAACCAGATACTGTCAAGGTTGCAAACCGGAGTTATGCGTTCCACGCTTAATCTCGTGCTTGACTACATGGAAAAGCGGGGTATGGTGCTTGAAACTAGGAAGGGTTTTATTTGGACTTTTAATCCAAACAAGAGATTGGAGAAGGCAGAGAATGAAGGAATCCAAATGTGATAATTTGGCGGATAAACGCGTATCTATAAAATTACTTGGAGATGCAAAAGACGCATATCTAAACCTTAAGAAGAAAGTAGATGAGGAGATAGACAAGGGAACAACCAGCTCTTTCCATCAGACCTTGCTTAAGTCAATAGAAGACAAAATTGCAATATTGAAAAGGGATTATGATTTTGGTATTCACATACCTAAAAATAGGATAGGGCAGAAGTACATCGCTGAATATGAAGTAACAAACTTATGGAAGGTAAACCTCTCTGGCGGTTGGCGTATGATATACACGCTTAAACAGCCGCAGAGGGAAAACACAGAAGTCGAGATACTCTCCATATGGCTTGATGTACTAGATATAATAAGTCATGAAGAATACGACAAAATATTCAAATACAGAGGCAGGTAGCATAACTTCAAGGAATGATTGCGAGCGCCGGGATTTGAACCCGGGTTTTTGGCTTGGAAGGCCAGAGTCCTGACCAGGCTAGACTACGCTCGCTTGTTTTGCGTATAATACTTTTCCTCAATAATATAAATGCCTTCGGATTTTGAAACCGAACACCGTGGTAAGCCTTTTAAGCGTATTTGCCATAATATTACTGTGATATGATGGGTCTACTGCTAGACGGAATAATAGGCGTGATAGTGCTGATAGTGCTTATCGCCATAGTCGGAATATACAACGGCCTCATCTCCAAGCGCAACCGCGTTCAGGATGCATGGGCACAGATCGACGTGCAGCTAAAGCGTCGCTACGACCTCATCCCGAACCTGCTCGAGACGGTGAAGGGCTACGCCAAGTACGAGAAGAGCGTGCTCACCCAGGTCACCGCGCTTCGCTCCTCCATAATAACCGGAACACCGCAGCAGAAGGCGGACGCCAACAACCAGCTCAGCGCCGCATTCAAGAGCATCTTCGCTGTGGCGGAGAGCTATCCGGATCTGAAGGCATCGCAGAACTTCCGCGACCTCCAGAGCTCCATACAGGATACGGAGGACAAGATCTCGTTCGTGCGCACATCCTACAACGACTACGTGCTCGACTACAACAACTCGCTGCAGCAGTTCCCGAGCAGCATCTTCGCGAACGCGTTCCACTTCCAGAAGTTCGACTACTTCCAGACGGCCTCTGAGGCGGAGCGCGAGCCGGTGAAGGTCAGCTTCGACGACATGAACGGCGACAGCCCGGAGCAGGGGCCTCCGGCCGCACCGAAAGCGCCGAAGAGTCCGCGGAAGGGCGGCAAGAAGGCCGCTCCTCCAACTGCGCCGAGCGCATAACGTGTAGTAGATGGCAAGCTTCTTCGACGAGATAGCCCGCAACAGGCTCAAGTCCCTGCTGCTGATGGCGGTGTTCGTGGCCCTGTTCGCAGGGATAATCTACCTGCTCGTCTGGCTACTCGGCGGCGGCATCGGCTGGTTCTTCATCGGCCTGGTACTGGTGCTGATCTACGCGCTGCTAGTCTTCATGTTCGGCGATGCGCTCCAGCTGAGGATGGCCAAGGCGCAGCCCGCGGACCCCAAGCAGTACGCCTCGCTCTACAGCATAGTCGAGGGTATCGCTGCCGCGTCCCAGGTGCCCATGCCCAAGGTCTACATAGTGAACGACCCCAACCCCAACGCCTTCGCCTCGGGGCGGAACAAGAAAGTCTCCTCCATCTCCGTTACCACGGGCCTGCTCTCCATGATGGAGAAGCGCGAGCTCCAGGGCGTCATCGCCCATGAGATGTCCCACATCGCCAACGCGGACGTGCAGTTCATGATGATAGCGATCATCTTCGCCGGGGCGATCGGTCTGGTCGCTGCGGTGATACGCAACGTCTTCCTCTTCGGCGGGTTAAACAGCCGCGGAAGGAACGGGAGGCGGGCCTCATCATGCTTCTGGTCGGCCTGGTGGTGGGCATCCTCGCCCCCATCTTCGCGCTGCTCATTCGTCTCGCCATCTCCCGGCGCAGGGAGTACATGGCCGATGCGAACGGCGCACGCATAACCCGCGATCCGCAGGGGCTCGCCGGCGCGCTCACCAAGATAAAGGGCTACGCCTCGAACCCGCAGGCTGCAGGAGTGAAGACCGCGAACGAGGTCAACGCCCCGATGTACTTCTCGAACCCGCTCAGGGGCGCAAGCGCCATGAACCTCTTCTCGACCCATCCCCCCATAGACGAGAGGATCGCGCGCCTGAAGAAGATGTACTGACGGATCAGTTACCGCGTTTGCTCCCTGGCAGTTTTTTGCTATCATAAATGGAGTAGAAATATTTCCTGAACGAATCAGCCAGCTGCCTAGAATGCGCTAAAAATGAGACCTCCTTATCCTCCCAAGGGGTAAAGATCACTTTGTCATTGAATATGGACATGTTCAAAGGGACTGGAAAATCAACGAATCTGACATTTCTGATCTCTCTTCCTGATCTGACAAACTCCGCTCTCACGCTTGTTGGGACAATGCCCTTTGAGACAATCCCCATCTTCTTCCTCTCCTTTTCGAAGTCGGCATAGAATTTGAATACCTTATCGAGTTCCTCTCTATCCTTAGTGTAAAACGCAAAGAACAGGTACTCGTCGCCCTTTCTCGCTCCCTTGACCATCTCATACAGCATATTCTCCAACCCTTTTATGCCATCATAAACCTCCACGTCCTGCCTCTCTGTTGGCATACTGATCGCCTTTAGCTGCGGCAAAAGCTCCGTGAACCTTGCCTGGCGCACCCTAATCATCTTCAAGATCGTTGTCGGATCCACCGCTTGATACTGCCTTATCTTTCCTTTGACAATGAATGAAACAAGGCCATCCTTTACCATCTTGTTAAGAATCTTGTGCAATGTTGAGTTCTGCAGCGAAGTCTCGTCTAGAAGCGGCCCCGCGGTTGTGGCCCCCCTTTTCAGTAAAGCGACATAGACCTTTATCTCTGCGCGAGTTAACCCGATTTCCTCCAAGACTGAATAATCCATGATGTACAAACGCCACCTCAGTATTTAACCCTTTCTAATGTGCTCCACTAATGGAGCACATTTTCTATATATATTTAAAGGCCAATACTGTTAATGATAAAATGGCAACCACAAAGAAAAGTGGCCAGATGAAAGCACTGGGCATTGTCTGTCTGTCTATGCTTCTGAGAGGCCATGCCGGAGGGGCCGGCACAACACAGCAGCAAGAGTCGCCCAACACTGCAGTGACAGTTACCGAGACTATCGCGTCCAGATATGTTAAAAGCACCGGCAGTCCCATAGGCGTCGGACCCGTTCAGCAGTTCCAGGCCGATTTTAATCTCAGCAACTATCTTACTGTTACGGGCTGGCAAGACTATGACCTCGCCCGCAAAGCCATGGACGAAGTTGATATTGACCTAACAGCCCACAAGGAACTTTGCGCCATAAACGATCCGTGCCTGAAGGGAGGGATCACCGGAAGCGCAAGCGTTCAGAGCTGGCGTTACCCCTCCAAATGGATCAGCAATCACAATGACCAGGCGCTCATTTCAACGATTACATACTCCGGCCCAGTGACTGTAAAGTTCACCGAAAAGCACCTTCTTACCGACGGGCTGACCTGGAACAGAAACAATTACGTCTTTGATCTCTCAAAGTCTTTCGATATGGCCTCTCCTAATGGCTCAAGGCTTTCGATTGCCCCTAATCTCAGAACCGCCTACGATGACAATTTCTTTGGATATAGGGGCTGGAATATCCTGACACCTGGCGGGTCGTTGAAGCTCTCTAAAGGTAACATCTCGATAGAAGTCTTCGAGAAGAAGGAGTTCAGAATGAATGTTCCACCAACAAAAAAGGGCTTTGCCTACGGTGGCATCTCAGTAACCATTAACGACTTGTCAAGGGCGATTAAAGGCGCCGGCAGAAAGTGAGGAGTTGGTGCTAGACGCCTTCAGTCCTTATGCCCGCCGCGCCTGGCAAGCCCCAAGGCCATATTCTTTTTCTCAACGAATAAAGAGTCCCTAAGCGTACCAGCAAGGAGTTCCTTCAACTCCTTGGAATTCGCGTTCCAGTCCACGATGTCCAAGAGTACTCTGGCACTGCCTGTCTTCTTATCCTTGCTAATCGGTTCCGAGAGGTATTGCGGATAATTCTCGATGATCTCCTTGACTGCTGCAGAATGTCTTGCGGCCTGCTCCAGGACCGTGACTCCTGCCTTGTTCGTCATTCTCAAGATGCTAGGCAGATGGAGCAGTGAGATCGCGCCAGCCTCAGGCGAGGTGACATAGTGGGCAAAACGGTTGCCGCACTCGTCTGCCACCCTAATCAAAAGCTTTTCATCTGCCGAAGCGAGCAGGGCATAGTCCGGATCTCCGCATACCTTCTTGCGCAGCTCCACCGTCGCCAATGCCACGGCCTGACCGTTCGATGAAAAGATTTCCTTCACATCTGCCTGGAAATTGTCGCGCTTCTCTGCCATATTCCTGTGCACGCTGGCTGGTCTGCCGGCAGTAGCATTAACCGTGGTGTTCAAATCATCACGGCTTTATCCTTGTTGGATTCAGATATTTAAAGCAGATGTGCGAAACGACGCACCAAAATTACCGCCCTAAAGAAAGGTTTAAATAGAATGTATTCCAGTCTTAAAATGGAAGATTTTATGCCAAGCAAAAAGAAAAAAACAGTGGATGTGGAAAAGACCTTGAAGAGTGACAAGGCGAAGCTAGACAAGGAGGTCTCCAAGTCGGGACTTACCTACAGCAAGATAGCCGGCGGACTGATTGTCCTCATCGGGTTAATTCTTGTGCTGGTGAACCTCACAGGGATCATACTCGCATTCGTGGGTCTGGTGCTGATTTACTTCGGCCTTAGGATGGTCGGATACAATCTCAAGCTCTAAATGAGGTAATGGAATGAATACATGGGAAGCAATAACTGGAATAATAGTGTTGGTTGTAGGCATCGCGCTGTTTTGGCAGAGCTACAACACTTCAGCGGTATGCAACTCCGTAGGAGGGCAGATAACCACCGCGGTGACCTCACTCTTCGGCGGCACCGGAGCGCAGACCTGCTACAACGCCGTGATAATCGAGGTGGCAAGCGCCATAGCTGCGATAATCGGTGTTGTGATAATCTACGCCGCAGTGAAGAACACAGGAAGAAAGAGGAAATAACGGGTAAGTAAGTGCTGTCCGGGTGCCCTTCGGGGCATCCGGCAGAAAAGGAACGTGATGAGATGCAAAAGAGATGCGTGATCTGCGGGAAGCCCGGGAAGCTCGTAGCTAATCCGTCGCATCCTGAAAAGCAGATTTGCATAAAATGCCTGAACGGTTTCCTGGAGAACGTAAAGACCATCGAGGAGGAGCTGGATCCCCTCGTAAAGGCGCTCTCCAAAGGGGCGGAAGCGCTGAAGAGGGAGCTGGACAAGCGCCAGAAAGAGTAAGTGCCACAGCCCGCCTACTTATTTATATCTTGAATGCATAGGTCCAAACATGCAACTTTCAAAAAAGAAGCATGACTCAAAGTCTCTCTCATTACTACTCGAGAAGGCATTGAAGTCACGTCCTGAATGGCACGAGATCTGCGGGCAAGTCATTGCGCCAAATGCCACCGGCAACCTGTATCTGATCGGAGGCTCGGTGAGCAGGACACTTGTCCAAGAGCTCTATGGAATCAAGCAGGAAGGCCAGGACTATGACTTTGTGTGCGACAAGCTCTCCTCGTCACTTACGGTTCCGGAAGGTTGGGAGGTTTCCTATAGGAAGTTCGGGAATCCCACGTTCACGAAAGGAAACATCTCCGTAGATCTCTGGGAGATAAAAGACGCAGACTGGATAAAAGACAACAAGCTCGAGCCAACTATAACTAATTTCTTTGCCGGTGTACACTTCACGATACAGGCGTTGGCCTACGACCTCAGGAAAAGGACACTTGTAGGCAGTCCTGGGATAAAGGCGCTGCTCGCACGAGAGTTCAGAGTTAATAATATGGCCACCGCGCGGACCATCCCGGAGCGCAAGGGAGTCACGATAGACGAGCGGATGAAGAAAAAGGCTGATTCGATGGGTTTTACCTACGTGCCCTGCGGCGAGTAATTGCATCGTAAAAGCCAACGGAACGTATATAAAGGTTCAGCTGCATATTATTCCTCGTTCTATGTGCTATGCACAGAGGATAATCATCACGCCTATTCTGAAGCTTCGCTTCTTTTTGGCCGATGGTTGTGAAAATTCCTATTGGAATTGGATGTAGTCTTGAGAATGCAAAGAGGCTCGCAACGCAATTGCAAATTAAGAATCAACTCCAGTCGATGCTGCTGGAGGACACTGCTATCAGATTTCGACAGCCATGCAAGTCAACATCTCGACATGAGGTGTGGCACACGGCTCAGTAACGCGTGGTCAATCTAACGTAGAGAAGGGCATAACCTTG
>CAWHMC010000013.1:0-163042 GCA_963830445.1 uncultured archaeon
CCATCGGGGATCGTGCGAGTTCCGGCAAAGTTATCGGACGGCGGATCATTCGACGAACCGCCGTGTGTCGACCGAAGCCGGCCCCTGAAAGCGGCCAAACTAAAACGTCGCGATCGACGAGAGCACAAAATTGTAGACAGCGTGCATCAGCGCGGCCGCCGCCGTGGACCCTGACTGTGCGCGCATCCAACCAAACGAGACGCCGGTCACGATAGTCGCGAACAGGCGTGGCACATTCCGGTCGTTGTGAGACAGCGCGAAAAGAATTGCGGTAAGGACTACTGTTGCGCAGACGGCGGCGAGCCGGGACGCACCTCGCCGCCTTAAGAATTCAAGGATCAGCCAGAAGAGGATGCCGCGGAAAAGCATCTCCTCGATCAACGGTCCTGAAGCGCTGGACAGAAGGACCCGATGCGGGGGAGGAACGCGCCCCAGAGACTGGTGGAGCATCATGGCATACGACCAGACACCAGCGGCAGCCGCAGCGCCGGCGAAGAAGCTGTAAATCCAGAATCCTCGACGCGGCGGCACCCAGCCTATACGGCACATCCATTGGGTTCTTCCGAGCACCGATAGCCGTACGCGAACAGGAGCAGGGTCAACACCAGCGCTAGCCCAAGCGCCGCCGGCTTCACCGCGGTCGCCGTGACTTGCCATACAAACAGGCAGGCGATGGGGAGGAATAGCTCTGGACTCGCGGCGATTATTCGCGGGAGGCTTTGCGCGAAACGAGGCAATGCGGTGTTGAACCAGCCGCCGAACCAGCGCTTGACCCGTAGGGTGCTCACACCGGACTCCCTCCACTCTTCATCCTAATTGTGAGGGAAGTGGATGGCGTTTGGGCTGGCACGCCCGCGTCGGTGCTTGCGTCTCCATCCGATGGCTTTCCGACCCTCTTCCAAGGGCAAACAGGTACAGGAGGTTTCAGTGTCTCGACTTGCAGCAAGAATTCGCTGTAATTACTACCCTCTCCCGCTCAGGGAGGAGAACGAATCCGAAATCTGCTTCAGTTCCCGGGTGAGCCCTTCTCCGCTTTGGATCCGTGCGTCGGGGAAGGTATAGCGTTCTCCACTATCACCAGAGACTCCAGCGCCCGGCGTTACGGAATAGAACTCGACGCGTACAGGGCTGAGCAAGCTGCCCCGTTGCTGAACAAGATCATACAGGGGAACAGTCTGGAAACCCATTGTCCGGTTGAGTCCTTCTCACTGATCTATGAGAATCCGCCCTACGACTGGACACTTTCTGGAAGCGCGCGGGAACGGCTTGAGGCGGTGTTCCTGAATCACACTTTCCGATGGCTGATTCCCGGCGGCGTGCTCGTACTCGTCATTCCGGCAGAGCGGGCAGCGGAGTGTGCTCAGATTCTAGCGTCTCACTTTAAACGCGTACAGATCTTTCGCTTGGGTGACCCGGAGTCCGTTCGCTACCACCAGGTCGTCATCGTCGGCGTGCGACGCACACGTCGCGAGCGTGACCAACTTCGCGACCGCGAGATCAGCGAGGGGCGATTCCTCTTCACCACACTTGGACGCGAATACCAGCATTTGGCTGAATTGCCTGAATCGGCCAGCGATCCGTACCCTGTGCCGCCAACGGGTCCGGCCGCACTCACATTCAAAGGCCTGCCGCTGGATGAATTGGAGGATGCGATTCCGACTTCGCCGGCGTCCCGGCAAGCGGCGCGAATTCTCGCGCCGGAGCCCACCGTTATTGGAGGAAGGCCGCTCACACCATTGCACGCCGGCCAAGTGGGCCTGGTCGCATGTTCTGGTCTGATTAATGGCATTTTCGGCGCCGGCGAAGAGCGACACATCGCCGCCTGGAAGAGCAAGAAGATTACGACGAAGTTGACGGAGGAAGAGGCGGACGGAACAACCATCGTCCGAGAGCGGGAACGCTTCGTTCAGGAACTCTCGGTGGTGTTCGCCACTGGGGAGACGGGCACGCTCGAATAACCGGCGCCTTCATGGCGATACGGATGAGAGTCCGGAAGTGAAATGGACTTATTTGCTTGCACAAATAAGGGTCTTCTTTAACTTCAGAGAAAAATTCTTTTACGGTCTGCATCCATACAACCCGGTTACTTGCTTTAAAAGTATTTGTACTTGCGTTAAGTGCATTACTGTTAGCCTGAGCCATCAAATCCAATCGCTCAATAGCCAAGTTTGTTGTTATTACAACAAAAGTGGCTGCAAATAACACAGCATACTCTTTAAAAAGAACCATGAAGTTTTTGAAGCCTTGCGGCGAAAAATCAGGTTTTAATGATAGAGCTTCTATTAGAATATATCCAAGAGTAATTACGGAAAATACAATAAGTACCCGTTGCAAATAAAAAATTGTTTGTCTCATCTTTTTTAAAGTTTATCTATAAATATAATGAAATATTTTTAAAAAGCAAGTGTTTTTTATGAATAAACTTTATCAGATAATCTAAAATATTCCTCGGTTTTTTTAGACGTTTGGGAGGTATATTTACAAGGGCTTTTTGGGATAGAAAAAAGAAAGCCGCTAAAAATAGCGGCTTGTTTCATAAAGTAGCCTCTGATAGAATTGAACTTGTATCAGAGCGTTAGGAGTGCCCTATTCTATCCATTGAACTACGAAGCCATTTTGTTATTTAAAGAACAGGCAGCAAAGATAAAATTTCGTAGTATATATGTTATACATGAATAAATATATTTGCAGCTTCATGTTTTACTAAGCCTTTCAACTCCCCTCTATTTACAGGGGCTTGTGTTTTGAATAGCCAATAAAACCACTTCGCCAATAAGTTCGTTTGCTTTAATAGGATTAATATTTGTTATTTCCACTTGTATCGGTTCGTCATTACGATAATCAATATTTAAACCAAAACTATGCGCTCTAACAACACCCATAAATATTTGACTACCCAAATATTTTCTTACACTAAAAATTAATTTGCCCATACTTAAAATATTATTGAATAAAGATAATGAAAAAAAGAAAAGCTGTTACTTTTTGTCATTACTGGATTTCTTATTTTCAGTCAACAAGTATCGGTTTAATGAAGATATACTTGTCAATTTATAATCTTTTACAAGCCATAAAGAAAGTATATCTTTCTTATCAATATTAAAAGGTGAACAGAGTTATCCGACTTTAGGGTAAGTTTCTTTTTAATTGGGTGAGTATGTACCCTTTTCATATAACGCTCTCCATCCTTTGTAATAATAGTATATATACTGCCAAATTTTATTTTATTAAAATCATTAATCGGCTCAACGATTATATGGTCGCCGTATATAATTGCAGGAACATACTATCATCACTTGTTACATCAATCATAAACCCCCTGCGGGTTTGAATAATAGGATACGTTTTTTTCCGAGAAACTTAATTTAGGCATGGAACAAAAATCAGTTACTTGTCTCATTAATTTTGTTTCATACAAGTTGTTTCTTTAGGAAATAATAAATATTTACCTTTAAGGGGAATGTTAAAATGCTTAGTTTTATATCGCTTACAAAGAATGATAATGAGCCTATTGTTTAGTCCTACACGATGTAATTTTTTTTATGAATAAAATAATAAAACTGGCTATTGTAGAGGATGATGCTATTTACAGGAGAATTTTAGGTAATTACCTCCAGCAATTTAATGATTTTAAGATTATTATTGAATGCTCCAATGGCAAAGAATTTATAGATGCTTTGCAAAAACAGACACCCGATGTAGTATTATTAGATTTAGGGATGCCTGTAATGAATGGCACTGAAACCACAGAATATTTATCTGAATATTATCCGCAGATAAAAAAAATAATTCTTACGGTTCATAACGAAGAAAATATTTTTCTTGATTTAATTAAAAAAGGTGCTAATTGGTTTTTACAAAAAGATGATGGCATTAATCAGGTAGCAGATGCCATTTATTCGGTTTGTAAACACCAATATTATTTTGCAGGCTGGGAGTTAAGGAATATAGTAACCGCAAAAGATGGAAAAAAGGATGCTGCTTTTTTAAATGAAATGAAATTTACGGATAAAGAATTAGAAGTCATTAAATTATTATGTGGAGGAAATACCAATTACGATATTTCAGAAAAATTATTTATGAGTAAAAGAACGGTAGAAGGTTATAGGAGTAGAATTTTTAAAAAAGCGAATGTCTTTAGTTTGGCTGGTTTAGTTATCTATGCCATGCGATGTGGTTTAATTAATTTGAATGATGGAAAAGATTAGCGCATTAGCGGCAATAGAAAAGATAACGGGAGGAAATAAGGCGGAAATAAAAAAGTTAATAGAAATCTTTATACGCCAAACTTCTCTGAAATTAACGCTAATAGATTCCTGTTTACAAAATAAGGATTGGGATGGGCTAAGAGATGTTGCTCATTTTTTTAAATCTAATTTTTTGATACTTAATTTACCACGAGCCGCTGAGTTGGCAGAAACGATGAGAACTTCGGAAGGAATGGATGAGAAACAACCGTACAACAAGCGCATGAATTAGTATCTATTTGTCAGCAAATAATGAATGAGTTGAAAGATAAATCCAGCGTTTAAAACAGTCATTTTTCTAAAAACAACATTTTATTTGAAAAATAACTGCGTATTTATACGTGATTTTAACTGCGTATAAATACGCAATCTGCTGCGTATAAGTACGCAATTTTCATTTGTCGCTTTCCCTTCTATTTCATCTGAAACCTTTAACCAATAAAGGTTTCAAGCGATTTTTATGTTTATTTTTTAAAAAAATTCAATATTAAGTTTACGTTAAGACTTGAAAACCGATTGTTTTTTAATATAGTTTAGCCCCGTTAATCAATCATTAAATTCATAAACAGCCTAAAACTCAAAAAGTTTAACTATGAAAAAAAACTACAAAAAAATCAACTCATTTTTGTTTGCAGCAGCCCTCTTGTTGGGTGCAAACAGTATCAAATCACAATCTATTATTGATTATGATTTTAATAGCGGAAGTTCTTACGCTACGCTATCGCCCTCACTTGCTACAAATGTTACCTGTACGGTATCGAGTTCAGAAACATTTAACACCTATGCAGGAACAGCAAGCGGTTCATCTGCGTTTACAACTAACAGTACGGCGGGTAATGCGATTGCTTTTAGTAACAGTAGCGGCAGCACACGTTATTGGGAATTTAGTTTAGGCGGCAGCGACCTGAATATTTATAGTGCCTATAAACTATATGTAGAGGCTCAACGTTCTGCAACGGGTGCGCAAACAATAACGCTTTCTTATAGCACAGACGGAAGCACTTTTACAAATTTCGGAACAACCATGTCGCCTGGCAATGGAAGTTTTAGTCAACAGGTTTTTGATTTAAGTGCTATATCTGCTCTTAACAATCAAACGGCTGTTTATTTTAAACTTACGGCAAGCGGCGCATCAGGAAGCGGCACACTTAGAATTGATAATTTTGAGGTTACAGCAAACTCTACACAAAACACGTTTTACTTTAAAACGGTTGCTTCGGGTAATTTTTCCAGTGCTTCTATTTGGCAGGCAAGCGCAGACGGTAGTACAAATTGGAATGCGGCACTTGCCCCGCCTAGCTACCGTTCATCGGGTATTGTTATTTCAAGCGGTGATAGCATAGTATTTAACAGCACCGATACACTTGACCAAACAACGGTAAACGGGATTTTAAATTACGGAACAGGTTGCACGTTAAAATTAAACAATGGTAGCGGTGTTGATTTAGTAATTGGCAACAGCGCTAAGTTTTATGATAACGGAGATAATGCTATTGTATGGAATAGTGCTACATGGACTTTAGGCAATAGTGCTTATTTAATCCGTACACGTTCTACTTCAAGTGATAATTTCCGCGACCAATATGATGGAGGAACAGTTAATATACCTGCTTCAAGTTACTGGATTGCCCGTAAGAACGGAAGCGATAGCCCAACCTTATCAACTGTTAGCAGTATGCACTACGGAAATTTAAGCGTAGAAAATAATACAGGTACTACATGGGTAACTTCTAACGTTACATCTTTTACAGGTTCTACTGATTTCCCTACCATAAAAGGAAATTTCAGCATTGGCGGTAGCGGAACGGGTAATGTTTCTTTCATGGATACGTGTACCAATGCAACCCCGATGTTAGTACAAGGTAACTTAACTATTAATTCGGGTTCAACTTTCAGAAATCATGGTACAGGTTGCGCCGTAAAGGTAATCTTGCTTTATATGGTACTGTTGATTACGGAACAAGCAACGCAATACTATTAGTAAGCGGTTCGGGTAATCAAACTATTGCAGGAACAAGTTTAAGTTTTAAAAACTTTATGCTTAACAAATCAAGTGCAGCATCAACCGTTACTTTAAATTCTCCGGTTAGTATTACAGGAACTTTTACTTTTTCAAATGGAATAATGGTAACAGATACCGTTAACCTGTTAACGTTTGTTGCTGGTTCAGCCGAAACAGGCGTTAATGATAGTTCTTTTGTAAGCGGTCCGGTTAAAAAAATTGGTAATACTGCTTTTGTCTTTCCGTTAGGTAAAGGAAACAATGCCCAAACTATTGGTATTTCTGCACCCGCAAATACTACGGATGCTTTTCAGGCAGAGTATTTTAATACCGACCCTACGGCTATATACGGTACAAACATGGATACTACATTTAATTATATCAGCACTTGCCAGTATTTTAATTTGCTGAGAAAAAACGGTACATCAAATGTACAACCTACGTTAAGCTACGACCTGACTTCGTGTATCGTTAACATGGTTCCTGCTCCCCGTGTGATTGGCTTTAATGGAACTAAGTGGAAAGATTTGGGAGAATCTAATTTTATGTACTCTAATTTTGGCGGTACTATTAGTACGGCAACCACAGTTACCCAGTACGGGGCAATTACTTTAGGTAATAATTCATTAGCTCCGCTTAACTACTTAGATACTACTTTCCAGTTATCGGTTGCGGGTGCTTGCGGCGCAATTTATATGTCGGAATACGTACAAGATACTTTAGGAAATTGCGCGATAGAATTGTATAATCCAACTTCTGATACGGTAAATTTAACCCACTACTATATAAGCACTACCAAAAACAGTTCTACTACTGCACCGCCTGTACAATTTAAGCTATCCGGAAAAATCGCACCCTATAAAACCTTTGTTGCCGTTAATATAGAAGCTCCAAGTGCATGGTTAAAAGGGAAAGCAAATCAGTTATTTAAAGAGTTTAATTTTAACGGTAAGGATGCTATTACGTTGGAATATTCTACCAACGTAGGTATTATTATAGATAAAATAGGAGATTACGCCAATAGAGTATCAAGCGCCACAATTATATAAGTGTGTTATAAAATATAGATATACAGAAATCACGTGAGCGAATGGCGTTTTTTGACTTCCTGAAGCGCAAGAAAGAGGGCAGCGGGAGCGCCAGCGCCAACCCGATAACGCTCACCGCGATAAACCTGCGTCTCGGCGGCGACGTGCACAGCCTTGCCGGGCGGGATGTCCCGCAGCTATTCGAGCAGCCGGTCCCGTTCAAGAACCTGATGGGAGCGGACTGCTGCCGGACAACCTGAAGGGCCCGGACATAACCATAAGCCAGATAACCGTGGACAAGCCCTTCGCGCTGCTCGGCATAGACCCCGTCTTGCCTGTTGACGTGCCCTACCTGGGCAGCACGCGCTTCACGCTGAAGATAAAGGGGCCGGACGGCAGCTACAACGGCCCCCTGGTGGTGAAGTTCGACACCAGCAGCAAGGAGAACATAGACCTGAGCATCGCGCGGATCATGCTCGTTCACGGGAGCAAGCGCGTGGAGCTGGAGGGCTCGACCTCAAACATGAACATAAAGAAGAACCAGGTCTTCAGGCGCGACATACAGGTGTACAAAGTATTGAGCTTCGGGGACAAGGTAGAAAGCATAGAGATAGGCAAGCCGTTTGCGCTGGCCTCCTGCGAGACCAAGTTCCCCTTCACGGTGGACAGGAAGGACAGCTACATAATAACCCTCTTCATTAAGTGCCCGGAGTACAGCTACGCGGGCGAGATGGAGATAAGTTTCAAATGATTAGGACTAGAGTCTGTAGACCTCTGAGTTTTTCTCCTTGAGCGGAAGCTGGAACTGGTCAACTAGCAGCTCCGCTGGCACGCCCTTTGCCATCTCTTCCTGCATGTCCCTTCGCGCAAGCAGCTTCAGCCTGGCAGACTCCTGTATGCGCTCACGCTTCGCCTGCCTGAACGGCTCCATCCTCCTGTCGCCCAGCTCCCTGCGCACGCCGATGTACAGGATAAAGATCAGCTGGTGCCCGATGTCGGCCATCTTCTCCTCGTCGTTCGCCAGTTCGGGCGGAAGGAGCTTTGCGATCTTCGGCTCTATCTCCTGGCCGTAGAGGCGTGCTGCCGTGCTCGCGGGATACTCCTCGTTTATCTGCGCCTCCTTTATCAGCAGCACGTTATTGAATAGGAGTTCCCTGGTTATCGCACTCACCTGCTGCGTGTCCAGGCCCGCCTCGAACAGCCCGTAGAGCGCCGAGTCGATGCCCTTGTAGTACTCCTTCTTTCCCGTGTCCGGATAGACGCTCACCTTCCTGTAGGCACGCTCCTGGGATGCAAAGGCTCGCCTTCTGTCGAATAGCTCCGGCCAGGTGTATGCGGCAGCAATCACGCGCGCGTAGGCCATGTTGTGCGCCTTCTCCCGGCCTGCCCTGTGGCCGCTCTCCTCCCAGCGCCGCTCCGCGTACTGCGACGCCAGCTCGTCCGCCTTCCTCGCAGTCATGTTGAAGAGGTTTTCGCGGTCCAGGTGCCTGCGCCGCTGCTTCTGCTTGCCGAATAGCTGGATCTGCACGCCATCGCGGCGGGCGGCCTCCTTGACAGTATTGAAAAGTAGCTGCTTGTTTATCTTGGGCATTACGGTCATGTCTGCTCAGTAGAAATAGCGATTTTTAGATATTTAAGCGTTTAAAAGTGGTTCGTCTTTGCGCTTCCCGGGGGTGAAACGGCGGAATTATATAGGTGAAAATGGCAGGTTTTTGTGAGAGAGATGGTTGAACGTAGCAAAGCGAATCGGCCCGTATCCGAAGGCGTGAGCCTCTCTGCCCTCACCACCAGGCATGCCTGCAACGGCATTGATTCAGGCTGGGGCGTATACTACCAAGGGACCTACCCCGGAAGGCTGAGGGGGCTTGATGAGCTGGCCCTCAAGACAGTGAGGGGGCTTGGCCTGAGACCCGCGAGCTTCCTGGATGTGGGCGCGGCGTTCAATCCGGAGAGACGGCTCCTTTATACTCCGCTTCCGGCCCAGACCACTATAGATTCACGTGTCTTTTTCAGCAGCGCTGGAATGCGCCTTCGGTTCTGCGCGATAGATATCGTGCCGATTGATGATAAGGCGCATTCCCTTCTTTCCTCTGTAGACGTAGAGGCCCTTACCCTCGATTATAACCGCAGCGCTCTGGAACGGAAGTTCAGCATCATCCGATTAGCCAATGTCTCGGTCAATCAGACCTCCGAGGAGTTCGGCGGAACCGTGAGGAACCTGTTCACCATGATGGAGGACGAGGGCATACTCATCATCTACAACGAGATAACTCGGGGAATCAAGGACCACGAATCGGAAGAGATTGACGAGCTCGGGGTGTACCAGAAGGCCAAGGCGTGCGACCGGGATACCCTCAGGGAGATACTATTCAATTCTGTGAGGACGTCTCAGGCCGCCGTGTTCCACAGTTTGTAGAACTCCTCACGCAGCTGCGAGAGCGTCTTCTCGTCCCGTATAACCGAGATGTGCTCGGTGTTCTCGTGCATCCCCTTGTAGGTGAGGTTCGCGGAGCCTTCTATGGCGTAGCTGACGCCGATGTAGAGTTTCGTGTGGACGAAACCCTTAGGCTTGCGCAGCGGGATTCCGTTGCCCGGGCCCAGCATCAGGACTCCGGTGGCTATTATGACGAATAGTGCGGCCCCGGCTGAAGCGATCGTGAGGGCGCCAAGGGCGTAGTAGGCCCAGGCCACCAGCAGGACTATCAAAGTTATGATTATGAACGTGGGTGCGTGCCTTTTGTGGTGCAGGATCCTCTCCGCGTCCCTGTCGATGGACGAGGAGACCACCCTTATCTTCCTGTGGCGGGAGTTGGAGAGCAGGAATTTTGCATAGTAGGCATCGATGTAGGGGGAGACTATCAACAGTTCCTTGGACGAGGTAAGTAGCTTCTCCACGTAAAAATAGGAGTTAGTGCCCGAGTGATGCTCCGTCGTATCCTCCTTCTTGAAGAACATGAAGATAATTCGGGGATAAAGATTAATTAAATAGCACCTGGATTGTTGCCATGACGGGGAGTGCGACAAGTTTTTAAATTCCCCCATAGAATTATGAGCATGGCGAAGAAGGACCTGCGTCACATCGCTGCTAGGGAGGCACGAGGCGAGCTTACAGACAAGATCATATACACGCGGCTCTCGCAGGTGGAGAGCCATAGATCGAAGACGCTCTCCGAACTCTTCTCCGACCTTGCGAAGATGGAGGACGGCCACTACAGGTTCTGGAAGAAGTATTGCAGCGATATAACAATATATCCGAACACGCCCAAGATCTATTTCATACTGCTCATACGGCGGCTCTTCGGACCCTCTTTTGTAATAAAGTACCTGGAAGGGACCGAGAAGGCGACGAAGAACGAGTACTCGAAGCTGCAGAAGAGCATACCGGAAGAAGACAAGAAGGCCTTCGCCAGCATAATCGCGGACGAGACCAAACATGAACGTGCCTTCGCGCTGCGCCTTGAGGGCAGCCACGTGCGCTACATGTCCTTCGTTGTGCTCGGTCTTGCTGATGCGCTGGTGGAGATAGCCGGCATACACGCCGGCTCCCTCGGGATATACAGCTCCACGGAGCTCACCGGACTTGCAGGCATAGTCGCTGGCGCGGCCGCCTCCCTTTCAATGGCCTCCGCGGCGTTTGCCCAGGCGAAGCAGGGATTCAAGGGATCGGCTTCCCGCGCGGCGGTCTACACGGGCCTCTCCTACTTCATCAGCGCGGTGATAATGGCGCTGCCCTACTTCCTGACCAAGAGTGCATCTATAGCCATATTCAGCTCGCTGACGCTGGGCATACTCATAATCGGCTTCGTGAGCTGGTACAACTCCATCCTCTCATCGGGCAATCTCAAGCGGGACTTCCTCGAGCTCGCGGGCGTGATGCTGGGCGCTACCGTAGCACTCTTCATAATAGGCCTGGCGATACGCTACCTCTTCGGGATCACGATATAGACATAGGGACGAAGCAACAGTATAATAGCGGTTATACTAACGGTGATTGTACAAACCACAGTTAGCTACTGTATCGTGCCCTGCTCCTTGGTGTAGAGCAGGATGCCCGGGTGCTTCTTCTGCATCGGGTTCGAGCGCAGGCCGTAGATCGCCTTTATGTTCTTCTGCAGGGCGAGCTCCACGAGCCGCTGGGTTATCACTCCGTCGAGCACTATGCCGTAGACGTTGCTCGAGTTCTGTATCGAGGGCAACAGGTCGCGGATCGGGATCTCCTTCACCACGCTCCCGCTGTTGTCGTAGAGCCGGCTGCGCAGCGAGCCCGACAGGGCGTCCAGCCCGGTCGCGAGCTCGGAGAGCACCTGGCTCTCCAGCGCAGGCTTCGGCGGTTCCGGCTCGCGGGCAGGCTCCTTGGCGGGGCCCGACTCGATGCGGTCTATGCCGCGATCCTCGGAGTCCATGCGTCTGGATCCCGCTCTGGCGCGGCTCCGGCTCGCGCTGCTGTTGCTGCTGCCTGAGCTCGGATGCGGGAGTGTACACGGGCGCGCTCTGCTGCTCGTGCCTCTCCTCCCGGTGCATCGGGCGATCTCGGTCCCTGTCGCGGTTGTCGCGCTGCTGGCTGCTGGAGTTGCCCAGTGGAGCCCTCCCTCTTGAGGCGGCGTTGTACTGGTCAAGCGGCACCTTGGTGCGTATCGCCTTGATTATCTCCTTGCGCGTGAGATCCTCCACCTCCTTCCCGTCGGGCGCGCGGGCGACGTAGTCGATGTCCGCCACGCTGAGCAGGTTGCGCAGTATCAGGTCTCCGCCCCGGTCCCCGTCCAGGAAGACGGTTACCTCCTTCTCCCGGCACAGATTGACTATGGTCTGGGGGATGGCGCTCGCTCCGCCCACCGCGAGGACGCTTGTCACGTCGTTCTTCAGCAGGTTGAGCACGTCCGCCCGGCCCTCCACGATTATCAGCTCCGGGCTCTTGGCGATGTCCGGTCCCGCAGGGATCTTCTCCGGCCCGAACGAGGTTATCTCGCTCACGCGAACCTCTGACTGGACCATCTCGGAGAGCTCCTTGCTGTCCGGTATCTCTGTGTTGAGCAGCAGCTTCACGAGCTCCTTGGCGCGGAGCAGGATCTTCTGGCGCTTCGATGATCGGGTGTCCTCCACCTTCTCCACTGTGAATTGTGCTTCGTAGGGTCCGACTCTGTCAACTGATTCGACGGCCGCGGCCAGGATGCAGGTCTCTATCCTGTCCAGCGAGGCCGGGAGGAAGAGCTTCCCGAAGCTCCTGTTGTTGCTCTGCTGCAGGTCGATCTCTATGCGGCCTATCTTGCCGCCCTTCTGGAGCTCGCGCAGGTCCAGGTCGTCGCCCAGCAGGCCCTCAGTCTGCCCGAAGACCGCCCCGATTATGTCCGGCTTGTCAACCATGCCGTTAATCGAGAACTTCGTTTCCACCATGTACTTTACTATGTCCAAATATGTTTTCGCCATATATCTCACCTATCGTTTTTCTTGTCGCCTTCCTGTTGGTCGCCTTCTCCTGCGCCTGTTTTATCGGTTGAAGTATCTCCTCCACGTGGGGGACGCCCAGTATCTTGAGCAGACGGGTGCCGGTGAAATCGTCCACCTTCACGCCGTTCTCCTTGAGCAGGGAGCCGGTCCGCTGGGCCTTCTCCATGCCCCTCCGGTCGTTGTCCATGAAGAGGATCGCATGCTCCGGCAGGGGCAGCCCCGAGCGCATCACGCGCTCGTAGGTCTGGGCGTGTATCTGCAGCTGGCGCAGCGTCGCGACGTCGTGCCTGCCCTCCACTATCACCAGGGGGTGCTGCTGCAGCTCGGACAGAATTGCCCCTACCACCTTCTTCCTCTCCTCGTCCTTTGAGTGCTTCAACTAAACCACAGGAAAAGCCGTATCAGTCGTGCCTAGGGTAGCGCTCATACTCATAAATCAGCGTAAGTCCGTTATGATTATGGAATGCCATCCTATTCACTCTTGAATGCCAGCTTAATATGATAATTGTGGAAGGATACGTTAATATACCTTCCGTGGAACTGCGGGATTTGCCTCATTTCTGGCCCTTGCCAGAGCCCCTGGAGGCCTCCTTTGTTGCCGTGGGCGCGCCAGGGCGTGCACCCTCTCCTGAGCATGTAGGCCATGCCTCCTGCAACGGCAATCAACACGATCACTATAGCCACAGTCTCTGAGGAGTCCGTAAGCAGCGGCGCTGGCGTCACGGTGATTGCCGTGCCATTCTGGACTACTGCAGGCACTGTGGTGGTCACGTTAGCGGGTACGTTTACCTGCTGGGCTGTGGAGTTGTTGGACGTGCTGTTCGAGGCAGAGACGTTCGTCTGGGTCTGGACCACAGGGGTCACCACCGGGACGTAGTATAGGTCAATGGTTATGGTCTGCTGCAGAGGCACGTAGGAGATGCCCGTGAGCTTCACATAGCTCGTTGCAGTGGCGTTTGAACCTATCGGCGTAGCGTTGCCGAACTCCAGAGCATAGGATGCGCCGTTCAGCGTGATTCCCGCGCTGGTGGGCGTGATATAGTTCTCGGTGCCGTCGATGCGTGCGCCAAGAGTCACGTTGAACGTGTTAAACTGTGCCACATGGCAAAAAGAGGAGCCGTTGCTTGTGCGTGTGATTACGGGCCTGTTCTGGATAACCGCCTCCGCCGCCACCTACGCCTCCGCCGCCTGATCCTGAAGAGCCTCCAGCGACTATCGGAACGCTAGTGAACAGACCAATTACCGGGTCGGCAGGTATGTTGAGGGTTACAACACTACATGAGGTAGAGCTTGCTACAGGTAGCAGTACCCACTTGTCTGTTGTTGTGTTGTATATGTATGGTGCAGCATTAGAACCGCAAGGTATCGCTATCGTTACTCCTACTGTGAAGTTCGTAGCAATGCTGCTCGTTACGCTGAAGTTAAACATGGAGATTGTCGTGAATTTCGTCAAGCTTACAGCCGGAGCTGTTCGGTGTAGCTAGAATTAGAATTGCCAGTTACATTAGCAAGATATACATTTGCAATTACCGTTTGACGAAGATATGGAGATTGTATAATTGGTGTTTGCAACAGAGAATTCTTCAACTGTATTTGAAGGAGTATCTATAGCCGAATTCAGAGTGTTGCCAGATACTGATACAATGATGTTTGCAGTGTTTGTGGGCTATGTCTCCAGGAGTTCCTGAAGATGCATCTACCCAATTTTGGCTACCTGATTGGCAAGAATTACAGGTGTAGAAGTAACCGAAGTTAGTTCCTTGGAGGTTTGAGACTCCAGTGAAGTAATTGTCAAGAAGTAATCGGTTGATTGTGAATCTCCGAATCGCTCCAGAAGGTAGATCAACATTGTTGATTGTGTTTGCCACGGTTCCTCATCATTATCCATTCCAATAGAGATGTTGCTTGTTGTTATCGGGAGACTGGAATAGCTTGGAGAAAGTGTTCCGTCAAGCGTGAAGTTCTGGTTTCCTTCCATAGTTGCAATTCCGTTGTATTGCTCAACAAGATTGTTTCCAGGGCTTTGGCCGCCAGCAGGGACGAATGAACTTCCGGAGTCTATGTAATTAACTACATAGCTATTGTATCCAGAGTATGTTCCAGTCTGCGTGATCTTTATTGTTCTTGCATAAGAGTCAAGAGCCCAGTTTACTCCGTTGTTGCCGCTGTCTTCATCGTTGATTACACTTGCAGTTACATCGACAAGAAGCTTGTTTGTAACGATGTCTCCGCTATTACCTTGTGCGACATTGGATGAGTCAACCCAGGTTTGAGGACCTAGCTCCGCTGTACACGTATGTGTAAGTGTAACCGTTTACGCCAGTGTTGACATTTGAAATCCTGTGAAGTACGAGTTCAGGTTTCCATTCTGGAAGTAGTATCCGGTTCCCGAATTTCCAGCCATGTCATACGTTCCTATCGGGAATTGTCAGTCGCATTAGACAAGCTTCCTGCTGAGAATGAAGTTGCATTGAAGGTTACGTTCTGGTTTCCAGTCATCTTCGCAACACCATTGAATGGTTGGATCAAGCCCAAGTTAGGGCTTGGAGATCCTGCAGTTATGTAAGAGTTTCCTGAATCGTTTAGGTATGCGATGAAGCCGGTAGTTCCAATCTGGTATATCTTCTGTTCTGGAGAAGTTGTCATTTGCCCAGTTGCCAACGCTGAATCCGCTGTCCGCGTCATTAGTTAATGTTGCAGTTGCAAACAAAATCAGTTTGTTTGTGACTATGTCGCCATAAGAAGGCAGAGTCTGGATGTATCACCCATGTCTGAGGTCCAAGAGCACCATTGTAAGTATATGAGTAGTTGTATCCAGGTTGTATCTCATTTTGTATGTCAGAGAAATAACTGTTTGCAAGGGATTCGAATTGATCCGTAGATCCGAGACTGCATCTTGTGGATTGTTTAGCGGTCCAGCTACACTCGATTAAGCATCAAATGTTCCTATGGAAGCATTAGCTGTCGAGTAGACTGGAGAGAGACCGGTGATTGTAGCAGGAGTTGAGGATGAATCAAATGTACCGACACCTATCCTGCTTTGCTGGCCGTTTATTGTGGTGATTCCGTCAATGGTTGTGTTGCTCCAGCTTGTGGAGACTCGACACCAGCAGGTATGAGTGAGTCCCACATCTGTGGATTTGATTGTGTAGTTGCGCACTCCAGTTTGCCAGATTTGTATCGCTCTGTTGAAGGTATCTAGTGCCCAGTATGTGCCGCTGTTTCCGCTGTCCGCATCATTTATGACATTTGCATTTACCGAGTAGACTAGTTGTGGTGTATTGAATAGCGTTTTTGAGGAGTATTTATTTTCTGGAACATTCTGGTAGTCTGTCGTTACTGAGTTGAAGTTAATGTTGCCGACATTTACCAAAGCAGAAGTTGAGCTCGTTGTTGTGAGTATTCCAACAGGTGAGTTTGATATCGTGTCATTTGTTGCAACAGCATCATATCCGTCAAAAACAATACCATAGCCGTAGTTATTCTGAATAAGGTTGTTATTTACGACGTAATTTCCGAATTCTGGTACAGAACTGTCGCTGTATTCCCATATTCCTATGTCATTTAATGAGACTTTATTGTTTGAGACTATCACGTTTGGTGCTGCATCGAATAATAGTATGCCTCCGGATTGTGCGCATGATGTGTTGTAGTTTTGGGTATTGCAAGTAGCGCTGTAGCTATTGCCCTGAATTGTGCTGTTTGTTATAGAACCGCTTGCTCCGCTGTCGAACTCAACGCCGTTCTGTGCTATGATTGGTACAGGACCTAAGCCAGTTACCGTGTCGTTAGAAACAGTTACGACGCTGCCCGCGTCTAGAACTTCTATTCCTGATTTTTGATATGAACTTACTTGTGAGTTGATTACTTCTCCTGTTGCTGCATCTCCGTAGAATATTGCAATACCATACTGATCTCCAGTGAATGGATTGTCTCCGATGTTGGAGACTGTTGAACCGATTACATTTGCATTGCCACCGCTTACGTCTATTCCTGCGTAAAGTGCATCAGTTACTGTTGCAGTTATTGTTACGCCAGTAACACCAGGACCTACGTAAACTCCGACATCACATCCGCTTGCATCGATAAGGCCAGTTATTACTTGTCCGCTTGTTGCGACTATTGCAGCGCTTGAAGGAGTGACTGGAGAATAACCAATTCCTGGGGCTCCGATTATTGAAGTACAAGTTGGATCTACGGTTATGAAAGTTGAAATCGAACTTCCAGAATTGTTTGAATCACCTTGATATATTGCAGTTATTGTTGGATTTCCTAGAGTTGTATCTGTGAATGTAACATTACAAGTTGAGGTAGTTGTAGAAGTTGTAGATAGAGTACAAGTAGAAGTACTGAATGAACCTGTCGCATCTGTGTGCTCACTAAAGGTTACAATGCCGGTTGGATTAGCTCCAGTAACTACTGAATTACATGATGTCGAAAAACCTAGCCTAAGTGGCGTAATACAGGATAAGGCTGTGGCAGTTGGAGAACTACCGGTTGCATTAACCAAAGGAATCAAACTTCCAACTAGAAGCAACACTGTAAACATAACCAAAATATTTCTATAATTCTTCATTTTACCACTTGGCTTTGCCGACGACAAAAAGACTTAGAGAGACTGAAAAAGATGGCTCACTCTCTAGGCTTATTTGACTTTGGCTTTACCTCCATGCTAGGTATGGGAAAGCTAGGTATTTAAGCCTATGTGTTGAACTAAGCTTGGCGATTCTGTGCATAGGTACGTCAAAGGGGCACGTAGCGAACGTGAACTACTCAACCGTCTCTACGAGCACGGCTACTCGGTCATGCGCGCCGCCGGCTCCGGGGTGAATGCGCTGGGCCCCGACATAATCGCGATAAAGGACCGCTTCTGCATGGTCTTCGAGTGCAAGGCCTGGGAGAAGAACCGGCTGAGCATCGACCTGGACGCCTACCAGAAGCTCCACGAGTGGCAGCAGAACACCAGGTTCCCGACCTACATCGCCTGGCGCATGAACGGGAAGGGCTGGTTCTTCGTCACCCTGGACGAGCTAAAGCACGGGGAGAAGGACCACAGCATAACAAAGATACGCACGCTTGAGATAAACCGCCTCTTCGAAGACGTGTTGAAGCAGGAGGAGAGCGCACCGCAGGCGGTTCCGCAGGTCGTGGTCTCCGAATCAGAGAGCCTGCTGCCTAATTGATATTCATAGCGTCTTGAACTCCCGTACGTGCTTTATGAAGGGCAGTTTGACGCTCCTTATGAGTTTCTCATCTGCAGTATAGAATATTGATTTCGTTATGTCAGCCAATGCCACATAGACGGCATCATAGAAGGTTATCTTGTATTCGCCGAGCATCTCTATCGCCCTTTCTGCTATCTCATTATTAAGTTCGAAGATTATGAATCCGTACTCCTCGATTGATTGCATTACCATTTTCAGCTCTGCTGCGCTGAATCTCTTTGCCTTGGAGTATCGTATCCCATTTATTACCTCATAGGGCAACAGCGATGGGATTAGTATCTCGGCCTCCTTTGAGATGAAGGCGTCTCGCAACGCTTCGGCGCTTTCTGCATCGCTCTCCTTTACAAAGAATTTCAGTATAACGCTGGCGTCAGCTACGATTTGCTCCATATCTGGTGTCCCTGAATTTTCTTATTGCTGTCGTCGTGTCTGTACTCGACTTCTTTTGCAAACGCAGTATTTTCTCGTTTAAGGTCACCGCGAGAGCAACATTGGTCCTTTTCTTCAGCCTGCTCTGTATAAAGTTTCGAACTTCATTTGACCAGTTGAGACCAGCCTCTTCCATCTTCTTCTTCATGCGCATGTCTACTTTTATGAGTATTGCACTTTCATAGGGCATCTTTATCACGTATATATAGTATATACGATATATAAATGTCTTTCTACTTGATGGGCAATTCCTTGATCGCTACGCCCAGCGTGCCCCCATTCTCCCGCAGCCATCGCCTTCTTACCTTATGGTCTGGCACTGCTCGTGCCACGAGCGCCCAGAATGCTGGAGAGTGGTTGTGCTGCTCCAGGTGGGAGAGCTCGTGGGCCATCACGTACTCGAGGATGGGCTCGGGCGCGAAGAGCAGCTTCAGGTTCAGGTTTATCTTCTGCCCGGGATGGGTGGTGCTGCCCCACAGCCTCGCCTGCTTCTTGAGCTTCACCTCGTTGAAATGGAAGTTGTAGTATTTATTGTTCAGTGCGTCCATCCTGGCGCGAACCTCCGGCATTGCGTGCTTCGCGATCGCGCGGCGCGTCAGATCCGAGACCATAATCTGCTTCTGCCGCTCCTCCATCGTGGCGGGATCGTGACGTGCACCGACTCGGCGATGAGCTTCGCCCTTGAACGTATTGCCTCTGGATCCTCGTGCACTATCACCACCATGAGCTTGCCAAGTAGGTTGAACTGGTCGCCGTGCCTGAACGTGAGCGCCCCGTTTTTGTCGTCGAGTTCCCTGAATCCCTTCTGGCCCAGCTTCTCCAGGTGCTTGAAGGAGCGGCGCTTGAGCGAGTCGATCACCTCGTTGCGCTCCCTCCTGCCCAGCCACCGGGGCAGCTTTATGGTTATGGTCTCGCTGCCGAAATGTGCCACCGCGGTCCGCCTGCGCTCGAGCACGTACTCGATCTGAAACCTGCGTCCCGCAACCTCAAGGTAGTCGTTGTTGCTCTTTTCCTGGGGCTCCGGTTCGGCCTTCTTAGCTGAGGTCCACGGCCACCGGGCACTGGGCGAAGTAGTTCGAGTTGCCATAAATGTACAGGTGGTAAGCGGTTATCATGGAGCTGTTCGTGTCGCTGTAGTTGAGGTAGATCCCCGGCTCGGATGCGGCCGACTTCAGGCACGACGCGGCGGTGGTGTTCTCAGGAGTCACCTGGTGGCCCAGGCCATTGGGGGAGTAGGTGCAGCTCGTGGAGTTGACCTCGTAGAAATCGATGGTGCTGGGGCTGCGGGTGGTGGAGAGGATCTGCACCAGGTCGCTGAAGCACAGCGCCTCGGAGTTGAGCTGCTCCGAGTTGGAGTAGGTGGAGAGTATGGCTATCCGCGTCGCCGCGTTGAGGTTCGTCTTGAAGGTAGGGAAGGAGACCAGCGCGTTGCTGCTCGGGAGCACCGTGTAGAGCACGTAGGCCGCCGCCGCGATGAGGATCAGGAGCACGGCTATTGAGAGATATAGGGGGGTTCGGCTCTTCGGCTCTTCGGCCTTAGGCTTCCTCTCTGCGGCTGCCCTGTTCTGAGTGGTCTCCTTGGATGCCTTCTTTGCCATGGTCTCACCTGATGAAGAAGCCCGCGTAGCACGAATCCATGAACGCGCTGTTGCCGCTCGCGCGCATCACGGTGCCGTAGAGCCCGTATACGCTCATGCTGGAGACGTTGGTAGCTGAAAGCAGCACCACCGGCGTGTTGGTGCGCGCGTACTGATTCATGCACTGGCTCACATTCTCCGGAATGCCGGAGCCGTAGGTCGTGGGAGTGCAGGCGCTTCCCGTGAAGTAGATCGTGTTGCTGGTGTAGTTGTACTGTCTCGCATAGGAGTTTATCTCAGAGGCGCAGACCGAGAGCGAGGCGGCCGTGCCATTGACCGCTATGACCACCGTATGGGAGCTGTGCAGAGCGCCCGTGAAGGCGCCCGCCGGAGCCGAGGCGTTGGCCGCCGAAGCGACAACGTAGGTGACGCCCACGTAGGCGAGCACCAGTATGAACACTATCCCGAAGAACATGTGCCAGGCCCGGGCGGTCCTGTGGCTCAGGTGCAGCCTCTTGCGCGCCTTCAGGCGCTGGTATTGCACGAACATTATCGCCAGGATCACGAGTCCGATCAGGAACGAGAGGAGGGCTGCGAGGAGCGGCGCCATCTGCACCGTGGCGGGGTAGGAGAGCCCCAGGGCAGACGACATAAACGCTATGAACGGGCCATCGATGCCGCGCACGAGCGCCTCCGGACTGAGATCGAGCGTGTTTGAAAGGGAGGGGATCTTGGAGCTTATCTGGGTGAGGTTGGAGAGCGCCTGCGGCAGGTTGGAGATCTGACCATTGAGCTGCTGGTTGTACTGCTGCTCGCGGAAGGCGAGGGAGGCCGTCTGGTTGGAGCGGTCGCCGTTGAGCTGCGCCGCTATCAGCGCTGCGGTGTTGCTGCGGGCCAGTGAGAGGACGGCGGAATAGGAGGCATTCGCCTTTGCGTAGAGCGAGGCGAGCGCTGCGTACTGGGAGGCCAGGCCGGCGGAGTAGCTGGTCACGTTGAGCGTCAGGTAGTTGCTCCTGAGGTTGGTGAGGTTCTGCTTTGTGCCCGCGAGCTCTGAGCTCATGGTCGCATTGACCAGGTGGGTGAGGAGCAGCGTGCTCCTGTTCTGCAGCCCTGGCAGCCCCTGAAGCGTAGTGTTGAGGACGACGGAGAGGACGGAGAGCTTCTGCTTGGTGAGAGTAGGCAGAATGTAGGTCCCTTCGGTATTGCTGATGTTAACGGCCATGGACGCGATGTTCTGCGCCGTGGGCAGCTGCGCGTTGACGGTGTTCATCGCATTCTGTATGGGCGTGTAGAGGGAGGTGTTGTAGGTGAGGAACTCGCAGTATCCGAGGGCGCTGCAGTACCAGGGCATGACGTAGCCCAGGGAACTGCCTAGTGGGTTGCATGCGGCGTAGTTCGAGGAGGCCGGAGGCGGGAAGATCGTGCTGTTGCCCATGGCCTGTGTGAGGCTCTCAATCTGGGAGACGGCAAAGAACGCCTTCTGCACGTTGTTTAGGGCACCCGCGGCGGAGGCGTTGGAGGTGGCTGCGTTGAAGATTGAGACGTTGCTCTGCAGCAGGCCGTACTGCTGCCCGAACTGCATTATGCCCAGGCCCAGCGGCGAGCCGGCGCCGCCCAGTTCTGAGAGGACCAGGTTGCAGGCCGGGATCTCCGAGCAGGAAGCGCAGTTGTTGGACAGGGTGCAGCTCGTTCCCTGGACGTTGAGCCCCGTCTCAGTGAGGCAGTCGTTTACTGGTCCGGATGAGCTGTTGAGGTACTGGTTAACTAGCCTGGAGAGGGGCGTAAAGTTCAAAGAAGCGGCGGTGAAGGAGAGGATGGGGGTTATTATCGACTGTATGGAGCTGGCGTTCAGCACCACCGTGGGCGAAGCGCCCGTGGTGTTGACGAGGAAGTAGGGCTTGCCCGCGCTGTACACGAGGACGTAGGTGTGGCCCAGGTAGGTGATGTTCGTGAACGTGGCGGTATTTATGATGGAAGCGGAGACGTTGTAGTTCCTGAGCAGCGTGTTGACTCCCGCATAGGAGGCGGAAGCGCTGAGGGAGGCGAGGAGTAAGGAAGCGAACAGCAACAGGGTGTATTGCATTCTCATTTAATCGATATTTATAAGGGTAGAAAGAGTTTAAAAATGTTCATCTTCGCTTTGGGATTGTTCTGGCGGGCTGATGACGAGAGGGGACAGGCTACCTCCTCTTCTCAAATACGAGGAGGTGGTGCAGGTCTCGGATCGTGGGCTGGTCGTAGCCCAGGTCCTCGCTGTGAAAGAGCTGCCAGTTGTGCTCCCTGAACCTTCGTACCCAGCCATCCGGCCGTTCGTAGGTCCCGGGAACGGGTATGCTGCGGTCGTTGAACACGGGATTCCAGAGGACGTCGTTGACGAAGGTGCGTTCCCACTCTGCCTTGCTGTCGTCCAGGGGCACGGTCTCTAGGATGACCAGCCTCCTGCTCACTATCCGGTCCAGCTCCTTCAGAATCAGCTCGTTTTTGGACTCGTGGTGCAGGACGTTGGTGAGCACGCCCGCTTCATAGTATGAGCCGGGCACCGGCACCCTTTTCCCATCGAATATGGAGAAGGGCACGCTCACCTCCGGGCTCTTGAAGTTGACTATATCGAAGGCTTCTACTTTCAGGCCAAGGCCATCGTGGAGCTGCTGGGCTACCTCCCCGCTGCCCGCACCGAAGTCTATGACCCTGCCCGTTACCCCATCCAGGAAGGGTCTTATCTGGTGAAAAATCTTCTTTGTGCGGTCCCTGAGGGCATGCTTAAGCGCCTCGCCGAATGGCATCCCATTGGCCCTTATGGGATCAAGTTCTGCAGAGATGGCGTCCAGCGTCTGTGTCATCGTGCAGTCGGCGACCATCGAACCGATCACGTTGGCTGCGAGCCCATGGGCGTTCTCACTCCTTAGACCGATATTGCCAAAAGTTATGGCGAAGTCCTGCACTACGTTCATCAGGACACCGCTGTCCGAGAGGGCGGCCCTGAGATGGGCTTTTGTCTCTTTGCCCCGCGTTAGGGGGCTTTTGCGCTTGTTCATGGGAGTACCCGGAGTTAAGGCAGATTGATGTTTATTCAGATATTTAGCCCTTTTCCAACGGCGGCGCGCAGGGCTCACGCAGGAAGCAGTTAGAAGAGAGGGGCCCGGAAGGGCCCCAGAAAGAGGAATGCCAAAAGGCAAAAGTCAAATAAACCCATTCGCACGTGGCATCAATTCATTCAAACTGTGGCGTTGGCCAACAGAGCCTGTATGAACTGGTTGCCTGCCGTAACGGTCTGCGCTGCGGAGTATCCTGCGACGAGCACGCGGTTTGCACCGAATGCCTGAACCACTACGCTGCTCTGACCGAAGGTCGAGTTGAACGATGGGTTCTGCGCGAAGATCTGTCCCGCGACGCTGTTCACGTACTTGCTGCCCACTACGATCAGCGTTGAGGCGCTGTTCGCGTTGGAGTCAAGCACTGCGAGAGGCGTCGTGGCCGTGTTCAGAGTCGTAGGCACTACTGCCTGCGTCACTGATGGCACTGCCGTCAGGTTCGCCAATCCGCTCACGTTGCAGCTCGACGTCGTGAATGCGCATGTCGCGTTCACCTTGCCGATTGTAACGTTCGCGAGGTTTGTCGCCTGGCCTACGCCATACGGTCCTGCCAGCTTCGTGGTCGTTGCGGTGTTGCTTGATACTGATGCCGCGCCGACGATGAACTGAAGCCCGTCTATGGACTTCGGCTCGTCGTATACCAACGCTGTCGTTGATACTGATGCGACGTCACCACCACGCTCTGTACGGAAGCCCTGAACAGCCTTTACCTGGTTGTTCTGTGAGCTCTGGTACGTTACCGCGTTGTTGTTGCTGTTCGAGATGTTCAACCAGTACGCAGGTGTCGGGTATCCAACAACCGTCGAGGTGTTCGTGATACCAAGTATCACGTTCGCGTTAGGCGATGTGCTGCCCGGTACCGTTATCTCCGGCATCGTGTACGTGAAGAACTGGTTTCTTGCGGCACTCGAGAACGAAGAGGTCGAGATGGCGAAGTTCACGTTGTTCTGCTCTCCCGTGTAGGTCAGGGTTGACACCGTAGGCGCCACCTTGTAGCTGTACTGCGGTACGCTGTACAACAGGGTCGGGGTTGACGAGTACGTCAAAGCTCCAAGTTCCACGGAGTTGACCACGAACGCGTTCTGCGCGAAGCTGTTGCTGCTCGCGAATGCGACCGCGTTAGCTGCGTAGTTCAGCTGTGCCGTGTTGCCCGTTTCGAAGACGTATACTGATACGCCTGGGTTCGGGAGCACTGCGCTCAACTGGATGTTCGTCAGGTTGCCCAATGCTAGACCGTTTCCAACTAACCAGTTGCCCGCTGCGGACCCTGCGCCCTGGAAGGAGAACGTGTAGGTCGTAGCAGAGGTCTTGCCCGGCTGGTATCCAGTCAACTGGACGTTCAACGGGTTGCTCGCGGTTATGATGTTCGCGTTCAGGCCCGAGCCTCCAATCAACTCTACTGCCAGACCACCGTTAGGTGAGGCAAGTATGTTTGCCGCAGATGCCGCGTCTATCACGTTAGGCGTGAGGGACTTGTCCAGCTGGTAGGGGTCGAGGTTGTAGGTCAGGCTCTGCAGGTTCGATGACGGTGCCGCTAGGCTTCCGGTCGAGGTGACCTGGAATGCGGTCGGGATCGAGCTCTGCACCACGAACTGGTTAACCGGCTCGGTTACCACTGTCGTGTTGAGCTGCTGCACTGTTCCTGCTGCGCCTCCGAAGCCGCTTACCACAGCCGACGTGCCTCCTGAGGTTGTAGCGAAGCTGATGTGGTTGGCAGTGAACGGTTCACCGGCCGCTGCACCCAGGTTCGAGTACGTCGTCGCAGAGGAGTAACCCGTCGAGAACGACAGCGCGTCGTAGTTCGAGTTGCCGCTGCTTGGCGCTCCCAGTGAGTCACCGGCGAAGTTGACGCTCCACCTGGCCGGGCTTGTTATGAACTGGTAGCTCGTGCCTGGCGTCATTATCGTCTGGGTGCTCTGGTTGGAGTACAGCACTATGCCCTGAAGCGCTGCGTTCGCGGAGGTCGCGGCCGCAGTTGAGGACTGGTTTGTCGTCCATCGCAGGCCAACGAGCCAGTTGTTTCCGTTTGCGGAGTTGAAGTTCTTTCCGCTCGTCACGTTGACGGTGTTGGAGAACAGCTGGATCTTTGCCCACTTCTGGTATGCGTACAAACCTGGGAAGGTCTGTGAAACCTTCACGTACAGCTTCGTGCCAGAGGAGTTGACCACTATGTTCTGGTTAGAGGCGGGACCAGCGGACGTTACGTTTGTCAATACACCGTTGTTGTATATTGAAAGCGCTGCGTTGCTGATTCCGTTCTGGTTCGGGTATGACAGGTCGTTCAGGACCACTGTGAATGGACCTGAAGTTATGTTGTGCCCTACGTATACGGTCTGCACAGGAGTTGAGGCCTGGGCGAGAGTCACGTTACCACCAACGACGAACGAGTTTGACGTTACACCGGTTATGGAGGTCGGGACGGTCATGCCATATACTGACCAGTTAGCGCCCAGCAACGTGAACTGCGCGTTCGTTGCCGTGCCGCCTGAGGTCACCTGTATCGGCTTGCCGAAGGTAACAAGGTATGCACCGTTCGTGTCGAGCAGTGAGAGCACGCCCGTTGCCTGGTTGAAGACTGGGAAGCCTGCCAACCATAGGGATGCCGTCTCCTGGTACGTACCGGAGTTCGATTGCAATCCCGGAACCTGTGCGCTCGTCAGCTGGAGGACGTTATCATATCCGAGAGGAGATGAGGTGAACCTCGAGAACGAGATGCCGCCACCGTTTGTGCCAGCGCTGACTGTTGGCTGCGGGCTTGGAGTTCCGATGCCAGCAAATACGCTCGTTGCGGTTGGGCTGCTTGTTATCGCATATGGACCTGTTGTTGGGTCTACGTAGTCATAGTTCGTTCCAGATGCACCCTGCAGCGACTTCGTGTTGACGAGGTTGCCTGAGCTCAGTACGCCTGGGTTAAGAACCGAGCCTATCAATGCCGTAAAGGAATAAGATCCCGTTGGCACGACAAGTCCCTGCTCTCCTAGCCATACTTGCTGGTTAGATAGAGTGCACGTTGGGGTCGTTACGACGCACTTCACGTTGCTCCTGCCGCTTACTGTGGCAGTCACGTTCGTGGAGGTGTGAGAGAGGCTCCCAATCACTGCGGCTATGTTCGCAGCAACTACGCCGTCGCTCGGTTGCGCCGTCGATCCTACGACAATCTGCACGACCGGTTGACCCTGTGTGTTTATTATTGGTATATTACCAAAGGTCACACCCTGTCCTGCAGCTGCAAGACCTACTAACAAACTGGCCGCGACTGCGGCTATTCGCTTCGCATTTATGCTTTTCATGACATCACATTAACATTGTGAAATTCATTAGAAATGAAAGGTATTTAAAGGGTACGGTTTCTTTTAACCTTTTGTTTATACGTTGCATGCCAGTATACGTCTTTTGCAGTAGTTGACTTCTGCTATCCACGTATGCATACGACGGAAACCTGTTTCGCCCTTTTCCTAGGCCCTGCGCCTTGAGAGCTTTGTGAGCAGCGCATCCCAATCGCTCCCCACCCGCTCTGAGGAGAAGTGGGTGCACATCTTCGCGCCGCTTCGGCCCAGTCTCTCCCGTAACGCGACCTCCTTCTCGAGGCGGAGGATCTGGCGCGCGTAGTTCTCCACCTTGTCCTCGATCACGGCGTTGACGTTGTTGCGCACCGGATAGCCCTCGAAGGCGAGGCGGGTCCCGAGGACGGGACGGCAGCGCATGAAGTAGTCGAGGACCTTGACCTTGATCCCGCTGCCCTTCATCAGCGGAGCGATGCAGAGGTCTGCGGTATCGATGAGGCGCCGCTTCTCCTCGTCGCTCACGTAGCCCAGGCACTCCACGTTGCCCTCGACGCTGCGCTCGGTGCCCGAACCGAGAAATATGAACTGCTTGCCGCGGAGCCGGGGCGCTATGGTGCTCCTTATGAGTGCCATCGCCTGGGCGTTGGGCTCGTGGCGGCCGTTGCCGATGAACAGGATCCGCTGTATCCTCCTGCTGGTCGGATGCAGGGGCGCCTTCAACGCCTCGCCGCTGGGGCATGCTATCGTCGGAAGTACGTGGAACTTGGCCGCCTGCTTCGGGAAGCGCTTCGCGGCGATCCTGCGGTCCTCGGGAGTGAGATAGGCGACGGCGTCGAGGCCTTCGACCATCCGCGAGTAGACCTCCCAGGAGAAGGCGAGGAAGCGGTCGCTGGCGAAGGAGAGCAGGGCGCGCCTGGCCGGGGAGTCGCCATGCTGCTTCGCCGCCTCCTGGCGTATCTCCAACGAGTTCTCCACCACTCTGAAGTCATCGGTGATGGTGGCGGTGTGCACGCCCGCGTGGGCGTGCCTGTAGCGCAACAGGAAGTCGGTGAGGCTCCGGCCCAGCGAGATGAGGTATACGGGCTTGAACTGCTCCACCGCACGGTCCAGCCCCCTATTATTGTTTATTATATAGTAACTGTACTGGCTGGAGGCCAGGCCCAGCCAGGCGTAATCGATCAATCGGACCAGGGAGGTGCGCGAATCAGAGGCGATGCGGCTCTTTACGACCTCCTCGGAGTACCCCTTCTCGTTTATCAGCTTGTGCTCCCGGCCCAGCGAGAAGAGCTTGACCGTGTATCCCTTCGCGGAGAGCGCAGATGCAAGGCTGACCAGGGTGCGTGTGTTCCCCTGCTTGCCCAGGTGGACCTGCTCCGGGAAGACGATCGCGACGCGGCCCTTTTCCAGGTTTGTCCTCATGATTGCCACAGTAGTACATGATTTGGCAGGTATTAATAAGTATCTCTCGCTGGGCTAGCGCCCCTCCAGCAGTTTCAAGAGCGCGCGGTACTGTTCAGGCGTATTTACCGTGTGGAAGGAGTCGAGGGGGTAGCAGCATAACCGCTCGCGCCCGGCCCACCTCTCCAGTACGTCGTGCTCCAGGGAGAAGACCTTCGAGCCGGGCATCTCGTCAACGGCAGCCTTGCTTATTATGTAGACTCCGGCACTTATGGTGCCTGGCTGCGGCCCGTCGAATCGTGGCTTCTCGACGATGCGCTTGATTAGCGCCCCATCCGTCTCTATCATCCCGAATGTGCGGACGTCCTCCACCGTGGTCGTGCCGAGCGTGATGAGTGCACGATTGTTGCGATGGAGCTCGTACATCCCCTCGAGATTGGCGGTGAAAATGGTGTCCCCGTGCACCACAAGAACATCTTCTGGTTTGCCAAGCAGCTCAAACGCCGCCTTTACCGCGCCGCCGGTCCCGAGAGGCTCCTTCTCTATTATGTACATTAGCTTACCTGAACGGCGCCGCTCACTCGCGTCGAAGTGCTCAGTTATCCTCTCCGCCTTGTACCCGGCAGCGATGCAGATCCTCTGGACTCCCCAGCCCTCCAGGTCTGCAACGATGTGCTCCAGAAGTGGCTTGTCGTGCATCGGGATCATCGGCTTCGGGAGGTCGTCGGTGAGGGGCCGGAGCCTGGTCCCCTGCCCCCCTGCAAGTACTATGGCCGTGTCCAGCATGCGAATACCAGATGAAGATGCGCGAACGAGTAATATTAACGTTGCTGTCCAAGTTTTTCGAGTGCAATTGAGAATACGCCGAGAGCGCGTCCACTTTTTGCCATAAGTATAAAAAGCTATGGAAACTATTACTCTCAGAGGAGACAGTGAAGAATTCGATGCTGGCGAGATTTTGAGGAACCGTATCAGGACAGGGATAACCGGCATGGACAACATGCTGGAAGGCGGCATACCCGAAGGCAACCAGATTATCCTCGCCGGAGGGCCGGGTTCCGGAAAGACGCTCATGTCCTTCGAGTTCCTGTACAAGGGGGCGCGGGAGGGCCAGGTGGGTGTGCTCTTCTCCTTCGAAGAGGAGGCGGTGCGCATAATACAGAACGCCAAGGACGCCTTCTCTGAGTTCACGGACATAGACGATCTGATAAAGGAGAAGAAACTCGTGGTCTTCGGATCAGAGGAGACGAAACCGTTCATACAGACGGGCAACGAGCAGGTCGCATACACGTTCAGCCGGATGATCTCAGAGCTCCAGAACCGCATAGAGGCGGCTGGGGCGAAGCGCGTCGTCATCGACTCGATCTCATTCGTAAAGCTTTTCATAAGCGACCTGTTTGAATACCGTGCGCTCTCGCTCAGCCTTCTGACCGTACTCAACCGGCAGGGCGTTACCACGATAATCACAATGGAGGTGCAGAGCCAGGAGAAGAATAATGTAAATTTTGAACAGGAGTTCTTCATCTATGACGGACTGGTCATGCTCTACTTCTCCGGCTCGGACATGCAGAACAGGATGCCAACCATGGAGATAATGAAGATGCGCGGCACGCACCACTCCTACAACGGCATACCCTACGAGATCACCAGCCGGGGCATCAACATACTCTCGATGGTCTAGCGGCTGATTTTATGCCCTCGGTATTCGAGAATTTTGAACAGCTCCTAAAGGAGGAGAAGTACGGCGAGATAATACTCTACTCCTGGGCCTACGTCGAGTACGTGGTCAACCTCCTCTTCCTGGAGGAGTTCGGCCTGTCCACAAAGAGCAAGGACAAGAAGGCGGAGTTCCTGATGGAGAAGCTGGAGTTCGAGGAGAAGTGGAAGTATCTTAAGAACGCCGGCCTTTTCACGGACAAGGAGAAGGAGCAGATCACCAGGTTCCAGAACCAGAGGAACGAGCTCTTCCACGTTACGCTCTTCAGCTCGCCCAAGTTCCACGACCCGAAGGAGAGAAAGGAGCTCACGGAGCTGGCCAAGAACGCATTCTACATAGTGGTCAACGCCTACGTCAGGAAGCACAAGCTGACTCTCTGAGAGTTAGATGTTGTTCAGCCGCATCCGTATCTCCTCGGCATTTAGCTTCGTCGTGAGGAGCGGGATGCGCTCCAGCTGGGAGATCTTTATGGCCAGCTTGTCCACCGTGTCCAGGTTCTGTATGACTACGAGCTTCGGCTTTATCGGGGCAACGCGCACGACCACCATGGGGGAGCGGCCGGTGCTCACCTGGTCGAAGATGAAGGCGCGTTCGCTGGTAGTGCCGAAGAGCTTCGGGTACTCGGCGGGCTGTATCTCCAGTATTATGCGCAGGCTGTCGAGCAGGGTGTAGCCGAAGAGCTTCATCGAGTCGAGCTGCCCGGGATTCGTAACTATTTTAGCGTCGATCAGGCGCGCCAAATCTGTCCCGGTTATCGGAGCCGTGAAATCGTGTATGTAGTAGAAGGAGCCCTGCTCGTCCTTCTTGTTGAATTTGTCGAGGTTGCGGACCACCTCGCCGCCGCGCTGCGCATCGATGGTGAAGAGCGCCTGTATGAAACGCTTTATCACGCCTACTCCGGGACTCGCTCGCCTATTGCCCTCATAGTCGCTTATGGTGGAAGTGGAGATCTTAAGGTACTTGGCCAGCTCTACCTGTGAGATTCCGAACAGCTCGCGCCATTTCTTCATGGTGCTGCCCGGTGTCTCCGAGAATGCGATCTCTCCTGCAATCCGTTCCTGCAAACTGTCCATGGATATCCTGAGAGAGTATCCGAGTTTAGAAATATAAATGGATACGTTGTGGCACGTGTGCCTAAGGGTCGCGATTTAAGGCCGTGGAGACATAGGACAGAAAGGCTTAAATAAGCTTTGAAGTATAAATAATTTACTGAAGTAAAAGGTTGGGAAGATGGATAAACTAGGTAAATTTGGTTCGGTAGGCAGTACAATCCTGAAGATACCCCTTATCATATTGGGGGTGGGGGTCGCTTTCCTGAGGGAGGCCGGAGCGACAGGGACGTTCGCGTTCGATATCGTATCTACGCTCAATAACATCCAGGGCATACTGGTGCACATCGGGCCCGTGCTGAGTGCGGTGCTGTTCGTTACCGCAGGGGTGTTCTACGCAGTCGGGCAGCTCTTCCCGAGCCAGAAGCGCGCGAGCCTGCACAGCGCAGCCATAGACATCATAATAGGCGCCATAATAGTGGCCGTGCTTTCGGTGGCCTCCGCAAGCCTGGCGCTCGCATCAACGAACTTGCTGTCGAACGTCACGGCAAACGTTCTCTGAGCGGGGGAATCTCGTGCCATTGAGCCCCTACGGTTTCAGCATAGCAGTCTACGTGATAAGCATAATGATAGCGATAGGCGGGATCGCTCTTGGGCTGGGATACGCGCTCAATGAGAAGCGGATGAAGGAGTTCGGCCGGCGGGAGCTCTACGAGTGCGCAATCAATGGAGCCATAGTTGGGGGTCTCTTCCTTCTCTTCGTATCCGGAGGACCGGTGAGCGCGGCGATAAACCAGCTGACGCTCTCCAGCAACACCACGCTGAACTGCGGTCCCTACATGGCTGACAACGCCGCGATGTGCCTTTCCTACGATTACCTGGTGAGCCCGCAGCCCTACACGTTCACTGGCGTGGTTCACACCTCCGTGCTCTCTCAGGTCGGGAGCACCATAACCGGGCTTATGATACTCAATGGGATACTGGGAGGGATAGCAGGGGGGAGCGTGGACCTGATAGTGGTCCAGTTCTCCGCCTCCTATGCCATAACCCCGATAATAAGCGAGATAACGTACATCGTGAAGATCCTCAGCACGGTTGCGATAAGCGTGACGGTCCAGGCTGCAGTTCTCGAGTTCGCAGCGGCTGGAGTGCTCACCGTCCTGTTGCCGGCGGGTGTGATCCTGCGTACATTCTACCCTACGCGGAAGCTTGGCGGCTTCCTGATGGCGGTTTCCATAGGCCTGTATGTTGTGCTGCCCCTCTCCTACGTCTTCAACGCCACGTTGGTAAATACCTACTCCTCTGTCTCATCTGGCCAGAGCATAACCCAGGTCTCGCTGAACGCCACAGGAGCGGAGACCCAGCTCTTCCATGAGGGCACAGCGCAGAGCACCAACTCAACGTCACAAAACAGCGCGGTAGGCGGTGTGCTGAGCCTTATCTCGAACCTCATCAACACAGTTTCGGGTCTCATAAACTGGATCCTCGGCGAGCTTGCGTACTTTATAGTTTACGCGTTCGTCCTCCCGCTCTTCAGCTTGATTGTGACGGGGATCTCAATACGCGAGATTGCAGAGCTTTTGGGCTCGGAGGCGCGCTTCGGCAACTTCAAAATGTTGTGATCTGATGGACGAGAACGAGCTACTTGATAGGCTGTATTCCTACGCCTTCTGCGCCGCGGCGTTGGTGGTAGCGGCGTTCTCTTTGCTCTCTGGCAGTTATCTCCTCGCGCTTATCTGCGCTGCGCTCCTCCTCTGCGCCGGCGCATTCTTCAGTTCGGGGCACATAATAAACAACCTACTGCTAAAGCATTCGAACATCATCGCCTACTATAACGAATACAAGCTCAGCAGCACGCTGCTCTCTCTTACGCGCCCGGAGGGCAATATGCACAGGAGCCTCTCCGTTGCGGTGCTGCGCTCCGAGCGTGCTTCTGAAAGCTCTCCCGAGGCGCTGCGCAATCTCATAGAGGGGATGATGGAACCGTTCGAGTTCTCGATACGCATGGTGCCTGCGGACAAGAAACGAATTGTCGATGTGCTTGACGCGAAGCGTCGCATGAAGGAGTTACAAATCGCCAAGATGAAGCCCGGAAAGCCAGATGCGGTGAACTCGCTTAGGCGCGAGATACAGGTCATAGAATCGGACATGGAGAACATACGGAAGGGAGGGATGGCATTCGATACCGTGATAAGGATAACTGCGGTGGCGGTGGCCGAGAGCCAGATGGAAGCGGCACGCCAGTCGGTGCGGAGCCTTGAGCGGCTCTGCGATGCGTTTTCTGCGACGACAAAGTTGGAGTGCGAGATCCTCAAGGGTGAGGCACTGGTGAAGTTCATGAGGTGGAATTCGTGAAGATCGTGCAGACTCTAAGCGCAACGCGCCTTTCCAACCTGATCGCTGTGCCGCGCCTATCGGAGCAATCCCACGCACAGGTAGAACGTGCATCTGACGGGGGCATATTTATAGGATGCACCGAACGGTCGCGGATGCCTTTCTTCATGAACCCAGAGCTGGCGATAAATCCCCACCTCTTCATTGTCGGGATGAGTGGCGGCGGAAAGACCTACCTGGCCAAGAACCTTATGATAAAACTCTACGCCGTGCTGTCGTGCCAGGTTGTTTTGATAGATTTTACGGGCGAGTACGAGGAGTTTGCCTCCTTCGTTGGCTGTACCTACTGCCGCGACCTTAACCTGCAGCACATATTGGGCATGGAACGGCAAGAACTGGTGTACCTAAATCTGGGAAACATGAAGGAGCAGGAGAAGATTGCAAACGGACGCAGGGTAATAGCTGAGCTAACCAGCATAATGCGAATGCGCGGCCTGAACAACAGCACGCGTCTGTTCATCGTTCTGGATGAGGCGTGGAAGCTGCTGCGCTCCGATCCGGGTCTGGAGACCATCCTACGCGAAGGCCGCAAGTATCGAACGGGCCTGGTGCTCGCATCGCAGCTTATCGAGGACATGGAACGGGAGCTCTGTTCCAACGTCGCGACCTTCTTCGCATTCAGGGTGCAGGACGCGGGAAGCCTGGCACGGCTGAAACAGAACTACGAACTTGACGATGCCCAGATACTACGCATACAGAATTTGGATGTGGGAAGCTGCTGTGTGGTACAGACCTACAAGAGCGGCAGACGCGGCGTCTTCACGATCTCGCGGGTGGCTGGGCTCTCGGTGAAGGAGATGTTTGCATTGACTACAGGTGAAGCGATGGTGGAGATTGAGTTTGAGCGCGTTGAGCGGATGGTGCGCGCCCTGGCGCGGAAGGAGCCCGGCGCGGTGGTGGCGAAGATACACGCGGAGCGAGGAATCGATCTCAGCGTGTTGGTGGAAGAGCTCCTACGCCTTGGAGCCGATCGGGTGCGGGTGCTAGCGGCGCTGAGGGAGCTGGGGCTCGACGACACGACCCTGGCGGATGCGTTCGCGTACGCTGTGGCAAAGGTGAAGAAAGATGAGGAGTAGGCCAGAAGAGACAAAAGGATATCTGCTCTCCAGCATCCCCTTCAAGGCGAGGCTTGTGAATAGGCGCAGGCTCCTGGAACTGTTGAAGGCATACCCGGGGCTTGAGCCCGTACGCTACGGCAGCTCGCTGCACTACTTGATACGAGAAGAGGGAGACGGCTCGCATTTTTACATGGTCGATTTCGGAATTACGCAGGTTACACTGCAGATCTTTGCGAGGACCGCGCCACTGGAGCTTCTCCATGAAGGGATGCTGCGGCTGTTGAACCTCGCCTCCTTCGTGGGCGAGGCCTACGACTTCGAGATAGCCAGCATCTTCCCCTATCTCATTCAGGTCCTGGCCCGGCAGCACATTGAGCATCTGCCGGAACGTCCGGAGCGGAACGGAAAGGAATGGGCCGGCGCAGAGATAATACTGGCGAAAAGGATCATAGAGCTGAGGAACGACAGCACCTTGCTAAAACAGCAGATGGAGTATCAATCGGACCGCTTGGTGCGAATGCTTGCGCTGCTGCTCCCACTCCGATATCCGGGAAGGTGCAGCATGAACCAAGCGGCGAAGGAGATGGGCGCGGCAAAGGCGGAGATACGGGCCGCGGTGAGCATCTCTCAGGGAGCAGGTTACAGGGTAGTATGGCACAACGAGGAGACGTTTAGCATGGTGTGGGAATGAACGATGCATTCTCTTATTATCTGTGGGAGACTGTGCCGATTCTCGTCGGAATCGGATTGATGCTCCTGCTGCGGGCTTTGAAAAGGAGCAGCGGCAAGGTGAGCATAACGAGTTCGCTGCCACAAACGCTTGATCCGATATCTCTCGCTGGAGAGGGATACATGATGCGCACAGAGGAGATAATCAAACAGTTCGCCCGCGACCAGCGCATAGTCTCTGGGGAAGACCCAGTGGACTTGGATGCGAAAGACGCGTTCAAGAGCTTTGGAATATTCGACATTCATTATACCGAGGCGCTTCTGCACCATAAAATTGATAGGGATAGTATCAGGTTGCTCCGTAGGCAATCGCCTAGGGTGAAGGACTTGATGCTGCAGTTCGGTTCTGGGGGAGCGGCGTTAATGAGCTATGCGCTCTCCTACAAAATTGAATGGATCTGAGTGATAATATGCTACTTGTGGATGAGTTTTTTGGGATGGTACTAAGGATTAGCGCGATGGCTGCAAGCACGACTATATTGTGTCTCGCATTTTATCTCGCACTGTCGAAAACCAACAGGTTTAGGGAGTTCATAGCTGCACGGCTGGTGGCATTCCTGGTCGTCCTGGTTGTGGCTTTCCTGTTAATGAGGTCGGTGTGATGGAGTTTAGAGAGTTTTACAGTATCAACAAGCAGTACCCCGTGAAGCGTGTGCAGCTTCTGCTCATAGTCATTACTAACCTGTGCACCATCCTCTCCGTAGTAGTAGGGAACGTGATAGTGGCGATGGAATTGTCGGTTATCGTAGCCCTATTCGTATCCACTGTGCCGCTGCGGAAGGCGCGCCTGGGGCTTGCAAGCGTAAACACGTTAAGCCTGCTTCTCTTGGTCAGCGTCTTTGTTCTTTTTACGGCACTGGCTTCGCGTGTAGTAGTATTATGACCGCTTGCGTAAGATATTTATATCTGAACATTTAACCATTTAAATGGTTAAATGGCGATAGTGTGGTAAAAACGACAATTAATCTCGATTCGGAAGTATATGCGGCGCTGGTGAGCGAAGCTGTCAAGAAATACGGCACCACTAAGACGCTATCAAAACTTATCAATGAGAAGTTGCGTTCAAAACATTCCAGTAATAGTAAGCGCGCTTTTGAGGAGGCCTTCGGCTGCTGGCCTATGAAGGAAACAGGTAGCGAGTATACAAGACGGCTTAGGAAGGATTTTGAAAAACGTTCTAGGAGGCTGGGGCTGTGAGTTATTTTGTAGTAGATACCAGCGTATTGATAGATTATTTGCGCGGTTTCGGGGAGTCCCAGGGGATTATGGAGAGGGTAAAGAACGGGGAGATTCAGGCAGGTATATCAACACTCACCCAGACGGAGCTCTTTTCAGGCAAGGGTTCAGAAGTTGAGCAGACAAGGAGGAAGATAGAAAATGTGCTTGAGTTCTTTGTGAAGATTAACGTTGATGAACAGGTTGCAATAAAAGCAGGAGAATTTAGGAGGAGATACGACGTCGGGATACCGGATGCGATAATAGCCGCGACCGCGTTCATATCAAACGCAAAACTGCTCACCTGCGATAGGTCAGATTTTGGCAAGATCAAAGAGATAGAAGCGGAGAAACCCTACTGATCCTTCAGAGGACGGCAAGTCTCTTCTGGTAGATCATCCTCTTGAGCAATTTCCCGTTCCTCATCCACACCGGAATCGGGATCTCCAGTTTTGTCGAGGCATAAGCCAAAGCGCTGTTGATGTCCGAGAATATCTTGGGCTCTGTCCGCAGCGCCTCGCGAACGTGCTCACGCACATTCCAGACGCCCAC
Source organism: uncultured archaeon (assembly GCA_963830445.1). Lineage (GTDB taxonomy): Archaea > Micrarchaeota > Micrarchaeia > Micrarchaeales > CABMGC01 > JAJZOD01. The sequence goes on from CAWHMC010000013.1 coordinate 36,442, forward strand.
AGGCATTATGTATCCAGGATGCACCTCGCGCAGTATCAGGACCTTTGCCTGGGCCTTGTGGCGCTCCAGAAGTTCGCCTACTGCCAGGCGGGCGGCGTAGTAGCAGCCCCCGATCTCGGCGTAGCTCCTGCGGCCGTCGAATGACTCGTAGGAGGCGCCCATGTCTATCTCTGTGCTGTTCATGTTCCAGGTGGTGTTGGGGTACCAGGCCTCCATCGACTCGTACTCCCAGGAGCCCGGCACCATTATTATCTCCCAGCGGTTGTCCAGGGCGATGAGCTCGTACACGCGCACAGCATCAAGGGGCGGGTACTGCTTTATCTGCTTGAGCAGCTCCTTGCCCAGCGTGTCGTCGGTGGCGGTGATGCTCCAGCGGGTGGGCACGAAGACCCGGCGGGACTTTCGGCCAAGCACCCCGGCGGAGAGCGCCTTCTGGATCTTGGAGACCTCGACCCCTTTCTGGTAGAGCTCCAGCATCGCGCTTGCCGCGCCCATGCTCTCGTCCAGGTACGCAGCCTCCAGGCGCCGGTCAGCCTTGCTGTTCTCCAATGTCATGGTTTCCATGGGCGCACTGGGCCCGAAGGGCTGGCTGTTCTCGCTAAATATGACCCCCTGGGTGGGCATGCGGGTGAGCTTCACGTCCATGGTGCTGTACTTCTCCGCTATCGCTATCTCCTTCACCATCTCCTCAATCCTGCCGCTGTCCACGTTCTTGACCCGGGTGCGGTGCATCCCGCGGATGAGGAGCGAGCGCATCTCGACGATCTCGGGGATGCTCTTCCCCACCCAGCGCTCCGGCGTGCCCATGATTGAGGTGTCGCCGAGCTGCGGCGGGACGAGAGGCCCGATGTAGACGTTGGGGTAGCCGATGCGGCCCACGAAGATGTCCGGAGGCGAGCTGCCATAGATCTCGTTGTTCTTTATCTGCTCCAGGGTCTTGAAGCGGAAGTAGTTCTTGAGGAAGTAGGGATTGCGCATGTTCCTGTATACGGAGCCGTCTACGCGCACGGTGGTGGGCTGCATGCAATCAATAGTGTAGGGCATTGCAAATCTAAAACCAGACCGTTAATTTTATAGTCTACTAGTACAAAGTATAGACATCGGGGTTTCCGAATGGAATCAGAAGAACTACGGGGCAGACTGGCACGAGTGTTCGCACAGGCCGAAGGCGTGGAGAAGATACTGCTCATGAACACAGACTACGGCGACCCGAACTTTTTTTACCTTACAGGATTCACCAGCGGCCTTTTCGAGTACAGCTACCTGGTAGTCGAGAAGCAGGGCATGACGCTCTTCACCTCCTCGCTCGAGTACGCTACGGCTAAGGAGCAGGCACCCAAGGGGCTCACGGTCGTACAAATGGACGATGTGAAGAAGTTCAGGGCGGAACTCAAGGAGAAGCTCGCAGGATTCCGGGTCGGAGTGAACGAGTCGTTCATCCCGTATGCTGCTTACAAGGCCATACGGCGCAGATACAGGCCAAGAAAGATGGTCGACATCTCAGAGGCCTTCTCGAAGGCGCGATTGGTCAAGAGCGAATATGAGATTGACCTGATAAAGAAGGCGGTCAAGATAACCAAGTGGGCGATGGTGCTGATACAGAAGGACCTCAAGGAGGGGATGACAGAACTCCAGCTGGCAGCCAGATTTGATGGGATCTCAGCGGAGATAGGGTCAGAGGGACCGTCTTTCAAGACGATAGTCTGCTTCGGCAAGAACGCTGCACTGCCCCACCACTCTCCTGATCACACGAAGCTCAAGTACGGCGACTTCGTTCTGATTGATGCGGGTGCGAAGGTAAGCAATTACTGCTCAGACATCACGCGGACTGCCCTCTTCGGGGATGACAAGAGCAGGATCCCAGATTACCAGAAGAAGGAGCGCATGCTGAGGATAGTGAAGGAGGCGCAGGTGAAGGCGATAAAGAAGATAAAGCCCGGAGTGAAAGGAGCCGCAGTCCACAGGGTCGCGCAGAAAGTGATCGACACCGCCGATAAAGGCATCTACAAGGGAACATTTATACATTCTCTAGGGCATTCTTTAGGAATAGAGGTGCATGATGGACCGGGCTTCTCGCCTGGCGCGAAACAGGTCCTGAAGCCGGGAATGATAATAACCGCAGAGCCCGGGATATACGTCGAAGGCTTCGGAGGCGTGCGCATAGAAGACGATGTGCTCGTTACCGAGACCGGAACTGAAGTAATCTGAGGGGGAGTTATGCTAGCTTGGTAGGCTACCACCTTCGGGAGGTGGTGACACGAGTTCAAATCTCGTACTCCCCAAATTTACTTCAGGATGAGACGCTACTTGTTCTTGTAGATCAGCTTGTAGGCCAGCATTATCGTCATCATCAAAAAGCCCAGGCTTCCGGAGATCATCAGTGGGATGCTTGAGATGCCGACTCCGTATACGAAGAAGAGGAGCTGCCCAGCGTCGAGTATGACGATCCACGCTTCGGAGAGGTCTCGCGTGTGCTTCGACCTTATGGTCTTTACTACCTCAGGAATATATGCGATCGTGACCAGCGCGCTCGCAACCAGGCCTATTATTGTGTTCCAGTCAGTCATGTCAATACCGCGGTCTGTTCAATCGGATAGGAATAGATACATAAAAACTTAAATGCTCGGGTAACTTGGGTCACTTCTTGCGCTTGCTCCTCGCACTGGCCGCTTTCGCTTCCTGCTTGACCTTCTCAGTGGCCTCCTTTATCCGCTCTACCTCCTCTCCCCTGACCAGACCCTTCTCATAGGCCTTCGCGAGCCTGCTGGCAGCGAGCGCACCGCCTATCGCGCCGCCGATAACCATCATGAAGGTCGTTAGGACAGTTAGGAGCAGGGGATTCGAATAAAATATGGAGAGGTATATGGCCAGCGTCTGCCCGAAGATTCCTCCGCCGGTAATCATGGTGAGCGGCTGGTTTATGGCTGCCGTAAGCGTGATTAGGTTGCCAACTATGCCCACAATTGCGCCTACCGCTATGCCGCGGAGAGGCTTCCTCACGATGTAGCCTATCACTACTCCGATGATTAGCGGACTGAGGATCGGCACCCACCTGGCCACCAGCATCATGATGAGACCTAGTAACACGCCCGCCCAGATCCTCCAATTTTGCATGATACCAGTATCATCACAAAGTAGTTAAATCCATTAGCCCAATAAATTTATGATTTCATGGTGGTCATCGCCGGGCTCGGATTGGGAAAGATAGTTGCGATAATCGTAGTCATAATTATGGCAGGAGGAGTGGGCGTGCTGTACCTGAACTCGCAGCATGCGATCAGCAGAACCCTTCCCAGCTTCCAAAACACGAACGGCACGGTGCCCCAGGCGTTCAGGTCCATCTCGACTTCCTCGGAGTCCCGGGCCACTCTGACGCTGGCGACTCTCACCCAGACGCACCTCTCGAACGCTTCGCAGTTCGGCATCTCCTATACGGGCAGCATCGCTGCAGCGGGAGAGGGGCTCACGAGCCTGCTCTCGCTCGACTCGCCGCTCTACGCCAACTACTCCAGCTACGGCAGCGAATTGCGGTTCAGCCTGAACGCGACCGGCGTGCCGGTGCTCGGTGCCGCCCAGCTCGCATTCTTCAACCTCAGTGGCGGGGAGTATGTGTGCACCAATCTCAATGCTACTGCGCTCACGTCCGGGAACCTGCCCGGCGCGGTGCTCGGGAATAAGGCCACCTCCTGCGCAAAAGGGAACAGCCTGGCTGGGGTGAACCTGGCGCAGGTGGCCGCGTTCAACTTCTCGCAGCTGAACTCAGAGGGTGTCCAGATGGGCAGCTACACTGTGTACCAGAGCGTCTACGACGGGACGCCGTGCACCTATCTAACCGTGCCCCTGTCCATGCAGTACGCCAACGGGACGCAGTACGAGCAGGGTAGCCTGGGCATCTGCTACTCCGACACCTACTATGTGCCATTGAGCCTCGGCGCCTACCTCTCCGGCAGCAAGTTCTCGTTCTCGCTTGTGCTTAACGAGAGCTCCATCTCGAGCATCGTGCCGAGGGGATATGTGGAGAGCCTACCGGGCCCTGTGAACTGACTGCAGGCCGAAGAAGGATTAGCGCGGAGCTCCGTCCGCCTTGGCGGGCTTGGCCTGGTCCACGCCGTAGTTCTCGAACTTGACCGAGTTGTTCTTCAGGTACTCGAAGCGGCGGCGCGCATCGGTCACGCTCATCTTGATTATGTGCTCGCTCTTCTTGTGTATGATGTTCAGCGGGGGGATCTTGTAGGCCACGTTGTCGTCAAGTACGAAGCGCTCGTGCTGCTCGCCCGTGTCCTCCCTGCTCATCAGCTTTACCTCGAACGGGATGCCCAGGTTCTGGAGCTCGCTCTTGAGGTCGCGGTAGTTGTTGCCGAAGTTCGAGTCCAGCATCTCTGCGGAGGTGATCACGGTGAAGGACTTCACGCGCGAGGTGTCGGAGGGTATCAGGCGGCTGAGGTTCGCGAGCGCGGCGGAGTTGAAGTGCTTGTCCACAATCTGTATCTCGCCCACCAGGGTGTCGAAGAGCTCCTCCTTCAGGCGGACCAGATTGCTGTAGGGCGTGGAGGGGTTGATGCTGATGCCGCGGTTGGTGTTGCGGTTGGTCACCGGGCTGCGCATGCGGTACTCCAGGTAGAGGTCGAAGACCACGCAGATGCCAATCGCGAGGTAGGTGAGGTAGAGGTGCGTGCTGTAGAAGCTCGTGGCAAAGGTGTAGTGTATTATGAGGAGTATCATCACGTAGACTATGGCCAGGGTCAGGTGTATGGGCACGTAGCGGTGGACGAAGCCTTCGTAGCGGCTCTCGCCGTAGATGAACAGGGTGAAGGCGAGCAGCGCCATGAGGGCGCCGATGCCCGCGAGGAAGTAGGATTCCAGCACCGTCTGCTGAAGCAGGCCCACCTGGCCGGCGACCCACTGGAACACAGGTATGATCGTGGTGTTGTAGGCCGAGGCCTGGAGGCTGGCTGCGACCCCGTAGCCCTCGTTGAGCGCGAAGACCTGGACAGAGTAGATGCCGTTGCCCAGGAGCACCAGCGAAGCTGTGATGAGCAGTATGCTGATCGTTTTGTTATCGTAGAGCTGCTTCGAGTCCATGATCTAGTATGCGAAATAAAGGTATTAATACCTGCCATGCAACTTTCGGTTCCTGCGCCTGTGCTCTCGAAGTTCTGCGTCGGATTAACGTTTATATACCTTCTTGCGCATAATATACAATACGTGATATTTATGAGGATTAAAGAACTACGCGCACTGTCAAGCGAGGACCTGAAGCGCAAGCTCAAGGAGCTGGACCTGGAGGTCGGCATCGAGAGGCGCAAGGTCGCGGCAACCGGAGTCTCGAGCAAGAAGGTGAAGCTCCGGGAGATGAAGAGGACGGCGGCGAAGATCCTGACCCTACTTACAGAACGAGGTGCGGCAGCCTAATGCCTGACATCTGTCCTAAATGCGGTCTCCCTAAGGAGATCTGCGTATGCGACGTTCTTAACAAGGAGACTAACCGACGTATAAAGGTTTATACGGAACGCAAGAAGTTCAAGAAATACATGACCGTAGTGTCGGGTCTGTCCGGCGACGAGATGGAGAAGACGGCCAAGGAGCTCAAGCACAAGCTGGCCTGCGGCGGAACCTCGAAGAACGGCATGATAGAGCTGCAGGGAGAGCACAAGGACGAGGTCAAGAAGGCGCTCCTGGAGCTGGGCTACCCGCAGGAGAGCATCGACGCCGCTTAACTCACTACAAGTCCTTCAGCAATTTTAGTAATTCAACCGCACGCTTAGGGTTGCCCCTTCCTATGGGAAAGTAACAGGGTATGACACGCGTCCTGAATTTATTTATTTCTACTTCGTAGGAGGCCAGTTTTCCGTCTCTGATGGAGCGTTCGTAGTACTCGGAAAGCTTGATCTTGTTTTTAGTAAGGTTCTCGAACGGTATCAGTCCAAACGTGAGAACGTATTCGGGCTTTACGATGGAGATCTCTTCTTCCAGTAGGGGCAGGAACAGTTTTATCTTCTGTGCATCCGGAAGCGTTGCGTCGCTCCCGGTCCACTTCACTATGTTTGTAATGTAAAGTCTCCTTTTCTTCAGGGACTGGAGGACGCTATTGCTAAAGTCTACGTCCCAGGTTGAACAGGCGTTTATCTCGTCAAGAAGCTCTTTGTCGAACAGACCAGCTTTGTAGAAGATATTCCAGATGTTCTTTGTTCCTACAAAAGGATATCTCGGGCCTTTCCAGTCCTTTGAGGAACTTATGTTTCTGTGGGTTGGATTGATAAAAACAAACATGATTTTTGGATTCTTCAGCTCTCCGTTTCCTAGTATCGGCAGGAGGGCGTTATCCGGGAAGTATTTGTGGTTTAATTCTTGCACCCTCCGCCATAATCGTTCTAGCTCCTTTGACTCGTCCATCATTTCACCGTGCTGCTCGGGCAGAGATCTTTCAAGACGCAGCGTGAGCAATACTTTGTACGGGCAGTACACGTGTCTCTTCCCAATGCGATTAACAGGTTGGAGGCCACCCTCCACTGCGATTTAGGTATCCTGCGCATCAGGTCTATCTCTATCTTGTCCGCGACCTTGTGGCGAGTGAGGCCCAGGCGCTGGGAGACGGTTATGCAGTGCGTGTCGACGGCTATTCCTGGCGAGAGCCCAAAGCCCTCGTTGAGCATCACATTCGCGACCTTGCGCCCCACTCCGTAGAGCGTCATCAGCTCCGGAAGAGTCCGTGGAACCTTCCCGTCGTAATCAGATATTATCGCGCGCGCGGCGAGGCGCAGGTTCCGCGCCTTGCTCCGGTAGTAGTTGAGACCGCTAAGGTCGCGCATCAGCACCCGCAGGTCTGCATTCGCGTAATCGTCGAAACTTCTGTACTTCCTGAAGAGGGCAGTGGTGACCACGTTCACCTGCCTATCGGTGCACTGTGGCGAGAGCACCACCGCAACGAAGAGCTCGGTCAGGTTCCTGTGCACCAACTCGGTCTGGAGCTTGTCGCTGTACCTGCGCATCAGCCTCCGGAGCACCGTCTCCACATATTCCTGGTTGTCCATCCAGGTATCTTCTCCGAACAACGCCTTATAAAATTATCCCTCCATAGGATATACGAAAAGTGTTTCGCATGAAGGCGCAGTTCTGGTCATTCGACATGATCTTCGCGATCGTCATCTTTGTCTTCGCGATGGTGATGCTCATGTACGTGTGGATAACCCTGAGCAACCAGTTCTCGCTCTCCTACGGCAGCAGCCCGAACCTGGTGCAATGGCAGCTGCAGAACCTGGGCACAAATCTGCTCCAACCAGGAAAGCCCGTCAATTGGGAATCGGTAGTTAACACAACCAACGTCGCCACCTGGAACAACGTGAGCATAGGCTTTGGAACTCTTGGCGGGAGCGGGCTCTCCTACAATAAGGTGATGAGCTTCTATGCGATGGCGAACAAGAATTACTCCGAGACAAAGGCATTGATGGGGGTGAGCTATGATTATTACATAATGATAAAGGGCAGCGACTTCAACATCAACATAGGCAGGAACCCGGCGCTGTACAACTCTTTCTCGACCCAGGTACTTAACGAGCCGGTCGTCATAGGCGGACTGCCAGCCCAGATGACCATTGAAGTGTGGACCAATACCACTTTCGGCATCGACTAGCGGAACGGGTCGAATTTTTGCTCCACTAGGCTCTTCACCATGGGCGACAGAGGGAAGGGCAGATTATTCCAGTCCACCCACTTCCAGGACTCGTGTTTGTCCGGCTCCTTGAGCTGGACGGTCCCGGAGGCGTAATCAGCCACGCAGACCACTATCAGGACATGGTGGCTCCGCTCCTTGAATATCTCGGAGACCAGCGTGCCGAGCCTTATGTTTTTTATCTTTATCCCGACCTCTTCCCGGGTTTCCCTCAGAACACAGTCGTTGACCTCCTCACCGAACTCCATTTTTCCGCCGGGACTGCCCCACCCTAGTGGAAACTTCTTTCGGCTGCCAAGAAGGATCTTTCCATCTTTCCTTATCAGCACTGCGACTGCTATTCGCGGGACGCCCTCCACTGGAATCACACGCCGGTCGCGACGCTGCCGAGGACCGCGCCGAACAGAGCAGATACGACGAAGAAGATCACCAGGCCGATGATTATGAACAGCGGGATGTACTTTATGCCCTTTATCACCGATCCTGACGAGATGGCCGATACGATGAGCGCACTCATGCCCGCTATTATGATTATGGCCAGCAGCGAGAAGGTGTTGTACTCGCTCGGCTGCACCGTAGGGGCGTGGGGCGAGAGGAAGGAGAGCGAGGAGGACTGGGTAAGGGCGCCTAACCCTCCTGAACCGGATTGGAGGATGTGGCCCCAGATCGTGTCGGTTATGGAGATCATCCTGTTGGTCAGGCCGAAGAGCACCGGGGCCGCGACCACGGCGGCGAAGGTGATGAATATGGTGTACATGAACAGCTGGCCGGAGATCTCCTTCTGTATGGTCTGCTGGTTGCGCAGGTCGCGGGCGATCTGGTTGAGTATATCGGCCATGCCGCCCCCGTAGCGCAGCGCCTCGGACATCATGCGCGTGGTGCGCTTGAGCTGCAGCGAGCGGTAGCGGTTGGACAGGTTGAGCAGCGCGTTGGACATGGTCTCGCCGGAGAAGAGCCGCTTGCCCATCAGCAGGATGTCCTGTCGGAAGTAGGAGAACTCGGGCCTTGCCGAACTTATCAGCGCCTTGTCCAGCGCCACGCCGCTCCTGATATTCGCTGCGGTGAGCTGCAGGTAGTCGGGCAGCACCCCCTCAACGAAGGTCTTGCGCTTGTCTATGAGGTACTCGAGAATCGCGTAGAGAGAGATCTCGAACATGATTGCGGCGGCGAAGCCGATGCCCGCGGAAAAGAGGGGGTTGAAGCTGAATAGCAGGACGGGTATGAAAGCGCATAATATGAACAGCGCCAGTCCCCCGACAACCGCGATGCGTATGAAGCTGTTGACGCTGCTCTTAATGCCCGAAAGGTCCATCTCGTCGGAGACGAATCTCACCACATTCCTGGATACAAGCGTTTCGAAGTTTACCATCTAATCATCATGTGGAGAACAATGGGCGGGAGTTCTTTATAAGCAGGAGGAAGATGACCTGCAGCCCTACTATTCCGACCATCACAAAAATGAGGGTCGTGCTGTCGACCGTGAAGAGGCTTATGAAAGTGCTCATGATCACCGCGATGGCGACGCCCATGCTCGGGAAGATTATTCCGAAGAGCATGTAGAACATGGCGAGGGCGTTCAGCTTCTGCCCGTACCTGCGCAGCTCAATCACGCGTTCCTGCATTATGTCGTCGACCACGCTCTGCAGCGAGCCGGTGACGTCCGCGCCCACCCTTATGCTCACGCTCGCCTGGAGCATGATGCGCTTGAACGTCCTGGACTTGCTCCTGTCGCTCACCTCGTCGATGGCCTGCTCGATCGGGGAACCCAGCTGTATGAGCGAGACTATCTTGGCGAACTCCGCGCTGGCTGCGCCGTAGCCGTTGCTGACGGCGGTCATGGCGTTGAAGAGCGGCATTCCCGACCTCATGCTGATCACCAGGTCGCGGGTTGCGAAGAGGATATCCTTCTCTATCTGCTTGCCTATCTGGCGGGCACGGGCGAGCGGGTAGCTGGCGAACCTGCCGAAGAAGGCGTTGTAGAAAGCGACCGCACAGACGGCCGAAAGGATCACCGAGAGGATTATGTTAATCTGTGGGAACAGAGTGAATATGTAGAACACAATGCAACTGAGGAGCACGCTCAGTATTATCGCGTAGATTATCATCCGCTTTATGAAGTCGTAGGGAGTGGACTTGAGCCCAATGTCACGCAGCGCCTCGTCGAGCCCCTTCTTGTTTGTAATGTACTTTAGGATGTACTTGCTCTTCTTTGCGGTGACGGTGGCATCAAGTGTCATCGGTCTCTTCTCCCTGGGCGGATGCGGAGCTGGTGAAGGGATCGGTTGCTGGATCGGCTTCGGTGTGGGCTTCGGCGTCGGCTGCGGAACTGGGCGCGGTGCCGGCGGAGGAGGAGTGGACGAGGATGTTGCGCTCGGTGCCGCACTGGGCGCGGGCTGCGGAGCTGCAGGGGCGGCCCCATAGATTGGTTTTGAGCGGATCTTGAAAAATAGGAATTTCTTGGGCTTTGTGTACCCGATAGGAGTTTGGCCAGACGTCGGACTTTGAGCACTGTTCGGATTTTGTTGTCCTTCCAAAGCAACCACTAAAGGCTCCGCCCGCATGCAGCTGCAATGAACAGGTTAGGCCAATAATTAATACATGGACATCTTTTTAAAGGATTGGGTGGCAGCGAGGGATTAATGCTGCACGTGCAAGTCCATTTTAGTTCATGAGATTGAGCTTCTGCTGCACTTCCGCAAGGCGCCTGTTCCTTATCTCGACCAGCTCGCTGTTCTCCGTGGTGGCGTGACTGCCCTTCAGTGAGAGGGTGAGCGCCTGTACCTCCTGCCGGACGATGCGCAGGTTCCCCTCGTTGAATGCGTGCTCGTCCAGGCCCACGCTTATGCGCTCCAGCTCTGCCGTCTGGTCCTGAATTGAAAGTGACTCCAGCACGAATTTGCCGTGCACCATTATCTTTACCCTGCCGACTGCGCTGTCGATCTCCTTTTTCGCCGCGCTGAAGAGCCCTGTGAACTCCTGCTCCACCTTCATGGCGCTGCTGCCGAAGCCGCCGCCGCTGCTGACATTGCTGAGCTGTGTGTTTAGCTCGCCCTCCGCCTTCTTGGTGTCCGCGGAGAGATCTTTGCTGACCGCGGGGGCGTGCGGAGCGGCTTTTGTGCGCCGCTCCTTTGTACGCGGGGTTCCGGATAGCAGGCGGTCTGCAGTGGACGCCGCTTCGTCGTAGCTGTAGGTGGTGATCAGTTGCGGCTCCGCGAGTGCGGATGCAACGTCGAGGAATCCTGGCGCTGGCGCCTCTGCGTCCAGATGATTGAGCAGGTCGACCGCTTTCTGGTAATCGGGATCTAGTGTTGCCATCGCCGATCACTTGAACAGGTCCTTGGAGAAGGCCACGTTGTCGTGAACGATGCCCAGCACCTTGTCCTTATTATTGTAATAATGAGCCACCACATTGCCGCAGGTGTCCACGTCGAGTATGTTGTTGTGCACCATCCAGTCCAGCACCTGGCTCTTCTCATCCAGGTCCTGGCGGATCTCCTCCTGGGTGTAACCGCCGTAGAGCGCGATCGTCTGACCCAGCCTGGAGAGCCCGGCAACGTCGGAGAACGCGTCGCTGCGCATGTTCCAGCGCTTTATTACCGAGACGTCGCCCGCGCTGGTGACCTCGCCGAACTCGAACAGGCGTCGGATGCCGAGACGGCGGTGGCGGAAGAGGGAGGTGATGGCGCCTATGGAGTTGAGCATGATCTTAGGTATGTCGATGGGCGGGTTGGTCATTCTCGTTATCGTGTCCTGGGCGCTGTCCGCGTGGACTGTGCCGTAGACCGCGTGGCCCGTGTGGATAGCCTCGAACAGGGTCTCCGCGTCGCTCTTGACCCTGATTTCGCCTATGAGCATCAGGTCGGGACGCTGACGCAATGCGTTGACCATCAGGTCGTAGAGGTTGACCTGGCCCTTGCCCTCCGGGTTCGCCTGGCGCGTCTGCATCGGCACCCATTGCAGGAAGCTCGGGAGCGTGAGTTCGCGGGTTTCCTCTACGGAGATGATGCGCCTGTTGGCCGGCATGAAGATGCTCATGGCGTTGAGGAAGCTTGTCTTTCCGCTGGCCGTTCCTCCGGAGATGAGCATGCTGATCTCGTTCTGCACGGCGAGCCAGATCAGGCTTGCGAGCGGGCTGGAGATGGTCTTGTTGGTGATGAGCGCGGTCATGCTCCACGGATTGCGCGCAAACTTTCTGACCGTAATCGTGTTGCCCTTCTGTGAGATTGGGAAGAGGGTTGCATTGACACGGGAACCGTCCGGCAGCTCGGCATCCATCATCGGGGAGAGGTTTGTAATCTCCCTGCCGACTCGCCGGCCGATCTGCTCCGCCGTCTGGTATATCTCGTCCTCGTTCCGTATCTTGATGTTGGTCTTGCACCAGCCGAAGCTCTTGTGGAAGACCCAGGCAGGCTCCTTGGCGTTGTTCACCACTACTTCCTCAAGGTCGTAGTCGCTGAGTAGGAACTCCATGTCGCCAAGGCCCAGGAGCATGTTGGTGAGATACGCAATCAGCACCGTGCGAGAAGCGTCCGACATTCCGGGCAGGTACTTGTCAAGTATAGGGACGGCCGCGGCGGCGTATCTGCGCGTCAGCTCCTCTATGTACTTCTGGTCCTCGACGCGCGTCTGGTCGATGGGCACCATGGAGAGCAGCTCCGGTCGTAATGAAAGAAGCAGTAGCTTGGTCGCCTCGCCGACGTCCGGCACCGTTACGTTGTACAGAGGAACGAAATCATCACCGAGAGTCACCGCCACGTGCACCGTCATGCCGTTCGCATTGACGTCATAGGTCTTTAGCGTCTGAATCTTCGGTTGGTCCACCATAGGCATACAACTTATTGCTTTTTATTGGCTTTCGTCAGGTTCGAGACGTCCTCGACCTCGCCGTCGACCACAGAGATCTTGTCTTTGATCTCCTTCATCTGCGCGCCGTAGGTCTTCGATTTCTTCTCTATGTCCGCAATTAGGCGATTGCTCTCGGCCGGATTCTTCTTCTTGCCCTTCTGGATCTCGTCAAGATTGACGGAGAACTCCTGTAGCTCCTTCTTCAGGTTGTCGCGTTCGGTGGTTATCTCCACGATCTCTGACTTTATGTTATTAAGTTTCTGCTCCAGTTCCGTGACCTTGCCCATCTCTACAATCTCGTTTGAGAGCATGAGGTCGAACTCATTGAATTTCTTAGCTGCTACATTGTACAGGCTGTCCAGATTGTTCTGTGCCTTTGTGGAACGGTCGATGAATGCTTCACGCTCCTTGGCGGCGCGGGCCATGTACTTCTCGAATGCCCTTCGGTAGGACTCGGCCTGGCGCTGGTATTGGGTCAGCTGCCCCTCAGCGCTTTGCGTGAAACTGTCAAGACGCTTGCTCTCCGCCTTCACGTGGGAGGAGAACTCGACGAGCTTCCGGCGCTCCTCTTCGACCTTCTGATCGAACGCGGCGAGAAGTTCGTCGGTGGATGTGCTGATCAGCGCCGACTTGCCACGTATGTCGTCGATGAGCGCGTTTGTGTTCTTTGCCGTCTCGTCGAGGTTATTAACTATGCTCTGCTGTCCTGCGGCTCCGGTGCCCTTTTCCATCTCTGTGGTCAGGGCCTCCAGCTCCTTCTTGTAGGCACCGACCGACTCGAAGCTCTTGGCCGCATCCGCATGCAGCGCATTGAGCTGGTTCATGTAGCTCTTGAACTCCACGGATTTGTTCTTGAACAGCTTCTGGGCGTCGTCGATGTAGTTGTGCAGCTCATGAATCTGTGGCTCCAGACGCTCAACCACGCGCATCTGGGATTCAATGTTATCGTTAAGTATTGAGCTCTTGACTGTGTTGAGCTTCTCTATCTCCTCAACCGTGAGTTTCTCATAGTGGACATTCGTCGTAGTACTAGGTGCATTTGCTGCTGGCATCTGTGAAGTGTCGGCGGGCGTGTCGGATACTTTTATCGATTCGGCAAGCAGGGAGACATACATCTTGCCCAGCTTGTAGGTTATGACCACTAGCTGGGCTTTTTCGAGTACCGCGGCCCAATCGTGCACGGTGGTTTCGCTTACGCCCATCGCAGAAGACAGAGTCCCGATATCGGTCTCACCTTTTTCGGCGAGATATTTGAGAAGACCGTCTATACCAGTTACAACGTCTTCATTCGCCATCCGCTCACGTGCACTTCTTAAGTAGTAAAAGCACAAATAAATAGGTTTGTGTAAGTTTTTGACGATTCAGAGGTAAAATTCGTTTTGTATTCAAACAGTACCTGGCCTAGACTGCGCCACTGCTTAATGAGAAGTAGGTCTTGCCCATGCGGTTGGAGATGGTCACAAACTTAACCTTCTCAAGCCTAGAGGCCCATTCGCGGATGGTGCCCTGCGGAACTTTGATTGCGGCCGACACCGCATCCATCTCGGTTTCGCCGTTGTCGGCGAGGTACTTTATGAATGTGTCGATGCCCGTCGTGACGTTCTCAGCCATGCAACAGACTTGCAGATGAAGGAATAAATACATTTTCTGCATGCGGTTTGCAAAGGGCTATAAATTTTCGGCGTGATAGCCTAGCGTGCCAATATGCTATTCAAGGACGTTGCCGAGTATTACAACAAATTGGAAGTGGTCTCATCGCGGCTGTCGATGATAGACATACTCGCGGAGATGATGGGCAAGGCGGCAAGGAAGAGATGCAGGCTCTCGTCTACATAACCCAGGGCATACTGGCCCCCCCTTTTGAGGGAGTAGAGATCGGGATGGCGGAGAAGCTCGCCGAGCAGGCGATCGCCATGGCGACGGGATTCGAGCAGACGGAGGTCCACGCCAGTTTTAGGAAGAGCGGCGATCTTGGCATCACTGCGGAAGAGATGATAGGGAAGACCAAGCTGCGACGCATGGGCTCGCAGAAGTTGGAGATAAACGGGCTTCTTTCATCGATGCACGAGATTGCGGGCACGTCCGGGTACGGGAGCGTAGAGATAAAATTAAAGAGGCTGGCAGGGATGTTGGCGCAATCCACTCCATTGGAAGCGCGTTATGTGACCCGATTCGCCCTGGGAAAGCTGCGGCTCGGTGCCGGCGATGCGACCATACTTGAAGCCCTCTCGAAGTCATTCACCGGGGACAGAGAGTCAAAGGCGGAGCTTGAGAACGCATACAACCTCTGCAGCGATCTGGGGAGGGTGGCCGCAGTACTCGCGGCGAAGGGCATGCACGGAATCACGCAGTTTGAGATTACGCCGTTCAGTCCCATACGGCCAGAACTGGCAGAGCGCGCGAAGACATTCGAGGAGATAATGGAGCGCATGAACGGAAGATGCTTTGTGGACGCCAAGTACGACGGTTTGAGGGCGCAGGTCCACCTAAACAGGTCGAAGAAACGGGTGGAGATATTTTCGAGGAATCTGGAGCGGCTTACGGCCATGTTCCCGGACATCGCGGAAGCGGTATTGAAGGATGTGAAGGCGGATGAAGCAATATTGGAGGGAGAGATGATCTCCTTTGACGAAGAGTCGGGCGAATTTCATTCGTTCCAGGAAACGATACAGCGCAAGCGAAAGCACGACATAAAGGAGACGAGCGAGAAGTTCCCCGTGCACCTTTTCACGTTCGATTTGATGTACCTGAACGGCGAGAGTTACATGGGAAAAAGTTATGAGGAACGCCGAAAGAAGTTAGAATCGATAGTTAAAGAGAGTGAGCAGAGCAAAGTGAAGCTCACCGAGGAGATCGTAGCGACATCCGCGAAGAATGTGGAGCTCTTCTTCAACAAGTGCATCGAGAGCGGGCTCGAGGGCGTCATCGCGAAGGAGCCGAATTCAGTCTACACTGCAGGCGCAAGGAAGTATAGCTGGATAAAGATGAAGCGCAGCTACAAGAGCGAACTCTCCGACACGGTGGATCTGGTAATCATCGGATACTTCCTGGGCAAGGGTGCGAGGACCGCCTTCGGCTTCGGAGGCCTGCTCGCCGCCACCTACAACGACAGGAAAGATATCTTTGAGAGCGTCACAAGAATAGGCACGGGGTTCACCGAGGAGCAGATGGGGTTCTTCAAGAAGGAGCTGGACAAGGTAAAGCGCAGCAAGAAACCCGCCCGGGTCGTCTCCACCATGGAGCCCGACGTTTGGGTTGAGCCCATCCATGTGGTCGAGGTTCGCGCGGATGAGATCACCCGTTCGCCGATGCACATGTGCGGAAAAGGGGATTACGACAACGCCGAGGAGCCCGGCTACGCACTGCGTTTCCCGAGAATAGTGAACAAGGGATTCCGGGACAAGAAGGCAGAGGATGCAACTACCACGAAGGAGATAGTGGGGATGTTCGGTCTGCAGAAAAAGAAAAAGTTAGATGAAAAGTGATCGCCTCTTTTTGTCGTCTGGAGTTCCCTCGGCAGAAAAAGTCGGACTTTTGGCGAAATTTTCCATTTCGAGGAATTCCACTATCATGCGCCTTAGCATAAACTATATAAATATATCGATAAATTATAATCACTGGCGATCAGATGGTAGATTTTACCGCAGACCTTTTGGGAAAAAGCATGGATAGTAGCAGCAGCAGTGCCAACGTCAACTTCGCACCACAAATAAAAATTGTGACGATCGGAGTTGGAGGAGGCGGAAACAACACGGTTAACCGGTTGGTAAAGTTCGGTGTGAAGGGCACAGACCTAGTTGCACTCAACACGGACGTTCAGCACTTCAAGATGCTGGATGACCGCATCAAGAAGATACTCATCGGAAAGAGTATAACCCGCGGACTCGGCGCAGGCGGCGACCCGAACATCGGCGCGAAGGCGGCAGAAGTGGACAGACAGGCGATCGAAGAGGTCCTGTATGGTGCACAGCTGGTCTTCCTATGCGCAGGAATGGGTGGCGGCTCTGGAACTGGAGCAATCCCGGTGGTTGCACAGATAGCCAAGGAGCAGGGCGCGATAGTAGTAGCAATGGTAACCTACCCGTTCGACCTCGAAAGAGTTAGGAAGGTAAAGGCAGAGGAGGGCATCCAGAAGCTCCGCCAGCACGCGGACAGCGTCATCATCCTGGACAACAACAAGCTGGTGAAGCTGGTGCCGAACCTGCCGATGAACGAGGCGTTCGCAGTCGCAGACGACATCCTGGCCAAGGCCATCGGTGGACTGGTCTGGACAATCACCCAGCCAAGCCTGATAAATATCGACTTCGCAGACGTCCGCTCGATCATGGGCAACGGCGATGTGGGATTCATCAGCGTGGGCATGGGCAAGGGCAATGACAAGGTGCAGTCCGCAGCCGATGCAGTCATCAAGAACAAGCTGCTTGACGTAGACTTTGAGAACGCGAAGGGCGCACTGATACACATCTCCGGCGCATCCGACCTAACGTTGGGCGATGCGATAAAGGCAGGAGAGGTAATCACCGAGCGCATGGACCCGAAGGCGAACATCAAGTGGGGCGCACGCATCGTACCGGGCTATGAGGGCCAGCTTGAGATAGTGGCTATAGTCACCGGAGTAAGCGGCGCAAGCATAGTCGGAAAGTTCGCTGAGAAGAAGGCTTCAACGCAGTTTGGCGGCCTAGAGATGATCTGATGACCGACGAATTCAACTACGACTCGTTCACCCCCCGGGTGGCGGTCGTAGGATGCGGAGGACAGGGAAGCAACCTGGTGAACAGGATCTTCACCAGCGGGATCAAGAGCGCTGACACGATCGCCATCAACACGGACGTCGGCCACCTCAACATGATCAAGGCCCACAAGAAGGTCCTGATCGGAAAGGAGATAACCAATGGACTGGGAGCTGGCGGCTACCCCGAAGTGGGGCAGAAGTGCGCAGAGTGCAGCAAGGCCGAGATCCAGGCAGTACTTGAAGGCTACGACCTGGTCTTCATAGCTGCAGGAATGGGTGGCGGCTCTGGAACCGGCAGCGCGCCGGTTGTCGCTCAGATCGCTCGTGAGATGGGTGCGACTACGATCGCAACCGTCACGTACCCGTTCGCGCTTGAAAGGAGCCGGAAGCTCAAGGCGGAATGGGGCATCGAGCAGCTGAACAAGCAGGCTGACTGCGTAATAGTCATAGAGAACGACAAGCTGCTGGGCTACGTCCCGAACCTGCCCATAGAGCGGGCATTCGAGCTCGTTGACAACATCACTGGCAATGCGGTGAAGGGCATCGCGGACACCATAACGCTCCCGAGCCTGATCAACCTGGACTTCGCCGACCTGAGGAACGTCGTGAGGAACACCGGAACGGCCGTCATAAGCATCGGCACGGGCCATGGTTCCGACCGCGTCGAGCAGGCGATAAAGTCGACTCGACTGCACCCGCTCCTGACTGTAGACTACGAAGGCGCAAAGGGCGCGCTGGTCCACGTCACCGGAGGCACGAACCTCACCATAAGCGAGGCGACGAGGATAGGCGCAGGCGTTACTGATACGCTCGCATCGGACGCGAACGTCATCTTCGGAGCCAGGATGGAGCCGGAGCTGCAGGACAAGGTCAGCGTCATGTCAGTGGTCACAGGGGTCAAGGCGAGGTTCTCGTCAGCGCGCAAGGAGCGCAACGAAGCCGCCATGGCCATGGAATCCACGGACAGGCTCTTCTGAGCGCAGTTTATTTTATGTTCGAGGGGGACTTTTCCCCCTTACTATTTTATTTGACCCCCAGAGGCAACAATGTCAGAGCTTCTTCTCAAGAACTAGACTATAGTCAGTAAGCCCCTCCCGTCTGTAGAAGCCGATACCTCTCAGATTCTCCGCAGAGGCAACCGCACGAATTCGGGCCACTCTTCTTGATTTGCACCACTTGATAAACTCTCCAAAGAGTTGTTTGCCGATTCCTAGACTTCTATACTCTTCAAGAACGAACATGTTCTCTGCTTCGGCCAGCCTGGAGACGTTTCTATAATCTTCAGTAGGTATAATCGTTCCCGCCAGATAGCCGACGGTCTTATTTCCAACAGAAGCTACCAAAACGCAGCCATCTTTTATCCGTCCCTTGAAGTAGTCCTCCCCCAATTTTTGCATAGGATAGTCGCTGTTTATCGTAGCGTCGAACTCCCTGCTCTCTTTTATGCAGAGTTGGTGATTTAGAGCCAGGATAGCCACTAGGTCTTTGGGCGTAGCAGATTTAACTTTGACTTTCATGTTATGAGATTAGGCTATAGAAATTATAAATACGACCCATGAGTAGGCTTATTTTATATATCTGGAATGCCCATAAAACAGATGTGGGCTTATGCTTAATTCAACCCGAAAGGGAACCGTAGAGAGGAACGTCTTGGCTCTTGCGGCCCGTTATCAGAGACGATTTCCGCAGGTACTCGAAGGTTCCGTAGTTCCTGGCGCGGTAACGCTTGGTGCTAGAGAGCCTCTCCTACAGGATTACGCAAGACTGATGATTCCTGAACAACGACTTCGAGAGATACTTCTTAACTCGAAGGACAGTATTGAGGAAGTTTCCCATAAGTTGGTTGGGTATTTATTGGAAAAGAATAATCTTTCTGCAGAAAAGACAACTGCGGAACTTCAGGAGCTGTTTACTTATTTGGGTGGGGACAAAAAGAGGGAGCTTATCCACAAAGAGGATCTCGCGCAGTTGGCGAGCTTGAAGCGGATGGAACTCCAAGACGCCGCCGAATTTATAAAAGAAACAGACCATTTGATAGGCACTTGCTCGTGTATTTTGATTGGTCCGATATATACGGCGATTGGTATTATGCAAAGGAATGCGCTTTTAACTAAACGTGCTTGAGTGGAACGGAAGCTATTTTCTTAGGAATTCGAGGACCGAGTCCACTATCTCTTTCTCGAAGCCGTCGAAATCGTGCTCTGCACCGTCAAGTACTTTTCCAACAACGTTGGGGGAGTTGACTGCTTCCTTCTTTATCATGGTTAGGGCCGCCTCCTTATCGATAGGTATCCCGACATCTTCGGTTCCAGTAATTGCCAGAATAGGGACATCTATCGCCTTTAGGGTATCGAAACCTAGTTCTGGATTGTAGTAATTGAAGATTGCCATGTTCTTGTTCTCCTTTGAGAAGTTTATGTAGGACTTGGCCGACTGCATTGCGAACCCCCGCGGCATTCCAGACACTAGCTGGTTCTCTTTGCCCTGGCTAACTAGGTCATGTGCTTCTTTGAGGTGTTGCTGGTAATCAGGAAGGTCTTTCGGATTAACAAGTAGGCCAATCATGTCCGAAGGAGAGATAAAAATCAGGCTTTTGATTGAGTTGTCTTTTGAACTCTTCTTGTAGTAAGCTATCTTTGCGCATCCCAGGCTATGACCTTGCAGATGAATCTTCTGGTAGCCACGGGACTTGAGAAAGCTTATCCATGCCTGGATATCGAGAGGAGAGTCTTCGAATAATTCATGGGCATTGCCTATTAGTCTGAATCCTTCGTCCTTCTTCTTAAACCATCGCAGCATCTCCGAGCCCCTGTTCTCTGCGGTTAAAAATGCCACATTGTTCTTCGGGTATCGGTTCAGCATCTCTTTGACAAACGCGTTCTCCCAGAAATTGCCTGCCATCCCGTGAATATGAAGTATAACTTCCTCAGTGCTATTGCTCGGCTCAGAGATAAGTCCTTGGAGGATAAGCCCGTCGCTTGTTGAGGTTTCAACGAATTCCATAGTCTCATATACACTTGAGCCTGTTTGCCTTTTATTTCTTCTTCTGCAAGAGTATTGTTGGGAATATGGTAGTCATAAGCGAAAGCAAGCAGTTGAAGCTTGTCAGCTTTGAGCAGATAATCAAGCGTTGCCCGTTCTGCCTGAAGGACACACAGCAGACGGCCTACTACGCAGAGCTGCCGGACCTAAGCGTGACCGTGAAGACCGATACCCAGCCGCCTGAATTCATAAAAGTAACTCCAAAGATAGAGCACCAGTACTCCTGGGACGTGATGGCGAAGTGCTCGGAATGCGGGCTCATCTACAGGATAAGCGGGATCCCTCGCATGCGAATACCTGAGATCCCTCAGGGAGCGCATCTGGAGCAGGCAACGGTGGGGCTCACCTGCTGTGATGTATGCTACAGGCTGGACAAGAGGTATGTAGTGGGAGAGACATTCATCAGGCTCAGCGACTCCGGAAATGTCTATCTGTGCAAAGAGCACGCCGACGAAGCCGAGGCGGGCCACAAGAAGAACAAGGACTACTCTGCGCTCATAGATAAACTGGCTGGGCGGGAAGCAAAGAAGAGCTCGATCGACAGGATCAAAGAGAGGTTCGGCTTTTTCGGAAAGGGCGGAACCTAAGCTAATTCCTAATCTTCGCGGTTTAAGATTACTTCTGCGCTGCCTGTGGCGGCCTTGATGTGACGCTCGCTGCGGCTATGTTCTTCGGCATCGCGACCTTCTTCACGTCGCGGTCTGGGAACTTTGGTTCCCGGCTGGACGATGCGTACGGTTATGCCTATTGCTCCGTACTTAGGATAAGCGGCGATCTTCGCCTCGTCGACGAGCTTCGTCGAGTTTCCTGACTTGGGCAGGTAGCCCAGTCTGACCTTCATCTTCTTTGCGCGGGCACCCTTCGCTGCAAGCTTGCCCTTCGCGATTATCTCTGCTCCAAGTGCCCCGTTCTGCATGATCTCCTTTATCGCCGAGTGTATGAGCCTTCTCGGGTTGATCCCCCTTTCCAGTGAGTTGACTATCGACTTTGCGACGAGTCTCGGCTCGAGCTTCGCATTCGCAACGTCGGCGACGCTGATCTGCGGGTTGTCGAGCTTGAACTTCTTCTTCATCGTGTCCGTGAGTGCATCGATCGTCTCTCCGCCTCGTCCGATGACACGGCCCGGATTCATGACGTAGGGAGTTATCCTCGTTATCACAGGCGTCTTCTGTATGTCCACGCGGGAGTAGCCGGCCTTGGCGAGCGCACGCTCCATATACTTGGAGATGCGCCTCTTGATTATCAAATCAGCTATGAATTTTCGTTCTACGACCATCGACTCACTTTGTTGTGCTGGCTGCTGCTATCGCCTTCTTCGACTCAGGGTTCTTCTCTTCTTCTTCTTCGGAGCCTCCTTCTTTGTCTCCGGCTTCTTCGCTCCCCTCTTGGAGCGTTCAATCGCGTGTGCAAAAGGCGCCTTCTGCTTTATGAAGTAGGCCATGTTCTTGGTCATCTCCTTCTCGCTCGGATCGGCGAGCGCGATCTCTACCTTCGCATACTCGAGGTCGCTGTGCATCATTGCCGACTGCCCGTACATGCCGCGCCCCCAGGAGATGCCGCCCTTCGATGGCTGCCTTCTCTCGATGTGGGTCTTGTTCGCGCAGGCGTGAACTATGACCATCTCCTCTCCGTCGAGCGCGTTCTGGTGCGCATTGGCGATGGCGTTTATGAGTACAACCTTTACTTCCTTCGCCGCCTTTACGGGGTAGGCGCCCTTCCTTCCGTGAAGCTCGTGCCTCGCGCCCATGTGCTTGTTGTGGCGCTTGTACAGAATAGGGGTCTCCATGTCAGCGATCTTGTCCAGCAGGACAAGGGCCGGTCGCGCTTTCATGTAGCGTATTGCGGTGCAGACTGCGCCCAGGTCCTTGTAGCTGGCGTTGATCTCGTAGCGCTGGGCGAAGGCCATCGACTCCCTGTTCATCTTAAGATTGAAAGAGTATTCCATTACTTCACCGCTAGGAACTTGCTGCCGCGTGTGGCGCGAACGCCTGGCGCGGAGTGCATGACGCGCTTCGTCGTGAAGGCGTATTCGCCGAGCCTGTGGCCGAGCATCTCATCTATGATTGTCAACTCCTTGAACTCCTTCCCGGTGTAAACCGCGATCTTGGAGCCGAGCCAGCTGGGCAGTATGAGCGCCTCGCGCACATGCGTTCGGACGGGCTTTGACCTGCCGGACTTCTGCGCCTCCGCCACCTTAACTATGAGCGCCTTGTATTCGGTGCTCATGCGCTTGTAGGCGCGGCGCTGGCGTGCCGTGACGAGAGGGAGGTACTGCTCCACCGTCATGTTCTTCAGCTCGTCGCCGCTCTTGCCTTTAAATGTATATACTCGTGGCATAATTTCATCTCTTCCTTCGTCCTACGCGGCTAGCCGCAATGTGGCCGACCTTCATTCCAGGCGGTGCATGTCGTGAGATCATGCTGCTTGCACCCTTGTGGTGCTGCTTCCCTCCGAAGGGGTGGTCTACAGGGTTCATCTTCACGCCCCTGTTAACAGGCCATGTCCTATTTACTGCGTGCTTCATGTAGTGGGCCTTGCCCGCCTTCATTATGGGCTTGGTCCTGGCGCCGCCGCCTGCGACTGCGCCGATCTCGGCGCGGCAGTCTGGATTCAGTTCGATCGTGAGCTTTGATGGGAGTGAGACAGTGACCGAGGTGGCGGAGTGAGCCGCTACTGTCGCGTAGCCGCCAGCTGCGCGGGTCATCTTCCCGCCGTCGTTAGGCTTTGATTCTACATTGTAAATCGGAGTTCCCTCTGGGATGTCGCGCAGCTGCAGCACGCTTCCCAGGGTCAGGTCAGCGCCCTTCCCTTCCGTTATGCGGTCGCCGATCTTTATGCCCTCCGGGGCGATGAGCGTGTTCTCCGTGAAGTCGTCGTAGCGTATGCGCATGAGCGGGGCCGTGTGGCCCGGATCGTCGATGAACTCGATGACCTCGCCCGTGACCTTGCTCTGGGCGTTGCGGCTCGCGAACATGACGTCTACCTTGAAGTGGTTTGCGGGCTTTGTGTATACGTTGCTGCCCTTTCCGCGCCTCTGTTGCTTAAGTCGTTTTCCCATTTTCTAACCTCATACCAGTTTGAGCTTCTTCGCGATGTCTGACGCGAGATACTCCTTCTTCAGCCTTATGTAGGCGCGCTTTGCGTTCTTCGGCACTATGACCGTGTTCACGCTCTCCACCTTCACGTTGAAGGTGCTCTCGAACTCCTTCTTTATCTCGGTCTTGTTCGCCTTCATGTGCACTACATAAAGTATCGTGTTCTCGCGCTCTGCGAGATTGAGCGCCTTTTCAGTTGCTATTGGATATTGAAGCAGTGCCATGTGATCATTCCTTGTTCAACGTCTTCTCGATTGACTCCGCCGCACCCTTGCTCCATATGGCCAGGCGCGGGTGCGCTCCGGGAGCTAGCTTTGCTATGGTTAGCGCATCGATGCTGCATACGTCCACTCCGGGTATGTTGCGCCCTGCCTTCTCGACCTTTGATCCCGGCCTCGTGACTATGAGCACGCTGTTCCTGAAGTGGCGCTTGTTGACCTTGCGGGCCGCGCCCTTCCTGAGCTGCGGCTTGTGTGAGCGTTCGAGGTCTGCCGCGAGTCCCAGCGATTCCAGGACCTTCAGCAGCTCGCTTGCCTTTGCGATGTGCTCTATCTTGTCGTCAAGTATGAATGGTACTTTCTTGTCTACGGTATGGCGCTGCGCAACCATCGCATGGTTCGCAGAACCTGATATCGCTGAGATTATTGCGATCAGGTATTCCTTCTTGTTTATCTGCTCGTCCAGCCTCTTCTCTATCTTGTGCGGGTGGGCTCGCTTTCCCTTTACGCTGGAAGGGATCCTGCGGACGTCTCCCATGGCGCCTCCGGCGAGCTTCTGGCGAGGTCGGATCGCGATACCCATGTGGCGGCCGCGTCTGTATCCGCTGTACTTTCCTACGTAGACTGCGGTGGTGTTGAGACCTGCCATGACCGCGTGGCCCTGGGGCTGGTACATCAGGCTCTGCTCGCTGAGAAGTGCCCGGCGCACGATGTCCTCTCGGAACTCGTGCAGGAAGACGTGCGGCAAGGCTATCTTGCCGGAGACATTCCCGTCCAGTCCATAAATATTTGCATCCATTCAAATCACTGCTTCGAAGCCACGGAGATGTAGTTGACCTGGGGCGCCTTTATCGGGGCCTTGTTCCTCAGCGCCTTGCGCAAGCGCACCAGGCGCTTTGCCACTCCAGGTATCGTGCCGTCGATGACTATGTAGTCGTTCTTGATGACTCCGTACCTCAGGAATCCGCCGCTCACGTTCACCGCGTTCGCCTCCGCCGGGGTTCCGACCTTGAGGACGCGCTTGTTTATCTCCGTACGATAATTGTAACCCATATGACCCGAGTGCGGGACGCTGAAGAGAACCTTGGGCGGGTGCCAGGCTCCCAGAGTGCCTACGTGGCGCACCTTGCCCGTCGCCTTCCGGTACTGGCGGGATACCCCGAATCGCTTCACGACGCCGGCCCAGCCCTTGCCCTTGCTGATGCTCGTGACGTCTATGTAATCGCCCGGCTTTACGAAACTTGTAATCTTGACCTCCTTGCCCAGCATGCCCTCGATGAATGAGAGCTTCGCCGCCGCATCCTTGCCTCCGACTGAGATCTCGAAGCGCATGACGCTCTTGTTGCCGAATCCGAGTGAGCCTGCATCCAGGTAGGCCAATGCGGTGACGTCGAGGAGGTCCATGCCCTTGAATGCACCGACATCGTTCTTCTTTATCGCCTTTATCCCGACCTTGGTTGCATGGACCGGGTCGTAGATCTCTCCTGCAATCTGCTTGTAGGTGTAGCCCTTCTTGTAGAATCGGGCGCCGTAAATGTAAATCTTAGGTATCTCGAGAATCGTGACCGCGCGGGCGATTTCTGTGCCCTTTGACGGGGACTCGCTGTCATCCATCATCATCACGTGGGACATGCCCGCCTTGTAGGCTGCGAGGCTCAGGATGCCGGGCTCGCTGACAATCGGCATGCTGCGGACGCGCGGCATCTGCTTCTTCGCGCGTCGGTGCGGCCAAAATTCAAGCGATCCTTTTCTCATGTTGAAACCTTATCTTTGTGTTTTTGCCCTCTTGCTATTTAAGGCTTGCTTAGCCTCGATGCTGTCGGCCATGGCGACCACGCTGCCCACGATGGTGAGCTGGCGGATCACGCTGCCCATGGACATCAGGAGCGCCTTTGAGTCCTGCGCCGTGAATGTTACTTCAAGCGTGTTCTTCTTCTCATGGAGCTCCGCATTCGCATGGGCGAACTCAAGCCTCTTGCCGATTACCTGCGAGTAATTGGCAGAGTTGCCCAGATCGATAACCATTGAAGCGGATAACATGTGCAAACCTTATATAACCTTTACGCCGCGGTGGCTTGAGCGGAAGCTTGGCCTGTTGTTCTGGGTTCCGCGGCCCTTGTAGCGGATGCCCCTGTGCTTCAGGCCCGCGCTCGTGAGTCCGCGGTAGGAACGCCCTTTCATGCCCGAAAGGTTCGCGTAGATGGGATCATTCTGTATCGCCGGGTGCGACCTGTCGACCATTATGACCTCGAAGAACTTGTACTTGCCGTCCTCTCCCACGTAGTAGGAGTTCAGGACCTCTGAATTGGTAAACTTTGCCGATGCGCGGTCCTCTGCGACTGCCTGCAGGGACTTCTGGTGCGAGAAGAAGCGTCCGGACTTGCTCGGCTTGCGGCCGCCGGCCGGCTTTGCGCGCTTGCTCATCCCCTTCGGAGTCCTTACGCGCGCCACGACCACGCCCTGCTTCGCCTTGTATCCAAGCTCGCGGGCGCGGGCTACGTTGGTCGGGCCATCCAGCCTCTCGACTGTGCCCTCCTTCCTCCATACGGTGACCCGCTGGCGTGCAACCTCGTCTCTCTGGTTGTACTCGCGTTGGAAGTTCTGTTTAATGTATTTATATGCGCCCATGTGAGCACCAATGCTGGCTCTGCTCTAAACTCGTGGTATTCTATGGATCAGCACCTGACGCCCGAAGGCGGGATGCCTCATATTCACCTAACGAAGGCTTTAGAATGACTAAAGTTATAGTTAAATTAATTTAAATACCCTTCGCTCGCGATAAAATAGATACTTACAACCGTCTTTTACTGGATAATTGTGGCAAAGCCCTTTCTGTATAAGTATATCGCAGCGTAGCCTGGAAGCTCGACCGTCTGGTTCTCATAGGGTCCGAAGCCCTCCCCGTTCATTATCAGTATGTGCTTCATGTTTACTTTCGCTTTTATGGGCTGCTTCGGAAGGGCTATGGCTGCTGACATCGGATCGAATGAGTCCAAGTCTGAAACGCTAATCTTCTTCGAGATAAGGCCCGTATCGCCGTGGATCGTGTTCGGGAGGCGGATCAGGTGGGTGGGGTCGTTGGTCACGTTCTTGTCTATCTTGTCGCTCTGCGCTATGGCGTGCTGCTGGAGCACCTTGTTCCACAGGTCGGACTTGTCCTTGACGAAGGCCATGTCCCAGTTCCCGGAGTTTATGCCCATTATTATGAGGCTGCGCTTCTTGTAAAGGACGGCCGCCATCTGCTTGCTTATCCCCAGGTTGGCCGCCATATAGTCAGCACCGGCCTCGAGGTCGTAGATTGCACCCTTTGCGATCCTGCCCGCCCAGCCGGCGTCGGTGGGCTTGGGCCCCGAGAGCTTCTTTATCCTTGAGCCGCCGCCGATCTCCGCGGTGCTGAAGAAGTCATCAAAGCTTATTCCTGTGCCGCCTATGTACTCAGTTATCTGCTTTCTTGCATCACCGCTCAGGCTGAGCACCGACTCCTTGTTCACATGCACGTGATAGCCGCGGTTTCCGCTGAAGTTGATGCTTATCTCCTTCTTGGAGAACCCGAAATCGGGAACGAGGAACTCCTCTATCAGCTTTACGACTTCCTCCTTCACGCTCTTCAGGCAGTTCTCGCACACCCAGGAGCTGCCGTGCTCCGCCTGGCAGGACAGCTTCATGTCGTTCGCATCAATATCGAAGACCAGCTCGGCCCCTATCCACCCCTTGTTCTCCATGGGCCTGAATGAGGGATTCTTGTAGTAGGCCATCGAGCAGGAGATGAACGGGGGCGCCTTCTCGGCCAGGTATTTCTTGAGGTCGGCGGGATTCTTGAACTCCAGGTGGCGGAAACGGATCTTCGTCTCGAAGTCACCCACGCCGTACTCGCGCTGTTCCGTGCGCTCAGGAGCAAGACTTGCTGGCTCCTGCTTGGAGTAGTACTCGCCAATCATCTTCGAGACCAGGCCGTTGGCCTGCTCCTGCGTAAGCTCCAAGAAGCCACCAGAGTACTATTGCGCATCCCGCTTTTATCTTTTTCTACAGGAGGCGTTTATACTGCCTTTTCGTTGAGGAGTTGCTCTCTTTCGGATTCAGCACGGGCTTGCGCATCCTCAATCTCTTTCTCTAGCCGCCTTCTTCGTTCGGTTAGGAATTTGGAGATTGAACCGCGCCTAAAGCCCAATCTCTTAGCTATCTCTTTTTGAGTTAGCTTCTGGGCGAGCAATGAGAGGATGAGTTCCTCGTGATTCTCCACCAGGTCCCGTCCCATGCCCTTGGTGATAAATCTGTCACCTACGGTTGTGGCTGCAATGTTAAGACGTTGTCCTATCTCCCTGGTTGTTATCCCGCGGTGCCTTAACTCGAACATGATGAATTCGTCTATAGGAGTTATGATCGTACGCTGGCTATCTTCAGAAAGCACTGCGGATTTTGCCATGACATACGGATTGTACCTGAGGACTGCGATTTGGGTAGCGCCGTCTACTCGAATGACCGGCGGAGCTATTAGCGGCGTACCCGTCTTTTCCATCTCCTTCGCATGTCGCTTATGCAGACCTACAGAGCTTGACGATATTCCAGTTCTCTTGAGATATAGTCCATGCCTTTTCCATTCCTGGTGAGTTCTGCGACCCTCGCCGTCTTCTGCATTACCATCTCATGGCTCATCTTGGCTTTTCCAAGACCACGAAGGACTGTTCCCACTGCGCTTGAGCTTGCGCCAACTAGCTTTCCGATTTCAATATTATTCAGGTTGTAGGTCTCGTTCAATTGAAGGAGAGCTTGTTTTTTACAACTCTGCCTATCTCCTTGCGTTCTCTTATTCCCTGTAAGGTTTTGAGGAGTACTTCAGGAATTGGTGGGTAATTAGTATATTTCGTTTTGGCGGTACTTCTGGCGGACCGGAATCTCCGCATATACGCGGCTTTGTTGGCTCGCTTCTCCTCTTCTGAAAGAAGCACTCTTGGAACTGACGGTTCCCTTCTTACGCTCGGCCGCCTTACCAAACTGCGCAGAGGAGCAGCTAATTTGTCCTCAATGGATAATACAACACGCGGCTGGGGCTTCTTTACCGTGATCGGTCTCTCAAATTTTTCATCACTCAGTTTATTTGCGCGCCATTTCGCAAATCGTGCAGCAAGACCATTGGAATCTCTCCGACTTTCCACTAGTCCTAGTTTATTGGCATTGGGCAGGCAAGTATGCGTGCTGTTGGCTGTCTTAAGCATGCAATATACTCAGAAAATCCAGATATAAATGTGTGACGGGAGTTGAGGGTGGCTTGCTTTTTAGCTTTTTACTTCTTATAGCTAACAGATAGGATGGACGAGATAAGGCAGGCGATAATAGTAAGAAAAGATATCAAGCTGGGTACTGGGAAGCTTGCCGCCCAGGTTGCCCATGCCTCTCTGATGAGCTACTTCGAGGCGGAGAAGAAGGACAAGAAGGTCGCAGAGGAGTGGCTCGACACCGGAGAGAAGAAGATAGTGCTCAAGGTGGATGACGATAAGGCGTTGAAGAAATTGCATGAGGCGTTCAAGTACAAGGGATTCCCAACGGCGCTTGTGACTGACGCGGGGCTTACTCAGGTCCCTCCGGGAACCATAACGGCGCTTGGAGTTGGGCCGTGGTACGGCAAGGAGATAGACTTCTTCACTTCTGCACTGAAGCTTCTGTAGAAAGAATTATTATGATTTCTAGGGCTAATAATAGAAGTATAATTAGATGATTTTATGGCGCAGCCAGAACAACCGCAGGAAGGATCCGAAGTAGAGAGGCTCTTGAGGGATTACCAGATGACCCAGGAGCAGCTGCGCACGCTAGCCATGCAGATAGAGCAGCTTCAGGCGCAGAAGTTCGAGATGGAGCGCGCCAAGGAGGAGCTCGACAAGGCCTCGGGCAAGGTATACTTCAGCGTTGGCGGCGTGATAGTCGAGACCACCAAAGAGAAGGCGCTCGCCGACATAACCGACAGGAGCTCGCTCACTGCAGCGCGGCTCACCTCATTCAACAAGCAGTACACTGACGTGCGCGCCAAGGAGAAGCAGCTGAACGAGAAGCTGACCCAGTTCTACAAGCAGAGCAAGGGGGGACAGTGATTCCGTTTCTGAACCTTAACGAGCTTTCCGAATATATTCTAAAGAACAAGGATCGCAGGGTGACGCTCACGTTCCACTCCATAGGCGATAGGGACGGCGTTGCTGCGGCAGTCGCCCTTTCCCAGATGTTCACCCATGCGGAAGTGGTGACGCCCGACTTCATAACCAATAACGCGAAGCACATGGTGGAGCACTCGGGCTACACCGGTAGGATAGGAGGCGGGCTGTCCAAGTTCACGGAGCTGGTGGTGATAGTCGACGCGAACAGGCTGGAGCTGCTGGGAAAGATGGGCGAGCATCTCGTGGACTTCAGGGGTGAGATCCTCTTCATAGACCACCACAGCCTGGCAGGATACCCGGACTACGGCGGAAAGGTGCGGATATGCAACGACGAGCTCTACAACTCGGCATCGAGCATAGTCTACGAGCTACTGAAGATGAACAAGATACCGCTAAAGAGAGAGATTGCCTACATGCTGATAAACGGGATAGTGTCAGATTCGGCGAACTTCCAGAACTCAAGCCCGCAGACCTTCAGGCAGATTTCAGAACTGTTGGAGGGAGCGGGATTAGATTACCCAGATGTGATAGACAACACGCACGGTTCCGCCTCGGCGGAGATTAGGAACAGGATAATGAAGGATCTCTTCTCGGCTGCGACGGAGGTGTGCGGAAATTACGTAATCGTGTACGGCCCCGCGCAGTTCCAGGCGAATACGGCGGCGGAGACTGCTCTCTCGCTCGGGGCGGACGCCTCGCTCTTCTGGTCCATGCACGACGGGGAGGTCTCGTTCTCGGGCAGGCTGCGCGCTCCTCTGGACAAGAAGCTCTCGATACACCTGGGCAAGATTATGGCAATGGTCGGACCCATGATCTCAGGCACCGGAGGGGGCCACCCGTGCGCTGCAGGAGCATATGGGAAGAAGAGCTCGGCGGCTGAGGAAGCGAAGCAATACATACTCAAAGCCATTAGGGAGAAATTCGGCTCCGAAAGCAGATGATGGTGTGGCGCGAAAGGAAGTACCAAAGATCATAAGCGACGTTGGCTTCGATTTTGACTGGAGCGAGAAGAAAGTGTGGGCGCTGGATATACCAGTAGTGGACATTTCTATTAAGGAACTCGAATGGCACTTCGGAATCCCGTTCTGGAACAAACCAGGAGGAGTCTATGACCTTACTCCTGATGAAGTAATGGAGAACCCTGAACTTCATAAGGCAGAGTACAGACGAATACAAAATGCGGACCTTAGACATCCAATAGATATTATGGAAAACAAGGGACGATGGCTTATACTAGACGGTTTGCACAGACTCGCTAAGGCAAGGACACAGGGCATGGAGATAATAAAGGTCAGGAAAATCCCCAGAAGTGCAATACCTAGAATAGCGCCATAGGGTTCGGTTGCCCTCTAGCAAACGTTTTATATATTATACAAGAGCCAATACTAAACAAGGGTCCGTAACTCAGTTTGGCTAGAGTGGAAGGCTTTTAACCTTTAAGTCGTGGGTTCAAATCCCACCGGGCCCGTATAATAGTTCATGGTCTGGAAGATGGAAAAGAAAACCAAGGAGCAGATGAGTGGAAAGCACTGGTCAGACATACTGGTGGACAGGATCGTCGAGCAGAAGAAGCCTCCTTTTGTGATAACTGGCGGGATGACCACCAGCGGTCCCGCGCATATGGGCACGGTGTGCGAGTTCCTGTACCCCTCAATCATAACGCAGGTCATGAAAAACAAGGGGCTCCCGGTGGAGTTCCACTTCGTCGCCGACATCTTCGATGCCTTTGATGGACTGCTGCCGGAATTAATGCCCTACGAAGCCATGCTGAATGAGGAATTAGGAAAGCCGCTGGTCCATGTCACGGATCCGTTCAAGTGCCACAAATCACTCGGAGAGCATTATCTCGGGCAGGCCGAGTACATATTGGAGATTTTGGGTCTAAAGGTAGACATAGTCAAGTCAAACGACCTTTATGCTGCAGGAAAGTTTGACCAGTATGCGGTGTTATTCCTCAAGAATGAGGACAAGACTAAGGAGATAGTTGCGCGCACCTCCATGCGAAAGATAGAGGAGATGAAGAATTGGAGTCCAATAATGCCGATATGTGGAAGGTGCGGAAGGATTGCAACAACTTCAGTCACTTGGCACAATGACACAGAGTACAAGTATGTATGCAACAAGGATGTGAAGTACACCAAAGGCTGCGGATACGAGGGATCAAACAAGCTGTCGGAGCATAAGTGGAAGCTCCAGTGGAGACTTCATTGGCCCTCCTGGCAGATGCTCTTCAGTACCAGCGCAGAGGGCAGCGGCGTAGACCACATGACCGTCGGCGGGAGTGTCACAACCGCAGAAGCAGTTCACAGGGAACTTTTCGAACAGGGAACCGCCGCTCTTCTACAAATATGGATTTATACTGGTCAACGGGAAGAAGTCCTCCAAGTCAAAGGGCAACGCGATGAGCGTTGTTGAACTTATTAAATTGATACCGCCAGGGATGCTGAAGTACAAGCTCATCGAATCCAATCTAGAGCAGGACAAGGACATAGTGCCGTCCGGTGACGCATTGATCGCACTGTATGAGGACGTGGAAAAGATAGCGAAGCTGGAATCTACTGACTCGCGCGACCTTGAGAAGAAGAAGCTTGCGTTTAACCTGGCCATAGGAAAGCTGCCTTGGAAGGCAGCGTTCGTGGACGTGCTTCTCAACTACCAGATATACAAGGACTGGGACAAGGTCGGGGAAGTGGTCGGCGACAAGGCTGGCGCAAAATACCTGTCGAAGTACATTGAGGAGTGGTTGAGGCTTGGATATGAGCCGGAGCAGTACAACTTCTCCGTCAAGGCCGCCAAGATAGACTCATTGAAGGAAGTAGTATCATACTTCAACGGGCAGCTCAAGCCAGAGATGACCGACGTCCAGATACACAACCTCGTCTACGAAGTCGCAACTGCGAAGAACGTCAAGGGCGGAGAGCTGTTTGCAGCCCTTTACAAGGCGCTCATCGGGAAGGAGAAGGGTCCGCGTCTTGGAAAGCTGATTGCATCCATAGGAGTGGGAGAGACGAAGAAGATGCTCGCTTTCGCTGTCAGCTAATTCTGAAAGAGCAAAATAACGAGATTGCTCTAATAACCTATTTCACGCTGTGTTGCTCCCTGAGACAGTGCTTCGGGAGACCTAGTTCCTGCGCGTCGATGGAGTCTGAGTACAGAACCTAGATCCACGCCGAACTCTTTTGTGTGGGCTATTGCGGAGATCTCGGCAGCCTGCAGCACTGTTCTCTTGTTTACGGGTATTTTGAGCAACTCGTCTAGACGCTCATTTGCCGTAACATATGTCTTTTCAGGCTTTGCTAGTACTGTTCCCTGGGGTTTTCCTGCTGCAGGGATAACTTTCCTGTAGAGCCTGACAAATAAATTCTGTCTTTCTGTGTTCGCTTGCACTCCCTCTGCTGGAGCTATTGTTTTTGTTCCCATCTTCTTCACGTTCTTTTTCGTTATAACTGAGTTATGGGAATTCAGCTTTATTAACCTTCTGTGCGAAAACGCCCCGTCCAATATAAAAGCACGCAGAAGTAAGTTTTATATATTAATCTGGGTTAAATAATAGCACGCAAAGCTGGAGACACACGCAGATTTAAATCTTACTGGGTCATATATAAGAGAAACTGCCAGGGTGGCAGAATCCGGTAACGCGTACGCCTGGAAAACCAGAACCTGTCAGCGTATGGCTCTTTGAGCCTTCTGGGTTCAAAAAAAGCCCCTTGAGAAAGAGGTCTCTGAAAATCCCAGCCCTGGCGTTTTACACTTAGGAAAGTTGAATCGATGGATGCGAAGAATGCAAAGGCAGAGAGCATAATCAGAATGTCCGGACGGGACATCAACGGCAGTCTCAACATCGTCCGCGGCGTGATGCAGATCAAGGGCATCGGCTGGAACCTGGCCAACGCCATAGCTACGTGCTACGAGGCCAAGTACGGGATCTCCGAGAACACGAAGATCGGCACGCTGGAGGATGCGCAGATCGCCCAGCTCGAGGCGATAATCAAGGAGCCCGCCAAGGCGGGAGTGCCATTATACATGCTTAACAGGAGGAAGGACGCCGAGACGGGAGCGGACATGCACGTCGTCGGCACCGACCTCATAGTCAAGGTGCGCCAGGACATCGACATGGGCATAAAGATGCAGACCTGGATAGGATCGAGGCACCAGTACGGCCAGCGCGTACGCGGACAGCGCACACGCTCGACCGGCAGGACAGGCACCACCGTGGGCGTCATGAAGAAGTCGGCCATAGCGCCTGGAGCAGCTGCGGCAGCCGAGGAGAAGGGCAAGTCCGGAAGCCCAGGAAAGCCGGGAGCAGCGAAGCCGGCGGCGGGGGCAAAGCCAGAGGCAGCCGCACCAGCAGCAGCGCCAGCGGCAAAGTGATGATTGAATGGGAGCACCAAAGCGAAACAGGAAAAAGTATGAGCGCCCATCAGCGATGTGGAACAAGAAGCGCATCGAGGAGGAGCACAAGCTCAAGGCCGACTACGGCCTCAAGAACCTGCGCGAGCTTTGGATAGCGACCAGCGAGATAAGAAGGATAAGGCGGAACGTCCGCGAAGTGCTCTCCGGAAAGGTGAGCGACGACGTGGGCAGGGACGTGATAGCGCGGCTCGCCCGCCAGAGCATAGTGGGCGAGAGCGCAATACTTGATGATCTTCTACTCATAAAGCCGGAGGCGATACTGGAACGCAGGCTGCAGACCGTAGTCTACAGGAAGGGTCTTGCAAAGACCCTCGCCCAGTCGCGCCAGCTGATCACCCACGGATTCATCTCCATCAACGGGCAGCGCACCAAGTCGCCAGGATACCTGGTGAAGAAACTCGAGGAGAGCGGGATCTCATACTACAAACCGATAACCATAGAGCAGACTCCGGTTCCGCCGGCTGCGCCTCAGGCGGCAGCGGCTCCCGTGGCTGAACCTGCGGCAGAACCCAAGGGCGAATAATCATGGCTAAACAAAAGGGCACATCCAAACCAGTCAAGGAAGTCAAGAAGGGAGAGAAGGCAGGGGAGCAGCAGCAGGCGAAGAAGGGAGACGTTTCCTACGAGACAGAGGTAATCGCGGCGCAGGAGAAGTACAAGCAGAAGGGCATCCGATGGGGCGTCGCTCATATCTATTCATCTAAGAACAACACGATAATCACGCTTACGGATCTTTCAGGGGCAGAGACCATCGCCATAGGCAGCGGCGGGATGGTGGTCGACACGGACCACGAGGAAGGCTCTCCCTACGCGGCGACCCAGGCGGCCTACAAGGTCTCGGCAACGGCCATTGAGAAGGGAGTCACGCACATCAACATCAAGATACGCGCGCCGGGCGGACACAACTCCAAGACACCGGGCCACGGGGCCCAGGCGGTGGTCAGGGCGCTCGCAAGGTCAGGCTTCAGGATAGGCAGCATAGAGGACGTCACTCCGATACCGACGGACACGACCAAGAGGGCCGGCGGACGAAGAGGACGCAGAGTGTAACTCTTCTTTTTATTCTTTTCATGCACTTAGTGTAACGGCGTTACAGTGAAGAAGACTGAGAAGACCAGGATAGTTATTCTGTCAGTAGTTGTACTGGCAGTCATCGCATTTCTTGCTTACATGTACAGCGTGAACCTGCTCCCGCTCGGAGCCTATTATCAGAAGGGCTCGATAACGATATCCAATGGCACCGCTTCGCTGAACAGGAGCGTCTGGCTCGCAGAGTCACAGACGCAGTTGACAACGGGGATGATGTGGAGGCAGGATTTCGGAGGCGCCTACGGGATGCTCTTCGTGTTTCCCGCGCAACAGCCGCTCTGCTTCTGGATGGAGAACACGGTCATACCTCTGGAGCAGGCGTGGATAAACGGTTCCGGATACGTCACAGCGGTTTACGAAGCGCCGGCCCTGAACACGACGCCGATTTGCGCTCCGGGTAAATATGTACTCGAGCTGCCTGCAAACGCCAGCCTCTCGGTGGGTTCCAGGATCGTGCTCAGTAGATAAGGCGAAGCGCGACAGTCAGTATGAGAGAGACGGCCAGGTTATCGTCTATCTGTAGCGGAAGGCTCTCGGCCAGTGCGGCGAGTATGGCCATGGGCACCGAGACAATGCCTATTACCGGGTAGGCGATTATCAGAACGCACGCAGCATAGGTAAAAGTCCCAGCTATGCTCTTCTTCTTGTTGTAGGGCATCCTGGTCTTCCCGTATCGGATTCCCACAATTGTGGAGAGCGAGTCTGCTATGAATATGGCCGCGAATACGACGATAACCAGATTTGAGTTGAGGAACGCGGCTGCGAAGAGCGTGCCTATGCCCAGCCATGCGGCTCCATGGCCCAATTCGGAGCCCTCGCGCTCCATTTTGGAAAACGTCCGGTGCAGGGCGCCCTTTGGATGGTTGAGCGCATAGCTCCCAACGGCAATTCCCAGGAGGAAAGCGAACAACAGCAGGAGGGCAGCTACCTCAAGTGGAAGGAAGAAGAAGAGACCTATCGCGATGATGCCGAGACCGATCTGGAACAGGTTGCGGGGCAGTTCGGTGCGCAGTTTCGTCTTTCCTTTCCTGACTGCGCGGCTAAAGATCAGATAATTGCGCGGGGCGCTGAGAACGCCGATTACAGCCGATTGCAGGACAAGCGAGATGTTTAGATTGTTCACTGCAAGAGCCACCAGCAGGTAGTAAATACCAAGCAGGAGGTAGAGCTTGCAGCGCCGCTCCCCGTAGGAGTTGAAGATGGCATTGAATATCACCAGGCCGCAGATCAGCACAGGGCTAAGCGCGCCCTCCCTCCAGAAGATGAGCGCCGCTGCAGCTGCGAAAGCGGCAAGCAGGAACAGCTCTCCCTTCCTCACCCTGGATCTGAAAATCTGATAGGCGAAGGTCAGCAGGGCAAAGGCGTAAAGCAGTAGGGAGGTGTAGTCCATGCTCTCACACGATATATATTGCGCATACGGCGAGGATGAAGAACGCGGCAATCAGCAACGGAAGGCGTTTCTTGCCCAGGTGTATGATGTCCCTGCTCACCTTGGTCACCGTGTCCTCGGAGCCGTGGCCCCACACCTTGAAGTCCTTCAGCATGAAGAGAGAGTAGCTGGCGCGTACGGGCCCTGTACTCTTTACTGCCTTGCCCAGTAGCAGATCAAGTGCGGGCAGTATCATGGCGGGCGTGGTCTCCCTTCCAAGCACATTTGCAGCGGATAGGGAGAGGGTGTTGACCGCATGCGTGTCTGTGGTGCAGACCTCGGCATCCATCCCGTATTTGCTCTTTATGTGCGAGAGTATTGACTTTCGGAAGCTGGGGAGGAGGTTGTTGGAGTCGAAGTAGACTATGCAGAAGCTTCGCGAGCCAAACCTGAAGATGGCAACGCTAAGAGGGCCCTTGCCCAGGTCCTTCCGGTGGATTGAACTGCTTGGAGTAGAAGAGGCGGACCCGAAGTTCAGCTGCAGTGGGGGGCGTTTGGAGAGCTCCTTCATCGCAGAATGTATCGCGCGCTCGTACAGTTTGACGTACTTGCTGCCAGGATAGACGCCGCGGAGCTCGTCGTCGGAAGCGGACTCGAAGCGCGTATTGTGCGCATCGAGGAGTATCACGTTCTTCACGTACCTGCGCGCGACTCCGGCAAGATACCTTCCAACCTCGCGGTCGAGATCCTCGGTGACCCTCGGCGCCTTTGTTAGCATGATCATGCATAGGTCGTTTATCTTTATGGCTATGGCGCGGCAGGGGCCCGCCTGGCCTATTGCAAAGGCTCCCTTCGCTTCCGAGAAGGAGCTGCCCGGCAGCGAATTAAGCCGGGATAGAACCGACCTGGAGAGCTTAGGGATCTGGTTGGCGCTTATGGGATTATCCTCCAGGTTCACCCCGCCGTGGAGCACGAACGGCGTTGCGCCCGCCTTCGCGAGCTCTGCTCCCAGATGCTCGGTGGTGCCTGCGCCTCCGACCCCCGCGATCGGCCCATAATGTATCTCAGGCTTGACGAACACCGCACGGTCCGTCCTCCCTTTCTGCAGCACAAGAAGTTCAACGGGCACATCGCGCTCGATCCCCGAGTCCTTGAGTATGTCGTTGTCGTGGACCACGTCGTACAGCCACTGGTTGATCATCGCGCCCATCAGCTCCACGCCGCTGAAGTTCAGCTCGCGCTTCGAGGGCCTGTCCATCACATATAGGATGGAATAACCGCACACGAGGAAGACGAGCATCGCTGCCCAGAGCTTGATCAGCACCAGGTTGAGAGGGAGCTGGATGGAGAGCAGGTAGCCGCTCGCCGGCAGATAGAGCAGGATGTTGAGCAGAGGCTGGATTGCGGCTGTGACCACGGGGCTCTTGCGATGGTTGAACACCACCCGGCTGATCATGAACCAGTAGCCGTAGATGAAGCCGTTGGCGAGCAGGAAGACTATGTACACGAGCACATAGCTCTGGGTGAAGCGGAAGATTACTGCATCAGCAATGAGAAAGAGGGAGTAGGCGATGGAGACGGCGATGACCCCTACGAAGGCGTGGCGCAGCTTGAGCCTACGGTTCATCACCTTGATCAGGATCGCAGTCAGCATCGCCGGCAGCGCGACCATTACGATGCCGGCGCTGGCTCCGTACAGGGCTATCGAATAAGGGCTTGAACTCATGAAGCTCAGGATCAGCTCCGCGAGAATGCCCGTTGCGGCGCCCAGAAGCAGCAGAATGAGCGCGAGGTAGGGAGCCCGCGGCATCTCTAGGCCAAAGTATTTGGTAAAGTGCGTAATGTCCCTTTTTCCGTCGGGCATGGAAACACGCTTATCGGCCGAACCTGCGCTGCCTGCGGTTGTAGTCCAGCAGCGCGGCGTGGAGGTCCTTCTCGGTGAAGTCCGGCCACAGCTTCTTCGAGAAGTAGAGCTCGGAGTACGCAGTCTGCCAGGGCATGAAGCCGGAGAGGCGGTGCTCGCCGGAGGTGCGTATTATGAAGTCTATCTCGGGCAGGCCGCTCGAGATGAGCAGCTTGCGGAACATCGCCTCGTTTATGGATGAGGCGCTCTTCACCGTGGTGACGGCGCGCTTCACCGCGTTAAGTATGTCGTCCTTGCCCCCGTAGCCTATGAGCATGTTGATCACCCGGTCCTTGTAGCACCTGGTCTCCTGCTCCACCTTGTTCAGGGCCAGCAGAAGGTCCCTGGGCAGCAGCCGCTTGTTGCCAACTATGCGCAGGCGGGTCTGGTTCTTGTGGAGGCGGGCGAGGATCTTCTTGTCGTTCGCCACCTTCCTGTAGATGCTGAACAGCGCCTTCACCTCCTTCGGGTCCCGGGAGAAGTTCTCCGTGGAGAACGCCCAGACGGAGATGCTGTTGATCCCGTAGGCCCTGCACCACTCGCTGAAGGAGATGAACTTCTTCACCCCCAGGTCGTAGCCGTTGAGTATGGAGAGCGCGTGAGCGCTGGCCCATCGGCGGTTCCCGTCAGGTATCAACGCTATGGTGCGTGGGAGATTTTTTATAGGCATAGAAATCCAACTTGTATTGGCTCTAAAATATATTAATATGTAAGGTATATATAGCTTGATTAGTTGAGAGTATGACCTCGCAAACTGAGAACCAGAACCTGGAGCTGATACGCAAGAGCATACGCGACATACCCAATTATCCGAAGGCGGGAATCCTATTCAAGGACATCACCCCCCTGCTGAAAGACAAGGCCGCATTCAAAGCCTGCATCGACGAGATTATAAAGTCGGTCTCTGCGGTGCCGTTCGATTACGTGCTGGGTGTGGAGTCGCGGGGCTTCATACTAGGAGGAGCAGTGGCCTACAGGCTCGGCAAGGGCTTCGTCCCGGCGAGGAAGAAGGGCAAGCTTCCCTACAAGACCGTCTCCCAGGAGTACGCGCTGGAATATGGCACTGCCACGCTGGAGATGCACACCGACGCTCTGGAGAAGGGGAGCAAGGTCCTGATCGTTGATGATCTGCTGGCCACCGGAGGCACGGTGGGCGCGACAGCCAAGCTCGTGGAACAGCTTGGAGGAGTGGTCACGGGTATCTCATTCGTCGTTGAATTGGAGTTTCTAAAGGGGAGAGAGAAACTAAAGGACTACAAGATTATCTCGTTGCTCAAGTACTAAGTATACGTCGTAAAAAGCCGCTGTGACGCTGAAGGTCTAACTTTATATATCTAGGCTATTGAGTTATACTCGTGAATGAATGCATGCTGCAGTAACCCGGCCTCGTGGGCTCCATGAACTCAAGCGACATGCGGCCGAGACTCAGGACTTTAGTTCGCTCAAGGAGAGACTGAAGGCACTCCAGATAGATACGCGGGAGCAGCATGAAAGAGTGACAACCTACCTGCTTCGCCCGGTTCAGGCGCGCGCAGATTACGAATTGGTTGTAAGCATAGAGAAGGGCAGGATGGAAGGACTGCACCCATATATAGAAGGTGAGGACATAAGGCTGCCTCCGCAGGATATAGAGGCCCTGATTTATGTGCCTCCGCCACTTATGGAATTGGAGTATAAAGTGGAGAGAAAGGAGCTGGAGGGAGACGAGAGACACAAAAGGATTAAGCTATTCTCGGGGGACGATTTAAACGTATTAATGTGGCTAGGGGGCAGTATTTCCAAGGAACAACTCGAGTCATTCCGACGTGTCCTGTTCCCAGCGGATCCTGACCGTAAGCTGGAGATGCTGCTTAACGATTCCAAATACAGACATGCTGCATTGCAGTACTCCGGTGAGTTCCTGCAGCAGTGCAAATTCCAGAATGACAGGGACCTGGGCAGACACGGCCTCAGGCCCCAGGATAGGGCCATGAACCGGCTTGCGGATGAACTAATGCATATGTATGCTACGGAGATGGGCGTAACGCTCCGATAAATGAGTGATTTTATCAAGAAAATAGACCCTAGAAAGGCGTTATTCAAGAAAAGCGTAGAGCTCGGCGAAGGCAAGATACGGGGCTACGACTTCGAGAAGCCGTTCAATGCTGAGGCGTTCTTTGAAGCCTACAAGGACACTGGATTCCAGGCCACGAACCTGGCGCGGGCGATAGAGCTGGTAAAGGCCATGCAGAAGGAGAAGGCCACGATATTCCTAGGATTCACTTCCAACATCACCACCAGCGGGCTGCGCGACATAATAACGTATCTAGTTAGGCATAGGCTCGTGCACTTCCTCGTGACAACGACCGGCGGGCTCGAGGAGGACCTAATAAAGACCCATGGGAAGTTCCTCCATGGCTCGTTCGAGGCCAACGGAGCGCATCTGCGGGAGAATGGAGTGAACAGGAGCGGCAACATCTTCGTCCCGAATGAGAGGTACATCTGGTTCGAGGGCTTCATGAAAGGGTTGCTAGCAGATATTTACAAGACCCAGAAGAAGACAGGCAGGATCTGCGACAGCGTGCAACTGGTGCGCGAGATGGGCAGGGCGCTTGAGGGCAGCAAGAATTGCGAGGAGAGCTTCACCTGCTGGGCCTACAGGAACAAGATCCCGCTGCTGTGTGTACCCCTGGCCGATGGAGCCATAGGCGATCATCTTTATTTCTTCAGGAAGGAGCATCCAGACTTTGGCGTTGAGCTCGCGAAGGAGGTCGAGCTCCTCTACGACACGGTTCTGAATGCTGACAAGACCGGCGCGATAATACTTGGGGGCTCGGTACCGAAGCACCATATAATGAACGCCATGATGCTTAGGGAAGGCTCCAATTACACCGTGTACATCAACACCGGAAATGAGGGAGACGGCAGCAACGCAGGGGCAAGCCCAGAGGAAGCGAAGAGCTGGGGCAAGGCCTCTCCCGACGAGAATAACGTGAAGGTTTGGGGGGAGGCGACGATAATATTCCCGATATTGGTAGCCGCGGGATTCAAACTTCGTTCAGAGTAGCTTCAGAACGTCGTATCCTGTGATTATCCCTATTGCCTTCGTCTTGTCTACAACCAGAACTGCGCCGAATATCTCCAGTATGTGCTTTAGCGCAGAGACGGGCGTGTCCTTGTCCACCTTCGGCAGCGCCGGCTCGACTATGCTGTCCACCTTTATCCGCGAAAGCTCGGTTGGTTTGTTGGTAGCCAGCTCGAGAAGACTTTTTTGGTATACTGTGCCATCGACGATTCCACTCCGGTTTAGCACCGGTATGTATGCGAAGTCGTAGTGCCTTATTATGCTTATGGCCTTGTCTACCGTGTCTCCGTGATTTAGGAAGATCACGTTGCGGTGCATTATCTCGTGCGCCTTCTTGTAGAGCAACTTCGCTCGATGGGCAAGCTCGCTCGATTCGGCGAGCTTCTGCATTACAGTATAAACGGCACCGTAGCTAGGGTTCAGTTTCTCTATGTCGCTTTCCAACCTTGCGACCATGCTCTGGCTCATCCCGCAGGCCTTTGCCAAAGTCGCTTGGCTTATTCCGATTGAACGACGTCTGTTTCGTATTGTGCTCGATATTGAAGAGAGTCCCTCCAGGTCGTTTTCCATAATTACCAACGGTAATTTTTATTAATCTATTTATTATGAAAGAAAACATCTATATACCTTTTGCGGCTCATACCCTGATGTACAACAAGAGTGGAGTGTGACTATGGGAAACATATCAGTAAACAAAATGGATTTTACACCTGTAAGCGAGCAAAACACCGAATACGTGGAGCGCAAGGGGATCGGGCATCCGGACAGCCTCATAGACGGCATC
Organism: uncultured archaeon; assembly: GCA_963830445.1. Lineage (GTDB taxonomy): Archaea > Micrarchaeota > Micrarchaeia > Micrarchaeales > CABMGC01 > JAJZOD01. Next base: position 78,808 of record CAWHMC010000013.1, read on the forward strand.
GTTGACGCAACAAGCTGTGAGTTGTCAAGGAGGTACATAGCGGAGTTCGGAAGCATACTGCACCACAACGTTGACAAAGGACTTATAATTGGAGGGGCATCGAGGGTGGGGTTCGGAAAAGGCGCCATAACGAAGCGCATAGAAGTAATAGTTACGGGTAGAGCTACGAGCGAGGCGGACGGAAAGAGGATAGACGTGAACCAGGTGGCCAAAGAAGTCACGGCCAAGTATCTCAAGGAGCACACGCGCTTCCTCAACGTGGATGATGAGGTGTTTATACAATCTAAGATTGCGAGCGGGAGCCTTGATCTAGGCAATATATTCAAGCGTAGCACAAGCGTGCCGCTGGCAAACGACACCTCATTCGGGATAGGATTCGCCCCGTTCAGCGTCACCGAGAGGCTGGTTCTTGAGACCGAGCGTTTCTTGAACTCGAAGGAATACAAGCACAGGATGCCCTCGGCAGGAGAGGACATAAAGGTCATGGGCATGCGCGATAAAGACGCGATCACGCTTACGGTGGCCATAGCCTTCGTGGCGAAGCATGTGCCAAACATTGAGGCGTACAAGGAGAACAAGACGAAGATAAAGGCAGACATAAAGAAGAACGCAAAGAAGATAACCGACAGGGAGATCTCGGTCCATATTAATACTGGAGATGACGTAGAGGGTGGGGACGTATACCTTACGAAGTCCGGGCTCAGCTGCGAGGCTGGAGACGATGGTTCTGTAGGAAGAGGAAACAGGGTGAACGGGCTGATAACGCCGTTCCGCCAGATGAGTCTCGAGGCAGCCGCCGGAAAGAATCCGGTGAATCATATCGGGAAGATCTATAATATACTTGCCACGGAGATGGCGCAGAGCATAACGAAGGAGTATCCAGAGATAAAGCAGTGCGATGTTGCAGTGCTCTCCCAGATAGGCAAGCCGATCAGTCAACCGCATAATCTGAACATAAACCTTGTTCTGGCGAAGAAGGCGGACTTTGCGAAGTTGCAACCGAAGGTGGATTACATCGCACAGGGCTTCCTTGAAAACATTGGCCAGCTGACCACGGACATAGCGCTGGGCAAGTACAAGACGTTCTGAGACGCAAGTAATTTAAGAGAACGTGCCGTAGACTAATCACGGTGGTTGGATCTCAACTAGAAACATCTCAGCTTTAGATTCCCTCATATCGAAAACAGGGATCACCAAGGTCTCAGACCTAAGGGTCATACGTGAGCTCTACTCGGATTGGTATGGCGCACCGCTAGGCCGGTACGGAAAAATTAGGCAGAAGTACAACACCCCTGGAAATGTCCTTTCGTATAAGTACAAGGGGAAGGACGTCCGCTTCGAATTTGATGATGAGGAGGATAGGAACAACACACTTTGGCTGATAGTGGAGAACTTCAAATTTGACCAATACAATCATCTTGACGTCAAGGATAGGGCGGTACTAGACATCGGAGCCAACATAGGTGACACGGCGATATATTTCGCAATTAATGGGGCCAGACACGTCTACGCGGTGGAACCGTCACCTTATATGTATGTGGCAGCCAAGAGGAACGTAAAGCTCAATGGCTTGCATGACAAAATCACCCTGCTCAATGAAGGCATAGGTGGAAAGCCTGCAACAGTATCTCTGAGTAAGGAGAAGACAACAGGAAGTAGCAAACTTATCAAAGGCGGATCGGATTCGAAGCCTGTGAAAATAAGTACGCTGAAGGAGCTCGTGGAGAGGTATAACATACAGGATGGCGTGCTCAAAATAGATTGTGAAGGATACGAATATGAGTCGGTGCTCAACTCCGACAACAGTATTTTGCGCAGATTCACGCAGATAGATCTTGAGTACCACAATGGCTACATCGACCTTGAAAGAAAGCTTAAGGACGCCGGATTCGATGTGAAGCACAGCCTGCCCAGGCCCGTTCTCTACGACAAGGCGATGGTAAACGGAATAATAAGGGCGGACAGGAAATAGATCTGGGGGCGTAGGGTAAGTACAAGACATTCGGGTTGTTTTGTTCCGTCACACGAGTTTAATCGGATTAAGCATATATATCTAAAAAAGCCATTAATATTGAGAGGTATGGCGAAGCAGGTAGTATGCCAAAAATGCAGTAGCAAAGCCGCTGATGCGTTAAAGCAGAGCGTGCGCGGGCCTAGGGATGAGTTCATCAATAGCCCCGGAAATATCTTGCATGCGACCACCCTAGACCGATTAGATACCATCGTAAAGTATGGTCTGGTTTCTATGCAACATAATCGCGACTGGAAGGAAAAGACGTACCTCTCAAGCGGTTATAAGTTCGATGGATGCCCCTGCAATCAGAATATCTCAAAGGAAATTATGGCATCGTTAGATACGGGAGGGTATGTGTTCTTTCAGGCTTTGGGCGTACCCAGTATAAACGGAGGCATGGTCACTGTTCGTAACACTCACTGGGCTGTGTGTTCGACTGGCTTCGGGATATTAGTTACTCCATCAAGCTTTTTGAATAATACTCCGAAGAGAGAGGAGTATGAACTTGGGGCGTTTAGAGGAGACAAAGAGGCCATCGCCCTTAAATCATTGTATGAGTTCTGGGATGGTTTGCGGAGGAAAGCGATGAAGTATAGGATGGGAAAGATACAGCCGGTGCTGGATTGGGCTTTCACGGTCCCGTGCTGCGTGCCCTGGGTGAAGTTCGACGCTCTGATCGTGTTTCATGGCGAGGGAAGAGATCAGAACTGCAATAGGATAGTCACTGCCATGAAGGAGATAAGGCCTAGGGAGCAGAAACCGGTCTACGACACGTTTGGAAACGTATTATATGCCCCGTAAAACCGCCGGGCACGGGCTTTCCTAAGAGTAATATTGTTATAGTTTTACTTCCCTACTTCTTCTCATGAACTATCTAGTCGTGGCCGTGCCTAATGACCCGGAGCTGGCGGCTTGGATAGGCAAGAAAGGGAGCGTTAACGGGATAACCTTCTACAACAGGCGGCTTGAGAACACCGTACTAACCGTGCTTACTCCCTCAAATCTAGAAGAAAAGTTTTACGGACTGGCGGAGGTGATAAGTCTCGCTGGAGTGGTAGTCATAAGCACCAGGGAGGTCAACGCCGCCTTCGGGGAGGCCGTGATCGCGGCCGCTCTGATTAAGAAGCACGTGCTGCTGACAAATGAGAACGACGTGGGCGCGATAATAGGCAAGCTGGGCCTGAGCTACGAGATAGTGGACAGGAGCACGCTGCTCGAGTCATTCGAGAAGTCAGCCGCCGCCGGGCATGGCTCGAACGAGCTCAGGATCGCGATAGACAAGGCGTTCCCGGTCAAGGGAGTGGGAACCGTTCTTCTGGGAGTAGTGCAGAGTGGAACGGTCAATGCGCACGACAAGCTCCTGCTGGGCAACGGCAAGGAGCTACAGGTGCGTTCCATACAGGTGCAGGATGAGGACAATAGCTCTGCCGCGGTGGGCGCCCGCGTGGGCCTGGCGGTAAAGGGCGTTGAGTACACCGACCTGGATAAAGGAGAGATCCTCGCGAAGCAGCAGATAAAGCCGCGTAACGAACTGAAGGCGGCGATCACACTTAGCCCGATGCAGAAGGAGATCTCTGCTGAGACGCAGTACACCCTGGTGAGCGGGTTCGCCGACGCGCCCTGCAAGATAGCGAAAGAAGGTGACAATTACTCTGTGAAGCTCGGGACCCAGATGCAGTTGGAGAAGGGGCAGAAGTTCATAATTCTTAGGGAGAAGAGCCCGCGCGTGCTGTGCGGCGGAGAAGTGCTGTGATACCATGAGCAAACGCAACGAGAAGGGCACGGGTCTGCTTTTCAAGATCGCCCTCCTTATGATTGCGCTCTATTTCGTGTACTTCGCGTTCCTGCTCGTCCACATGTATTCCGTTTTCCATGAGTACAGCGATTTCGGGATTGCGGTCACGAGCCTGTACTTCAACACTCACCTGCCGCAGATGGCGCATGGACTGCAGCTGCTGACCCTCGGAGAGCACCTCTCCCCGGACGCGCTGGCGATCATGGGTATATACTACGTCGTCTCCTCTCCGCTCACCCTGCTCATCTTCCAGGACGCCGTGATCTCGCTCACCGGGCTGCTGATCCTCCTGGCGGTCAGGGACCTTACGAAGAACGACCTACTTGCGTTCGCCTTCTGCCTTGCCTTCCTGATAAACCCGGGGACGCTGGGGCAGCTGCTGTTCGATTCGCACATAGAGTTCCTGATAACGCCGTTTTACGTGCTTGCGGTATACTACTACCTGAAAGGGCACTGGAAGGGCTTTGCCCTATCCGCCATCCTGCTGCTCGGCACGGCCGACGTGGCGCCGTTCATGGCTCTCACTCTGGGCATCGGGCTGGTGCTCTACGAGTTCCTGTTCAACAGGAAGAGGCATTTCACGCAGAGCAACCTCAACCTTGCAGTGTTGCTCGTTGTGCTCTCTTTGGTAGCCATGGGGCTGTACTCCGTGGCTACATCGGCCCTGGCGCAGGGTTACGCGGGCTCCTATCCGGGACTTCCGCCTTACCTTTACGTCACCAACGGCGCGCAGATTCAGATAGGACCCTCGCTCCTATCGTTCCTGCACGATCCTGTGGGCCAGCTGGGCACCGAGCTGGGACTGTACCTGTCGAGCTACAGGGTTGAGCTCTTCTACGCCGTCCTGCTTGTGCTCTTCGCTTTCGGCATAACCACCCTGGCCGATCCGCTGGTGACGCTGGTACTGCTTGTGCCGTGGCTGGGCGGCGCTTTCATAGTCGGATTACCCTCCTTCCTCTTCCCCACCTCCCAGTACTTCGGGTACGTGGTAGGTCCCGCCATCGCCGCGTCGCTGATCGGGCTGATGATCGTCTCCAGCAAGAGGGGCCGGTTATACCGGCTGTTGCAGCGTATTACGCAGAATCCGGACAGGCTGGTGACGGCAGCCGCTGTGGCGCTTCCGATCCTGCTCTCAGTCATTGGTCCGGCCGCATACCTGCTGGTCTCCACGCCCCAGAGCGCCTATCACAGCATAAGCACCGGCAATGTTGGCCAGCTGCTCCTCTTCCAGTCAAATTCATCGGAATCGGCGGCCTACGCGCAACTGTACTCGGTGCTTGCGCAGGTGCCGTCCAACGCCTCAGTGCTCACGAACTACTTCGTCATCGCGCATCTCTCGGAGAGGGGCAGCGTAGAGAACCTGGGCCCGGGCGGATACTACTTCAAGCCCGAGTACATCCTTGCGGATGAGAACCTGAACATCAGCTCGAACGCGTGCAACGCGGCTCTGGATAACTGCACAGAACTGGACAGTATCCTGGCAACAGGCAACTACTCAACATACTTCACTAATGGAACTGCGGTTCTTTACAAAGCTAAGTGATTGTTCTTGTTTTGTAGCTTTTCTGCCTATTTTAAACGCTTAAATATCTGAAAAAAGAAAATAATATTTAGGATTTGATGGCGGTAGCACAAAGCAAGCGCATGATTGTCGGTGTGGACGAAGGCGTAAACTTCGATGGCACAAAGACCCCGAGCGGAAGGTTGGCTGTGAAGAAGGCGGTGGAAGCCTATCGGGACGGTCTTGGAGAGGTCGTACTTTTCACTGGCTTTGGAAATCAGCACGCTTTGGACAGAGTCAAGGTAACTGGCGCTATGGCGTCGAGGCGGGACGCGATAGAGTTGGGGATGGAACGGGGAGCCATATGGACCCTAGAGCAGGGCAAGGACACCCTTGACGAGGCATATCACTGCAGGCAGTTCATTGCACCGACCGGCTTCCGTGACATTACGCTGGTCGCAGGGCCTTGGCATATGGAAAGGACAGCCTACGTGTTTGAAATGGCCTTGGGGCCGGAATACAGGATTACGCAGGTAAAATCGGACAGGAACGGCTTCAAGGATTCAGAGCTCCCCGCTTTGTTAGATGCCGAGAGGATCTCTTTGGAACTGCTAAAGTCTTACGTTAGGGAGTTCAGTGTGCAGCCAGGGGATGAAGCTGGGATCAGGAAGATATTCGAAAGAAAATATAAGATATTCACGCCAAACCCTCAGCTTACAGAGGAACAACAGAGGATGATTAATGATTTAATACCCCTAAGGAGGAAGGTACCTTTGGTTAGGGAAAGTTCAGCGAGCTGGGAAAGCCCGGCGAGCTAATTCTAATTACAGCATCAGCACTTTCAGGAAGTTCTTGACGTTGAATAGCTGAACGTTGTCGTTGCATGCGCTGATGAACTCCGGCTCCTTGCCCGGATTGACGTGCTCGAGACGCTTGAGGTTGAATGCGCCCTGCAGGTTGTTGTCGCGTATGCTTCCCGCCTTGAAACTCCAGTCTATCGCCGGGTATATGTTCCCGAAGTTGTCCAGGAACAGCACGCGCTTGAACGGCTCGTCCTCGAAGGCGCGCTTCCCGGTCTTTATGAAGTGCTTGAGCATCTTGAAGTACATCGTCTGAGCCAGGTCTAGCGCGCTCGTTGCTGGGCCCCTGCGCTTTACGTACTCTTTAAGCTCGGTGAGTGCGAGCTCCTTGTCCGGAGCTAGGTTGGTCTGCTCATTGTAGTAGTAGATGTCTGAATTCTGGAAGAGGTTAACATGAAAGCGCTTGTAGCCTAGGAATGGGAGAACCTTCTTCGCCTCCTCGATCGTCTCTATGAGATGGCCCTGGTTGGTCTTCGTCATCGTGTAGCCGAACATGAAATGAAAGTTCTTGTACTTCGCCTCGAGCTCCTTGAACGCTGCTCCGAGTTCGGTCGCGCGCTTGAAGTGGTCGGGTATGCCGCGCTGTATTGCGTCGATTGCAGGCGGGCCGTCTAGGCTGATGGTCACATAGGTGTAGGGTATCTTGAGCTGCGCTATCTCGTCGAACTTCCTTAGGTACAGCTCCTTGCCCATCAGGCTGTTTATCGTCGTGTTGTAGTACTTGAGCTTGTTGTACTTCTGGAATATTTTGAGTATCTCCACGTGGTCTGACCTTAGGAACGGCTCGCCTCCGGAGAGGTCTATCCAGTTGAACTGGCCCGCATTTGCCTTCGCAAAATTCTCTATCTCCTCAAGGGTGAGCTCATTCTGCGGGCGGAGCTGCCAGATGTTGCAATGGGTGCAGCGGCTCTGGCATTTTTGCGTTATACTGAATACTATCTTTTTCTTTGGCATTTTCATTCTCCCTTCTCTACATTTATGAATATTATGCTTTATTATCCTTTCGGCGTGCCTTACGCTATAATGTATTCGAAACAGTTATATTAGTACTAATTCAACAATAAAACCAAGGGATGGCGAGCTTTTATGAAGGTCATACAAATCGGCGTTCAGCATGGAAGATACGACCGTAATCTGTACGTGAACACAAAGGACAACGATCAGGGCATCTCCATCACCCAGGTCTTGACGAAACCATCTCCAGGGATGGGGGAGCTCTCCCGCTGACCTTCAGGACACTGCTCAGGCGGTTCAGGGAGTACGACATAGTCCACAATCTCTCCGGATACCCGTTTTTCCCCATAAAGACAGGACCCCTCTTCGTCTCAACTGCGCACGAGATGCAGGTGGTCCTGTACCCAGAGCTTACGCCGCTGCTGACAAAGTCCTTCAAGAGCTTTTTGTGGAATAAGCTTGTAGTCGACGTCGGACTTCACACGCAGCTTGCTTGTGACTACATATTCGCAAACTCGCAGCTTACTGGTGAGGGACTTGTGAAGGCAGGTTTCCCAAGATCAAGGATATTCGTGACACCACTAGGCGTTGACAAGAGGTTCATGGCGCCAGTGAAGAAGAGTAAAGAGGGCAAGATATTCACAGTTGGATCTTTAGGCGGCCTTAGTCCGCAGAAAAATGCTGCGCTTGCCATAGCGGGGTTCAGAAAAGTGGATGATCGCAACGTAAGGATGGAGGTTTGGGGGAAGAACTACTATGGCGACGAGCTGAAAGAGATGGTAGGCGATTCTCCGCAGATAAAGGTCATGGGGCCGGCTCCTGACGATAAAATAATCAGTATCTACGATTCGTTCGACGTTTTCATGTTTACAACACGTTTTGACGGATTCGGCCTGCCGATACTTGAGGCGAAGGCACGTGGGCTTCCCGTCATAGTATGGAAGCATGGCCATCTCTCACCGGAGGTAAGGCGCTACTGTATTGAGGCGGAGGATGAGGAGCATATTGCGCAGATAATAGAGGAGTTGAAGCAGAACGGTTACGACGAGAAACGGAGGAAGAAGGCGATGGAAGACGCGAGAAGCTTTACCTGGGAGAGGATGGCGGAACAGACACTGAAGGCTTACAAGAAGATGTACAGCGAGTGATGCAGATTCATTTATTTGATGACCCGTTCTTCTTATGGCAAAATAGATTGCCGCCGTTCTGGTTAACAATCTGCATATTCTCTATTGTAAACCCGGAATCTATTATCTTCTTGATGAGTCCTTCGCCGGAGGTCCTATTCAGAAGGTCCGCATTATATTCAACCACTAGATACTTACATTTGGAAAGGACTTTTGTTGCACCTTTTATTGCATCTAACTCAGAGCCTTCGATATCCATTTTTATGAGAGTAATGTTCTCTTCTTTTATCAGGCGGTCTAAAGTATCGGTTTTCACTTCTTGCATCGGCTTGTGACCGTCTGACAGTAAGGAGTTCGCCCCCGCCCATTGATTACTCCCATATAAACCGCCTGCCCCTTCTGAAGAAGAAAGGGCAGTAGAATCTATCACAACATTTCTGCAGTTGTTCCGGGTTATATTCCTATCTAATATCGACCGCGTAAGATTGTTTGGTTCAAAGGCGTAGACCTTATCTGCTAATTGGGACATGAGCACCGTAAAATAACCTATGTTTGCGCCAGCGTCTATCGCAACGCCTTTGTGTTTACAGAGTACATCCGAGATAAATCTCCTTGTGTCAGGTTCGTAAGCATTTTTGGTTCTTAGCAAAGAGAGGCTATCATACTCGTCTATCTCGAGGGACGCTCCATAATCCGCTTTTATCACTTTGTTCTTTGCTAGGTTGCTTATCCATTTCCTACGGGCACTTTCGACTATTGGAATCTTACCCAGACCAGAACCGTCTAGTGAATTATACAAAAAGTTGTAGATCGTTTGTGATAAGGTCATTTACTCACTTAAGATTTATCTGTTATTTTCTTTCCGCGTATATAAAACCGTGCTTGTCGTACGCCTTCATTACCTCCTTTCGCACCTTGAAGCCTTTTGAGCTGAGCACTTTCTTCACAATCTCTGCGCAATTCGGCACCTCATGGTACTCTATCTGGAGCATGTAAACATTGCTAAGGTCAGCGTTGTTGAATATGTAGGTCTCCGCACCCTCGCAGTCCGCCTTTATCGCGATCTTCTTCTTGCCCTTGAGGACGTCATTCAGGGGTATCGCAGATACGCCCTTGCCCTCTTTGGTCTCCAGAGAGGAGGTCCACGGAGTGCCCTGCGAGCTTTCTGAGACCGCGAACTCGCGCGGCTTGTCTGAGATGGCGTTGTTGAAAAGGAGTATCTTGTCGCTGTACGGTGAAACCGCGACGTTGCGCTTCGCCTCCTGGTACGTGCTGGTCATCATCTCGTAGGCGTAGACCTTGCTGACGTTCTCCGATGCTGCGAAGTATATCGCCGTGTCGCCTACGTAGGCGCCTATGTCTACGACCGTCGTACCCGGCTCGAGTTTCTCGTACATCCAGAGATACTGCTGTTCTATGAACACCTCCTTGAATACGGAGTAGTCGAGGTAGTTCCTCCTGTACCCGAGCAGCGTGAATAGCTGCTCGGTTATCATGTGTGGTATCGCGAGCGTTATGAACTTGTATATGTTTTCCCTGTGCAGTTTGTCCTTCAATGGAGTCGTCATTTCTTCACCAGCCTGGAGAGTTGCTTTATCTCGTAGTTTATGTCCTCACTATAGAATAGATCAAGATTTGAGTCTATCACAGACTTGGGCAGGTCCCACCAGCGCAGCTTCTTAAGCGCGTCCCTTGTTTTTTTATCGAACCTAAAGTAAAGAAGCCTTGCCGGAGAGCCGCCGTAGACCCCGTAATCTTCAAGTTTTTGCTTTGCTGTGACCAGGCTCTTCGCGCCAAGCACAACCCCGTCCCCTATTGTGCATCCTCCCAGAAGCATGACGTCGCTGCCAATCCAGCAGTCGTTTCCTATGCTTATGTCACCCACCACGAAGGACTGGTCTGGAGAGAAGTTCGCGGATATCTCACGGAACGGGTATGTGGATATGAAGTCGGCCCTGTGCCCGGAGGACATCATTATGTCGAGCCTGTGTCCTATGCTCGTGTACTTTCCGATCCTGAGCGTCTGACCCTTGTTGGCCACTACGCTTATGACTCCGGAGTAGGTGCCCTCGCCGACTACAACCTTGCATCTGGGCTTGTCGGAGAAGTAGATGTAGGGCCAGCTCCCATAGCGAACCTTGTAGCTCAGCGATTCGGAGAGTATGTGGGCCCTGCGTCTTACTTTGTCAAGGAGGACTCTGTCGCTCATCGTATCATCATAAATAGGTACGTTACATCTTTTAAACCTGCTTTAGCAGGTGGCCTGAAGCGCGCGACTTCTTGAACTTGTAATCGAAGAAGACCCTGCTCATGAGCCCGCGCGCGTCTCCCGCCTCACTCAGACCGCCGAAGCTTCCGCTTATCTTAGAGCCTATCTTGAACTCTATGTACTTGCTGCGCGCCTCGGTGAGCATGAGCGAGAGCCACGCGTCTTCTGCGCAGTTTATGAATATTTCGTCGTATATCTTGCCGTTATCGAAGTGCTTGGCAACAAACTTCCCGGAGAGTACGAAGAAGTCCTCAGTGTCGATGAACCTCTTCTCGTTCTTCAGGGAGAGGGAGTAGTACGGCTTGAATGGTCCGTACAAAAGCACGTAGTCGACCCCGAAGCTTCGAAGAGTGTCATGGACTTTCTTCTTGAAGGGCCCCTCTAAGGTACGCAGTATCGCAAGGGTCGGGAGCATCTTGACAAGATGTATGTAATGGCAATGGTGTTGCTCGGGCTCCGGATTTATCCAAACAACATCAACCTTGCGGTCATCAGTCTTGAGTAGTTCATCCTTCAGTATCTTAGGGTCGTCTATCTTGTACATGTCATCGTTAGCGACTATTATCCATTTGGGCGAATGGCGCATCGCGTGTCCGACTCCGATGTTCGCATTGTGGGCGTAATTGAAAAGAGGGTCGCGGCCGCTGACCACCATAATGATGTGGAATCCCTCAAAGATCTTCCTGAAGTTCTTGGCATTCTCCCCATTGGGATCTATCACAGGAACCACGACAAGTATGCGTTTGTCCCCTTCGAACTCCACCACCTTCGGCTCATTGTGAAGCCTCTTCCGGGAGAACTCCATTAGCTCCTCCGGAGTCTTGAACTTGGAGTAGAAGCTGAATATGTCTTTTGGGTCTTTGCTTGTATATAGTGCCTCTAAATCTTCCATTACATCATCTGTTTTGCCGCTTTCTTGTAAGACTTGAGCGTCTGTTTCACCACGCCCTCCCAGGTGAACCCGCGGGCGCGTACGAATCCCTTCTTCCTGAGCGTGTCTCGCTTCCTCTTGTTCTGCGATAGCTCATAGACCTTTGCCGCCCACTCTTTCGCGTCAGTGGGCTTCGCTACCAGCACCGCAGCGCCGCCGGCTGCCTCGGGCAGGGCGGACGCTCGTGATGTTACCACTGGCGTGCCGCAGGCCATCGCCTCTATTATCGGGAAGCCAAGCCCCTCATATATTGAGGGATAGACAGAGAGCAGCGCGCAGCCGTAGAGGAGCTGCAGGTCCTTGCCATATACCCATTTCAGCCCTATTACGTCCTTTCCGTCCTCCAGCTTGAGCTCCTTGAGGAGGGACGCGAGCTTGGTCATGTCTACTCTGGTCAGCACAAGCGGCATGGTGGAGCCGTACTTGTGCTTGAGTATGGACCATGCCTTCAGCATGGTGTCGGTGTTCTTGTTGGAGGCCATTCCCCCACCTACATATATCACGTACTCGGATGGGCCGAGGTTGTACCTCTTTCTTACGTACGCTGGGCCCGTGGACCTGTCTTTGGCGTTGAGCGGATGCAGTCCCTCCTCCACACCGAAGTAGGTGACATCTATGCGGTTGAGCGGGAAGCCATACTTCTCGTGTATCTCATGACGCTGCGTGTCCGACACCGAGATTATGCGGTCCGCAAACCTTGCTGAGGTTCTATAGTTCAGAAGCCAGTAGGCGGTCTCCTTGAGCGAGAAGTTGAAGTACTCTGAGTGGAGGCCGTGGAATGTTGACACCAGGGCGACCTTGCGCAACGATCTGGGCACCAGGGGCAATGTGTAAGCCATCGAGTGGTATACCTCTATCCCATCCTTGTCGAGTATATCTGTAAAGAGCTTGGTCCTCCAGAGAGGGTAGGGGAGGTTGACCTTGCGTATCGTGTAATTGCCCTTAAAGTCCAGCTTCGGGACCTCGTTCTTGTTCACGTATATCACATACTCGTTCTTCTTGTCATTCTTCAGAAGGTGTCGGGTGAGCTCGAAGGAGTATTTGACTATGCCGCTGCCTGGCTTGAGAAATATCCTACCGTATATACCTATCTTCATGTTGTTCGCCGCTATCAATACTCGCCAAACAGTAGTGTGAAATATATATACTAGGAGGTTTTTATAATGTGGCGAAGCGCATATCCTTTGGGTATAGTGATTGACTTGAACTTCATCGAGAGGAGCCTTAATTCCATAAAGGAGACTGGTGCTGGAGGATTCCTACGAAATGTCCGAGAGTATATCGTATCGGAAGTTGAGCTGCTATACGAGTCCGTTGTCCTGACCGTAGCAATGGGACACATAGTAAACTCCTTCAAGAGCGGATCGAAGAAGCTTGAGGATCTGAAGGCGCTTGTGGACTTCGGATTTGGATTCAGCTCTCTTGGCTTCTCTTGCAGGCCAGTGCAACTGCGTAGTGAGATAACCGCGCTTCTGGAGATATTAGATAAGCGTCACGTAAGGGCAATGCTAGAGATAGGCACTGACAGAGGTGGGACGCTCTTCCTGTTCTCTCGCATATCCGCACCAGGTGCGAAGATAGTTAGCATCAACCTGCCCTGGAGCAAGCTCAACGCCTACTGCATGCGCTACCGTAATATACTGTACAAGAGCTTCGCAACTGGCGGACAGGAGATGTGCCTGCTTACCGGGAGTTCACATGAACCGTCAACTCTTTCCGAAGTTAGAAAGTTCCTGAGCAGAGAGAAACTCGACTTCTTGTTCATAGACGGGGATCACAGCTACGAGGGAGTTAAAAGGGATTTCGAGATGTACGCGCCTCTGGTGAAAAAAGGGGGGCTGGTGGCGTTCCATGACATAGCCGGAACTTTAGAGAACAGTGCAAATCCCGTGCATAAGTATTGGGGCGAACTGCAGGAGAGATATAGGAACAAGAGCGTAGAGATAATGCACGAGGACAGGTATGGGATTGGTATTATTTACCTCTAGAACTAACTTCATCATATCTTTTGATGAGCAGTTTAATCAGCAAATCTATGCCCTGCCTCTTCCGCTTGTAGGTTTTATTCAGTTGGAGTATTGTACGCTCCTTGTCTAAGGAGAGGAATTTGGTTATGCCCACCTCATTCACTATCTTGGATATCTCGAACTCTTTAGCGCCGTTCGGACTATCCTTCAGCTTCCGTTTGTACTTAACGTAGGCGTCTACTCCAGATCTGAGCCGCGGTATGACTCGGATATTGTGCAACGTTAGTATGTAACCGAAGTTCTTGATATAGGAATATAAGCGGTAATCAAGATCTGAGAGCTCTTGGCCGGGCTTTTTGGAGGAGAGACATTCATAAAACAGGAGCGCGGAAAGCACCGCCCTTCCACTGAACGAGTTACCTGCCTTGGAACTACCTTCGACTGATACCTTACCTAGGTACTCCAGCATGCGCTTGTTGAGCATGCTGTAACTGAGGCGATCGAACCGTTCTATCTGCGTGTACTCCGCTGCGCTCTTCGTCCGGAGCTCGTTCCGGTGTTCCATGTAGTACGGCTCCTCAAGCTTTTCGAGTGCTCCGCTTACTAGGGGTTGCTCGTGCAGGAGGCCCTTGTATAGTACTTTTGACTTTCTGAAAAGACGCGTCTGCCACGTGAACACCCTGCCGCGGCCTGCCGAGCTGGCAAGTTCGTAGCGCTTTATGGCAAAGGCATCCAGCTTTTCTGTATTATCAAATGGAGATCGTTCTTGAAAGACCCCGAAAGGCGTTCATCCGTGTCAATCAGGAAAACCCACTCGTTATTGCACTTGCTTAGCCCATACATCCTAAGGGGATCGGCGTAGCCCAGTGCCACTACGCGGTAGATGGCGACTTTCTTCAATTTTCGAACCTCTTTCTGTCCGATTAAGTAGCCGTGTTGGATTTCATCGCTTCCGTCCATTACTACTATCTCGTCCGATACCTTGTACATGTCCTTTATCAGATCCAGCGCGTTGTCTATGTCGTTCCTTGAGAATATGAGAAGCGTTAGTTTGGCCATTTGTACACCGTCATTTTGCGTCGAGCATTCTTTTTATCTTAGGTATTATCTTCTTTTCGGAGTAGACTCCCGCTATGTATGCGCATATCTTCAGTTTCTTCGTGCGATACGCGATTGACCCGCCAACTCGCCACTCTTCGTAGTACTTTACTATCGCCTCTGCGAACTTGTCAGTGTCGAAGTCCGGTATGAGTGTGCCCTGCAGCTGTTTTTGCAGAATATCGCGCGGCCCCTTGACGTCGAATGCAACCGCAGGTATGCCAAAAGCCTGTGCCTCTAGTAAGGAGAGCCCGAAGGTTTCAAAGCGGGAGGTTAAGACGAAAACTGACGCGTTACTGTACTCTGTGTCTAGTGCCTTGTGTTCCAGGAAACCCCTCCACACAACATTTCTTGGATACGCCTCTGCAAAGTTCTTTACGAGACTATCACCGTCCGTGCCGGCGCCCACCACATGAAAGAATATGGCGTTATTCAGCTTTAGAGTCTTCTGTATCACGCTGCGGAGAAGGTCTATGCCCTTGTGGTATGTCTCGAGTCTGCCTACGAATAATACGACAAATGCCTTGTTCGGCGTGGTTCTCATCACTGCCGCTGAGCCGGTGGCGAAGTGGGGTATCATGTAGACCTTGGCGTCGGGATAATTCTCTGAGACAAGTTTTGCGTCGTCAGAGTTGAATGCGTGGAAGGCATCAATGCAGTTGAGCTGCCTGCGGTAAATCCAGGAGAGTGCACCTTTATTTGGCGCGCGGTCGAAAAGGGCAGGGAAGAAGGGGTTGTGGAGGCCGAGTATGACTCTCTTCTTGAGCATCTTTGCAAATTTCGTGGTGAGGTAGAAGAGTATCGGGTTTAAGCTTATTATGTATACTACGTCCGCCTCCTTTATTCCGTTGTATAGGGCGCCCACCGCGGCTAGGGAGGGCACCATAAGTATGAATTGCTCACCTCCGAATGCTGAGCGGGAGACCCCGGTGCAATGGAGAGTAAGTATCTCGTTGTCGCGTAGGGAGTACTCCTTTCTCAGATACTCTTCAGATGTGCGTGCCGCGGAGCGTTTCGATACGGGGTTGACTATTTTGACGCCGTAGTCCTTGCGTATCCGCTTTGCCAGCTCCAGCGCCCAGCGTTCGCCACCTCCGAACGTGGAGAGCGTGTTTGACAATATGAGCAATCTGGTCTTGTTTTTGGGCAATGTAAGAACCTTTTGGATATTTAGATATTGAAGAGAGGGTTTATATTGTTTGTATCCGAAGCCAGAAATACATTATGCCCCCTAGCGCCATGGTATTCATGTATAAAAATGTTGAGTTGTAAGTTATTCTGATGAGCCAGGTATGGTGCGATTCATATGAAACTTCTTGTAACCGGAGGTCTCGGATTCATAGGCTCAAATTTTATCCAATACTGGTCGGAGAGGCACCGCCGGGACAGCATAGTGAACCTTGACAAGGTGACATATGCAGCAAACTTCAGTAACCTTGATGGGATGCGAAAAGGGTGCGATTACTCCTTCGTGAAAGGCGACATCTGCAACGCAAGCCTGGTTGATCGGCTGGTGAAAAACTCTGACGCGGTGGTAAACTTCGCCGCTGAGACACACGTGGACAATTCGATCGCGGATCAAGAACCATTCATAAGGTCGAATATTATAGGTGTTTACACAATACTGAAAGCGGTAAAGAAACACGGTACGAGATTTCATCAGGTCTCCACGGATGAGGTGTATGGCTCTCTGGGGCTCAACTCAAAGGAGAAGTTTAGCGAGAGTTCCAGTTACAAACCGAAAAATCCATATTCGGCTACAAAGGCGGCCGCTGACCATCTGGTCAGCTCATACTACAACACATACAAACTGCCCGTCACGATATCCAACTGTAGTAACAACTACGGGCCGCGGATGCATCGCGAGAAGTTCATCTCGAAGGCCATCACAAACGCGATGCACGATGAGCTTATACCTGTTTACGGAGACGGCAAGCAGGTGAGAGACTGGATTTATGTTATTGACCATTGCAGCGCGATAGACCTGATCCTGAAGAAGGGAGGCTAGGTGAAAGTTACCTGGTGTCGGCGGACGGCGAGAGACGCAACATAGATGTGGTCTTGATGATACTCAAAGAATTGAGGAAGGGCAAAGAGCTGATCAAGTTCGTAAAGGACAGGCCAGGCCATGACGTGAGATACGCGCTCGATTCAAGGAAGATTAAGAGGGAGCTCGGATGGAGGCCAAGCTTCTCATTCGAGAAGGGGCTGAAGCTGACAATAAGTTATTATAAGGAGCTTGAGAAAGGCAGCAGATAATCAGGGTTTGGTTATTATCTCGCAGGTGAGCAGGTTTACCAGCTTGCCCCCTTCTTCAAGTACCAGCTCATCTTCTTCTTTCCGTACTCCATGTAGTTCCAGGCGCCAACTATCAGATAGTCAGGCATGTCCTCCCTGATCAGCCGCTCGTCCTTAACGAGTATGTTAGCCTTTGGTATGTGGCGGCCCATCTTCTCTGGTGTGGAGTCGTAAGCGTACTCTATCTCCTCGTTAGTTATGCCGCAGAAGTTCAGGAGCGTGGCTATCTTCGCTGGCACCGTCCATATTGAGACGCGCTTGCCCCGGCTGTTCAGCGAGCTTATCAACTCCCTTATCTCCTTTCTCCTCTTGTTCGCGCGCGCCTGGAGGCCCTTCATCGTCTTGAGGTCGTACAATCCGGCCCTTTGCTCCATCAGCATGAACCTCTTAAGCACTGTCTCGCTTCCGTGCTTCCTCAAGAGCACTCGCACCGAGCCCCCTAGCTGCTTGGGAAGGTACTGCACACCTACGATCTTGAGCCCGCACCTGTGCGCGAGCTCGCTGAATGCCTTGATGTTCCAAACGTAGTAGTGCTCCGCGTATATCGTGTCTATCTGGAACGCCTTGACGAAGTCCCTGAGCCAGTGAACCTCTATCGAAATGGTGCCGTTCTCCCCCGCGAGTTTCTTCATCCCGAGCAGCATATCCTTGGGATCAGGTATGTGGGCGAAGACATTGTTCGCCATCACGAGGTCGGCGGTGCCGTACTCCTTGAACAACGAGTCAGCAACCTCGCTCCCGAAGAAACTGTTTATCGTCTTGTGGCCTTTCCGGTTAGCTATCCTAGCCAAGTTCTTGGTGGGCTCCACGCCTACAACCTGCTTGAACCCTCCGTGCTCCTTCAGCAGCGCTATCTCCGTGCCGTCGTTTGAGCCTACTACCACCGCAAGTTCATGACTCTTCAAGTTCTTCTTCATCAAAACGGCAAGCGCCTTGATGTGCTCGACGCGCGGCTTTATCTTGGCCACGGAGTAGGTGTAGTAGTCGCCGAAGAGCTCGGACCTGTCAACAAGCTCGCCCTGCTGGAAGAAGGTGCAGTTGCTGCACCAGTAGCATACCAGGGGATAACTCTTCACTTTCTTCAGTTGCTGCTTTGTGACGAGCCCGTTCGCATTCGGCATGCTACCTAGATCCAGTGCCTTGACCAGCTCTCTGCTGCCGCATACTTTACATACATAATCCAAAATATCACGTTCTAGCTTTCCGTCTGCGCGTCCTGAAGTCTTGGCCACTTCTTGTCCGACTCCGATAAGATCGGGACGGTCGAGGAGGGCCAGCCTATCGCCAGTGCGGGATCGTTCCACAGTATCCCACGGCTGTTCTCCTTCGAGTACTCTTGTGTCATCCTATAAAGTATTGTTGTGTTGTCCTCGAGGGCCATGAATCCGTGCGCGAATCCCTCCGGCACCCAAAGAATCTGCGGCTTGTCCCCCGATAGCTTTACACTGATCCACTTCGCGTATGTCGGGGAACCCTTCCTGATGTCGACCACGACGTCGAATATGCTGCCTGATAGAACCGTGACCAGTTTCCCCTGCTGTGCAGGCTTCAGTTGGTAGTGCAGTCCGCGCACCACATTCTTATTTGACTTCGAGATGCTCTCCTGGGCGAACGTCCTGGGAATACCGTTCGCCTCGAACTCAGAGCGCTTGTACATCTCGATGAAGGCGCCCCTGTTGTCCAGGTATGAGTCACAGTCTACCCACACCACCTCCGGGATGCCGAGTTTGGTGAATTTAAGTGCCATCTAATCGCTCGCCTTCACGACTTTTGGTCGTGCATCTTCTTCGCTAGCTCATTCGCCTTGAACAGAGACTCGAAAGTTCCTGCATCAGTCCAATCGGACTCGATTATGCGATAGTCGAGCTTCCCTTCGGCAAGATACATGTTTATGAGGTCGGTCATCTCCAGTTCCCCGCGCCCGGAGGGCTTCAGCTTCTTTATCCTTGCGAATGCGGTGTTGTCGACCATGTACAGTCCGGTAAGCGCATAACTTGACTTCGGCACTTTGGGCTTTTCCTCAAATGCCACAATCTTTTTGTTGCCATCGAAGACAGGGACTCCGAAACGCGCCGGGTTGTCCACCTGTTTGAGGAACACCATCGTGCCCTTCTTGCGCCCGAACTCTGCAATGCTCGAACACACCATCTCAAACTCAGGCTTGGTGAAGTTGAAGATGTTGTCGCCGAGTATTACCACTATGTCTTCTCCTTCAAACACGCTCCCGGCAAGACCGAGGGCATGAGCGATGCCGAGCGACCCTTCCTGCACTTTATAGGTTAGGTTGACCCCGAACTCATGACCACTTCCAAGCAATCCTGCAAAACTTCCCGTGTGGTCCTTGCCAGTGACCACTAGTACGTCCTTTATGCCGAAGCTTGCGAGTGCCTCTATGGCATAATATATCATGGGCTTGTTGTATATCGGAAGAAGGTGCTTGTTGGTGACTTTTGTTATGGGGCGCAGACGCGTTCCTTCCCCTCCTGCGAGTACTACTCCCTTCATGTTTACTCCTCAAAATACCTCGTTATTAGAGTGGAGCAAGCTGATATTTAAACGTAATGCCCATATAAATCTAACATGGATAAACTGCTCGTGGTAGGGGGCAGCGGGCTTCTTGGAAGCAAGCTTTTGGAGCGCTGCGAAGGCA
This sequence comes from uncultured archaeon, assembly GCA_963830445.1. Classification (GTDB taxonomy): domain Archaea; phylum Micrarchaeota; class Micrarchaeia; order Micrarchaeales; family CABMGC01; genus JAJZOD01. The sequence goes on from CAWHMC010000013.1 coordinate 98,272, forward strand.
CGTTTTCGGTGTTTGCAACCTACAAAACGCACGCCCTGAGGGGTAAGAACTCTCTCATGCTAGACGTGACGGACAGGGGGGCCACCCTAAAACTTGTCAAGAGGATAAAACCGGATTACGTCATCGATACGCACGCGCTCACCAATCTTGATTACTGCGAGACGCACAAGGAGGAGGCCTGGGAGGTCAACGTCAAGGGAACGCAGAACGTGGCAGAAGCGTGCAGGGAGTTAGGATGCAAATATGTCTTCATGTCCACCGACTCGGTGTTTGACGGCAAGAGGAAGAGGTATGTGGAGGATGACGAGACCAACCCGCTGAATTACTATGGAGTGACGAAGCTTGCTGCCGAGCGTGCGATCGAGGAAATTGGAGTGGACCAGTTCATAGCGAGAACCTCCGTGATATACGGCAGGGGAGGAATGAATAAGGTTAACTTCGTCTCCTGGCTCGTTGAGAAGCTGTCTAAGGGTGAGAAGGTGAATATCGTCGTTGATCAGTATAACAACCCGACGCTGGTCGACAACCTGGTAGAGCTTTTGTTAACGCTCGTTGAGAATGATGCGGAAGGAGTGTTCCATGCCACGGGAAGGAATTGCATCAGCAGGTACGACTTTGCCTTGCAGATAGCCAATGCGTTCAGCTTGGACAATGGACTGATAAACCCTATCACCACTCCGGAGCTTAAGCAGATAGCGAAAAGGCCGGAGCGAGTCAACATGTGCGTAACGAAGGCGGAACGGGCCTCTGGGGTGAAGATGCTTACGACAGAAGAGGGCCTAAATGTGCTCAAGAGCGAGAAGTAGACGGTGGCTTACCTAGACTGAGAGGGAGGCTTTATAATGTTTGTATCAGAACTCCTAAATGCCGTGCTATCATGAAGATCGCATTCGTATATGACGTGCCTTACCCGTGGCATAAGGGCGGCATAGAGCACATACTAGCGGAGGAAGCGGAAGCGCTGGCGAAAGAGCATGAGGTGCACTTCTTCACTCTCAGATGGCCGGGTATGGGCAAGACGTTCAAGCGCAATGGCGTCCACTACCACACGTTCGGGCGCGCAAACGAGGGAAACACTTACAGGCACGGGCGTCGTTCCATACGCGAGGCGTTCGTCTTCGCGTTCTACGCGCTGACGATATTCCGGGGGGGCTTCGATGCGGTGATAACCGACGAGTTCCCAGTACTACACCTGTTGTTCATCCGCGTTTACCAAGCACTGACAAAGTGCAAGCTTATCATACGGGTTGACGAAGTGTGGGACAAGGAGTATGGCTCAGCTACCTTGGCAATACGCTCGGAACCGTCGCTAGCCGCGCGGCCGATTGGCTTACCTTCTCAAGGCACGCGTTTTACGTTGCAAACTCCAGTCTGACGGCCAAGAAACTGGTCGCAAGGGGAGTTGACAAGACAAAGATAGACACCTTTGCTCCGGTGCTGGATGGAGCTGCGATAGACCGCGCCCTTAAGCGCGAGACCACATCGCAGAAGCGCGTATTCTTCTCAGGACGCCTGATAAAAGAGAAGCGCATAGACAAATGGCTAGCCGCATTCAGGAGCGTGACCAAACGTGAGCATGGCGTCAAGGGCGTGTTGATAGGAGAGGGAGTGGAACACGACCATATCGAGAGCATGATTAGGGGGCTGGGGCTTGAGGGCAAAGTGCAGATTAGGAAGTTCTACAACAGCAAGGCCGACCTTTACAAGATGATGGCAGGCTCTGCCGTATTCCTCCACATGTCGGAGCGCGAAGGGCTGGGCATCATAGCTCTTGAGAGCCTTGCGCTTGGAACGCCGGTGGTGCTTCCTGATTATAGTCCGATTCCAGAAGACGTGAAGCGCATGTGTGTAGTTGTGAAGGAGACGCGATTCCCACCAAGATAGCGGAGATACTTCGCAGTAAGAACAAGCAGAAGTACATAACTCACGCTGACGCACTAAATTCTTTCTCCACAAACGGGATACTCGAGTTCTATAGGAAGATACTCTGACTACTTCTTCTGCTTCGGCTCCTCGAAGTGCTTCGTGTCAGCGAGAATCATGTGATGGTCGTTGTCGAAGCCTATGGCGGACTTGAACGCATCGTGGTCGATGGTTATCGTGTTGTCCGAATAGGGGTCGTTTATGTAGAACGCATTCTTGTCATATCCCTTAACCACCACCCAATGCGGGGATGGATCCAGATAGGAGTTGATCACATTCGCGTTTATCAGAACAATCGGGACGTAGGCCGCGGATAGCGCCTTCTTTATGGATTGGACAGAGATGTTGTTGTGCTCCTCCTCGACGCCCATCGCCTCCGACTTGCCCTTGATCTCGTTGAAAGAGGATGCCAGCGTGTCCAGGTTGACGTTCTCGTAGACGGCCATCTTGCGCTCGTAGCCTTCGTCCTTGGTGTTGCTGATGACTCCGACCTTGGCGCCGCGCTTCGCGAGGGCGTAGGCGACACCGTACTTGCTGCCGTGCCAGACGCTGCCGTTGACCGCCTCCTGCCAGATCGTGTACTCGCTCTCCTTCTTGAACTTGAAGTCAGGGTTGACGTACTTTAGAACCATCATGGCGCATGCAGCGGAGCTCGTGAACTCCTCGCTCTGCGGGTAATGGGGTATATCGAACATGGCCTTGTCCTTCATCTTTACCTTCTTCAGGCGTCCGAGGAACTTGCCCTGCGCTTTTGCGACCTTTGATTTTGGCTTCGCTACCTTAGCCCCTGAGTGGGCCTTGATCGTTTTCTTGCTTTTTCCACTTTTGTTTGTTTTTGCCATGATCGCACCGTTTGACGGTGGTGCAGGGGGAGAGATTTGTTCATTTCTTTTGAACTCCCGTAGGCCTAAGCCAACAGATCTTGAGTCTGTCGCATTTGACCAGGCTCTGCCACCCCTGCAACACCATTAATTACAACATATGATTATTAAACACATACTTCGTGTACAAGGATAAGTATTTAACGCTGATATTTAATACTTTCTGTACCGTTTTTCCGAATTTTTGTGGATGGTTCTGTGTCTATAATTTATACTTATACCTCGTATCTTCAGATATATATGCGTTGTTGATTCGGCGGCGCCAGATAATGAGAGGCATGGAGATAAAGAAGATTTCTGAGGTCAAGTTCGAGATCCCTCGGGATGAGAACGCGGGCATGAACGGCGGAGTGACGTTCTACGCCACTGAGGAGATGTTCGACAAGATGAAAAAGGACAGCACAGTGCAACAGGCAATCAATGCGACAACCCTGCCCGGACTTGTGGGAAACGTTTTGGTGATGCCCGATGGGCATCAGGGATACGGATTCCCGGTCGGAGGGGTGGCGGCGTTCGATGCAGAGAACGGAATAATCTCTCCCGGCGCGGTCGGGTTTGACATCAACTGCCTGCACCCAGATACAAAGGTCTCCGTTGAAGACGGTTGTTGGAAACGTATCGAGGAACTGAAGAACGAGAAGGTATTGGTTCTTGACCGTGTTTCTGGGAAAACGATAACCGCGCAGATAGCTTTGTCTATGAAGCGAACAGAGAAAGATAGCCTGTTCCTGATTAGAAGCAGATTTAGGAAAGAGCTCATTGTGACTGGAGATCACCCCATACTTACTAGAAATGGAATGGTTCTGGCCAAGAATCTTACTACGCAAGATGAATTAGTTTCATCTGGATTCGAAGGTGTAGAATATACGCAGACTGTGCACCATAAACGTATTGTCGGAATTGAAGAACTAAACAAAGCGATGGATGCTTTAAGTGTAAAGAAGACGAGAAACGCGAGAACTCAAATGGTCAATTATCTCAGAGAGCGCGATCTTGTTGATATATACTCGGATCATCCTAAACTTGGAACTATCTGCAAGGTCTTTGGTTTCTTAATAGGAGATGGCACAATACCGCGTGGGAAAGGCAGGGTGAATTGTTATGGTAAGGAAAGAGACTTGTATGTGCTTAAGGCTGATTTTGAGAAACTCGGATTTAATGGTAACGTCAACAGGAGGGAAAGACACCACAGCATCACGACAGCATACGGCAACAGCGCGTTTGATTTTGAGGAATTTTCTTTGGCAGTCCCTTCAAACGCTTTGCGTGTTCTTCTCGTAGCGCTTGGTGCTCCATTTGGGAATAGATCCTCTACAGATTATAAAATACCTGACTGGATAATTAATGCTGAGCCGTGGCAGAAGAGGTTATTCTTGTCTGCATATTTTGGTGCGGAGATGACAAAACCCATTGTGGCGCCTGGCGGATATAACTTCGCTTGCCCCTTGATCAGTATTAATAAGTTAGAGACGCTTTCGGAGAGTGCAATAGCGTTTCTTAATCAGCTTGCTTCCATGCTTCTGGATTTCGGCGTCACTTGCTCAGACATAAGGATTGTAGAAGGCTATAGGTACAATGGCAAGCATGGCATTACGGTAGGGTATAGGCTTAGGATAAACTCTGAGACGCAGAACCTCATACGGTTCTTCAGCACTGTTGGCTACAGTTATAATAGTATGAAGGAAGAGTTGGCAAGTTTTGCTGTGCTTTATCTTACAATGCTCGAACAGAGGCGCACCAAGCTTGATAGAGTAAGGACTGCGGCAATTGTGATGCATAACAAAGGGATTAGCACAAAAGAGATAGTGGGGCAGCTCTCTTCTGAGGATATAAATGAGAGCTTTATTGCGCATTCGACACAGGGGCGCATCGGTGCAGCCAGGATATGGGAAATGCAGGGGTTCTCGGATTTCTGCAAGGCTAATGTTGCTGCTGAAGGGTTCCTTTATGACAAGGTAGCGGATATCCTCCGATTCCCGCATGATGGTTACGTTTACGACATTACAGTTGCTAATGAGAATCATAATTTTCTGGCCGATGGCGCGGTCGTGTCCAACTGTGGAGTCAGGCTGATAAAAACCAATCTGACCGAGAAGGATATTAAAAGCAAGATAAAGGCGATAGCGGATGCGCTGTTCAAGAATGTGCCGACAGGAGTGGGCAGCAAACTGAATATCGGTTTCAAGCAGGAGGACCTGGAGAGGGTGGCGCAGGAAGGCGCGGAGTATGCAATAGGCAAAGGCTATGGCATCCCAGGGGATGTTGAGAGCATAGAAGAGAATGGCAGATTGGATGGCGCCGACTTCTCGAAGGTGAGCAAGGATGCGAAGAGGCGTGGGCTCAACCAGCTCGGCACGCTGGGTGCAGGGAACCACTTCCTCGAAGTGCAGAAAGTTGAGAAGCTCTTTGACAAGGAGGTTGCAAAGAGCTATGGGCTGTTTGAGGACCAGATAGTGATAATGGTCCACACCGGTTCACGGGGCTTCGGGCACCAGATCTGCAGCGACTTCCTCCGATCGCTGGTGACCTACCAGCAGGAGCACGGCATCAAGCTTGTGGACAGGGAGCTGAGCTACGCCCAGGTTGGCAGCAGGGAGGCGGCAGATTACATCAAGGCGATGAACTGCGCGGTCAACTTCGCCTTCACCAACCGGCAGATGATCACCCATCTGGTCCGCCAGAGCTTCTCGGAGGTATTCGGGAAGAGCTCCGACGCGCTGGGGATGGAGCTGCTCTACGACGTTGCCCATAACATAGCAAAGCCTGAGATGCATACGGTAGATGGGCAGAAGAGGATGCTCTACATTCACAGAAAGGGGGCGACGCGCGCATACCCGAAGGGGATGAAGGAGATCCCGAAGAAGTACCGCAGCGTCGGACAGCCGGTCATAATACCCGGCAGCATGAGCACCGGGAGCTACGTACTTTGCGGGATGGAGGGCTCCATGACGGAGTCGTTCGGCTCGGCGTGCCACGGCTCCGGGAGAGTGATGTCGCGTCACCAGGCGATACGCGAGATTCCTGCAGCGAAGACTTTTGAGACCCTCAGGGAGAAGCACGTGGAGATAAGGGTCAAGACGCGCGGGCTTATCAGCGAGGAGGCGGAGTGGGCCTACAAGAATCCGGATGACGTTGTGGGCGTGGTGGAGAAGGCGGGTCTGGCGAAGATAGTTTCGAAAAACAAGCCGATGATTGTGATAAAGGGCTGATCAAAGCCGTGTCTTTTCCAGTAGGCTCTGAAGATCCTTGAGTAGATACGCGGCCATGGGCATCGTGAGCGAGTTTGTCAGATCGGTCAGCACTGCCACTGCTTCTCCGAACTGCTTGTTCTGGGCCAGGTACCGCGCCAGGTAGTAGAAGGCGTTCGGCTCCCCGGTGTTAAGCAGCGGGCGGGTGTGCTGCATCACCTCCCCAGTGCGCGCAACCACCGCGTAGACCATGTTGCAGTAGCCCTGCGCCAGGCCACCCTTCTTCGTGCTGTTGAGGTTGTCCAGGCAACTCCTCGCCCGCAACGGCCGGTTGAGGAATATGTTTGACATGAATGCGAAGTACATGAGTTGCGCATCTCCCGACGCGTCGTTGGTGGCGTTTATCGTGCCTAGCGTCTTGTAGAAACACTCCTTTGACTTGGAAATCAGCTTCATCGAAACGGCGACGTTGGCCGCGTTCTCCTCCATGAACCCTGGGCGCGCATAGTCAAGATCGCGGTAGGCGAACCCCGAGGCCATGGCGTACAGCACGCCCGGGCCGTACAGGGAGAGGGTCTGGACACTGCCCTGCTTCTGGAGGTCTAGGGCGAAGGCATCTAAACCTGCCGCGTCGCCCTGCAGGGCCTTTGCATTCAGCGCGGAGAGGGCCGGAGGAGCGGAATCGGGCGCCGGCTGGCCGGATAGATAGGCTTCGCATACATTGCAGATGGTCTCGTTGGGCAGGGCGCCGATGGTCACGGCTCCGCAGTAGGGGCATCCGTGCCGGTAGCCGCCGTTCTTAATCATCTTCGCCTGCGCAAGGAGCTGACGCGGAACCTTCTCCATGATACGGTAGTGTAATTAGTTCTTTTTAACCTTTCTCTGGCGTCTTCCGAAATACGACGAAGAGGTGCATCTTGTCGAACGGCTCCAGCTTTATCTGCTGGACCGACTCGAACATCCCGGCCACATCGGAGATGAACTCCTTGAAGACCTCATCGGGCTTCCTGGAGACATCGATGCTCTGGGATTTTATCGCCACGTAGGCTATGCCTCCGGGCTTCAGCAGCGCGCCGTTGCGCATCAGGATATCGGCCTGGTCCGGCGCGGAGACGTCCTGATAGAGCACATCGACCTCGCCCACGTCATCGGAGTACTCGTCCGGGTTGCGCGCGTCGGCGAAGATCGGGAACATGTTCTCCCTCCGCTCGCACACGTTGAGCAGGTCGCGCATGCTGCGCTTGGAGACCTCGATGCAGAAGACGCCGCCCTCCATGCCCACTATGTCGCTCACATGGCTGCTGGTCGTGCCGGTCGCTGCGCCCAGATAAAGCACGTTCGATCCGGCCTTTATCGCGGGGGTCCTGAGCCCGTTCAGGAGCGCGGCTCCGAGCTTGCTGCGGTAGGGATTCCACATGCGATACTCCGTTCCCTGGATGCTCTTCAGCTCCTCGTCGTACACCTTGTATCCAGGTACCAGGTTCCTGGTCGCTATCTTGCCCTCTATCTTGAAGATGCCTTCGAAAAGTTCGGTAACCGCCATGAGACGCACGTTTTTATAGTTTATACCAGTAAGACGTATTGAATGCACTTTTGGTAATTAAATGCTTTCGGTAGAAGAGGTCCTGGGGGAGATCATGCGCGCCGGAGAGGGGCCGGCGGGAGCCGAGGCACTCATAGACGGTTTCGGGACGCGGCTGAAGAGCGCGCTGAAGGCGGATGAGGTGCGCGCCGTAGACCTTTACCGCAAGGGAGGCAAGGCCAACGTGGCCGAGGAGTTCGTGCTAAACACGGGAAAACCGTATCTCGACAACAGCCTGAGCGACTACTCCGCCCTGCCGGAGCTCATAAACTACTTCAAGGGCGGCTACCGCAGCTGCATGATGATACCTATACGCTCGGAGAAGGCGATGTTCGGCATCGTGACGCTGCTCTCCAAGACCGACTCGTTCTTCAAGCAGGAGGATTTCACCAGGGCCAGCTTCCTGGGTGGCGTGGTCTCGCACGAGTGCGCCTCCATGAAGGAGAAGGCGCAGAACGTCAGCGTGACGCGCTACTTCGACGCGGCGTTCGACAGCGTGATGCCCCAGTGCATCATAGACCGGAAGGGCACGATACATAAACGCGAACCGGCGCTTCGCCAGCATCGTTGAGACCTCGGGCACGGCGGAGAAGGAGAGCCTCGCCCGGTTCTTCAGCATCGACGAGAAGCAGATGGGGGAGCTGTGGGCTGGCAAGCCCGCGGACGTGGCCAGGAAGGACAACATGCGCGTGTTCAGGCTGTACCCCAGGGCGGTGGAGGAGGGCCGGATGTACGTGCTGCTCTACGAGCTCACCGAACTGGTGGTGCTCAACGAAAGGGAGCGATTCTTCGACTACGGGACCGAGGAGGCCTTCCTGATGATGGACGCGAAGACGCGCATCTACTGGGTGAGCAAGAACGTGGCGGCCGTGTTCCGGGTCGAGTCGGATTACCTCCTGGGAAAGAGACTCTTGGATATCGTCAAGACGCGCGAGTCCCTGGCACCGTTGGAGAAGCTCACCGCCGGTACGCACTCTGCGGACGTAGAGATAAAGCTGGACAACGACCTCTCCATCAACGGCAAGGCCACCGCATTCCGCAATGGCGACGGCTTTGCGGTCATACTCTCCAAGAACAATGACAAGTACATAAGGAGCATACGGAGGAACCTTGACGACATGCTGCGCCTCTCGGGCGACCTGATAATAACCGTGGACAACCTGGGCTACATACGCGGCACGAACAGGAGCATAGAGAAGGTCCTGAAGTACAAGGGGGAGGAGCTCGGAGGGCTCTCCATCGCCGCCATCTGCGCCGACACGGAGAGCCAGACGCGGGTGAGCAACGGGCTTAACATGGCGAAGAGCAGCGGCATAGTGACCGACCTCTTTGTCAGGTTCATCACCAAGGGAAGCACGGATGTGGTGCCATCGCAGCAGAGCATACGCACGCTCTACGACGATGCGAACCGGGTCTCGGGATACATGTTCGTGGGGAAGGAGCTGGCCACGGCCCAGCGGCTTGAGGTGGCGGAGGAGGAGGCGCGCAGGAACGAGAAGGAGGCGAGCAGGTACAGGGACGAGAGCGAGCGCAAGACCGACTTCATCAACAGCATCTCGCACGACCTCAAGACCCCCATCACAAGCATCTCGGGCTTCGCCAAGCTGATGATGGAGGGACGCGAGTTCGGGGAGCTGAATGAGGAGCAGCGCAGCACCCTGAAGATAATAATCGACGAATCGAAACGGCTCACGGAGCTGATCGAGAAGATACTTGATGTGGCTAAGCTCGAGGCGAACAAGATAAAGATGGACTGGCAGGAGGTGAACATGAACACCCTGGAGGAGAACGCGGGCATCATGTCGCTCAAGGAGCTGGCGAAGGGCAAGGGCCTGGAGCTCACATTCAAGGTGGAGTACGACGTCCCGGAGATCCAGGCGATCCTAACCGCCTGATACAGGTGTTCGTGAACCTCATCGGCAACGCCATTAAGTTCACCGAGCACGGAGGCATCTACGTGCACGTCACGCGCAACGGGAAGAAGAGCAAGCAGATACGCATCGGGGTGAAGGACACGGGCCTGGGGATCAGCAAGGAGGACAAGGCGAAGCTGTTCAAGAAGTTCTTCCAGATAAACAAGGAGGAGCAGAGGCGCGGAGGAGGGTCCGGCACCGGCCTGGGACTTACCATAGCGAAGGAGATCGTGCGGCTGCACGGCGGCAAGATAAGCATAGATTCCGAGGGCCAGGGCAAGGGAAGCGAGTTCTGGTTCACGTTGCCCATAACCCAGGTGCAGAAGAAGAAGAAAGCGGAGGCGCAGCCTCAGCCGGAGAAGCAGGAGGAGGAAGGCTAATCATCAGGAGATGAGCGCGGAGCAGGGGTTCTGTATCGCGGCCTGGCTCTTGTATCCGTTGTCTATGTCTGTATAGTTCTCTCCGGTGAATAGGCCGGCGAACTTCACGTTCGTCACCACTCCGCTAGAGCTCATGTTGTAGACTATCACGGTTCCGCTCGTGGATGGAGCGGGCGTGGTAACCGCATACTTAACCACATAGGAAGTGGAGGAGAGTGCCGTTATCGTGCTATTGTACGAAGTCGGGGTCATTAGGGTAACGTTGAAGTAATCCAGCGGGGGAACCGGGGACTGGCCACCAAGGTAAGCCTTGAACGTCTGGTTGTAGATCGAAGGCGTGCAGGCGCTGGCCTTCTTGTAGAGCACGTTCAGATTATTCATGAGTGCGCCAAGGTAGGTCGAGTTGGCTGCGCTTATTATTGCAGCGGGAACCTGCGTCTGGGCGACGGTGGTGGTCGCGGTTGAGGTAACTGTGGAGCTGCCTGATGATGAGATTGTCGTAGTTGGAGCGGTAGTTGTTGAAACGGTCGTGGCGGCGGCAGTCTGGGAGCCGCTAACCGGCAGCGGGCTCGGGTTTATCACCACCGCATAGGAGCTTGAGGGGATGCTCAGGCCCAGCGGAATCGGGGTAAGCTGCACTTTCACGGCGGTGCTGTTGCTCGTGACTATCCTCACGTTGATGTTAGCGTTGCCCGTTCCGGCGGTGCTGATGTTGTAGGCCGCTCCGGTGTAGCCCGTTATGCTGAGGATCGGGTTGGCCAGTATGGGGAAGGCGCTGACGTACAGAGTGGCCGAGACCGCCGTGGCGTTCCTGACGAAGAGCGTATACACGCGGCTGCTGTTCTGGACCATGAAGTTCGTGCTGCTGCCCTGTCCGATAACGAATGAAGTGGCGGAGGTTATTGCGGGTGCGCCGTTCGCGGAGAAGGCGACCACCCCGATGGCTATGAACAGGAGCACCAGTATTCCGATGAGCAGCTTGTAGTGGTTCCTGCTGCGACGATGGAGGGAGTGTGGCGCTAGGCCAGGACGCACGGCTCTGCGCCTTGACCTATTGAACGCCTCCTCAACGTCCGAACTGTTTTCATTAATCGCCATGGTAAGCATATAGAATAAAGGACTTAAAAACATTGCGTTTGACGCGCGCCCGGGTGGAGATCGGCAAAAAGAGCCGCAGCGTATATTGTTGTGTTGCCCGCGGCTCAAAAGGCATATTATATTTTGCGTTCCTACAGGAAGTAGGCGATCATCATGAAAAGTCTGGAGGACGCAGAGTCCGATATCATCTCCGCTCTGAACGAGAGGCAGGAGGTCACATACAACGAGTTGAAGGCTTTTGCTCAGTCGAGCGGGATAGACGAGGAGCTGCTCGGGCGCAGCCTCAGGGAACTGGAGCGGGCGAACGCGATAGCCTCCCGCAGCAGCGGCGGCATACCCACCTATTACATGCTCCAGGAGAAGCAGGTGCTGCGCAGGATCATGATAGTGGAGGATGAGAAGAATATCAACAAGCTCATGGCACTCTCCATAGGGAAGGAGTTCGACATAACCCAGATCTACGACGGAACTGAAGCGCTGCGCAGGATAAAGTTTGAGAAGCCGGACCTGGTGGTCCTGGACCTGATGCTGCCCGGCGTGGACGGACTGGAGATCTGCCAGCAAATAAAGCGCAACAGCAACCTCCGCGACACGATAGTCATAATCGTGAGCGCGATGGACGCGACGTCAAACCGCTTCAAGGGCATAAAGTATGGAGCCGATTACTACATAAAGAAACCGTTTGAGCCGGGCGAGCTGCGCAGCCTGGTCACCATCTTCCTGAAGAAGAAGGGCAAGAAGTTTGACCCGTTGATCGACCTGCCGAACGAGGACAAGATCTCCGACGCGGTGGAGAAGGCGCTGAAGGCGAAGGAGAAGGACTACGAGATAGGCAGGATACGCGTCGACGGGCTTGCGGGCCTTGCCGAGAAGTTCGGCAACCAGTCCGGCATAACGATCCTGCGGCTGGTCTCGCAGCTGCTGCAGGACAAGGTGAAGGAATCGGGCAGCGACCTGTTTGTGGGCTTCCTCAACGGCGACGACTTCGTCATCGCCGGAGAGCGCAGGAGCGTGAACAAGGTTGCGGCGAACATCCAATCGGAGTTCACGGCGGTGCTGCCGTTCATCTACCAGAGCGAGGGGTACAAGCCCATCGAGCTGGGTATCGACGACATTTACGGTGCAGATAAGCCCAGACTGAGCTTGGTGTATAATACCATCGAGCGCAGCTTCATCGCGGAGAGACGCGCGGAGGTCCTCAAGGACAAGGAGAAGGGACCCGAGAAGGACATCGGCGCCTATACCTACGAGGAGCTTCGCCACATGCTGGGCAGCGATGGTCTCGACATCACCATAACGCGGGATCCTGACGACGGAGTAAGGCTGTCCGTCGGAAAGGGCAGCGGCGGAGGGAAAGAGGAATGAAGAAGAAGCGCGCCGGAGCTGGCGGCTTTGTAAAAGATGGCCTGCGGAGATGGAATAAGAAGGCCATCCTTGGACTGGCACTGCTACTGGTATCGTTCCTGATGGGCGCTGTGCTGAAGAGCTCTGCCCAGATAGCCACCTCTCCACATCCGAGAGGATTCTCAGGCGCCTGCGATACGTACCTCACCTGGCTCTGCATCCCCACCTATTACTTCACAATCCAGATAGACGCTTCCGACTGGCTGGTGGTGAATGCGACCTCGTTTCTCACCAGTCTCGTACTTTTCATATTGGGAATTAAGTTCGTAAGAGAATGAGTTGCGTGCGCCCTGCTGCGGAATTAGAATTGTTCAGCGGCGGCGCTTCTTCTTTCCAGATGCGGATCCCAGCTTCACGTGTCGCTTTGGATGTGGGGATCGTCTAACAATCCGCCGCGCGTGCCCGGTACGGGCCAGGTGGAGCGATCTTCGCTCCGTAGAATCAGGCTCTAGAAGGTCACCGATGTGCTGCTCTCCGATGGGCCTGTCGTCTCCGCTGCTCTGCAGCGCCTCGCTCTCTATGGTACTGCGCTTTAGCAGTTCGTTGATCTGCTGCGAACGTATCAGTGCCTGTAGCTTGCTGGCGTTCTTCGAGCGTCCTGCACGGCTTGCTTTCTTTGGCATGTTACTCAGTTCTTCCCTTCTAATGGGTATGTATAAAAATAAGAATATTTATAAGTATTGTATAGACGTAAGCTTTCCAGATACTGCTTATTTTGTCGCGGGTGACCATAGTGATAGAATTTTGCAAGGAGCCGTTCAGTGTCGAGGAGAGCCTGGGAAGCCTCAACCCGTTCATCCGCAAGTGGTTTCAGGGCAAGTACAAGGGGCTCACCCCGCCCCAGAGATACTCCTTCAAACTGATAAAAGAGGAGAACAACCTGCTCATAACCGCACCCACAGGCAGCGGCAAGACGTTCTCGGCGTTCACGGGGATCCTGAGCCACCTTATGGACCTCTCGGTGGAGGGCAATCTCGAGGACAAGATATACTGCATCTATGTCTCCCCGTTGCGGGCCCTCAACAACGACATACACCGGAACCTGAATGAGCCCATGGAGGAGATCTTCTCGAAGATCGCCATACCGTTGAAGAGGATAACGGTGGGCATACGCACGGGTGACACGCTGCAGAAGGACCGCGCCAGGATGCTGCGCAGACCTCCCAACATTCTCATAACTACGCCAGAGAGCCTGGCGATACTTCTGAACTCGCCCAGGTTCATGGAGCACATGAAGGACGTACGCTATATCGTTATAGATGAGCTTCACGAGCTCGCCAACAACAAGCGCGGCGTGCACCTGGCACTCTCACTCGAGCGGCTGCGCGACATGATGGGCAAGGACGCGATACGGATAGGATTGGGAGCTACGCTGAATCCGCTGGAGGAGGCGGCACGTTTCCTGGTGGGCAGGAAGGACGAGCGGACGGAGCGCGACTGCAAGATCGTCGACGCGACCTGGGACAAGAAGATGGAGTTCTCGGTCATGAGCCCCGCGAAGGACATGGTCAATGAGAAAGACGACGTCATAGAGGACTCCATATACAAGAATATAGACGACATAATAAAGGCGAACAAGACCACGCTTATCTTTACCAACACGCGCAGCGGGACCGAGCGCGTGGTGTACAACCTGATGAAGCGGTTCAACTACGGCGAGGAGCATATCGCCGCGCACCACGGCTCGCTCTCGAGGGAGACCAGGCTGGGTGTGGAGGAGCTGTTAAAGAAGGGGAAGCTGAAGGTCGCGGTCTCTTCCACCAGCCTGGAGCTGGGGATAGACATCGGCACCATAGACAACGTGGTGCAGATAGGCTCGCCGAAGAGCGTCGCGAGGGCGGTGCAGCGATTCGGGAGGAGCGGCCACAACTTCAACGACATAGCGAGAGGAGAGGCGATCGTCACGAACAGGGACGACCTGGTCGAGTGCGCAGTGATGCTGGATGCGGCGAGGAAGCACCATATCGACTCCTTCCATGTTCCCATGAACGCGCTGGATGTGCTTGCGCAGCACCTGGTGGGCATGTCCCAAAACAAGAGATGGGACGTGGATGACGCCTACAATGTGGTGCGGAAGGCGCACCCCTACCACAGCCTCGACAAGATGGATTTCATCTCGTTGCTAGAGTACCTCTCCGGGATGTACGTGGGCCTGGAGAGCAGGAGGGTGTACGCCAAGATATGGTATGACGAGAAGGAGAAGGCTTTCGGGAGGAGGGGCAAGCTCACGCGACTGATATACTTCATGAATATCGGGACCATACCCGATGAAGTGGCGATCAACGTTCTCACCAAGGATAACAAGTGGATCGGGAGCATACAGGAGGAGTTCTTGTCGCGCCTCAAGCCCGGCGACATATTCGCGCTGGGCGGGAAGACCCTCAGATTCGAGTACGCAAGAGTTATGCAGTGCTTCGTCACTCCTGCGCCCGGTCAGGTGCCTACCATACCCCCCTGGTACTCGGAGCAGCTGCCGCTGACCTACGAGCTGGCTCTCGGAATCGGGAGGTTCAGGGAGCAGATGGCCAACGCGATGGAGAAGGGCAAGCTGAAGAAGAGCGCGCTGGCGGGCATCACTAAGCACACGTTGAAGCCGAACCGGGAGAGCCTCGCCGTGCTGGACGCGATGCCCATGGACGAGAATGCAAAGAGCTCGATCTTCATCTACTTCGCCGAACAGCTGCTCTACACGGGCATGATACCCAACGACAGGAGCATCATGATAGAGAAGAGCGTCGATCAGGAAGCGGAGAGGAGCCTAGTAATCTTCCATACGCTCTACGGGCGACGGATAAACGACGCGCTCTCACGCCTGTTTGCCATACGGCTGGGTGATGAGACCTCATCAGACGTTGCGGTGAGCATCAACGACAATGGCTTCGTGCTGGCAGTCCCGTACTCAAAGAATCCGAAGAAGACGTATCTGGAACAGATGGTGCAGGAGGTCGTGGAGATGGACGCGTTCCGCACGCTGAAGACCAACATAAGGAGGACGGAGATGATGAAGCGCAGGTTCCGCTACAACGCGGCGCGCAGCTTCATGATCCTGAGGAACTACAAAGGGATAAAGATAAGCGTGAGAAAGCAACACATCAACGCGCAGGCGATACTGAAGGCGGCGGAGGAGATAAACATCAACTTCCCGATAATAAAGGAGACCTACCGCGAGATCTTCGAGGACGTGATGGACCTGCCCCACGCCGTGGAGATACTCAAGAGGATAGGGAGCGGAGAGATAAAGTACAAGATAATAGAGACCGACGTCCCGTCGCCGTTCTCCCACCTGATGGTGACCACCGGCACTTCTGACGTTGTCATGATGAAAGACCGCAGGGCGCACATACGGGAGCTCAGGAAGCAGGTGCTCCTGAAGATCAAGGGCGGGAAACTGAAGCTGTGATAGGATGAGACTCGCAGCAGGGATTGAGGCGCTGGAGGGCGTCCCGATATTATACCTCAAGAAGCTCAACGCGATAGTCTGCTCTGACCTGCATCTCGGCTACGAGGGAGTGATGGCAGATCAGGGTACCTTCCTCCCGAAGGCAAATCTGAAAACCATAAAATCTGTCATTGGTGCAGCCGTGAAGAAGACGAGCGCCGGCACCATCATAATCGATGGCGACATAAAGAACGAGTTCTCGAAGGTGCATCTGGAGGAGATGAACGAGTTCCTTGAGCTCATCAAGTTCCTGCAGGAGGAGATGAAGCTCAAGAGGATAATAATCGTGAAGGGCAACCATGACAACTTCATAAACAGAGTTGTCGGAAGCGGGAAGGTGGAGGTGTACGAGCAGGAGGCGGAGGTCGGCGGCTTCATTTTCTTTCATGGGGAGGAACTGCCGCGCGAGAAGGGGCAGGTATTGGTAATGGGTCACGTGCACCCCTCCGTCTCGCTCCAGAACATGATCGGCGTCCGTGAGAAGCTGAAGTGCTTCCTCTACGGCACCATGAAAGACAAGCGCAGGCTCATCGTTCTGCCGGCGATGAGCTACTTCGCAGAGGGCATGAGCGTGAACCTGGAGGACGTGGCACGTATGGCGCCGATATTCAGGAGCAGGGCCGATATTAATAAAATGGAGGTGCTATGCATAGGTAATGATGAGACGCTGCGTTTCGGAAGCGTTGGCGAGCTAAGAGCGATAAGTTGAGAGGATTTTTTGATAATAAACGTTTATACGGACGGCGCATCGCGCAACAACCCGGGAGAGAGTGCATCCGGCTATGCGCTATTCGACGCTGAGCACAAGCAGCTCTACGAGTACGCTTTCTACAACGGCGTTAGGACGAACAACGAAGCGGAATACCTCGCCGTTATCTCGGCGCTGGCCAAGGTGGCTGAACTCTACGGCTACGACAACGAAGTGCATGCCTTCTCTGACAGCGTTCTCATAGTGCAGCAGCTCAGCGGCAAGTACAAGACCAAGGAGAAGAACCTGCGCGAGCTGAAGGAGAAGGCGCTGGAGTACGTGAAGCGCTTCAAGGCATTCACCATCAAGAGCCTTCCCCGGGAGAACGAGTACATAACACAGGTGGATGGAAAGCTTAACGAGCTTCTGGACGAGCATGCGGGCGCTGCTAAACTATAAATATATAGAGGATAAGAATCAAAATGTGAAGGTATGGCGGAAGGAAACGACCAGGAGTTCAAGGGCCAGGGGACTAGCAACGCAAATGCAAAGGAGTTCTACACCGAAGCGGGCAAGGCCTTCGAGCAGAATGAGTTCGAGAAGTCCATCGAGATGTACTCAAAGGCCATAGACGCCGATCCCAGTTATGCGAGCGCCTACTTCAACCGCGCCCTCTCCTACGCGATAATAAACAAGTACGACGAGGCGACGAAGGATGCGAAGAAGGTCCTTGCGATGGAACCGGACAGCTACGACGCACCCTACGTAATGGGCATCATAGCCGAATACCAGCACGACTACGACGGTGCGAAGAACTGGTACGAGCGGGCGCTGAAGAAGAACCCGAAGTACGAGCAGGCGAAGGTGCGCCTTGATCAGCTTAAGACGAAGTTCACCACCGAGGGAAGCGGGGGGACGCTCAACACCCCCTCTCCTGCGATACAGAAGGAGGGCACGGACATCTCGGAGGGCCAGATCAAGAAGGTGAAGTGGTTCACTTCCAGCCTGACGTTCAAGGATGTCGTGGGGATGACGAAGCAGAAGAAGCTAATCCACGAGAACATAATACTAGCGATAAAGAAGCCCGAGCTGCTGCGTGCCTATGGTAAGAAACTCGGACTTGGAGTAATCTTCTTCGGTCCGCCAGGCTGTGGAAAAACCTATTTTGTCAACGCAATAGGCGGAGAGACGGGATCCAAAGTCATCATCGCAGCAATCAATGAGATAGTAGACATGTATGCGGGCAACACCGAAAAGAACATGCACGCTATCTTCGAACAGGCGCGCAAGAACACACCGTGTATAGTATTTTTCGACGAGATAGATGCGCTGGGTGGAAAGCGCGAAGGAGGTGGCGGTGGAGAGCAACAGAGCTTCATGCGCATGGCAGTCAACCAGTTCCTGACGGAGATGGACGGAGTGGAGAAGAACCCAGAGGGAATCTTCGTGCTTGCCGCGACCAACCAGCCCTGGGACATAGACCCCGCCCTTAAGCGCAGCAAGCGTTTCGGCGAGTCGATATATCTCCCTCCGCCGGATTACAAGACGCGCAGGAGCGCATTCATATACGACACGCGCAAGATGCCTTTGGCACATATGGATTTTGGACGCTTAGCTCGGGCTACAATGGGTTTCTCACAAGCAGATATAGATGATATCTGCGACAAGTCGGCCTTGATACCTGCGGCAGAAGAAGATCGAACAGGCCGCAGACGAAAGATAAAGATGAGTGACTTCCTGAGGATGATAAAGTCGCATGGAAACACTTTAGATGAATGGTACGCTATGGTCAAGAAGAGTATAATCAGCAAGACAGAGACGAATATAGTTGATGGCAAGAAACAGACTGTCGTGAAGGAGGGCAAGCTAAGCCCCGAGGAGAAACAGAGATATAAGGCTTTGATAAAAGACGTAAAGCGTAACAGTAGTCCATTTTATGTATCCATAAAGAAGGCCATGAGATGGATTGCTCTGAACATCATATGAAGGTAATTCGATAAAACAGCTTCTGATTCTTCTGTTCGGGCTCTTTTTCTTCTCTTCGGCACTCAATGCGGCTGGAATAACAATACCCAGCAAGATACAGTATTATGTGCCCATGACCGTATCCAACAACCAGACGGGCTCGACCAGCTCTCCGTTCCAGCAGATGGTGGCTGTGGACAGCTTCAAGTACGCACTGTACGAGGCTCCGAACCTGCAGAACGTGGAGTTTTTTTATCCTAATGGCACGGTAATCCCATCTTGGCTGGAAGGGAATCCCCACAATCCGCAACAGATCACCAACCTGTACCAGGATAGCGCAACCACCTACTGGCTGCAGATAAAGCAGATACAGGGCAACAGCAATCTTGTGATTTACATGGGCTTTGCCGCGAACGGTGTGAACCTATTCGATGGAAGCGTTGTGGGAGAGGCCCCATGGCTGACGGCCAACTACAGCCAGTATGACAACGGAGCTGCAGTCTTCCTCGCCTACTTCAACGGAGCGGCGCCCGTCTCCAATTTCAGCATGGCGCCCGGATTCGGGATCAACACCCAGTCCGAGATCTATGGCACGAGCACCATCCCAACGATACATATGTACGGAGCGGTGCACGGCGAGGACGTGTACTTCGTATACAACAAGCAGATACCGAATCAGCCAGTCATAGAAGAGACGAACTTCGAGTCGCAGGATCTCCAGGCTGACACCGGCTTCATTGGCCTTGCGGGAGCGATCCCTTCATCCACGAACGTTGCGTTCAGCTATATAGGCTATGTAAATTCAAAAGTGATTGAGCCCTACGGCTCCTACGAACATCCAGGGGCCATACAGTCAACATGGAACTACGGGACCATGTACTACCTACAGGGAAGCGGTTTCCTGAGCGAGGCGAGCTCGGAGCTTTACCAGAACTGCGGCTGCTCGCTGCTGAGAGAGGATCCCCTCTCCAACGACCAGCACTTCTACATCGGCTCTGCAGTCTACCTCAATACCACCAACTACACCGGCACGCCAGTGGACATCTTCTTCAATTTTGCACGCGTTCGGGCCTATCCGCCCGGCGGCGCGATGCCCGCAGTGCTGTTCGGGAGCTTGACCACAGCTCCAGTAACCACGACCAGCACCACGAGCACGACCAGCATTACCACCTCCGTGCCCGCCGTGGTGGTTTCGGTTCCTCCTGGCTTCATACTACCACTAATAGCCGTGATACTCGCAGTGTGTGCAATAATACTTCTATATAGGAAGCATAGGATATCACAGGAAAGGGAGTCGTATTACTCAAGCAAGGAAGACAAGGAGAGCAGGTAGTAATACACCGAAACGCAGCCTAGTAAGCCTTTTATATCAGAAAATCCATATTAAATCTCGCATCCTGAGGTAGTTTGAATAAGACAATTACTAATACCTATATTAGCCATGTTGATAGTGATGGGTCTGTTCCATGCGGCGCCCACAGTGCCCCAGGGGGTACAGTACTACGTCCCTGTGGAGATACAGAACACCCAGGCCAACGCGACCGGGATAAACTTCCAGCAGATGGTTAACGTTGACAGCGCCCAGTACTCGCAGTACGAGGCACCGAACCTGCAGAACGTGGTCTTCTTCTATGGGAACGGGCAGACCATAACATCATGGATGGAGGGGAATCCCTACGATCCGCAACAGACCACGAACCTCTACCAGGATGGCTTGACGACCTACTGGCTCAAGCTCCAGCAAAGCATACAGGCCAACTCCAATCTCATAATTTACATGGGCTTCGCTTCTACTGGAACGAACCTCTTCAACAACTACAACAACGGAGAGGCGCCCTGGCTCTCAAGCACCTACGGCCAGTACGATGACGGGCAGGATGTCTTCCTCGCCTACTTCAACGGCGACACGTCCACTTCACAGTTCACAACGACTTCCGGATACTCCGTCAGCCAGCAGTACGCGACATTCGGGCAGACCACCATACCAGTTATACAGTTCACGGGCACATCGCCGGGCATCAACGTCTACTTCCAATTCAACCAGCCCATACAGAAGCAGAACCTCATAGTCGAGACGAGCTTCGAGCCCGAGGACGTTCTTGCAACTACCGGAACAGTAGGCCTCGTCAACATAAACCCGCCGGCCTACACGGGCATGACGACGTATCTTGGTCCGATAAGCGGCTCCTACGGCTACTCGAGCGGATTCTCGCAGGGACAGTGGTACTTCGGCACGATGTACTACGCGCAGGCTAGCGGATGGATAGGATATCTGAGCGATCAGCTCTACACCGGATGCTACTGCAACCTCATAAACTCGGACCCGCTGGCCAACTTGGGCCAGGTGTACATGGGCGCGGGAGCCAACATGGACGACAGCAACCAGGCCAACATCTACTTCAACTTTGGGCGTGCGCGCATGTCTCCGCCCGATGGAGTGATGCCGAGCGTGCTGTTCGCGCAGGTGGTCAACAACATGCCCATCCAGTATTACACAGTTACGATATCCGAGAATCCGGTCTCGGCGGATGGAGGCTGGGACGCTTGTGTTGGTCAGACACAGGGAAGCCAGATATGTGCAGGCAATTATAACGGAGGCACCAATTCGAACGTCTCGGTGCCTGCAGGAACTGTGCTCACCTACCTCTGCACGGCGAACAACAGGCCTGCAGACAAGAGTTATACGTTCTCCTCCTGGGCCGGCGCGGTAGGCAGCGGCTACCAGAGCAATCCGTGCCCGTTCCAGAGTGGAATTAGTGCCAGTATAACCGTTAACGGCAATGTCAACATACAGGCGAACTATGTACCCTCAACACCGGCGCTCGTGGCTAATCTGCCAACGACGAGCTCTTCATCGATAACCGCTGGACAGAGTTCCACACTGACCGCAAACCCGTCAGGAGGCAAGACACCCTATGCTGGATATACCTGGTATGGGGGTTCCTCATCGAACTGTTTGTCTAATCCAGTACTGCCTTTGTCCTCTAGTGCATCTGCAGTATCAGTGAGCCCAAGCGCCAGCGAGTACTACTGCTACACGGTGACGGACTCCGCAGGCACCCAGGCTACGTCAGGAACTGTGCTTATCTCAGTTAGCTCAGCGCCGCCAACGCTTGTGGCGAATCCGCCTACAGCAAGTCCCTCACCGATAACCGCAGGGCAGAGTTCGGTCTTGACCTCGAACCCATCGGGCGGCACGGCACCCTATGTGGGATACACCTGGTACGGAGGTTCATCTTCAAGCTGTCTATCAAATGCAGTATTGCCCTATGGCACGTCTACCATCTTTGTAAGCCCAGCATCCAACGAGTACTACTGTTACACCGTGACCGATACGGCAGGGAAACAGGCCACGTCTAGCACTACATTACTTACCGTTAATCCGATTCCAGTAACTCCGACGGCTTTGACCGCGAATCCCCCGGCTGCAAGCCAATCCACAATAACTGTGGGACAGAACTCTATACTCTTGGCCGAGCCTTCCGGAGGCACTGCGCCGTACGTCGCATTTTCCTGGTACGGAGGTGCCTCGTCTAATTGCGCACTGGACACGGGCTTGAGCCTCACCGGATCTTCAGCAACGGTAACCCCAAGTTCCAACGAGTATTACTGCTACGTTGTGACCGACTCTGCAGGAAATCATGCAACTTCAACTACCATCCTAATTACGGTAAACGCGGCGCCGGTTCAGGTCTCCGCCTCAGGTGGCGGTAGTTTCGGCCTCGGCCCGTCGGTCTCGTTCGGCTCTCCAGTACAGTATGTCAAGGCGAGCACACCCTCGGTCTTGGCGAACAACACCTGCGATTATATAGTTAACAGCACAGAGGGCTCCTATGCGACGATTGCAGTAGGAAATACCACATACGACATAACGAACAGGTACATGTATGACAACGAGTCAGAACTCATGGTCAATGGGAGCGTGTTCGCTCTAGCTCCGGGCCAGAAGGCACTCCTACCGGGCAGTGCGAACCGGAACCTGTACCTGGCGAGCATGAAGGTGATAACCTCTGCGAACCACCTTACAACCCAGCAGGTTGCAACCGTAGGGATATGCGTAGGCAACGCTCAGCCGCAGATAGCCGCGCCTCCATTCACGATGGTTCACCTTACGCTCAACATAAGCATGAGTAACTTCACCATAATCTCGACAGGTTCGGTCAAGAACGACACGATATACATTTTCATCAACGGGACGCAGGTCGCACAGGGCCCGGGAAGCGCAGAGTATAACTTCACGTGGATACCTGCAGGACGCCACCTGGTGGAGGGCAAGGACATTGATTCGGGCACGTTCATAAACAAGACGATCGTGAAGCCCTACTTCACGCCGCAGCTCTCCTTTACAACGGTCTGCCCCAACAGCACTGTGGCTACACCGCCTGCACTGTGGGCGCACGCATAGTCGACAAGGGAGACACGCTCAACGCAACGCTGTATGTGAATGGCAAGGCAGTGGGTCACACAGAAGGTATGATAAACTACACCATACCGAACCCTGGCATCTTCAACATAACGTTCCGCACTTCTGGAGACGCCTACTACGGCGGGGCGAGCGTATCGAATAAATACGTGGACTTCCCCTATGGTGTGGTGGTCCCGCCGCTGTTCGCAGTTGTGATGTGCGGCTTGCACTCACACTGGTGGCGCGCAAGTCGAGGATAGCGAATTTCAAATAGATACTCAATGGTGTTATAGATGAACAAAAGAGAGGAATACGCGATTGGAGTGATAGTGCTCATAGCGCTGTTGCTTGCTCTGGTCTCGATGATGACCAGCAGCATGGACCTGGGCATGGCAGCGGCTATCGTCGCAATTGTTGCGGTTTTGTACTCGATGTACGTTGTGCACATGGAAGTTAGCGATGCGCGTGGAGACAATGAGTACTACACGCAGCACGACTACGAAAGCTACGGCCGGCGGGTCAGAGGAAGAACAAGACCGTGAAGATGGAGAGCCACTCCTACGCTCAGGACTACAGCGACGAGCGAGAGGTGCCCTACGCCAAGCAGTCCGCATCAAGCAGATACGACAGACGATAGATAGAACAGGGAAATGAGTATTCCGCAGCCGAGGCCCCGGCAAGCGCGCCTGCGGACGTTCGAGTGACAATTCTACTCAGCGCCGGCGGAGGTTGCAACAGCACCTCCAGCAGTGGAGGGACCAGCTTACAATATAACATCAGAGCATGCGAGTGCAGAACAACGAGCGAGTCATTGAGGCACCATCTGCACCGGAAGAGAAACCGGTAGAGAGCAACACGCCAGAGAGAAAACCACATGTGAGGAAACAGCCGAAGGCTTCGAAGCCACGAAATATTACAAGGCAGAACAAGGCGGGCGGCAGGATAGTCAACGGCCATTATTTGTTCTCCATAACAGGGTATGGAGGCAGCCGAAGTGGGCAGTTAGCCCAGATAACCCCAGCTTGCCAGACGCCAAGCTTGGCGAGGTACGGATATTCAATTCGTACAAACAAGCAGAGGATTACGCCGCAGGGAGCTCTGCCTAATTAGGGCTCTTTCTTTTTCTTTCATTCAAGATCCTAGAAGGCTTAGTGTAAATTGCATTTTACTCGGCATTTTTCTATAACGATAATACGCCATACACAACCACAAGGATTGACAGGACTTTCGCAATTCGCTAAAAGTTTAATAATTTAAAGTATACTTAAATTAAGCAAAGTATTATATAGTAGAATGAAACATACTATACTGTGAATATTTGCGCATCTTAGAAGTAGTTTTATTCTCGGTATTTTTCTCGGTATTTGCAGTACATCTGGCAGGTGCTGCGGCAGCCGTGACAGTATGGTACAGTTACACCGCTTCTGCAAAGCTCCTCGTTTGTATGTGGAGATCCTAGTCCGCTGAACCCTGGCGGCGGATGGCAGGGGCCCTATTACATCGGACCAGGCTCCGCTGGAGCTGCCCGATAGCAAATCCAGGTAGCATATTAGACGCTTACTATGGTCTGGATCAGGAGCCTCAGTGACAGCTCGGGCACTTTCTACTACAATTACGTGGCACAGGTACGCCAGGATGAAGCAATCTATTATGGTTCATTCTATCTCGAGCAGTACAATGTGACGAATGCGTGCTGCGGCCAGTCGTAGGAAATGACCAATCCACATTGGTAGATGGTTTGCAGGGCGCTATACCGTACCTGACTTGGCTATAGACACGCCGCCTGCGGGAAGCAGCGGGCCGGATGCCGGATTTCAATGGAACATGGGCAGCGAACACAGCGGCGTCCAGTACAGAGTAATCGGGTACATATATATCTATGAGTACCGGTTCGAATCCTGCATGGGTAGACCTCTCCTCTTACAGCAGCACGGTGACCATACCCGGACCAACCATAAGCAACAAAATCTACAACTAAAGTAGTATTTCCACGACAACATCCCGACAAGGACAACCACAGAGCCCCAACTACGACCGCAGTACGATACGGATATTTCATCTCCACTTCAACTACCACAGCGCCAACCACGAGCACTATTTACTCTGGAGGTTCAAGTTCCATATCAACAAGCACGTCCACCACCGCCTCGACGTCCACAACAAGCGCGCCGACTACCACACTACAGCTGCCGGCACTTCCACTTCTACAACAAGTATATCTAGCACCACTTCGACATCAATAGGCACAACCACCGTCTCGGGCAGCGGAAGCGGTGGTCAGGTCTACATAGGTACTCTAGGCACTTACACTGCGTCGCCGGTGGCCTATCTGCTATCAAACAACACCTGCGTCTATGTAGTGAACAGCACCGAAAGCACATTCACCTCTTTCACTTTCAATGGCATAGCGTATGGCCTGATGGACAGTTACCTGACAGGGGCAGAGGGGATTTTCATACTTAATGGGAGCACATTCACGCTCTCACCGGGAACTTACCAGGAACTTGGATCTGGTAGGTACCTGTACTTGGCAAACATTACCGAGCTGATCCCTGCAAACAGCAACCTCATGACTCCGATCGCAAAGGTCGGCGTATGCAACAGCATGCTGTTTAGATTGCCGCCTGTTACGCAGCCAGTCGGAACGTTTGTGCCGGTGCACCTTAACCTAAACATAGACATAAAGAACTACACCATAAGCATCAACGATTCTGCGTTCAGTGACACGGTTGAGTTAGTTATAGATCGTGTTGTTGTGGCGAGCGGATTGGACAACTTGACCTACAATGGCACTTGGGTGACAGCAGGCTCGCATCTGGTGGAAGGGAAGGATATCGACTCAGGCACATACATAAACCTCACCTGGAACAAGCCATTTTTCACGCCCACGCTGAAGTTCCTCAATGTATGCAAGAACACTAGCGTAGTGGTCCTAACCTGCACCACCACGGCGCAGATAGTAGACAATGGAAACAAGCTGGATGGCGTTCTGTACTTAAACGGTAAGAAAGTAGGCGTCACGAACAACACAGTTAGCTACACCGAGTCTGACGCTGGAACGTACAATTACACGTTCAATACCACGGGGGACCAGTATTACTCGCACGCAAGCATCTCCTACACGTACGCAGATTACTCCTATGGCGTGCTGATACCCCCAATTCTGGCCATAATACTCTCAGTTTGTGCTTTGGTACTTTTGACGGTAAAACCGACGATAGTTAGGGAATACGCGTGAATGAATTGCGCATGATATTTAATAGGTGTTTTGAATGAATAGACAAGAAGAGTACGCGGTTGCGGTAATGGTGCTTGTGGCACTGTTGCTTTCCATTGCGTCTATGATAACAAGCAGTATGGACCTGGGCGTTGCGGCGGCGATCATCGCGATCGTGGCAGTGATGTATGCGCTATGGGCGGTGCACATGGAAATGCAGAGGAGTGAGGTACGTATTGATGAGTATTACCTCCGGAACGATTATGGAGACCGGACCCCGAAAATTGTTACGAGTGCGAATGTTGTTGAGCAGGCCGGAACGATAACGAGCATGCGGCCGTCATATTACGACAATACGACTCGGCAGGAGGAGGCAAGCAACGAACGTTCGAGCATCTATGCTGATGAACTACAACTGGACGTCGATGCTAGCTCAGCTAAAGTGAATGCGGATATACAAATAGAGTCGGATTTAGCTGGCGCACATAAAAGACGCGTTTACCGTGCGCAGAAGAAACAAGAAAAAAATGAAAGACAGAGACCGAGCATCTATGCAGATGAGCTGCAATTGGATGTTGATGCTGGCTCTCCGGGTGTACGCGCAAACATAGAAAACGGAGCCGACTTGACTGGCGTGCATAAAAAACACGTTAAATCTGTACAGCAAAGGTCGAGCATTTACGTTGACGAACTGCAGGTGGATATTGATGCAAGTTCATCTAAAGTGAATAGGGATATGCAGATAGAGTCTGCTGTAACCACCGTTCATAAAAAACGTATTTACCGTGCGCAGCAGAAATCTGTAAATAATGAGGGTCAACGGCCGAGCATCTATGCAGATGAGTTGCAATTGGATGTTGATGCAAGCTCGCCAAACGTACACGAAGAGATGCGAATAGAGTCAATTCCATCAGAATTACCTAAAAGATTTCATCGTGCGATGCCCGGTTATATACAAATAAGGAGAAAATTACGCGGGAGGAAGGACCTGCAGGAGGTTTATGTGAGCGAGAATAAGGATGCTGAGGGAAGGCACCCCATTCTCAACATGAGAAAGAGGCTAAAGGGCTCCATGACGAACGACGAGTTCGTGAATATGATAATCAGTAAAGGTGCGGTCAAGTCGCCGTCCTGAGCTTGTTTCTTTCGTACTCCAGCCCTGAGAGGTATTCGCGTGCGTGGAGCGCGCACTTGACCCCGCTGCCTATGGCGGTGGCGGCCTGCCGGTAGAAGCTGTCGGCGACGTCGCCCGCTATGTAGACCCCTTCGATGTCAGTTAGGACCTCGTCCCGGGTGATAATGTATCCCTTCTCGTCCAGCTTCAGCTGGTTGCCCAGCATCTGGGTGTTGGGAGCGTAGCCTATGGCCACGAACACCCCGTCAATCGGCATCTGTGGAACTTCGTTGTTAAGGAGATTCTTTATCTTCACCCCGGTCGACGTGGTCGGTTCCGAGTATCTCCTCGATTGCGCTGTTGAATAGGAATTTTATCTTTGGGTTCGGCTTTGCGCGCTCCTGCATTATCCTGCTGGCGCGGAGGCTTTCCCTCCTGTGCACAACGGTGACCGAGGAGGCGAACTTGGTAAGGAAGATCGCGTCCTCCATGGCGGTGTCGCCGCCGCCTACGACTATTACCTTCTTGTTCTTGAAGAAAGGACCATCGCAGGTGCCGCAGCTCGAGACCCCCTTGCCAATGAGCTTCTTCTCCGACTCGATGCCCAGCCACTTCGCGTTGGCGCCCGTAGCTACTATCAGTGAATCAGTGGTGTAGTCTCTTGCCTCCTGCAGTTACACAGAGTGGGCGCTTGCCCAGAGACAGCGAGGAGACCTCCTCGTAGAGGAAGCGGGTGCCGAACTTCTCCGCCTGCTTCTTCATCCGCTGGACGAACTCCGGCCCGTCGATCCCATCTGGGAAGCCGGGGATGTTCTCTACCACGGTGGTCAGCTCGAGCTGGCCGCCGCCCCGGGTGCCGGCGATCACCAGCGGCTCGAAGCCCTCGCGGGCGGTGTATATTGCGGCCGCAAGGCCCGCCGGGCCGGAACCGATAATTATGACCTTTTCCGTCATCGAACCACAAATAGTATATGAGTAATGATTCGCGCAAAACATATATTTAAGCTTTCACGTGCCATCGGCATACGGCGACCGAATGGGATTGAAGCTTGGCGATAATAACATCGCACTGGACGTCAGGGACCGGGAGGCGAACGTCAACTTCGTCTCCCACGCCCATGCCGATCACATCGCCGGAATATGCAAGAGCAAGCCCCTGCTGGCCAGCAGGATAACTAAGGAGCTGGTGGAAGCGAGGAGCGCGCGAATCATTAACGATACGATAATGTTGAATAACGTCAAACTGCTCGATGCGGGCCACATACTCGGCTCGAAGCAGCTCTACGCGGAAGGCGACGGCTTCACATTCATGTACAGCGGCGATTACCAGATGCAGAAGTCGGATGTGGCCCCTCCCATCCAAACAAAGCAGACGGATGTCCTTGTGATCGATGCAACTTATCCTTACAAAAACGTCGTCTTTGACAATCGGGAGGAGGTCTCTGAGACGATACGCCGCTATCTTAGCTCAAAGCTTGAGAAAGGGACTGTGATCTTCGGGGCCTACAGCCTGGGCAAGGCGCAGGAGCTCGTAAAGATCGCTAACGACGCTGGCATAGCGCCCGTGGTGGGGGAGCAGATAAGCAGGGTGAATGAGGTCTACAGGCGCAACGGCGTCCGTCTGGAGTACATAACCGCTGTGGGAGACGAGAGCACGTTCAGCGAGAGCGTCTCCGGGAACTTCTTCGGGATAGTCCCCATGGGCGATGTGAAAGCCGAGATGCGCAGCAGGCTCTCGAATGCCTGGGGGAAGCGCGTGTTCACAGGGGTAGCGAGCGGGTTCGCCAAGCTCCTGAACATGGGCACCGACGTGCAGTTCTGCCTGAGCGACCATGCCGATTTCAAGCAGTCGGTGGAGTATATAGAGGCGTGCTCGCCGCGCCTGATCTACACCTACGGCAAGGGCTCCGGGCCTGCACTCATGGCGCAGGGCTTGAGGGCAGAGGGATACAATGCGCATCCGTTCAAGGCGAAGGAGATGGAGGTCATGGCTTGCGCGCTGGAGAAAGGATGAGGTAACTTTGTTGCCATCTGTCGGACTAAATTTGAGCCTTTGATAAGCATAAATATCAAGAAAGGCATAGATTAAGTTATGGAGAAGAAGCAAGCTGGGAGACGGCTTGAAGAGGTTGTCCGTGTTTTGCCAGACGGCAAAATGAGTGTTGATAAGAAGGAGGTCTGGAATTACCTGTGGAGAGAGGATCCGCTTTCGATACTTACCAAGGGTGCGCTCAGAGGCTCGGCGGCGCTTATATTCGATAAAAACATAATAGACGTAGGTTGCGGGAGCATGCTGCGGGCTTTGCAGACCATGGGGCGTTCACCTCGAGGCTTGCGTGCACCATGGCATTGAGCTATACTGGAGTTGATCATTCAGAGATAGCGATAGAAGAGTCACGCATGGCACATGAAGGACCAACATTCGTGCTCGCGGATGCGAGGAAACTCCCCTTCCCGGACAACTCATTCGACATCGGAATCTCCATAGCCACGCTATCCTACCTGGGCAGGGACTTTGCGAAGGGATTCGAGGAGATAAGCAGGGTCTCGAGGGAGGGTATAATCCTGCAGCTGGTTCACGACTCTACGACTATTCGGAGCCGTGAGAAGCGGGAGAAGACCGGCTTCGGATCAATCATTACAATCATGAACTTCGAGACTGCGGCATTCACTGATGAGGGCCTGGTCGCCGAGATGGCAAAGCTGGGCTTCGCCGAACGGGAACTCAGGCTCGAGAGGACCGTGGACGGTGATCTTGACACACATGTCCTGGTCACAGCGATGCGCAGAAGGGTCTGAGACTCCCCTTTGACGACTAAAAACCGAACTGTCCACTAATCGCGAATACGTCAATCGACAGATATCCTACAGGTCAAACACGAATATCTGGGTTAAGGCTAAAAGCCTTTCCATATTACTTCTTATGAGTGATAAAATGGCAGCTAAAAAGAATATGGCTGGATTAGGCGGGGCTCTAGTGTTCCTAGGCTCACTCGTCTACCTGTACGTGGTCTTCACCTGGTACAACGGCGGCGCAACGGCGGGCGCATGGCTGAACGCAGCGGCGTTCCTCAGCCCGTTCGTGATAGCGGTTGCTATCGTTAGCGCGATAACCCTGTTCTTCATGGGCCTCGGTGCAGCGGCAGGCATGAAGGGAGATGCCAAGATGGCGGACGTCCTCTGGAAGTTCATCATCCTGGGCGGCATAACAACGCTCATCGTAACAGGCGGTGGCGGATGGTTCTATGTCGCACTGGTGGGCTTCGTCCTGACCTACCTCGGCGGCTCAGTCCTGAGCATGTAAAGAGATCTGCAAAAGCGGTTCTCCTTTCTTTTATTTTTCCTTTTTCTTTCTTCTCTTTCTAAGACGACAGAATGGCCCATGAAAGGGCTTATAAAGCATCCGGAATCCCTGTTTTTACGACGATTGTCTTAGGCCAAAATCGCCTTAAAAACCACAAATTTCACAGGATAAGTACACGAAAGTGAATCTATGGCAAAACAAAATAGCAACGGAATGAACACGTGGGGCTTTGTCCTGACCCTTTTGGGGGCTCTGGTGTTCCTGTACGTATCGTACAACCTCCTGACGAACTGGAGCGTCTCTTCAGTCTTCACGGGTGCGGGAGCGGTACTGTTGCCTGTCTTTGCGGGCGTGAGCGTTATCTCAGCGATAACCCTGTTCTTCGCGAACTTCGCTACCCTGAAGGGTAACAAGTCGAGCGAGATGTGGGGCCTGAAGCTGGAGGCCGTAACAGGCATAACGCTCCTGGCACTGACGCTGGGTTCCGCATGGTCCTGGTACGTGGTGCTGGGCTTCGTGCTAGCCGTCCTCGGCAGCGCGATCAGCATGATGTAAAGAGCCTCTGGAACGCTCTGGAGGACGTTTTTGTTTCCCATTTCTTTTGTTTTCTTCTTATCTACTTCTTTTCCCGACTTTTGGAGTGAGGAAGCTCCATAACTCATATAAATCAGGGCGTCTAGGTAGTATCGAATAGCATGGCAAACTTCGAGAGGGCAGTGGCGAAGGCGTATGCCTCGATTAAGGCACAGGGTGTGCCGGAACATGTCCACAGCCAGCAGTGCACGAACATCCTCAGGCAGGTGCTCCACAAGGACGAGCGAATCGTCCTGGAGGCAAAGCAAAGCCACTGGGAGGGGATAACACCGTCCCGGATCGTCGCTACCAACAAGCGCCTGATTATGGTACGCCCCTCGTTCTGGGGCCTGCATACAGGCCATGACCTCTTCACCCCTACCAATTACGAGATCATACCCTACCAATATATACAGGGCGTCACGGTGGCGCGTGGCAAGGCGTTCGACTCGATCAAGGTGCACCATACGGGCACCAGCGGGCCGGACCAGGAGATGCACACCCACAGCGGCGACGAGTTCAACGGGATACCAAGGATCGAGGCAAGGGCGATGAGCGAGTTCGTTGAGGAGGTCATAGAGTACGGGCCTGACGCCCAGGAGCGCACGGAGCAGCCGCAGGCACAGGAGGAGAGCCCGCCTCCGTGGTCCAAGGAGCTGAGCCTGGAGGATGCGAAGAGCATCGTGAATGAGAGAGGGGCTAGGTTCCTGTGGTTGGGCATTGATCCTGTTGAACAGGTGGCGCAGCTGCTGGATATCCCAACAAGCAAGGTCGCAATAACTGCACCTGTCGAGCTGGTTAACTCGGGCAAGGAGGGCGTTAGGAAGCATGGAGCGGATATCCTCCTCTCCTATGAGGGCGAGATGGCGAACCACGTGGCACGGGTGATAAAACAGAAGTACGGCCTGGAGATGTATACGCTAAGGGGCGGGCTCAAGGACGTGGCGAAGCGGCTCCACAAGGAGGCCGACGCTTTCAAGTAGGAGTCTTTCCGAAGAGCTTCCTCTCCATCTTTGCATATCTCTGGACCAGAGCCTTGGTGTTGGCCTTTATCTCCTCTGCGCTCTTTGGCGTGCGCGCGAGGTTCAGCTTGATGGCCGTTGCTCCTATCTCTGCCGCGACGAGTTGCGTGACCTTCAGGAAGGCCCTGCGGTCCGACATCAGCGGCATGATGCAGTCAGGGGATAGGTTCTTGTTCGCGGACTTTGCAATCACCTTCGCCGCGCCGAAGAGCATCTCCTCGGTGGCGCGCGTGGCGCGGACCTCGAGCAGGCCCCGCACTATGCCCGGGAAGGAGAGGCTGTTGTTTATCTGGTTGGGCTTGTCGCTGCGGCCCGTCGCAATTATGAATGCTCCTGCCGACTTCGCCTCCTCGTAGTCTATCTCTGGAGCTGGGTTCGTGAGCGCGAAGAGTATGGGCTTCCCTGCCATCCGACCTATGAACTCCTTCTTGAACGAGTTGGGGATCCCGCTGGCGCCGATGAAGACGTCGGCCCCGCCTATCAGCCCGTCGAGGCCTCCCTGGGCGTTCTCCGGGTTGCTCTTGAGCGCAATCTCCTCCTTGAACTCGTTCATGTGCTGGGCGCGGCCGCGGTATATGGCACCCTCGCTGTCGAGAACGTAGAGCCGCTTGAAGCCCGCGAAGTGCAGCAGGTTGGCGATCCCGATGCCGGCTGAGCCGGAGCCCATGAGCACGATCTTCGCCTCCTTGCCCTTACCCGCGAGCTTGAGCGCGTTTATGAGCGCGGCGAGCACCACCACTGCTGTGCCCTGCTGGTCGTCGTGGAAGACCGGGATCTGGAGCAGCTCGCTCGCCCTGCGCACTATGCGGAGCGACTTCGGGGACTCTATGTCCTCTATGTTTATGGCGCCGAAGGTGGGTTCTATCTGTTTGAGGAACGTGAGTATCTCCTCCTCGCTGCTCTTGCGTATGCAGAGCGGCACAGCGTCAACGCCGCCGTACTTCTTGAACAGGAGGGATTTGCCCTCCATGACGGGCATCCCGGCCTCGGGCCCGATGTCGCCCAGGCCCAGTATCCGCGTGCCGTCGGTGACGATGGCGAGCGTATTTGCCTTGTTCGTGTACTCGTACACCCCCTCCGGGTGCGCTCTTATCTCGTTGCACACCAGCGCGACTCCAGGAGTGTAGTAGGTTGAGAGCTGCTCCTGGGTTTCTACTGGAACCTTGCCCATTATCTCTATCTTTCCCTTGTTCATCCTGTGTTTCTCCAAAACTTCTGATTTCTCTACCATGATCTCACGTTATTTCCTGCGGCCCGCAGGAGGGATTGGCTTTGTAAGCAGATACAGCATCATGCCGACGATTATCGTGAGCATGGCGGTGATGATGAACGCGTAATATCTGTAGGATGTTATCGCGCTGTAGGCGGATGCGGCGGAGCTCTCCGCCTGCTGTGCGTAGTTCTCGGCGAGAGAGGGAGACCTGTTGGACAGTGACCTCGCTCTGGCCAGGTAATTGTATGCCTGCGTAAGGTTCGGGTAGAAGACAAGGTAGCCGCTCTGATTGATGGCGCTTAGGTAGGCCGATGCGTTTGAGATGGTGAGGTTCGCCTGCTGGTGCGTGTAGTTCTGGGCACCTAGGCTCAGGCCGGAGAGGAGAAAAAAGGAGAGAAAAATAAAAGAAAGGAAGGAGAGGACAGCCGTTCTCATGGCCAGACCTAGAGGTTAACGTCGATGTTAAGCTCCTGCTTCAGCTCCCGGTACCTGTTTCGTATCGTCACCTCGGTAACGCCTGCGACGTCGGCCACTTCCTTCTGGGTGCGTCGTTCGCCAGCCAGGGCTCCTGCGATGTAGACTGCTGCCGCTGAGACGCCCGTGGGGCTTCGTCCGCTGATCAGGCCCTTCTTCATCGCCTGCTTCAGCAGGGTGAGGGCGCGTTCCTGGGCATCGCCGCTCAGCTTGAGCGCTGCCACATAACGTGGCACGTAGGCGGATGGATCGGTCAACGGGATCTTCAGGTTAAGCTCGTGGGCTATGATGCGGTAGGTACGCCCGATCTCCTTCTTGGAGACATTGGAGATGTTGGAGATCTCGTCCAGCGTGCGCGGCATTCCCGCTGTCCTGCAGGTAGCGTAGAGCGCGGCATTGACCACGGTCTCTATGGGACGACCGCGGATCAGGTTGTTGCGGACGCACTGCCTGTACAGCAGCGCAGCCTGCTCGCGGATGTTGTCCGGCAGGCCCAGATAGCTTGCCACCCGGTTGAGCTCCGGAAGAGCGACCAGGTAGTTGCGCTCGCTGGAGCTCGCTATGCTCGCGCGCTTGTGCCACTTGCGCATCCTGTAGAGCTGTGCCTGGCGCTTTGAGGAGAGCTTGGTGCCCTTGATGTCCTTGTTGTACATGTCGATCTCTGTGACCAGGCCCTTGTTCGGCTTCATGTACTTTATCGGTGCGCCGGTGCGTGCGCGGGCATTGCGCTGGTCTGAGTCGAATGCTCGCCACTCCGGACCTTCGTCGGTGACGTTCTCCTCAATGACCAGGCCGCAGTTGTTGCAGATGTACTCGCCGCGCTCGTTGTCGAATATGATATCGGATGCTCCGCAGCTCGGGCAGCGCTTTACCTCGCGCCCGAATCTCGCGACCTCCTTCGAGACTACGACGTTGTCAGAGGCTCCGGGATTCATGGTGGGAGCCATAGGATTTGCGACCGTGCCCTGCTCGTGGTGGGTCTTGCTTCTTGCCGCCGCACTGTGTGATTTTGCCTTGTTCATAGATAACACCATTCAATATGACGTCTGGACAGTATAAGAGATTTTTTAAACCTTTCTAAAAGAAGTAAATAGAATATAAGGGAGAAGATATTTAAATCTTTCGCTGGTTTTCGGCTTTTTTTAGACGAGGGAGCTCCCTCGACAAGAAAGTACGCCGGTTTATTAGACGATATCCCTAACTACATTGCCTCCCTTAACCACGCCGTAGCTCCCGAAATCGAGGGATTCCCAGCGATTGAATAGTTCGTCCATCTTTCTCTGGATGCTGGCGAAGTAGAGGGTCATGACCGTGCCGTGGGAGCAGATTAGGATCTTCTTGCCGTCGTATTTTCTCTCGATCTCTTTTACCGCATTCGAGAACCGGTTCAAGGCATGATTGGCCGTCTCCCAGCCATGCGCCGTATAATCCAGGTCCTTGAATATCCGCACCTTCATCTCGTCGTACTCCCCCGCTGTGAGTTTCTCCGAGTTGGGTCTTTGTATCTCGCCCAGGGCGGTCACCCTCACTATGGGCTTGCCTAGTCTGTCCGCGAGAGGTTTGATGGTCAGGTACGCCTTCTCCTCGTCTGACGAGATCAGGATGTCCACATCATCGAAGAGCTTTTGCGTAGCCAGCTCTCTCGACTGCGTGGTTCCCTCTTCCGTTAGAATCCAGTGCTCGATGGGCACGCTCTTGTCCACCTTGGTTTTCGCGTGCCTTAGGAATAATAGCGTGTTCATGAGATCAATGAAAGGGAGTTTGGCGGAGGCGGGATTTGAACCCGCGACCTCTAGATTTCTTAGCAGTCATCGCAATAATGCTCATCACTCATAACGCTTTGCATATGAGTCTAGCGCTCTAACCAGGCTGAGCTACCCCGCCATAAGGGAGTGGATAGAGATGGGCGGGTGAGATATAAAATACCATATATTTCAGATCCGTGGCAGCGCCTACCGGGTGTGCTTTAGCACCACAATCCCGGAGACGTTGTATATCCTGGTGTAGTTGTAACGGGTGTAGTTTGACACCTGGGAGACTGCCTGCCCTATTGGGCCGTACAGTATGGGATAATAATCTGAGAAGTTCTCCGCATAGAGTATGTAATCCGGTTTGAACCAGTATACGGCGCCGTTTATATCGGCATAGGGGGTGAGGGTGTTGTTGCTGGGCGCCGCTAGCAGCTCTAGGTTATGTACATAGAACAGATGTGGTGCGAAGATCGTCTCGGCCATTACCGAAGCATTTGCAGGTATAATGGAAACGGCGGTGTTTAATGCCGTGAGGTTCGCGCTGTTGTAGGTTGACTGGACTAGTACCGAAAAAGGAAGAGGGGACAGTGAGAGTAGTAGCAGGATGGACAACACAATCATTTGCGCGAATAGAAACTGCTCGTTTTTTAGAGGATTCAGATGCTTTGCAAGAAGTGCAAGACGCGGTTTATGCTCCATTACTATTAGGAATCCGAGGATCACGGCAACTGCTGCTCCTCCCAGGGCATAGGCATAGTACTGGCAATAAAAGGAGGAGGATTCAGTGCCGTGAAGCTGATACAAAAAAGCAAGAAAGATCCAAGGAGATAGGAGCACGAGGCTGATTATCGGATCGGCGAGGGTGCTAAGGCCGAGGCCCAGGAGGAGAACGAGCAGGCCAACCAAGGCCAGGGGATACACTAGAGCAGACTGGGAAGCGCCATTTACGAGTTGGCTCTGGGACAGTAATGAGGGAGTATTGAAGTACCAAAGCAAGGGTGAGATGGTCGCGTAGGGGGTCGAGCTATAGGATGAAAAGAGGAGGCCGCCCAGGTAATAGTAGGCCGATGCGGACAGCAGGGTTAGGATTGTGGCGTAGAGGAGCAAGCGGTATCCGGACTGCTTCGATTTTGCAGGATCGCGGTTAGAGGCATAGAATCGTTCGTAGAGGAGCAGGCCGACGAGCAGGCTTGCACCTATAAACGGCGCGGCCTCGATCACAGAGAGCAGCAACAGATAGCTTATGAAGAATAGGAGACGGCGGCGCTTCATGTAGAAGTAAAAGGCCAGGATGTAGAATAGGGGCAAGAATGCTTCGATGTGGACGTCAAAGAAGAGCAGCCCCGCAGTTCCGGGATTTATCAGGAAGGCGAGGGCTATTGCAAAGCCGATCTTCCTATTCTTGAGAGAGGTCCCTGCAGACCAGGTAAAGGACTACCGCAGTCAGTGCAAGCATAAGGTCCTGCGTTGCTAGCACGGTGATTGGCTGTTGATAAAGAGCGAATAAGGGCAGAATCAGCGTGCTGAATGGGGAGAGGTGGTTTGTGCTGGTTAGATATTGTTGCAGGAAACCCATGCCTGTCGAGTGCAGGTGCCAGTAGGAGCTGTACACGTACAGGCCAAGGTCATAGTACCTGGAGAGGTAGTGCGTGTAGGCGTAGGAGCCGTAGTTTATCCAGTAGGCAGCGTATAGCAGAGCCACGACTATTATCAGGAGGAGGTAGTTGTCGGCAAAGGTGCTGTTGCGCATTGGCTTCTCCTTGGGCAGGCGTTGCTGGAAGGGCTGTGTTTTAGTGCTTCAGGATCGCGAAGCGGCGCATGTACGACTCGGCCTGGAAGATGACGAAGTAGGGTAGCACGAGCAGGGAGACTATCAGGAGCACTATGTAGGTCGCCCATATCCCCAGTATGCTAACGAAGACCAGGTCTATCACCGAGATGGCCAGGGTGACGAGGACCAGCCAGATGACGAAGTACTGCGGGCTGTGGAAGACCAGGCGGATGCTGTTCTTCATGGAGCGAAGCACTCCCACGTTGTCAACCACTATCGCACTCGGAGCGTAGAAGATGAAGAGGAAGCCAAAGAAGCCCACCAGGTCGGTGAGGAAAGTCTGGATGTTGAGCATGTAGCCGATGACGTTGGCAGCCATTAGGATGAGTGTGTAGATTAGCAGGACGGTGAAGACCTTGCCTATGTACTTCTCAATGTCGTGGAGCACGCGCTGGGAGATCGCCAGGCGGGTCTTGCGCGACTTGACAATAAGGCTTATCGCCACGTAGGCGAAGCTGATGAATAAGAGGGAGAAGATCAGCGCGACCAGGATCACGGCCACCGTGAAGAAGTCAAGGTTCGTGAAGATGCTCGCGCTTCGTATGAAGATTGCGCCGGAGCTGATGTAGGTTGGGAAGGGCGCAAGAAGTGGTATCAGGAAGGCTATGACAAACGGTACCGAGAATAGGAGAACGAGCTTTAGGTTCTCGCGATAGGTTTCAGACGTGTCAGATAAAACAGAACCCATTCTTTAACACCGCAAGACCTTAAATGAAAATAAATAAAAGAAAGATAAACAAAAGCTATCCCTTCAGGTTACGCCGGAGAATATTCCGCCGGAGCACGAGCCGCCGCTGAGAGAAGGTGCATTAACGGTGTTTGTGCCGGTGCCGCCACCTAACGTGCTGCCTGTGTTGACGGAGATTATCTGGTTTATGATGAATGGCGCAGCGATGTACAGTATCAGTGCTATTATGCCGCCCATCAGCATACCCATTCCCCAACCCTGTAGGTTACCACGGAAGTTGCCCGCAGCAGGTAGGAAGTGCGCAAACGCATAGAGCGTTCCGCCCAGTATGAAGAGCATCAAAGCCAGTATGCTTAGAATCTGTGAGATGCTGGTTATAACACCGCAAAGCACGTTTTGGACCGTATTTGTGGCCTGCGCGGACGCCAAAGGCATAACCGCAACGCCTATCATGCCGGTTAGAAAAGCCACGCACAGTAGTATCCTCATTCTCGAAGAGCTCAGATAATTTTTCATTAGATTCGCCTTCAATCATCCATTATGTAATATATCAAGATTTATATACATTTCTATGAGGACGGAGCAGTCGAGAGGCCCTTGCTATCCCACCTTGTACACTTTCGCATCGTCGTTCTTGAATAGGAGGGTGAGGCCTGGGATATTGTCCTGGGTCGTGAGCAGCTGCAGGTTGGTGCCGTTCAGGGAGGTATTATAGTAGATTCCGCCCTCCGCCGCAAGCCCTTCGTGCTCGTCGGCCCAATAGTTCCTCACCAGCAGGTAGTCGGGACTCACGTTGTACAGATAGGTGAAGTTGCCCGCCCTGGCGAAGAGGAACTGCGGGAACTGCCGCCAGCCGTTGACCTGGCCGCTCATGCTGTCGCTGTAGCTCGCCCGCATCCCCAGCCCCTCCACGTAGCTGCCGTCCGGCCAGGCGGTCAGGAAGGTAGCGTTGGCTGCGGTGTTGTTGCGTATCCACGCGAGCGCGGCCTGGAAGCCCGGGTTCATGCCGTTGCCCGGCCCGTTGAACGGCACCTGGGCGGCGGAGAGTGCAACGCTGACCGCCAGCACCATGCAGAGGAATAGAACCGTGAACTTCTTAGAGCCGCGGGCCGAGCCGTACAGCTCGGCGAGCGCATAGGCGGTGAAGGTCATGAGCGGCATGGCGAGCAGGGAGGACCAACGGATCCCGGTCAGCTGCAGCGCGAAGGTGACGAGTAGTAGGGAGAAGAGCGCCAGGAAGATGAAGTTGTCCTTTCGGCGGCGCCTGCTAGTGCTGTCCTTGAGCACGTAGATCAGGACGCCGATGGGCGCGATGCCGATGCTGAGTCCTAGCGCGAGCACAAGGTAATTCACCGTGGTGGGCTGGAGCTCGGCGATTATGCTAACCGCTGATGTAACCCCGAAGATGCCCGAATTCTGCAGGAGCATAAAGAGTATCATGCCGATTATGGCTATCGCAACGGCGATGACCACCACCTTCCAGAGCTTCCGAAGCTTCTGCTCAAGGAAGAGCAGGGCGGCGAATAGAGCGATCACCGCGAGAACGTAGATCCCCCCCTTCCAGATCCACAGGGAGAGCGCTACCGGAAGGATGGCAATGAGTGCTATTGCACGGCTCTTCCGCTCTCTCGCATATATTATTATGATAAGGGTCAGAGCCATCAGGAACGGGACCATGCTGTCTCCCCTGTACTCCCCGAAGATGTTCTTCACCAGCGCGCCCTGGGTGATTGCGAACAGAAAGGTGGCGAGGAGCGGCGAGTACCTGTTGCGGGAGATCTTGGCCGTGAGCACGTACACCGCGAGCATCTCGAGCACCGCGAAGATGACCGGCAGAATAGCAATGGAGAGGAAGAGATTGTTCGTCAGGTAGGTGAAGAGTATCGGTAGGTAGATTAGGCCTGCTCCCTCATTGTAGGCGTTGTGCACGGGGAAACCGGAGAGCTGCGAGGTCAGAGTCAGGCCATGTGCCATGGTCTGCTGGGCCACGCTGTAGTAGAAGTAATCGTCCGGATCCATGAACACCCCGAAGTGGAGCGTCAGCAGGCGCAGGAAGGTTCCGAGAAGTATCACTAGAAGGAGGGCGATTAGGAGTTTCCTGTCCATCTCTTCACACACGCTAGTAATGGGATGCTATTATGCCGTCTATTATACCGTGCACTCCGATGCCGCCTGTGGCGCGGACCGAGAGCCGGTGGCTGAGTATCGGGCGTGAGAGGAAGTGGATGTCATCCTTGGTCACTTCGTGACGTCCTTCAAGCAGGGCGCGGGCCTTGGCGGCCTTCATGAAGCCTATGACTGCGCGCGGACTAGCACCCATTACCACGTGTATGTCTGTGCGCGTCGCATCGACTATCTCAGTTATGTATCGTGCCACTTCGTCAGGCAGAACTATCGTCTTCGACTGCTCCTGCAACTCGAGGATTGCTGCCGTGTCTATTATCTTCTTGACGACCATCTCCTCCTCCTTCTCCTTTATGCGCAGCATCTGCACCTCTTCATCTGCGTTTGGATAATCGACGTCGATCTTCAGTAGGAACCTGTCTGCAAGCACCTTCGGGAGCGCTATCGTTCCCTCTATGTTAAGCGGGTTCTGGGTGGCGAACGCGGTGAACGGGCTGGGCAGCTTTATGTCCACTCCGCCGGCGGTGACCTGGCGCTCTTCTAGCGTCTCGAGCAGGGCGCTCATGGTCTTTGGCGGCATCCTGTTGAGCTCGTCTATGAGGAAGATGTTGGTGAACACCGGGCCCTTGTTGAACTTTATGTTGCGGTCAACGTCGGCGTAGGTGGCTCCGAGTATGTCTGTGGGTGTTATGTCTGGGGTGCCCTGGATGCGCTTGAAGTCAGCCTGGATCGTGTCGGCGAGCGCCTTGGTCATGGTCGTCTTGGCGACTCCTGGCACCCCTTCCAGGAGGGCGTGGCCGTTGGCCACGATGGCGATGACCATCAGCTGGATGGTCTCCACCTTGCCCGAGATGTGCTTCTTCATCTCCTCAAGGATCTCCTTGTACACCAGGTTCGCATCCATCAAAAAAGCCCATAGAATACTTGAACAAAAGGTTTATAATAGGTTTATGGCTAAATAGTATCGTGGAAGGTAGATATTCATGAGCAGCAACAATGAGAAATCCAGCCGCCTCTCATCCATACCGGAGGCATTAGAGATACTTAAGGCACGCAAGAAGGACGGCGAGCTCGGCTACGAGCAGACGCTGGCGCACGACCACGCGGAGAAGTTCGCGAAGCTCGACGTCGCGCAGAGCAGGAAGCTCGCGAAGGAGATCGAGGACCTGGGCCTGAGCGCCAAGGCGGCCGTCTCGATAGCGGACACCATGCCAGTCGACATAATACAGATGAAGCAGATACTAGCGAACGAGAAGAAGAGCGTCGAGCCCGAAACTGCAGAGAAGGCGATGGCGATAGTGGAGAAGCACCGCAGCAAGTGAGGATGCACGAGATGGTCGAATGCCTGAAGTTGAGCAGAGAAGGGAGGATCTGGAAGAAGTATGCTGTTGTCCTAGACTATCTCCCCACAGGAAAATCCTTCTCGGTAAGATCAGAGCCCATAGCCCAGCTGCTGGGCGAGACAAGATTCACGCTTCTTGAAGCTGTGCCCAAGAGCCCCGAGATAAAGGTGGGCGAGCGCCTGTACATAGGGAAGGGCGAGCGGGACAAGATTGCACTTATAAAGACGCGGCTCACCTACACAAGTCTGACGGAGGGGGCGAAGAATGAGCTCCCCAACGCGATCAACGGGGTGCTGCACAGGAACGAGAAGAAGTTCGTGGACTTCTTCAACAACGCCTCGCCGCTGAACATAAGGCTGCACTCGCTGGAGCTGCTGCCCGGAGTCGGGAAGAAGCATCTCACCGCCATACTTGACGCAAGAGAGGAGAAACCTTTTGAGAGCTTCGAGGACATCGGAGCGCGCGTCTCGCTGCTTCAGGATCCGGTCAAGCTTCTCATGGAGCGCGTGCTCATCGAGTTGAAAGGCGACACCCGCTTCTACATACTCGCTCGGCCTCCGAGCGTTCCGCGGCCCTACTGAGACGCTGGTTTTTGGTTGGAGTACCAGATAATCCTCGGTGCGGTTGCAACAATAGTCGGACTCTCAGGATACCTGCCCTACTTCAAGGACCTTATAAAAGGGAGCATCAAGCCGCACATGTTCTCC
Organism: uncultured archaeon; assembly: GCA_963830445.1. Classification (GTDB taxonomy): domain Archaea; phylum Micrarchaeota; class Micrarchaeia; order Micrarchaeales; family CABMGC01; genus JAJZOD01. The sequence continues at coordinate 140,499 of CAWHMC010000013.1, forward strand.
TGGTTGGTGTGGGGACTTGCGGAGGGGCTGTCGGCCTACGGCTCTTTTATCAAAGGCGGAGGAGCGGGCACCTGGTTCTCGGGGGCGGGAGCGTGCCTCTGCTTTGTCGTCTTCTTCATCTCAATCTCCAGGGGAGAGAAGAGGATAACAAGACTCGATTGCATCGGCCTGGGCGGAGCTCTGGCCGGTATCGTAATATGGATAGCCACAAGCAATCCGCTGGGCGCGGTGGTGATGGCGGCCATGGTCGACAGTCTCGGCTTCATTCCCACATTCAGGAAGTCCTACTCGAAACCGGGGGAGGAAGCGATCTCCATATATCTCACCAGCTTCTTCGGATTCGGAATCTCCCTGCTGGCACTGCAGGCTGTGAACCTTACGACTGTTTTATATCCCGCCGTGGCGACCATAACGGCCGGCGCTCTGGTGGTATTCATACTTATTCGGAGGAGCAGGCCTGGCAAGACCTAGGAGAATCAGTTCTCACTCGTTGACTAGCTCGTTGCCTTTAACATGAGTCACTTCTTGGCCGAAGTAGAGAGAGCCGTTCACCAGGAATGCGGCCCTGTCCAGCCTGCTGGATTTCTGCGTTGAGTCCTTGGCCAACTTCAGAAGCTGCTCCTCGGTAAGCGCCATCGCCCTGCTGACTGCCAGATTGTCGTCATTACCCATTGCCCTGTATAGAGGACCCTGGAAAAGTGCAGAGGGATTGTAGAAATCTTGCAGCTGCTCTGCTCGGATGTATTCGCCCAGTGGGCCCATCCCCAGAGCCATCAGGTAGCTCTCCCGGCGCGTCAACGGTCGATCCACCGCCTGTTCGAGGACTTTGGCTACCAAAGAGTTGTCGGAGAGAATACCCATTGCCATCAGGGTGGGGGCTTGCCGCAGATTCCTGACGTTAGTCATATCGATGTCCCGCTTTTTCGGGATGTTGTAATAGCCGTTCGCGTTGCGGATGTCGATGCACAACACGGCGTTGAGCATGTCGAGCTTGCCGAGTTCGGGGAAGAGTTTGACAGTCTGCACCAGTCTTGCCTCGAGGGCCCGCTCCGTCATCCGCTGAGCAAGATGCGAATCCAATGTTCTCTGATGTAACTCAGCGCAACGTTCAGCCAGCTCGTCGAGAGTAGGATTGCCATTCTTCACAAGATTGTCCCACGCCCTGTGCCACTGCTCTCTGTAGGCGAAGAACGCCTGGTCTTCCTTGGTGTAGGCTGAAAGCGGCGCGACCTTTGTGCCCAGGAGGCCCGCGGTTGCGAGTAGGGTCGCTTGGCAGTCGGAGAGCTCGGGCATCTGCACCTTGACATAATCTATGCACTTGCCTATTATCTCCCTTGAACCTGGGATGCCCCTCACGACCTCGTCGCTCATGCGCTCCTTGCCGAACGGCACCAGGCCCCGGGTGGTCGGATTCTCGTGAACCAGCTTTTGCACGAGAGGCTCAATATTAGATAATGTGAAGTTGGCCTTCTTGCACCAGGCCGCATAGCCCTCCTCCGGCACGTTAAGATTGTCTATGAGCAGTATATGCCAATCCGCTTTGCCCAGCCCCGCTTCATGCATTATCGAGTATACCTTCAGCCCTGCGGGGATGCCGCTGTCGTAGTCCACTGCATCCACAGAAAATCTGCAGTACTTATCGTAGGTCGGCAGCTTCAGGTCTTCAGATGAAACGGCCGGCTCTGGGTTGATCGTCGGCATTGCCGGCGCATCTACCTGCGGCTTGGTCGCTGCCACGAAGCCCGGCCTGCGGCTCTGTAGGACGAGCAGGAAGTTACACAGTATGGGCTCGACTACCGCCTGGGCCATTGGATCGTTAATGTCCCCAGACCTTTTGATTAGTTTCTCTGCGGCCGCCCTTAGGGTCGGATCGGCGATGTCAACTCCGGAAGCCTTCAGCTTGTCCCACACGGCCGTAGGAATCGGATCCTTCTGAATTATACCTTCAGTCGTCTGGGCACCGGCAGGAGTTGGCACAAGGAACAGGCCGGCCGCGAATGCCGATGTTAAGAGCCTCCGGGTAAACGCCCTGCGCAGCGGCTTGAGGACCCGTTCGGGGCGTTCAGACGTGGTGCGCCGCGGCTGCAGCAGGCTCGGTCCCACATGCTCATTTGGCTTTGCAGATACCACCATTAATACACAATATCCTCTGTGACTATATGGTATTTATTGGTATCCCATGCTTCCTTTTTCAGCGCTTTCGGGCCCTTGACGAGCTGCGTCGCTTCGGGGAGTTCCTGCGGCCGCTCCGCAGTTGCGCCGACCGGTCATGCCTTACCTTCAATGCCATGAGCACAACCGCTCCGACTACTGCGCAGAGCACCTCCGCCACACCGAGGTCCCCATAGCCGAGTTCAAAGAGACCGACGTTGACGACCTCGCCGGTGGCGTTCGGGGTCCAGACGTAGTTGTATACTGCGAAACCGTTCGACGTGCTGCTGAGTATCGAACCTGCCTGCTGCGCAGCGGCGCCGAGCGGATTGTCGTTGACCACATTGGCAGACTGTGTAAGCACTGGCTGGGTGGAGAGTATGGGCTCGGGACCCGGCGAGCCGTAGTACTGGGCTTCGATCGTTGAGGTGGCCAGGCCGCAGGCGACGACGTTGGTGCTGAAGTACCCTATCGCGTTCGTGGTCACTGCGTTGAACAGGCCCAGCTGGCTTGTGCAGATGCCGTTGCCGTCGAAGCTCTGCACGAAGCAGTACTGCTGCGCCGTTGTGCCGGTCAGTCCGCCGTTCAGCTGCGAGCAGGTTGCCGGCAGGCCTCCTACGCCGTAGATGTTGCAGTTGAAGTTCGTCTGCTGGAGCAGGCTCTGGGGCGGCGGGCCGCAGGCGCCCGTGGAGTTGTAGGAGGGGGAGTAGGTGTCGACTATTGCGGATGCTATCTGGCTCGGATTGATCGGGCTGGCGAGCACGCAGTTGGAGACGTAGTTGCCGGCCGCGTAGGCACTGAGTGCATTCTGGAACGCGCACAGCTGCGCGTACATCACGTTCGCATTGCCGCCTAGACTTGCAGCGGAGAGTAGCTGCGGCGGTGCGGTCACTCCCACGCCGGTCGTGTAGGAGGTAACCGAGCCGGGAAGGTTCACCGAGCTGGTGGCAAGGCCGTTGAAGTTGATGTTGTTGTCGTAGTACAGGTATATCGGAGCGTTGGCAGCGGGTAGAACTGGTTGCCCTGGGAGTTGTAGGCATAGTAGCCAGCGTAGCCGTTGATGTTAATGGTAGTGGAATTGGGATTCAGTGGGTTTACCGCCGGGGTCACGTTGAGCTGTATTACCGTCTGGTTCGCAATATCGGCGTCAATGGGCACGTAGAGGGTGTTGTTGAAGCGGTCCCGCAGGACGAAGATGAGTCGCCGGTAGCCGTAGGGAATGTCGGGCTGCGTGGAGAGCAGAGTCTGTCGCACGACGCACTGCTGAGCAGGCTGGAAAGAGTGGTGAGCGACTCCGATCCGTTGATCAGGAGGCTCAGCGGGTTGTTGTAGACCTCGCGCTTGTACCAGCTGAAGAGGTTCACGGTGTGATGCCGACGCCATTGACCAGAACTGTGTTGTAGGTGAATGCTGCGGCCGAGTTGGCGAACGTGACTATCTGCGCGTTGGTCAACTGACTTAGCGTGCTTAGCTGCGTCCCGGAGCTGAGTCCGCCGTTTAGCGCGGATGCGCCGAGATTCGTGAGCGAGACCTTTGGAGAGTTCGGAACGTTAACAGGCTCTGAGTTTATGGTAAGGTAGGTGAGACTGGGTCCATTGCCGAGCGGGTTCTGGGCCGAGAAGCCGCCGAAGCCCACGCTCTCGAAGTTGTTGAAGTAGGTCATGTAGTTCAGCTGCTGGGTGGCGTTGACCACGAGCTGGGAGTTGGAGGTGGCGCTTGAGGTTATGTTTATGTAGAGGTTCCCGAAGAGGCGGTTGCCGGTGATGTTAAGGAAGATGTGCGGATCAAGTACCACTCCCACGTCGGAGAGGTTGGGCACATAGTAGCCCTGGTTGCCCCCGCTGGTGTAGCGCAGGTAGGTGTCTCCGCCCTCGATGGGCGCATTATTGGGCGGCGAGGTGGTGGTGGGCGAGAAGGCGTAATCATAGTTTATCCAGGTCGCCGGAGACGGGTTCTGCTGAGAATAGGCCGCCGGCAGAGCTGTCGATGCCAGATCGCAATCGGTCGTGCAGGCCGTGTCCGTTACGGTATAGGCAGTGGCAGCAACCCCGGGCAGGCGCCACAGGAGATTCCGAACAGGGCGCCGCAGGCGGCGAGGCATACGTCGAGCGCGGCCTGCGAGGCGGCCTGCGCGTACACATCGCACACTGTATTCAATGTGGAGCTCTCAGGAGAGGTGTCGCTTATGCTCTGCGTTATCGTCGCTTGGTACTCATAGGGTATGATCGTCATGCCGCTGACGCTGCTGGAGAGCTGCGGCATTATTATGTTGGCCGAAGGGGACGATCGGCAGGCTCGCGAGGCTTGTGCCCAGCTGGGAGAGATCAAGGGAATTCGAGCCATAGCCGTTGCATCCTATCGGTAGTTGCGAGTTTGCAACTGCGGCGAGGCAGGGTTGGGAGGCAGTGGACTTGGTCGCTGGAGAACCTGAGCCGCTGCTGAATGCGCTGCTGAACTGGTTTGGTATGGCAGCTATGGGCGGCGAACCTAGGTTCTCGTAGTACTTGAACGGATCGGAAAAGTAGTAGACTGGCTCAGCCATGTTTGAGACTGATGGCGAGTAGACGCACGGCCCATTGGAAACTGAGCCGGTCTGTTGCGAATTGAGGGTGCTGTAGCAGGAGTATCCCGGATAGCCGCTGTAGGGCTTGGTGTAGTTCTCTATCGGGAAGTTAGCGATCAAGAGTTCGCCGTAGCCGAGGTTTTGCTTTATGTTGTTCGGGAAGAGGAATGAGGCGGTGTTATTGTAGCTGACAGAGAAGCCTACGCCTTGTGGTATGTATTTGCTGTTGCCGCAGTCATCAGTGGATGTGCATATGACGGAGGGACCAATCGGGTAATAGTTTCCGTAATAGTTCTTTAGGTTTCCAGTGAGAGTAGGTGCAGGTACTTGTTGAGCAGAAAGAGACGATCTGGCTGGCGGATCCGTATGCGCTTCCTCCGGAGCCGGGGGTACCTACGGCAGTCACGTTAGCTGAGAGTATCCAGCCGTACGGAGGATAGACAGTCTGCCCGGCGCTTCCGGATTGTACAAGGGTAGAGTAGGTGTTTACCCCTGAGCCTCCTAGGCCAAACAGCCTGACGCCGGAGCCATTGGGGATGCTGAAACAGCCGTACTCGCTTCCGGTTTGCCCAATGCAACCGGTGGAAGAGACCGGTTGGGGAGTGCAGGAGTTGCCGCCCGCTGCTCCTTGCACCGTCGGGCAGTCTGATGCAGTTACTTGAGAAGAGGTAAGGCATTGTGGAGAACTGCTCTTGGGATCGCCTATGAAACCGGAGTTTGCAGCAGGTACGCATTGCTGTAGGACGGCCAGGTCGGGCACCGTAGATCCTCCGAGGGGTTGTTCCGCACCTGTGGAGTTCATGACGCGCAGGAGCAGCAGGTTGAAGGAGATCTGGCCTACCTGGGCGGATTGGGAGCCCTCGTTCGGAGTAGCGGCCCAGTCGTCCAGCACGTACAGATACCCGTCCACGTCAGAGATTCCGAGGACGTGATGGTAGATTGGCTGGTCAAGCATATCGGTATACACGCTGCTGCTGGCATACTGGGAGAACCACGGGATTGATTGGTTATACAGGCCGTTGTTCTCCAACCATTGGCGTATGTCGAGCGTAGCGAAAGAGGTAAGGCCAGAGCCAGAGTAGACGAGGTTTATGCTGGACTCGTAGACTAGGCTGGTTCCGTCAAACACAGCTATCGAACTGGCATCCGGACCCGCAAGATAGACCTGCCCACCGGTGGGAGAGGAGGCGATGGAGAGGAAGGTACCCTTTACGCCGACCGGATTCGAGGTCGCCGTAGTTGCCGTTGCTGGCACGACCGTAGAGCTAGGCTGGCCGGGCTGTGTGCATATCGTCTGCGATGTGCCCGCGCCGCAGGGACTAGAAGAGGTCGTCGTGCCCGCTTCGGTGGTGCAGCTATAAGATGTAGTATATGGAGATGGACACGAGCTGGTGCTGCTTACTATGGTCTGAATGTCGCCTCCCTGGGTGCAGGGCGTGGATTGCGTTGTCGTAGTTCCAGGTATGCCGAGCTGGGAGTTGGCAGGCGTAGTGCATTGGTAGCTGAGGCCCGAAGGCAGTAAGAGGAGGCGTCGTATACGTTTGAGGTCAGATTAGACTCAGATGGTGCTGGGGGAACATTGGGGTTCGGTGAGGTTGCGGTGAATGGCGAGTACAACGTCCCAGTGTTAACGTCTTGATAGGTGACCTTGAAGCAGCTGGTGTTGGTGCATGCGGTATTTGCCGGGTTCACGTTCTGGAACTTCGCAAGATAGGTGTCATAGTAGGTGCCGGATGATGGACCAGTCCAGTCTATTAGAGACCCTTCAGTCTGACCCACCACGAAGACATCGCCTTGATAGTCAACCGAGATATTCCTGGGGGTTCCCTGAACTGGGACCAGGCTTCCCGCGACTATAGCGCCATTGATTAGTGAGGAGACGCCGCCGGCCTGGAGTATCGTATTTACTAGAGTGGAGCCTGAGTTCGCTACGACCACGCTGCCCTGCATGACATGTATTGGGTTGCTGTCCACAGCCAACGCGTTGGCCCAGTAGCCGCTCCATGAAGTTGTCCATGTCTGCTGCAACGAAGCTTGACTGCAGCCGTTGGCGGAGGGCTGCGTCTCGCAGCCTATTGCCGGCGGGAAGGTGCTCTGCGTTGTGGAGTGGACAACGGTGTTGTTCTGGTAGTAACCGGGGGCGTATACACGTGCGGCTCCCAGGTAGTAGTGCCCGGCGGTCATCTGGTTCCCGGTCCATATGGCTTGAAACAAGGAAGTAGATATAGTCATTTGGCATTGCTGCGACTGAGATAACATCGTACTGTGGACTTAGAGACTGCGGATTGCTAGCCGGAGCAAGATTGAGGCCGTTTGTTGAAATGCTGTTCATGGAATACAAGTTGGAGTGCCACTGAGGCCCACAAGACTTTTGAGTTTCTGCCAGATGCTCTGCGATTGCGACTGTGCGACCTGCGTGTTGACCAGAAGCTCGCTTGGAACGTCTATCGGATAGGTCTCGATGGAGTTGTACGGGGAGGTATAAGTGGTAGGAGTGAAGACGCCGTATGAGAGCGTGCTCAGGTTCGGGAGTGTGCCCTGTGTCATCGCGTTCGTGGTGATGTTGAAGTTGAAGGAGAGATAGGGGAAGATGGGTGTGCCCAGCGAGCTGGTTATTGGGGTACCTGTCGCGTTGGTGCCACTCTGGTAAGTGAACTGCAGGTTCACATTGTGCACCCAGTCAAGAGAGGTCTTCTCGTTGTATGTGTAATCTATCCAGCAGGAGCCTGCGAACGGGTCCGGGACGTCGTTCGGGTAGCTGACATAAAGGTAAGTGCCTGGTGCAGAGGAGCTGCTTGACTGCGCCGGGATGGCACCGAAGTTGGCGAACGGGCCGCTCCACGACCAGATGGCGTGCTGGGCATAGGAGGGGACGCCTTGGAAGATGTAGGAGTTCGTGCTGAAGCCGTTGGAGAGGATGCCATCAACTTCCGGAGTATATACGAAGTCGGTGGTTGAGAGCAGACCCGGGTTAGTCACCTGCAGCGGAGTTATCTTGGCCAAAGGCAACGCGGTTGTGGGAATCCCGAATCCGATGGGCGGGTTCTTTATCTGGGTGTTGAGCGTTACCACAGTGGGTATCCCGCCTACGGAGTTAAGGCAGGAGTCTCCTCCGACAAAGCTTCCATTCTGCGGATAGATCAGGATTGCAGTTGTTTGTGGAGAACTGGGCGGCGTGTTGGGACAGGTCAGGAAGTAGGGCGCGTTCTTGGCGTTGGTCGCGTTCACCGCGGTTGTGGGAGAGACGGTCTGCTGGCCCGTGAGGGATTGTAGTGAGGAGATTATAGAAGAGGCCGTGCTGCCAGACGTGGAGACGCCGGGCGTCGGGACGTCGATGAAGCCCTTTGCGTTGTAGGTCGTTGCTTGGCAATAGGATAGAGCGAGAGAGACGAGACCACCTGCGCCGACTGCACTTGAAAGAGCGCTGAGACCTTGCGAGAGTCCTTGATATGCGTCGTTGTAGGTAGTGCAAGCTAACGTTGAGCCAGCTACTGAAGTGGCTGCGAGAGTCGCTGCACTGGCCGCGGCGAGCTGTGATGGAGAGTTTCCTGAGGGCTGAACTGTTGTGAGTGAGGGGATCCGACTGGCTATGTCCAGAGAGCTTACTGCCTGTGCACGGACGCCGGGCATGACCGTAAGGAGCAAAAAGAGTAGGAGCAGTATCGAGAAGAGCCCTACAGCGATCTTTGGAGCCATCAAGCTACCTTTATTTGTCACTATAGTGCACGCTTATGTTTATATAGCGTGCGGCGATTTGACGATACGTATTCCCTCCTCAAAAGGATTTTAATACTCTTCTCTTCCATCTATGAACATGCAGAATAAGCGACTACTGGAATACGTGCTCGTGGTTGCTGCGGTGTTGGTCGTTATTGCGGCGCTTTACTATGGGCAAGCGCAACTTCCAGTCAAGGTAACGCACAATGTAAGCAGCACGACTACCCAAACCACAATTAACATCACAGTCGTATCCACGCTCCCCACTACAACCTTATTGGAGAATGTCTCGACCAGCTCCAGCACTTCAACCACAACGATACCAAACAACAGCAGCACCGGCAAGAAAAACAGCACCTCAAACAGTACCTCAACTAATATTACTCTTAGCGCCAAGCCCCTGTGCACATGCCTGAACGAGCCACAGCTGCAGGCCATAGTCAACGACTCCTATGCGGAGGGCCTTAACAGCACATACAACCTCAGCATGATGAAGGAGGGATACAACGGGGGCCAGTTCGGTTTCAATATCACGGAGTGGAACGCCGAGTACAGTTCCGGCACGTACACTGAACAGAATGAGGCACTCTCGTACACGGTAATACAAAACAACCCCGTGGCCAACGCCACCTACCTGGTCACCGTAAATCGCACTGGGGTGGCCTATGCGCATGCTGGCGCTTTTACCCGCATGAACGGAACGGTGAACGGACTCACGTACACCATGTACAATTCAATCACCCAGTCGGGAAGCGGCATCTTGAGATCCGCCTACTTCATAGGCTACATGAACAGGACCTATGTTATCCTCAGCTTCAGCACTCAAAACTCTGGCGTCTACAGCGCGGCGGAAATCGCCAATGCGATAGCCAGCGTCATATGAATTAGCGTCGCTCTTCACTCCTGCCCTTCTTTTTCTTCTCCAGGTCGAGCTCCGGCATATAGTTCAGCAACGAGAGCAGGTACAGCAGCGCGATCATCACGATGCCAACGAGCGCAGCGTAGATGGACGGTGCCAGCAGTATGCTGAAGATCAGGAACAACACACCGAGAGCGAGGTACAAGCGCTGCCTGCCAATATACCGCTTGCGGTGCTTCTTGTAGCTCTCGTAGCATTGCTTGCATACGACTATGCGGTTGTTCTTTCTGGGCCGCTTGAATAGGTCATACTTTATATAGCGCAGCGCGCGCAGTACGTTGTCCTCCTTCACTTCGATTCCGTCCCGTTCATTGCCGCACACTATGCAATAGCTTTTTTGCTTCATCATTCCACCTTCAGCTGCACGACCTTCCCGAATGTCGTCTCTATCTTCTCCTCGTCGAGCAGGTTGAACACCTCCACTATCTTCGTGTCGGTGAATCCTATCCTGCGGAGTATGTTCGCTATATCCTTCTGCTTTATGCCGAGCTTCTCCAGCATGCCTACGAAGCCTACGGCGTCGATGTGCTGGTGCATCTTGTCCAGCTTCCCCAGAAAGGCCTCTGTGCTGCCGTCGCTAACGCCGAGTGAGGTCACCATCTTCTTCAGGTCCAGCTTGTTCACCACGAGGGAGTTTGTTGCGTTGGCCATTCTTGCACCTAGGTCGTTATGAACGAGAAGACACGTGTGATCAGCGCGTCCGATATCCCTATGCTGCGAAGCAGCACAACTATCATCTCGCGTGTTATCCCGCCCTTCTGCAGGGCGCGGATGAAGTCGCGGACGTCTAGGGTCTTGCCGCTCGCGGTGATCTGGTCGAGCACCGCGGTCACCACTTCCGAGCCCACACCCGCCTCGATCATCTTGCCGCTGATGGTGATCTTGTCGAATGTGTAGTCCTTGGGCACTGCCGGATCGGTGAGCTCCTTGGGCTCGAGCACGTCGGACATGTAGATCGAGTAGGTGTCCAGCGGGAGCTCTCCCACCACGCGCTCCAGCAGGAAGATTGATGGGAAGCGCACACTGGTGTTGAACGCGATGTCCACCGCCGCCTGACCCACTCCGAGCTTGCTTATCTCGCTGCGTATGAAATCTGAGAAGTTGAGGGAGCCCTGCAGGTAGTTCATGAACTTCTCGAAGCGGATGCGGAGCATGAACGTGGTGCCCACGTTCGAGAAGATCGCCTCATTGACGTCGGTCGGGTTCTGCGACGCAACGATGAGACCGAACTGGTACTTGCGGCCCTCCCTGATGATTGTTACCGCATCGCTCCTCTCATCGCTGGCCACCTTCCACGCCTCGTCCAGCACAACAAGAGTCTTGATGCCGGCGTTGGAGACCCAGCCCTCCATCCGCATCTTCTCCTTAAGTGTCTGCAGTATGAAGAGTGCGGCCATGGCCCTGAAGCGTTCATCTGGCAGTCCGGAGAGGTCAAGGTCCACCAGGCCCGATGTGGCGAGCTTGCCGATGTCTATGGTGCTCTTGTTGGCGAAGTAGTCCTCTCCTTCCCTGGAGAACTGGCGCAGCCTGTAGATCGTATTCTCGAGCTCCGCGGGATAGGCGTAGGTGCCTTCCTGCAACTTCTCGTCCAGCAGACTCGTGACGTTCTTCAGGGTGGGCACCTCCTTGTCCGGCGGCGGTGGCGCTGCGAGCACGAAACCCATATTAACGTAGGACTGCTCTATCGCCTCTGCTGTGAGACGGCGCTGCTCAGGATAGTCCCCTATGTCGGTTAGAATGTCCAGCGAGTTCATAATCTGCTTGGCGCGGTCGATGGGCTTCATCCCGGAGAGGTCCATTATGTTCAGGTAGTCGCCGTCGGAGAAGGAGACCACAACCCCGCCGCTCTGCTTGACCCAGGTGAGGTACTCGCCCGCCCAGTCGATGATGATCGCGTTGGTGTTCCAGATGTAGCTCGCTCGCGCGAGGAAGGTCTTCACAAAGAAGCTCTTTCCAGATCCTGTTATTCCAACCACGGAAATGTGCGGGTTGGTCAGCGTGGTCGCAGACCAGGTGAACGGCACCTTGAAGATCTTAGTCGTGCCGATGAAGATGGAGTTGGTGGGGTCATTAAGCAGGAACTCGAAGGGGGGCTCGGGCGGGCGCGTGAAGAAGGTGCGCTTAGCGACCTCGTTGCTCATCAGCGTCTGTATGCGTACAAGCGTCATGAATAGATACTGGACGTGAAAGCTTAAAAATACGCGGCTACTTCTGCGTCTGGAAGAGTTTCAACATGTCTGCGGGCTCGAAGAGGACGTAGTTGAGCTTGAACAGGGTGTGCACCTCGCGCCCCGCTATGCGCGTGATGTTCATATCGAACGAGTTGAATACCGTTTCCAACCGGTTGAGCTGGTTCGTCAGAGCGTCTGCGGCCGCCTTATCGCTAACACCCACCGCCGTAGTCTCGATGTACATCATCGTGTTTATGGGCAGCTCTCCTCCTGAGATGCGGTCGATGCGCGCCTGCAGCACGTTCTTCTTGCGCTCCAACTCCGCGATGGTCATCTGGTTCGGAGTCGTTGCGCTGCTCTCCTTGTTTATCTGGAAGTCGAGGAAGCTGCGGTCGCCCTCCAGGTCCTCCCTGTACTTCTGGATGTCCTGGGGGTTCGAGACGACGCTGAACTTGAACGGGAAGTCGACGTTCATCACTATCCTCTCCCACTTGTCCGGCGCCTCGGAGAGCATCTGGTCCTCCCCGCCTACTATGCTCTCTGTCCTAAAGGCGTAGTTGTACAGGTTTGCGGTGAGATATCCGGTCGCATAGTAGAGGCCCTTGGTGCTCTTCACTACGCGGTTTTGCTCCTTCGGCGCTGACTGTGTTCCGGAGAGAGTCACCGTAATACCGAGAATCTGAGTGAAGACAGGGAAGATAAGGAAGTCGACATAGTTCAACATGAGTATGAAGACCAGCGTCGCTATGGCGAGCAGGCTCACCACAGGTCCGAGCGCACCAAAGTTGGAGCTACCCATGAGCAGGAATAGTATGGATAGGCAGGAAAACGCCAGGTATATCACAGTTTCTTGGTCCATGGAATCACTATATGCCCTCGGCCATGCTCTTCTGGCGGATCATCTCGTTCACGGTCTCTACCGGGATCATGTACTCAGGCTCGATGAGCGTGAGGAGCTCATCTCCCTTTGCCACATATGCAGTAACGCCCATCACGGAGCTTATGCCTGCTGCGATCTCCTCGGCTCGCTGGTATGCTATCGCTGATGCCTCTTCGTCGTTCCCGCCCTCAGCGCTGACCATTGCATAGGATAACAGAGAGGATGAACGGGAGGAGCTGATGCTGTTGAGCAGGTTGTGCCACATGGCCACCTCGCCCTTCACGCGGTCTGCTACGCCGCCCTGTTGTTTGGCTTGTTCAGAAGTTATGTTGCGCAGCCGCTCTTCTGACTGTTCTATCTTGGCGTGGATCTTCGTTATGTACTCGTCCTTGCTCACCAGGTACATCTGGGTAGAGAATTTCACTGTGCTCTTGGAGAGGGTGAGTAGTCGGCTGAAGAGACGCGAGAAGTCGGTCTTCTCTTCTGTCGTCATCTCCGTGGCAGAGCGGTATATCGGGATCTTGACGAATGCGCTCGCGTAGGTCCCGTTCTCATCGTGAACGAGGATGGAGGTGCCTGATGGGGAGAGGATGAATGCTTCGCGCGAGTTGAGCACGATGTTGCGGTTCTTTGATCTGAGCGCCGGAATGTAAAGGTAGGTGTAGTATTTAGTGGAGAAGGCGATGACCGCGAATATCAGCGCGATTATGGCGAAGACGAAGTCGAGCAGCGGATTCTGCACTATGTCAGTGAAGATGGCGAAACAGAGTGAGGCTCCCGCGAACCCGATGAACAGGAGCATCTGCGTCTTCAGTGCCATAAAAACATCAGTATAGAGTAGACTGTAATCTATATAATCTTTAACAGCGCGGTGTCAGATGACCTTTATCTTGCTGGACATCTTCGTCATGCCTCCAATGAAGTTGCCGATCTGTTCAATGGCAACATAGGTGAGAGAGAAGATCAGGGCAGGGTAGAAGAGCACGGACATCCAGTAGGCGCCCAGGCTGTTCTGTATCTGATTCAGCGACTGCACCAGGGGCGACTGCTGTGAGATTCCGTTAAGCACGGCGTTGGAACCGGAGCCGTACTGCTGAAGCTGTGAGGTGGTGTAGGCGAGCTGCCCCTGGAGCTGCACGTTCGTGAAGTAGGAGGCGACGGAGAAGAGCGTGGGCATGATGACGAATATGCCGAAGGCGATGGCGATCATGAAGCCCCCGAGGCTGCGCAGCGGAAGCAGGGCGCGGAAGATCACGCCCGGGATGAGGAACACCGGGATGGCGGCGTACATCATCAGCATTATCAGGTAGAACTCGCCGTAGAGGAGCGCCAGCCCCTCTGTCTGCACGTTCATGAGGGTGGTTGCGGGCAGCGCGAAGAAGAACATGGCGGGGAAGGCGAAGGCGCCGTTGGTCGAATCGCAGCTTGCGGTGGGCGAAGCTGGACCGCCGCCGAAACAGATCATCAGGTTGGAGCTGGCGTAGAGACGGAACTTCAGGTTTAGGAGGGACAGCTCTGAGACAAGGCTTTGGGAAGCGGAGATGGTATTGGTCATGTAGCCCAGCGCACCCACGTAGGGATTGCTCGGGCCCACGATAAGGGAGGGGATGAGCCCGATTATCACTGCGGAAAGGAAGAGGAAGCCTATCACTATGATGGCCGAGGCTGTGGCCTCGTAGAATTCGCCGATGGCGAAGTTGCGGATGCGCCCGTTTTGTGCGAGTGCGCCTATGGCAAAGAGAATGGCGGCGATGCCGAATGCGATGAAGACCGCGAGCAAGGCGATCGGGTACCATTGGGACCAGTAGGAGGCGATGGCGTAGTCGGCCACGCTGCAGTACCAGTTCGAGTATTGGGGTATGACGCCGGAGGTGCAGTAGGGTGAGTTGGATGCCTGGGGCGCTGTCTGCGCAGCGCCTAGGACTGAAGTGGCGATAAGGAGGCCCGCCATTATGAGAAGAATCTTGTTCATCCAAACCACATTATTACTTACCATTATATTATGTTCTGCATTATCGCGAAGAAGCTCATGCGCTCGCCGAGAGCCTGCGAGAAGTCCGTTATGAACGTGTCCAGTATGACAAAGTTGAGTATGTCCACGAATACTATGCCTACGATGACCAAACCGATCCATACGAACAGATACTCAGGTATGGCAGAATTCAGATTGCCGCCGCTCACGAATGTGCCAAGAATGGAGACGAAGACAAGGATAGGGTTGGCTATTGCGCCGGTGAACGCTGAGACCCCTGAAACACCTGTCGTGCTCAGGAACGGCGCCGGGGTGTGCTCGAGGACGTAGTTTATGAAACCGTAGTTCACGGCAACGAGCAACGGATACAGGAAGCCCAGACCCAGGGCGAATGCGATCATCGCGCCGCCGAAAGTGCGCGTGATGCCGAAGGCGCGTGCGATCAGGCCCACGGCCATGAACAGCGCGAACAGGAGCGGCGCCGCAGAGACGAGGATAAGCTGCAGCTGATTCAGCATCACGAACGTGAAGAATAGCGGGACAAGATAATCCCCGAAGTTGTTCAGACTTGCGCTGGAGAGCGAGCCCGTGAGGAGGCCCACCGGCGCTATCTCAAGACCGGAGATGCTGGCTTCTACAGAGCCCAGGGCTGCAGGCGCGCTGACAGTGAATGAGCCTGAGAAGGAGGGTTGGAAGGCGACTATTGCCTGCACGTAGTATACGAAAAGGGTCAGTTGCGCGACGTGGTTGTTGAACTGGTACAGGTTGCAGACGGCAATGGAGTAGAGGTTTGCGGAGCCTCCAGCACCGCCAGAGGTGGTGCAGGCAGACGAGATAAGACCCGCATTACTAAGCGTCTGCGTCGGATCCGTAGTGCATAGCACCGTAGCGAAGCTGGCAAAGATTATCACCAATATCAGGGAGACGAGCAGCTCGTAGATCTTTACGCGCGTCCAGGCGCGTATGTTGCCTCCGGTGCTTATGAAAGGCGAGAGCGCGTAGATGACTGCGAGTATGCTGATTATGGCAAGCGTGGCGAGAGTGACCACAGGGAACCAGACAGTGTAGGGCGCGGTGAGGTAGCCGCTTATGCTGCTGACACAGCTCGCCGGCGCGGTGGCTAGCAAAGAGAACAGATGCGATGCGAACAGCAGCAGTGTTATCATGTTATCATAATATCTTCTGGAACAGGCGCTTGCCATTCAACGATGGCGCGCCCAGCGTGCGCCCCAGTATCTCCAGCAGGTCGTAGCAAACCATGAATGAGATGAATAGGCCAGCAAGCATAAATACGAAGTAGGCCGCCACTCCAGCGTAGGTGTAAATGATGGCGTTCAGGCCGGCGCTGGGCTGGCCCAGAACCGTGAGTAGGATCCCGCTTCCCTGATTCAGCAGGTTCAGACCTATGTTCCCTATGGAGAGCGGGTTAGTGGTAGCGCTGGGGCACACGGAATTGGCAGCAGAGACAGCTGCACCGGAGGTGGCGTTTACGGTTGTGCAGAGGCTATTGGCTGCTGGAGACGGTAGCACAGTGAATGGATACATGATCGCGGGGAAGACGAGATAGAACGAGATGAAGAGCGCCAGGAACGTGCCTCCGGCCGCGCGCGTCCATGGGAACGAGCGCAGGATGATGCCGAGATACAGAAACAGTGGAAAGAGGAAGTAGATGAAGAAGAGCAGCAGGATTATTGCCAGGTTCAGCCCTATCATGCCCTCCACCATATCCGACGCTATTTTTATTAGGTATAGTATGGGATTCACGCCATAGTAAGGATTGAAGGAGAAGGAAGGGAGTATGGAGGGAGGCGTTATGTCCAGGTTTAGAGAGTACAGCGCGGTGTACCCTTCATTCAATAACGTCATGCCGGACAGGATGCCGAACGAGGGAAGGAGCTGGTTCGTCGCGATGTTGCTGCAGAGGTTCGTGTACAGCGTTTGCAGGTTCGATGTGCCAGGAGCTGGCGCGGGTGCTGGGCTCGACGATAGAGACAGCGCAGAGGCCGAGGAGAAGAAGTCGGCGATGCCGTTGAGAGAGCTCATGCCGGCGACGACCACGACAATTAGGCAGACGTTGAATATGGACTCCATGTACTCTGTGCGCGCAAAGGTCACTAGCTTTTGGATGCCAAACGCGACCCCGATTCCGTAAACGAGGGCCATGATGCAGAGCACTGCAGTCACGATCAAGAGTGAGAGGGGAAGGATGCCAGAGAATGCGCTGCCGTTGTTGTTGGCGAGTGCCGGGCTCACGAAGTTGTGCGCGTTGCTGAATAGGTCGGTGCAGTAGCTGTTTGTAGCATGTAGCATGCCAGTTAACAGCAGCGGCAACAGCAGCAAGATCAAGCGCATGTTCATGTATCATCACTTATTTCATATTAGCCTGCTCAGGCCGAAGATGTCCGAGGCGCCGCCCAGCAGATCCGAGATGCCGAATACCGCCGAGATGCCCAGCAGGAGGTTAAGTATCGGCAGTATCACGCCTATCACCGACATCAGCCCGTACACCTGGTACAGCGCGAAGAGCGAGTCGACGGAGTTCTGGGCATAGCAGTTGAAGCCAGGGATCGGCAGCGGATTGTTGTTGCCGTATGATGCACCGACCAGGTTGCCCAGGACCGATGCGAAGCCATAGGCGGGGGCGGCGTAGGTGCCGGCGATTATTTCCTCCTCCCCGAGGAGTCCAGCGGTCGGCCAGCAGCCGTAATAGTTGAGCACCGCATTCAGGTGCGGGAAGACGTAGAAGTTTATGGAGTTGGAGGCGTAGATGTTGGGTGCGACATAGCTTGGGTTTGCGCTTTGCGTGGCACCGGAGCCGGTAGCACAGGGCGTTGGGGAGGGATAAGGAGGTATTCCCAGATTGGACGGAGGGGTGCAGATGTACTGATCATTGTTGGAAGGCGAAACTCCAGGGCTCAGAGAGCCAATAGTAAGAACAGGTATGGCATTGGTACCAAAGGTGTTCGCGCCGATGGGCTGTATGCCCGCGTTGCTGAGCGCGGTGTACTCTATGAGGAAGATTGCCGGATATATGAGCATCACCACCACGACGATGGCGATGAGCAGACCGCCGAGCCTGCGGGTGAAGAGAGTCACGCGCAGTATGAGTCCTGCGGCAAGGAGGTAGGGCCACAGGAACATGAAGGTCAGCATGGCGATCAATTGGAACATGAAGACCGTGAAGATAAGCGTTGATTGGGTGGTGACCAGGTTCAGGGACTTGTATATGCCGATGTAGCCCGCGAAGGGCTTGACCGAGGCGTTGATGTAGCGTGAGGTCGGCCCGTAGGTAAGTAGGCAGTCGTCGGTGGGGAAACAGACTATGTCCCTCGCCGCAAAGCTTTGGAGGAAGTTCATGTAGCCGTTGAATACGTATGCGGCGTTCAGGTTCTCGGCCGCCTGCTCGGTGAGGTTGGCGGTTATCACGTAGGTCGCCGTCAGGCCGTAGTCCAGCGTGGCTGTGGCGCCCGTGCTCTGCGCATTCTGCACCAGGGCCGAGCAGACCTGCGAAGTTGGAGAGTTGGAGGAAGAGTTGGAATTCACGAAAATCACGTTTGCGGTTTGCAACTGCGTGCAGATGGTGCTTATTGTGCTCGAAGGCACAGCAGACAGAATTGGATTGCTCGTGGCGCTGCCGAAGAAATTGAAGATTATGAGAAGTGCGACAATCACGAGCGCTGTGGCCAGCGCGTTAGCAAACTCTGCCATCGCTGCGGATCGCATGCGTCCGTTGTTGAGAAGTACGCCCAGGAGGTAGTAGCCGATGACGATGCCGACGCTCAGGAGGATCGCGACAATGATCACGGGGATCCACGCGGTAAACATGGAGACGTCAGCCTGGAGAGGCGGACTTGTGCTTGAAGCGGCCGCAAGCACGCCCGTAAGGATGAATGCACACAGAACCGGCGCCAGCATACTACGCACACCACTCATCTCATTCGCCACCCCAGAACGAACCCGCGCCGAAGAGGCTCGGGATCGCATTCAGACCCTTGTTCAGGCCCTGCGCAAAACCCATGGTGATGACGAAGTCCAGCGCTATAAGCACGATGCCCTGGAACAGATACTGGGCGACGCTGTTGGTGATGTTGGAGACCTGCTGGGGAAGGGCCACGATGCCCATCAAAGTAGACTTGAACGCGCCTGAGGCTCCGCCGGCGCCGGCAATCACGGAGCTGAAGAAGTTGGTCGGCACATCAATCGAGCTTCCAGGCGTGAGCTGTGTGGAGTTCTGGGTGAAGAAGGAGGACACGGGGATGTTGCTAAGACTGTAGCTGCCCAGGTAGGAGGCGTAGGGATTGCACGAGGATGCACTCACTGAACTGCCGCAGTACATCCAGTTCACGACGTAGGCATTCATTGATATTGTAAGGGGCAGCACGAAGTAGATGGCCACGGAAAGGGCGAGCAGGGCGTTCGCTGCCTCCCTGAGCTTCGGGCCGGTGAAGGCGAGCGAGCGCATGACTATGGTGAACGGGAGGATGAATGGGAGGACGACCGAGCTGATCACGGAGAGCAGGAGGAAGAGCATGAGAAGCACGCCGAAGGTTATCACCACCATGCCCGCGTAGGCCGTGTACACGTTCGCGTAGGTGTTGTACACGTTTGCGAGATCGCCGCCATATTTGGCTCCCAGCTGGAATGAAACACCTCCTGTGCCGGCCTGCGCGCCGAGCGAGCTGCCGCTGATGGTGATTGGAGGTAGTTTAACGAGTACCGTATCCAGAAGTGTCTTGACGATCTGCGCGTCCACCTGCAGCAGGTAGCCCTGCAGGGAGAGCTGGGCGCTGAGCGCTGTGCCGGTCCCGAAGACCAGGTTGCCAACGTAGACGCTGTCTGCCTGGAAGATGTTCACGTAGCTGCTGCCCAGTCCGGAGAGGGAGGCGCCCGCAGAGCAGGTGGCGTAGGCGAAGGAGACCAGGATCGCGATGATGAAGATGCTGACCATGCTCTCGCCGTACTCGGCTATTAGGATGCGGCGGAGCTGCTCGCGGCGCTGGCTCGGGAAGAGGTTCGAGAGGGCGTAGACCATGGAGACTATGGAGAGAAACGCGAGGACGACCATGATGTTGATGTTGATCCAGCCGTTGATGTTAAGCGAACTGGGTGTGCAGGCAGAGGTCGCAGCGACCAGCGTGTTAAGCAATTGGAGAATCATCATATCAACTTCAATTTGCCGCCCAGCTCGAGCCGTATGTTGCCGCCGAGCATCTTGGCGATGTTGTCCGTGAGCGTGTAGGCGATCACCAGGTCAAATATGAAAACGAAGAAGAACTGAAAGACGAGAAACACGAGGTTCGAGAGCAGGTAGTTGAGTGACGGATATATGCTTATGCCGGTCGAGAGAGCGATGGGCAGGAGCAGGGCCTGGCCGGCGGACCCGGAGCTGGAGCTTATCAGGCCCAGATATGCGGTGGGATTTATGGATGGAAAAGAGGATGATGCAGCAGGGGCTAGCGTGGCGGTTGTGGTCTGCGGCAATGCACTGAATATTCCCAGCGCCCCTATGGCCGTGCATATCGTGGATGAGATGCCGAGCGAGCTGCAGGAGGCGTTGGAAGTGCCGGGACCAACATTAAGCGCGTTGTAGAAGTATGAGGAGATCGGGTTGTTGAACAGCACCAGCAGGCTCGGCCAGATGACCGCCAGCAGCAGCCCGAAGGCGAGTAGGGTGCCCCCGATGCCGCGCACCAGAGGGAAGGCGCGCAGGATCAGGCCCAGGGGGATCAACACGGTCAGGCCCGCGGCCACGAGCAACGGAAGGAGGGGCATCTGTACCGAATAGATGTTTAGCAGGGGGAAGTAGATGTCCGTAAGGATGGAAAAGAAGAGCGAGGGGTCAACTCCGGGATTGAAGTCCGTCTGAAGGAAGTTGTTCTGGAAGGGCTGGAAAGTCCATCCCGACTTGAATGTCACTCCGGCTGGTGAAAGTGGAGGTATGGGTATTGGAATGCCATCCCAGCTTACCACCAGGCTTCGGAGCACTCCATATCCCAGGGAGAGCTGGGCTATGTTCCCCATGCTGGCGAGCAGGTAGGTATTGACGTTGCACAGTGAGAGCTCTGATTGCGTAACCAGGCCATTTATGTTGCTGGAGTAGTCCCCGCCCGGCGTTGTACCGGTGAGCGCCAGCGCGAGTCCGGAGACCATTGTGATGATCGAGAAGATGACCACGATGAGGATGGCCGTCTTAGCGACCTCCTTGTACTCGTCCTGGAGCCAGCGGCCCAGGCCGGCGGTGGGGAAGAGCTTGTTCACTATATAGGCTACGCCGATCACGGCGAACGAGACCATGAGCGCCAGCAGGGCCATGTCCTGCGCCTGCACGGGCAGGTTCACTGAGGCTAGAGTATAGCTGGAGACGTCGCCTGCGGTGCAGAAGGGGTAGGTGGTAGAGCTTGTGGCGGCGAGCAGGTGGAGCAGCCCGAATGAGAGCAGTAATAGTGAGGCGAAGATGCGAACGGGTGCGCTGCGTGGCATAAAAAGTATTTAGGACAGTATCGTTATAAAGCTATGCGGAATCTCATGGCGAGCGGCGTCGGCGCGCCGTGTTGCCAAGGCGGCGGAGGCCAAGCGTATGCGCAGGATCGAAGATAAAGCCTCGGTCCGTTATCTTCCCGTTCTCAGTTTTGGTAAAGTGTCTAACTCCAATCCAATTTAGACGGCTTCTCCGGACTTCCTTCATTCCGCTGGCGCGCTGTATTGCAAACCGGTCTGTGCTGCTACCGCCGATAAGTCTGTAATTTGAGCGCTTGCCCATCTGCTGGCCCATAGTGGAAAGGGCGGTGAGATGACCCTTGATATATTTCCTTGCACGAGGAAGTGTCGTGGCCTTTTGATTCGGATTAACGGTTGAGTTTCTTATGACAGGTGACCGGATGTTTCTTTGGTACCAGTTCCTTGCCAGTTTCCTTACAAGCGGGCCGTTTGTGAATCCGCGGGTGGCTACGGCAGTGCGTATTAGTGGCCTAAGGGGTGCCAAAACAGGAACAGGACCGCCTTCGCGCATGAAGTTCCCGAGGAGCTTCGTGCCCCTAAGGCTCCGTAGATCAGATTTGTCTGCAAGATACTCGGTCTTACCGTACTTCACGGAAAATTTCCATCCTTTACTTACCTGTGCCGCGCCGGTTGGTGCGGAGGCAACCTGTGCCGCGCCGGTTGGTGCGGAGGCAACCTGTGCCGCGCCAGATTGCTTTTTAGGAGGATTCTTGCTTTTGGGCAATTTCGGAGTAAGCTTGGTGTCCACCCTGCTGTAGAGACCCCTTGTGAAAGAGGCCCTGCCTCCGCTTCTAGTACCCAGTCCCATGAACGTGCTCACTCCGAAGAGATCGAGGAAGCCCAGCCCGCGGGTGAGCCCCGCGGCGGCGCCTATCAGGACGATGACTATGAGAACGGGGATGAGTGCGTCCATCACTCCTACCGAGAGCAGAATGGTCATCATGATACTGCATCTACGTTTATACTTTTAAGGTTTTGTATGGATGGCTTGGTTCTCTCCGCGCCTGAAGATACGGCCAGAGCTAGATGCTGTTGTATCCTCAAGCCGTCTGGAGGGATCGCGTTAGGCCATGTAGGCGATGCCGCTGCCGACGAAGCACAGTATGAAGCTGATTATCGTCGCCAGGAACAGTGCCTGGTTGCCTGCGGTCGCGGTCAGCGCCACTAGAGCGAAGGTCGTGAACAGCGTCGCACGCATCATCGCGTTCATGAACACGGGCGTGTTGCCCATGTTCCCAAAGTTCATCAGGAACAAGGTCAGCGATCCCAGCACTGCGGCTGCGTAGAGCAGAGGCTGCCAGATGCCCGTCGCTCCGGTAAGCAGGCTGACGCCTCCTGAGAATGCGATTATCAGGAACGCCAGGCTACCTATGAAGGTAAGACCGAACGCAAGCCACTTTGGAGTATTTCCCTGTTTTGTTTTCTTGGGCATTTCATCACGCTTCATAATAAGATGGAAAGCTTTTTAATAGTATCCCGTTTCTCGGGTATGAGAGACTCGAGAAGAAGGCCTTGGCCGGGGGTCAAACCCGGACCTAGGGGTCCACAACCCCTTATGCTGCGCTACACCACCAAGGCATGTGGTAATAATAGGCATGGCTCATTTATTAAATTATCTAGCTGGCGCCGTCTCCGGCAGAAGAGGGCCCTTCCGCTGCCGCTGCTGCCGTTAT
>CAWHMC010000014.1:0-24398 GCA_963830445.1 uncultured archaeon
CTGAGACTCTAACCGCGGATTCTCTAAGAAAGCGAGTTGCGCATCGCGGTAAGTATCGGCCTGGATGCGCAGCGAGATCCGTTCCCACTGATCGAGGCTCGGCTGTTTCGCGGCCAGTTCGCAGCGCGTAGCCAGCACGCCGAGATTGTGGACTACGGGCGGTAAGGGCTTGGCGGCCGTGGTAGCGCACCGTCCCTCAAAGGCTTGATCTCAGAGCGCACCATAGCGAAGAGCACAGCGAATGACGTGACCATGATAAGGGTAAGAATCGTTGCCGTGTCCTGATCCCAAAGCCACTGTTGAATTACGTGCAAAGCGCTCATGAGTTCCTCCAGTATTTCGGTGCGTTCTCTGACTTCCAACAGCGCCGTCGCTATCTCCTCTCTTCAGCGTCGACAGATTTGTGTCAACTTCTCTTCCCTTGGCGCGCCCATCTCCGCCCTATAACTGCCCTTCATCTTACTTCCATTCCTGGTTAAATGTGTTCCCAATTTCATCTTGTTCAGCTTCTGCAGCTTTCCGAGATCGTAGGGTCCCAGATCTGGGCTGTCCAGGATCTCGGAGGTCGAATTTCGGAACACGTGGTGCCTCCACATTTCAGGGCATTCAGCTCGTAGGGCCCGTACTCCTCTGCCTCCTCCAGCTCCTTGAGAGTGGCATTCGCGGAGGAAAGTGTATAATCAAGGCCGAACAGTCCCATTCTATCATCTACACGTGGCACGCCCAGATTTAAATAAGCTCACACCGGCCTGCTTCCGGAAGGATTACTTCTCCTCGTCCTCGAAGATCTTGTCCAGGTCGACGCTCTTCGACTGCTCGAGCTTCCTGGCGATGCCCGTCTCGGAGTAGTCCGCGAACTCGACGCCTCCCATGACCACCATGATCTTGATGGCGCTCTTCTGCATGGAGTTGTCTATGCGCGCTCCCCATTTCATCATCGCATCTTCGCTTATGCGCCCTGCGACCTCCTGGAAGATCTTCTCCGCCTCACGGAGGGTGAGGTCGTCGCCGCCAACTATGTTGACCAGCGCCTTCTTCGCCTTGGAGAGATCGACGTCCAGGAGCGGGCTGCTGAGCGTGTTCGCTATCGCGATGGATGCGCGGTCGCTGCTTTGAGTGGAATTGGCCTCGCCGATGCCTATGACCGCGTAGCCTGACTCCTTCAGCACGCTGCGCAGGTCGGCGAAGTCGAGGTTCACAATGCCCGGCTTGGTCACCATCTCTATGATGCCCTTGGTCGCGTTGGCGAGCACTTCGTCGCTGATGCGGAACGCCATGTTGAGCGGCAGGTCGGCGCGACCCGAGAAGCTTGTCGATGGGAATTATGATCGTGGTGTCGGTTACTCTCTTGAGCCTCGAAAGGCCCTCAAGAGCGCTGCGCATGCGCGACTTTCCTTCGCTTGAGAATGGGAGCGTGACTATTGCGACAGTCAGCGCGCCAGCCTCCTTCGCCTCGTGGGCGATTATCGGTGCAGAGCCCTTACCTGTGCCGCCGCCAAGGCCGCAGGTTATTAATACCAACTGCGCGTCAGCAAGCAGGTGGCGCACCTCGTCCTTGCTTTCAATTGCGGACTCCTCGCCGAGCTTCGGTCGCTTCCTGCCCCCAATCCTCTAGAGACCTTCTTTCCCAGGAGGACCTTGCGGTGTGACCTCGTCTTGGCGAGGTGTGAAACGTCGGTGTTCATGGCTATGAGGTTCGCGCCCTCTATGTTCAGCTCCGAGACACGGGTTATCGTGTTGAGCCGCTGCCGCCGGCGCCCACCACGTAGTTCTTGGGCTTCGCTGATTCAATGAAATTAAATAGTTCCTTCAGTCATCCTGGGATGCAGTGAGTACTGCCTTGTCTGCTGCCATTGTGTCGCCTGGTTATAGATGCCAGCAAAAACATAAAAACGTTTCCGACGTGGAGAGTGACCCGGAGAGCATAAGACATATTAAATCTTTTAGCAAATTCCTATTGCGATGCGATGGACGTAGAGACGAAATTATCAATAGTTCACTCAGAGCCTACAGAAGAGGTCATAACTGAAGATGATCTACGCGCTGTTTTTGAGACGAACAAGCGGCCCAAGCACTACATTGGCTTCGAGATAAGCGGCATACCCCACATAGGTCATATCTTGGTAGCTGGAAAGAAGGTCAATGATCTGGCAAAGGCCGGAGTCGAGACCCAGATGCTCCTGGCCGACTGGCACACTATGGCCAACCAGAAGCTGGGGGGCGACTGGGAACGCATAAAGCGCGCCGCCGAGTTCTACCGGCGCCTGTTCACTGTCGCATGCCCCTCTGCGAAAGTCGTACTGGGCTCCGATCTCTACCATGATAACGACAAGTACTGGACGGAAGTGATGAAGATAGCCACCAAGACCACCATGGCCCGCGCAACACGAACACTCATAATCCAGGGAAGGAGCGAGAAGGACACGCTCCACGTCTCGCAATACCTGTACCCGATGATGCAGGTCGCCGACATCCGCGCCCTTGAAGCTGACATCGCGCAGGCCGGGATGGACCAACGCAAGGTTCACATGCTCGCCAGGGAGGTATTCAAGGATCTGGGTGAGAAGAAGCCCCTTGCACTGCTTCATACCCATCTGCTTCAATCGTTGCTTGAGCCTCCGAAAGTGGACGCCGGTGCGGACAAGGAGGAACTGGTGGTGGCCATGAAGATGAGCAAGTCAAGGCCCGGCTCGACGATCTCCATACTCTCAAGCGCCGACGAGATAAGGAGTGCAGTAAAGAAGGGTTGGTGCCCGGAGGGCGTTGCCCACGAGAACTCGATACTCGGCCTGTGCAGATATGTGGTGTTTCCTCATCTCGGAGCCATTAAGATTGAAAGGCCAAGCAAGTATGGCGGCGATGTGGAGTTCACCTCATACTCTGAGCTTGAGGGCGTATTTGCCAACAAGAAACTCCATCCGGCAGACCTCAAGAATGCGGTTGCGGAAAGCCTCGTAAAGATTGTTGAACCGATCTCCAGCAAGTTCAAGGCGGACCGCAAGGAGATAGAGCAACTGTTCGTATAAGACCGAGGACTGTTAACTTGAAGCTCATGCTTACTTCCACTGGAATCACAAACAAGTCCCTAACTGCCGCGCTAAAGGGGCTGGTCGGCAAGAGGAAGATAAGGATAGCATTCATCCCTACCGCTGCAAACGTCGAGCCCGGCGAGAAGAGCTGGCTGATCCATAGCTACAACAACTGCGAGAAGCTAGGCATAGTTGATATCGTCGACATCTCCGCGCTAGAGAAGAGGGTATGGCTGCCCAGGCTCAGGAAAGCCAACGTTATCTTCGTCGGAGGCGGAGACCCGGACCATCTCATGCGATGGGTGAGGAAATCTGGGCTCCAGAAGGAGCTGCCGAGCCTGCTCAAAAGCAAGGTCTACGTAGGGATAAGCGCGGGAAGCATGATACTGCTCAAGAGGTTCTTCTCTTCACAGGGTCTAGGATACGTCGATTTCAACTTCAGGCCGCACCTGAACTCCCCGTACTTCCCCGAAGCAACGGAAGAGAAGATAAGCAGTGTCGCAAAGAGGCTAAAGGGCGATACCTACGCTATCGGAGACGGTTCCGCCATTGTCTGGACGGACGGCAAGATACGGATAATCTCCGACGGCACATGGAGAAAGTATCCAGGCAAGAAGTAATCGGTGTTATATTGAAACTCTTCTTGACCTCTTCTGGAATTACCAACCGTAGTTTATCCAACGCGCTAAAGAAACTCGTTAAGAACAGAAAGATACGAATAGCTTTCATTCCGACGAGTGCAAACACAGCAAGAAGTACCAATAAGAGCTGGCTTATACGAAATCTAAATGACTGCCTTAAGCTAGGCACTGTAGATATAGTAGACATCTCCGCCCTTAACAAAAGAATCTGGTTGCCAAGGCTCAAAGCTGCAAATGTAATACTCATGGGCGGCGGAGATACTGTGCATCTGATGAAGTGCATAAACAAGTCTGGACTTAAGAAAGAGCTCCCATCCCTTCTAAAACGCAGAATTTATGTTGGAATAAGCGCCGGCAGCATGATCCTAGCGCCCAAAATCTCCGCAAGCTCTGATTTTCTTTATAATCGCAATCCAAACAACGCTCCCGCTGGCCTTGGCTATGTTGATTTCAACTTCAGATCACATTTTAATGAAGATAATTACCCCCGGCTAAGAGATAAAAATCTCCGCAAGCTCTCAAAGAAGCTTAAAGGAGACCTTTATGCTTTAGACAACAACTCTGGGCTTCTCTGTATTGATGGCAAAATAGAGATAGTCTCAGAGGGGCGTTGGAAAAAGTACTCGGGGAAGAAGTAATCGCCGGGATAGGGATTTGAACCCTAAAGGCCCGAAGGCCACCAGATCTCGAGTTTCGCCGCGCTTCACTGGCGCGATACCTGGTTCTGCCATCCCGGCGCGCTAAATATTAGGCGAAAAAGGATTAATAAGGCGTAGCTGTGTGGCTCAGCGCACTCCCAGCCGGTCAAGAAGCAGGTCGACGAACTCGGTCGTCTTGTCATTGTTGCTGAGCGTGAGAACACCGCCGTCCGACTCAACTTCGCTGTTGGTTATCTTGCCGTGGAAGAGGACCACCAGCCTCGCAGTCTCAGCGTCCTTAACCGCGGCTATCTTCTTGTTGGTGATGACGTTGGCGCGGGCGAGTATCTTTATCGCGTTGTTGACGCAGGCGATGGGCTTGCCCCTCTCCGCGAAGTGCTTTATCGTGTCCAGCAGCTGGCGCAGGTCGTACAGCTTGTAGGTGTCGATGCCTGCACCATCCGGTATGAATATGGCGTCGTAGTCCTCGGTGTTTATCTCAGGGGCGATTATCTTCGGGGTATACACTGCTCCATGGTATCCTGTGCAATCCTTCCTGGTCCAACTCGCTATGACGGGCTCCACATTCCACTTATTAAGAAGCTCGACCGCACTGGCGACGGTCTCGTCCCTGAAATCTGTCGGCGGTATCAATACTGCTACGTTCATGCTGCCACTCTGTGAAACGTACTCTCTTCTCACCAATACTTAATAAATCTGTCGCCCTGCAAGTTAGAATCAGGCACCGTGGAACCAGTAGCCCTTGTCGCCGCCCTTCTTCTGCTTCCTGCCGAAGATCCTCTCCATTAGAGTGGGCTTGACATAGGCCTTCTTGACAACGTGCTGCGCTAATATCTCCGGGTGCGTGTCCGCGTAGCTCTCCTGCCACGCCTTGAACTTGTCCTGCCCGGCCTTCTTGCTCTCCTCCATCTTCTCCGTGTACTCGCCCTTCATCCCCCTCCACTCCTCCATGGTGTATCCGTAGGGCGGCCGTTCCCTTATGGATGGCGGGTTGAACTGGTAGGTGTACATCTCCTTCACGTAGTCGAAGTCGCGCTCCGTCCTTGGAACTGAGCTCAGGTGGACGCCCTCCTTGTCAATGAACTCGATGAGCTCCTCCTGGGTTATCTTCTCCTTGCGGTTGTGGGCGCTCTTCGGGTTGTATGTAATCGTTATGGTCTGCTTGGTGTACTCCACCTTGGCGCGGATCACCGACTCCAGCAGCATCAGACGATATTGCAGCCGGCCCGCATATTCGAGGCTCTTGAGCTGCTCCTTGCTGACGCCCGTGAACGTGACCTCCTTGATTATCTTGTAGGGGATCCGGAAGGGATGGCCGTCTATGGTCACCATGTCGTCGTACTGCTGCTCGCCCTGGGCTAGCTCCTTCTGGTACGCGTTCTCCTCCTGGATATTCCTATGGTCCATTGTGATTCACCGCAACCTCCGAAAGCGTAGGCTTATACGCCTCCAGTGCCGCATCCGCAGCTTCCGTTGCCGCAGCCACAGCCGCCTTCTGCCTCAGCGCCGCCCTTACCGCAAGAGCAGGAGCCCTTTCCGCAGCCGCACGAACCCGCCTCTTCGTGGGAGTGCCCGTGCGTCTCCTGCTTAGCTGCCATGACCATGCTCACCGGCAGGTCGTGGACAGCAGCAGAGGCGCCGCCCTTCTTAGCGGCCCTCTCGGCCCGGATTGCCTGGGCCTGTGCCACGTTTACGGGTAGCTTGAAGTAGTCGGTGCCCTTTACGTAGGTCCTCTGGTAGGCCTCGCTCGCCTCCAGCTCCTTCACGTTGCGCATGTACTTGTCGCTCCTGTAGGTCCAGTCGTGGTGCATCTTCTCCCACTCGGTCGATGGGATGGAGTAGGCCTTCTGGATCTTGTCCCGGTACACCTCCGGGAAGACGTTGAACGTGCAGAACGGAAGCACCCGGCCGTCGGGCATGGCGTAGTGTATGTCGCACTTCTCCACGCGCTTGATGTCGTAGGTGTACTCGTCCTGGAAGTGCATCATGCCCAGGAAGAGGCTCTTCAGCTGGAACGCCCCCATGGTCTGGAAGTCGTGCTTGAAGATGACCGAGGCGAGCAGCTTGGTGAAGTTGACCCCCTCCGGCTGCTTCTCCTTGTCGATGTACCTGCGCATGCCGGTGACTGCCTTGAGCGCTATGAGCCTTCTCTGGAACTTGGACTTGCCGCTCATCTCGTTGACAGCTCCCTGTAGGTGCTCCAACAGGCCCGCCGCATCCACGAATCTCGTGAGCGGAACGATCTTGTTGTTCTTGTCCATGAAGATGTAGGACCCAGCGCCGCAGGCGAAGTGGATGGAGAGGTCG
Organism: uncultured archaeon; assembly: GCA_963830445.1. GTDB lineage: Archaea > Micrarchaeota > Micrarchaeia > Micrarchaeales > CABMGC01 > JAJZOD01. Next base: position 6,637 of record CAWHMC010000014.1, read on the forward strand.
TACTTGTACTCTCCGGTCAGCGCCTCGATGAACTTGTTTATCCCGCCCACGTAGGGCACGGAGAACCAGTCGTCCTTGGTTATCACGCCGTCCGTCTGCTCCTCTATGAGCTTTATGGCTCCCGGGATGGTTATCCTCTGGCGCTCCCTGTTGCGTGCGGGCATCCTGCCCACCAGCGAGACCGGCTGGAAGTTGACTGCCTTGACAACGTCCGAGTTGTTCAGCGCGAAGTTGATTATCGAGCCCAGCTCGTGGTCGTTGATCGTGCGTATGACCGTGGGCACCAGCACCACTCCGATGCCCGCCTTGCGGCAAGCGTCAAAGGCCTTCGGGGCCTCCCAGTGGTTCTTCGGGTTTGCCCTCTTGCTCACTCCGTCGTAGCTCATGTAGAGCGTCGAGACGCCCGCGTGCCTGAGCTCAACCGCCTTCTCCGGGTTCTCGGCTATGATTATTCCCGTGGTGTTGAGCTGGATCTGGTCGAAGCCCGCCTTCTTTGCCATGCTGACTATCTCGTTGATGTCGCTCCTCATCATCGGCTCTCCGCCGGTGATCTGAAGTGCGTTGGCCGGGATCGGCTTCTGGCTCTTCAATTCAACGAAAATCTTGTTAAGCTCCTCGCGGGTGGGCTCGTAGATCGGTTCGCCCTCCTTGGCGTAGAAGAAGCAGTACCAGCAGGAGAGGTGGCACCTGTTGGTTATGACCACGTTCGCCAGGCCCGTGTGGGACTTGTGGCGCTCGCAGATTCCGCAGTCGAAGGGGCAGTTCTCACCCTTGTTTATGTAGTTTGGATTGTCAAAGCCGCGCCCGAAGTAGTTGTAGTTCTTCATGCGCATGTACATGTCGTAGTCCTCCCAGTACTTCTCCATGGCCCAGCCGTGGTCGGGACAGTACTTTCGGATCATGACGTTCTCCTCGTCCTTGTAGATGGTGCCGTCGACGATGAGCTTGCACTCCGGGCAGACCGTCTTGGTGCGCTCGAGCACCGGCATCTTGGAGACCTCCTCTATGGTCCTCCGGTAGGGCGCCAGATGGGCCTCCTCCTTCGTAGGAACGGTGGTCATCACTGTCTTTTGGACGGTGTTGCTATTGGTTACGCCATTAACATTTACACTGATGTTATCCATTACAATACCTGTTTATTACCCTGTTTTAAAACATGGAACATTAACCTATTTAAAGCTAATGCAAGCTCTGCGGACATCTAATACACAAAGTCATCTGACGATGTGAATCGAGCAAATTACGTCAGTTGCTCAGGGCTCTCCTCGTCAGCTTCACGTATAAACGAAGCGGACACCACACTTTATAAATTGTGGCGGCTCATATCTTCCATCAAGGTGTGAAGATGCAGGTATATGTTGACAAGCCGAAGTGCACAGGCTGTGCGCACTGTTTTGATGTCTGTCCCGTGGCGGTGTTCGAGATGAAGGACCGGGCGAGCCCGGACGTGAACAAGGATGCTGCTCCTGAGGAGGCAAAGTGGAAGGGCACCCACGTCCCCGAGGTAACGGCAAAATGGGGCAGCGTGCAGGATGGCCACCACCACTTCGCTGAGAAGTTCGAGGGCGGCAGCGGCGGAATCTCGGTGGCGGTCAACGGGCCGTCATGCATACTCTGCCAGGCCTGCCTGATCGAGTGCGAAGGCGAGTGCATAGTCATAACCGACGACGCGAACAACGTCTACAAATCGATCTACAAGTAGTGATAGGATGGCAGATACGGTACATTGCGCCCATATCCTAGTCGAGAAGCAGTCCCAGGCACTGGAGATACTGGCGAAGATCCAAGCTGGAGGGGATTTCGCGAAGCTCGCCCAGGAGTACTCCACCTGCCCCTCGCGCAAGCGGGGCGGCGACCTCGGGACGTTCAGCCACGGACAGATGGTCAGGCCCTTCGAGGAGGCGGCCTTCAAGCTCAAGCCGGGAGAGACATCGGGCCTGGTGAAGACAGAGTTCGGCTACCACATCATAAAGCGGCTGAACTAGCCCTTCTTAAAGCCCTATCCTGGAGTTCCACTAATGTGGCACGTTCTTATACCTAATTAGGGCACTCTCTACCTTGCACAGTGATGTCATGGCTTCTCAACTAGCGAGATCCGGCGCGGTACGGCTAGCACCCGCCATGCAAAGCATCGCGCCACTGGTCAAGGCCAGGAGAGCCTCCATAATAAGCGTCAATTTCAGACCAAATATCCCGCAGCTCTCGGATAATCCGCCAGAGCTCCTGGACCTCCCTGATCCGGCGGGATTCATAGGTACCAGAGCCTCCACACCGCTCGTCAAACCAAGCTACACTCCAACCCCAAAGACCGCCAGTTTCGTCTCCAAGATACTGGCCCTGAGAAGCGAGCACAGGCAGCTCAAGGAGATACGCGAGGAAATAGGCGACGCACTCTCGATCAAGACCATCTGTAGGGTTGCGACTTCCAACGGCCTAAGGTCTCCGAGGATAAACGGCTCCGGACCCATGCTAATGAGCCTGGCCTTAAAGTACGGCAGCGATGGCATACCTGCTGAAGTAAGGAAGAGCACGTTCGGCGTCTCGCAGCAGGCCCTCAGCGCCAAACTACTGAGCGAGGGCATCCGCCGCTTTGACCGCAGGAAGACGGAGGAGAGGGACCGGGAGATCATAAAAACCGGCAGGGAGCTGGAGAAGAAGGGAAGGCTTGCGAAGGCGCAGAAGCGGGTTGCAAAGCGCTTCAAGTTGTCCATCGCGAGTATCAGTCGCATCTGGCTCAGGGCAGGCATATATACGCAGAACAGCTAGCCCAAACTTATCCTAAAACGGCCGCCGCTCCCAGAAAGACATAAATAATTACGATTGCCTAACTACTCGGTGCTCTAATGCTTGAGCTGAATGATAAAAATTTTGAAGACGAAGTGCTGAAGTCCCCCTCTCCGGTAGTCATAGACTTCTGGGCTCCCTGGTGCGGCCCGTGCCGGATGTTCTCCCCGACCATAGAAGAGGTCGCGAAGGAGTACGGGAGCAAGGTGAAGTTCGCGAAGATCAACACGGACGAGAGCCCGAACACCGCATCCAAGTACAACATAATGAGCATCCCCACCGTCCTGCTCTTCGAGAAGGGCGCGATAAAGTCCACTTCCGTGGGCGCGCTCCCGAAGGAGACGTTCAAGAAGTGGCTGGAAAAGAACCTATAATCCAAAAATCTGATAAGATGGCCTTAACACTTCCGCGAGGTACTTCCGATTTTGGGCCGCGCGACGCTATCGCCCTGAACGAGATAAGGGCAGTCATAGAAGAGGTGTACAAGCGCTTCGGTTTCTATCCGATAATAACTCCTGGCATCGAGCTCACCGAGACGCTCAACGCGAAGGCCTACGGCGAGGAGTCGAAGAAGGAGCTATTCATAGTGGAGGGAGGGGTAGAGGCGCTGAGATACGACTTCACGGTCCCGCTCGCGCGCTTCATCTCCATGAACAAGGACCTGCAGATGCCGTTCAAGCGCTACCAGATCGGGAACATCTGGAGGAACGACGAGCCGCAGAAGATGCGTTTCCGCGAGTTCCTTCAGGCGGACGTGGACGTGGTCGGAAGCGCCGAGGTCTCCAGCGATGCGGAGGTCATCGCCGCTCCCGCCCAGGCGCTGGACGCTCTGAAGGTGGAGAACTACACCATCTTCATAAACAGCCGCGTGCTGCTCAATGCGATACTCAAAAAGTTCCGCGTGCCGGAGGAGAAGCATGTCTCCGCGATCCGCGCCCTAGACAAACTCAACAAGATCGGCGTTTCCGGAGTCTCGGCCGAGCTCGCCAAGTGCGGCGTCAAGGAGAAGGAGAGCGAGGAACTCCTCGGATTCATAACACGGCGCAACGATCCCGCTTCGCTCCTAGATGCGCTCCTTATCTCACTTCCAGAGGCGAAGGCTGAGATAGAGCGCCTCCGCGGACTATTCGGTCTGCTCACTGCCTACAAGGTGAGGGGCACGGTGGAGCTCGACCTCTCTCTAGCAAGAGGGCTTGAATATTACACCGGCGTCATCTGCGAATTCATAGTCTTCGACCATGAGAAAAGACTGCCCTCGCTGGGCGGCGGAGGCAGGTACGACAAGCTGATGGGGATGTACCTGAAGAAGGAGATCCCCGCGGTCGGCATCTCGCTGGGCATAAGCAGGATATACGAGATCATGCAGAAGGGGATGAAGCAGAGCTACGCAAAGGTTTATCTCGGCTACATAAAGGAGGAAAATCAAGACTATGCGACCCGCGCCGCGGACAAGCTGCGTGCTGCAGGCATATATGTGGATCTTAACCTCACCAGCAGAAACATAACCAAACAGATGGACTACGCCAACTCGCTCGGCGTACCGTATGTCATAATAATCGGGAACGTGGAGCGCGAAGCGCAGAAGGTTAAGCTCCGCAACATGAGCACGGGCGAGGAGAAGATGCTCAGCGTGGAGGATTGCATTAAAGAACTCAAGGGTTGAAACGATGTCAAAAACAGAAGTGGACGAACTCACGGAGAAGACGATAGCTAAGGGCGGCATACTTGCAAAGATGTACTTCGACATGCAGAGCGAGACCGGCGACGACCTCACCCCCCTCATGATCGACCTGGTTAACAACCGGCTGCTCAAGACCACTGGTGTGCTCTACTGCACAGGAGCCATCGACGCCCCCATAAAGCTGGAGAAGGAGAACGTCTATTCGTCAAGCGCGATAGTCACCGCGCTCTTCAACGACATCGGCGCCCTCATAAACGTCGCGTTCAACTTCGCGCCCGCGGGCGTGGAGATACTGAAGCCTACTAAGGACTACCACATAAAGATCGGCGACCTGCAGTCGCTGCTGCTGGACGTCTCCAACATCTCGGTGAACTACTCCCACTACATACTCAGCAAGGTACTTGATCCGGCCGAGTTTGCGAAAGTGGAGAGCGACATGAAGGGACGCGCGGAACTTGGCAAGCGCATGCTGGAGAAGAAGGAAGGCAGCGCATAATCCACACGCACCAATAGTCTAGTGGTAGGATCTGAGCTTCCCAAGCTTAAGACGCGGGTCCGATTCCCGCTTGGTGCACTCATTTTTCATTGGCAATCTGGACGGCGTACTCCGCATGCCTCTCAACAAAACGCCTGATGTAGTCGCAGTCGGGCCTAACCATCACTCCCCTTTCCTTCGCAAGCGCGAAGGCGGCGACCGCGAGCTTCTCGGCAAGCCCCTTCCCGCGTTCCGTCTCCGGGACGAAGGTGTGGTAGATGCCCATGACGCCGTTCTCAACAGCATACTTCAGTTCAGCCTCCCCGCTGCCCGTCCTTATGGAGAGCCGGCCCTGGCCGTAGGCCACTTCGATATCGGTACCAGTTTCGTTGACCGGATCACCCGCACGGGAACGTGCTCACTAGGCTCGGGGCGTAGGCCGTCCCGCACATAACATGGCTGCCCAGCGCGAATAGGACCGCAATCGCGGCTATTATCAGCAGGGCGATGAACAGGATGACGAACACGGCGATCAGTATCAGGGCGAAGGACTTGAGCAGGCTGATCCTCTGGAACCTTGAGATCCAGTTCACCAGGCCCACGAACTCCCACACCGCAGCCACTATCGCCACGAGTATGCCGAGCACCGGGACGATGATTAGCCACATCAGAAGCGCGCAGACGAGCTGGGCGTAAAGCGTGGCCGCGAAGGTGCTATTGTAATCCTGCTTGAACTCCTTGAACAGTCTCCCCACTATGTGGTAGAAGGCCGCCGATATCAAAGCCCCGATGGGCTCGAGCACCCACAACAGCAGTACAGGCCCGAGTATCCCGCCGATCACCCCGAACCAGGAGAACCATCCGAAGCCCCTGGCCAACGCCAGTCCGGTCACGAGGCTCCCCATCGCAGTGGCGACTATGATCGCCAGCACCAGAGGGATGAGGGTCGCCTTGTAGTAGAACGCCAGGGCTCCTCCCACACCCATGCTCGTAGGAGTCTTGTCCTTGAGCATGATGATATCTATCGCCTTCTTCGTTTCATCCCAGAACATCATCAAATCACTAGATTGTAGTACAACCAGAGGGTTTAAATCATTGATGCCCGCTGTGCCGGTGCAGACGCGCACGACGTAGCCACTCAAAAATCTTATAAACTACACGCCCACTTTATTAGTGATTCAATGCCACGGACAAAGATAATTGCGACCTACGGCCCAAGCATAAAAGATGACAAGGTGCTTGCGAAGGTGCTCAAGTACGCTGACGTCGTGCGTCTGAATTTCTCGCATGCACCCGAAGAGAAGCTGGCCGCCGCGGAACGCATCCGTGAGGTTTCCAAGAAGATCAGGAAAGAGGTCTCTATACTTGCCGACCTGCCGGGGCCAAAGATACGCATCGGTACGCTTGACGCTCCGGTAGAGATAAAGCCGGGTCAGCGGGTGGTGTTCTGTCCTGCGCCCAGGGCCAAACCGGGTGAGATTCCGATCGAGGTCGACATATACAAGGACATGCAGGTAGGTTCAGAGGTCTCGATCGGCGACGGGAACCCGAAACTCACGATAAAGAGACTCTCCAAAGGGAAGATCATCTGCGAGGCGCTGCAGGACGGGCGGATAGAGAGCAGAAAGGGCATAAACGTGAAGGGCTCAACCATGAGCGCCGCGCCCCCTACGGCAGAGGACATCCGCCTCGCCAAGCTCGCGAAGAAGAACGAGATGGACTTCATCGCCCTCTCGTTCGTCAAGTCCGCGGCCGACATAGCGAAGATGCGCAAGTACGTCGGAAGCCTGCCGATAATCTCGAAGATAGAGCGGGCGGAGGCGATAGAGAACATAGAGGAGATAACCGCCGCTTCTGACGCGATCATGATCGCCCGCGGAGACATGGCGCTCAACGTCGAGATGTACCATGTGCCTATGATACAGGACAGGATAATCAGCGTCTGCAGGAAGCTGCAGAAGCCTGTCATAGTGGCGACCCAGATGCTGGAGAGCATGACGCGCAACCAGTCCCCAACGCGGGCCGAGATGACCGACGTGGCGAATGCGGTGAAGGCGGGCGTCGACTGCCTGATGCTGAGCGACGAGACTGCCATCGGCAGCTACCCTGTGGATGCGGTCAAGGTGCTTTCCGATATCGCTTCCTACACTGAGGAGAAGATGTCCAACCCGTTCGTCCAGCCCGCCAGTTCACCAGACGGCCACACAGGCATAGCGATGGCTGCAGCGAGCATCTCCTTCACCTGCAAGATACAGTACATCTTCATACCTACGACCACCGGCTCCACGGCCAGGATGATCTCTGCATTGAGGCCCGAATCAACCATAGTTGCGCTTTCCAACGACCAGCGCCTCCGGCGCTCCTTTGCGCTCAACTACGGCCTCCGCGCCGCCGCAATGGAGAAGTACAAAGGCGACACCGAGATGGTTGCGGGCATAAGCGCCTACGCGCGGAAGCTGAGAGCCAAGACCTACATGATAGTCTATGGGCACATGGCGCGCAGCTCCTCGACCAACGACACCATCCGCTGCTTCTGGGAGCGATAACACCGACGTTCTTCCGTCTCAAGCAAATAGGGGGATACACCTCCGCCTCCGCAACCCCTAAAAATCTGAAGGCACATAAGGCTCAAAGGTGGTATGATGGAAAAAGTTATTCCTAGAAAAGAGACGCCGAGACCAACGGATAAGACTGTAATCTACGGTGCCCGACTGCCTCCGGGCTACAAGCCTTCGCAATCGGGTAATGGTTTAGAAGGCCTTGCGCATTGGGAAGCCATGTCCCATCTAGATACGGATTTCACCAAGCTTCTCCGACCACGCGAAATTGTCATCGTATAAAGAGTTACTTGAACCGGATGCTGTCCAGGTCCATGGGTGCCCGCCCTTCGAGCCTGAATCTCTGCGCCAGCGTTCGTGCAAGGTCATCGCACTTGCTCTCCTCCCCGTGCATGGTGTAAATCTTCCTCACCTGCGGGCGCAGGTGGTCCACGAAGTTTATGAGCTGAGTCCTGTCGCTGTGGCCAGAGAATCCGTCAAGCGTCTTGACCTGCATGGCGATCTTTACCGGCTCCATCCTGCCCTCCCTGTCCGGCAGGGCGGTGTCGGCCAGCCCGTTCTGAACCCTCCTTCCGAACGAGCCGGCGCTGTTGAATCCGACGAAGACCATCAGGTTCTTCGGGTCGGTGCACAGCGCCTTGAAGTACTCCAGGCTCGTGCCCCCGTTGAGCATGCCCCCGCTGGCGAGTATGACCGCGGGGCCCTTCTCCAGGATCTCGCTGCGCTCTCCCTTCGCTATCTCGAAGATCTCGCTCTCGAAGGGAGAGTTGTTGTTGAGTATGCGGTGCCTCAGGCTCATCTTCAGGTACTCCGGATAGGCGGTGTGTATGGCGCTCGCCTCGAGGATCATCCCGTCCAGGAAGACCGGCGCCTCCATCTTGTAGGCCTTGTTGTTCGCCATGTAGCTCTCGAGCACCAGCTGCAGCTCCTGCGCCCGCCCTACGGCGAAGAGCGGGATCAGCACCTTTCCGCCGTTGTCTACGGTGCGCTTGATGAGGTCCATGAGCTCGACCTCGGTGCCCTGCCGGTCGTGGCCCACGTCCCGCGGGCCGCCGTAGGTGCTCTCCATGAAGAGTGCGTCTATGCGCGGGTACTTGACGTCGGCCTGGTCGAACAGGCGGGTGAAGCCGTACTTCATGTCGCCCGTGTGGACGATGTTGTACATGCCCTCCCCCACGTGCAGGTGCACTATGCTGCTGCCCAGGATGTGGCCCGAATTGTGATAGGTGAGCTTTATCTCGTCGGTGATGTTGGTGACCTCGCCGTAGTCGCGGGTGATCATGTGCATGAGCATGGTCTTGATGTCCTTCTCGCCGTAGAGCGGAGTGCCGCCGGTGCGCATCACCAGCTTGTTGTAATCGTAAAGTAGCAGGGCCGCAAGGTCGCGAGATGGAGGCGTACAGTAAACAGGCCCCTTGTAGCCGAACTTGAACAGGTAGGGGACGAAGCCGATGTGGTCCATGTGGGCGTGGGTGAGAACCACCGCGTCCAGGTCATTGATCGTGATGTTCGCGCTGTCCAGATACGGGAAGGCCTTGTTCTCAGTTGCCGTGGTGTCCAGGCCCTTTATGCCCGGCTCAGGGCTTATGCCGCAGTCTATGAGTATCTTCGAGTGGTTCGTCTCGAGGAGTAGGCAGCTGCGACCAACCTCGCGGAATCCGCCCAGCGCCGTCGCCTTCAGCCACTCGCTCTTGATCATCGGCTGGTTGATCTTCTTGCCCACGCCGGTGAGGAACTTCTTGCGGAAGTCGCTCTCCCGTAGCATGAGCTGGCGGACGCCCTTTATGACGTCGCTGTTCATGGTGGGGATCCTGAGCACCTTGGGCACCCAGTGGGTCTCCTCTATGATCTTGATGAGCGTAACGCCGCCCTTGCCTATCACCAGGCCGGGCTTCAGCGCCTCTATGTAAACCTGCGAGAAGTCCCTGTCGAAGCGCACGTTGTCCTCCAGGACGCCCGCGTCTGCCGGGACGATGGCCATGATCTTCTTCAGCGCGCTCTCCTCGTCGACGAGCTCCTTGTCCGTGCTGCGCACGATGAGCCTCTTCTTTATCGAGGCGCTGATGTTCTTGATTATGTTCTCGTCATTGTAAACGTAGGCAATGTTCTTCACGTAAACCGCGACGTCGGGACCCTCAAACTCTATCTCGGAGAGCTCAGCCTCAGGTGGCATCAGCTCTTTTATCTTGTCCTTGACGTCCTTGTTTACTGTTATCGGTATCTCGCCGTCCAATTCATCACTGAAAAATTATCGTAAAATGCTTCGCTTAGAATATACTATCCGCTATAAACCTGGTTAGTATTGGTCGAAAATGTCGTATGCCGCTTACTTCAGCAGCTTGTCTACTTCATCCTTGGAGTACTCCCTGTACCCCTTCTTGGTTATGGTGACTATGCGTATCCCGTCGCCCGTGGCCGAGTCGCGCTTCATCGCTATCTTCAACGCCTTCGCGACGTGCCTCGCCGCATCCTGCGTCGACATGCCGTCCTGGAAGACGCTCTCTATGTATCCCGTAGCCGCTATGGAGCCGCTGCCGGTTGAAGTGAACTTGGAGTCCTTCAGGTAACCTCCCACCGGGTCTATGCTGTATATCTCCGGCATCCCGCGCGTAAGGCCTCCCACTATGAGCTCCACGTAGTACGGGAACATCTTGTTCTCCTGCATTATAAGCGAAAGTATGGATGTGGCTGACTTCGGCGTCATCGCCTTGCCCTCGCCCATCTTGTATATCTCGCTCTGCAGCTTGAGTATCTTGACCAGGTATTCGGCGTCTCCGACGCCCCCGGCTATGGTCATTCCAAGGTTGTCGTCAATCTTGTAGATCTTGATCGACTCTCCGCTGAAGATGTAGGTTCCGCCGGAAGCGCGCATGTCCGCGCCCATAACCACTCCGTCGCTGCACACCAGCGCCAGCGTAGTCGTTCCGTGCTTCACGCTTTCAGCAAAATCCCTTGCGTTATTATAATTCATAGAACCCACGTTTTCGTATTTGTAAAAGTAATCAATATTAATATTCGGACAAGCTATTTAAATTAATTGTTGCCCTTGGGTTCGCAGCAAAGCAACGTTCCCTCAAGCAAAAATTAAAATAGCGAAAAATAAAATGCGCTATACCAATAAGCTACCATTACCTATAAAATACTTGCTGCCAACGACGCTCTCCGCCAGTTCGGCGTAGGCGAACGTGCGGTACAGCTTCGTTATGCGCACCTTGTGCGTCTTGCCGATCCGCGCGTTTGCGTTGCGCACAAGCACGACAACATCGTGTATGTGGCCGATGCCTTCGCCCTTCGGGCTCCGTGCATCCAGGTGCAGTTCGTACATTCCTCCCTCTGTTAATTCATCTATTCCCATTGGTCTCCCCCCTAATATCCTCCTAAACAAAAAACTATTTAAAGACTCCGTATTAATTCGTGCGCATCAGATAAAAATATTACAACTGTGCGTATCCGTATATGTCGTCGTTAAATATGTAAAATAAAACGAAGCGCGGGTCAGAACGACCGTTGCAACGAATTATTAAAATGAAGAAGAACTCACGGCGCAAACATGCGCCCTTTGAAAACCTGAAAGCAGCTGTAATCTCAAAAACAAATTCGGCGATGCCGTAATACTAATGTTAGATTCGCTGTACTTTTCTGTTATGATTTTAGGATAAGCCGTGATTAATTTCCGTATCTTATCTGAACTTTCTTCTTCACTATAACTATGTACCTACTGATATATATTACTTCCCTGACGCGGTCGCTATCTTGTAAATCTGCTCGTAATTATGTACAGTATCTGCTCTATGCCGTCCCTGACGGTTATCTTCTTGCCCTCGTCATAGGTCCTTCCCTTGTAACGTATCTTTACCTCCCTTATCGCGTATCCTTTCTTGCTGAAAGTCACGGAGAGCTCCATGTCCAGCAGGAACTTCTCTTCCTTGAGCTTCACGCCATCCAACATCTCCTTGCGGAATACCTTGTAGCAGGTGTTCAGATCTGAGATCCTCTCCGAGTAGAGGAGATTGAAGAGCGAGGTCGAGAACGCGTTCGCAAACCTGGCCAGCTGATAATGATGCCCAGAATGCTCTCCCTTAGTCCTGGTCCCGAATACGGCCGTGTCCGGGGCCGTTGCAGCAAGAAGCCCGGGATAATCCTCAGGATAATACTCGAGGTCGGCATCCTGTATGATTATTACGCCCTTATCCACGGCCGCCAGGCCCGCCTTAACGGCATTGCCCTTACCCCTGTTCTCAGAATGCGAGATGTATTTTACTCTCTTTTCCCTCTTGGCAATGCTCCTTATTATCGCATCGCTCCGGTCTCTCGACCCGTCATTGATTATTATGAGTTGATCGACTGCGCGTTGTGCAAGGACCCTTTTTATTATCTCGGAAACGGTCCTCTCTTCGTTGTACACCGGCATTATGACGCTGACTCTCTCGTTTTTATACATCCATACCACGCGGCCAACGGCCGTCCACAGAATTCATTGAGTAATGGCACTCCTAGTTTAAATAGACTATTGGTATCGCCCACCAAGCGAGAGCATTCCCTAGGTCTTATTGACGTAGGCCAGGGTTATGTTCTTCAGCCCGAAGTTGATGTAGGGCTGCTCTGCGTAGTACGGGTTCTGGGAGGCCAACGAGGCGTTCGTCTCGTAGAACTCGAGCTGGTTGAAGCCGACCGAGAGGTTCAGTGGCACGGAGTAGGCCTGGGGCACGGCGGTCTCGTTGGTGAGGTTCAGCAGTCCCACCTCCTTTCCATTGAGTGCCAGATAGACGCCCGCAGCCCTGTAGTAGGAAAGCGCCTGGAAGTTCACATCCGCTACGCCTGCCCTGGGCGCGAGAACCGTGAGCGCCCGCAGGTTGTCGCCCCACCACATGGCGGAGAAATTGAGGTTGCAGTAGGACGAGCCCTCGCAGAACAGGTAGCCTGGGACCCAGGTACCGACTATATATGAGGTCAGGGCGTGGCCTGCTGTCGCAGTGACCTGGCTGGTCGCAAAGACTGTGACGTTGCCGTCCTGGTAGAGCGGGTTGCCCATGGAGCTCTCCATGTAGCTGATCAGCAGGCTGTACTCCTGCGGCGTGTAGGCGTTCTTGTCCACGGAGACGAAGCCCGTCTTGTACTCCGTTAGCCAGAGTCCGGTGAGCACGCTGTAGTTCTCCTGCACCGGGTAGGGGAAGATGAGCCCCTGTCCTGTCTGAACGTAGTTAGCGATGTCTATCAACGGGACGTTCTCCAGGCTGTACTCCTGGGTGGTGTTCATGCGGGTCGCGTCGCCGCCTATCATCGGCCTGCCGGTTGCCGTGGCGTAGAACATGCCGACCGCAGGGTAGAGGTAACCCGTGTACTGGTTCGGAAGAGCCGGCAACGTCAGCACCGAGAAGTTGCCCGGCACTCCCGCCATGGTGTAATATCCCTTAGGTATCGTGGCTCCTACACTGAGCTGGTTAGCGAACGTGCTGGAGAGAGGCATCCCGTTGTACTCGATGAGTATCAGTATCGCAAGCACCGCGGTGTACAGGAGCATGTTCTTGTTGATGTGGGGCTTCAGGTCGTGCAGGTGCTTGATGCCCAGAGCCGCGAGCACCGCCAGGGCCATGGTCACGATTACGTCGAAGCGCCCGGGCTCGCGCACTATGTTGAAGAGCGGCACGGCCTTGTAAAGTGAATATAAGGTCGGTATTCCCGTCGAGATGGTTCCGGTCAGCTGTATGTACGGTCCCAACGCGAAGAGTACAAAGATGACGCCTATGGCAACCCAGTAGATGGTGCTCGCCCTGTTCTTCTTGATCTCAAACACGATTCCTAGGACCGCAAGCGCCAGCGCCACGTATCCCAGGTATGCGACCTTCTCCGTCGGGTCAGCGCTGTACATCGTATTATTGTAGACGAGTCCGTAGCTCTGGTTGACCGATTCGATCTCAAGGTTGTGGAAGATGCCGTTGTAATAGCTGGGCACGAGGAAGTTCGAGAGAGTCGCGCTGTAGAGCATGTTGTGAGGCACGTCAGTCAGATAGTTCGCATTGCTAAGCGCACCGGACGTGACGTTCGGAAGTATGAGGACAAGGAAGGGCAGGCTCACAACGAAAGCGACAATCGCAATTATGACCATATTCGTAAGCGACTTTTTCGATAGGACGTCCTTGCGCTCCACAATCACCAACAGTATCAGGCTCACAACGGCGAAGACGACCATTATCATGCCCTGCTCTATGTCGCCGGCGAAGGTGAGCAGGCAGAAGCAGATGCCCGCGAGGACGGCGTAGAGCCTGCGCCTGTTCTCCCCGCGTAGAGCGAGCAGGAAGAAGAGCGTGAAGAGCGGGATGAACTCGGTGATCGTCCACTGCAGGTGGGAGTAGCCCTGGGCGATGTGCATCGGGCTGAAGGCGAAGATGAGGCCGGCGATGAAGGCTGCGTACTTGTTCCTGGTGATGTACTTGGCGAGCATGTACATGAACACTCCGCCCAGCAGGAAGCTGGTGAAGAAGAGCACGTTGTAGGCGAAGGCGAGGCTGACTGCCTGGAGCGGCCAGCTGATTATCCCGGCCAGCGGAGTCATCGTCTGGGTGACCAGGTTAGCTCCCACAGGGTAGAAGAGATAGTTGGTGATGTAGGGCGACTGATGGAGCACAAAGAGCGAGAAGGGCGTCCACCACAGGTTCCAGAGCGACTGGTACACATCCCCGCCGCCATTGACCACCGCGGTAGCGATGTTCAGCGTTATGTTCCAGAACATGACCAGCGCGATCACCAGGTAGGCGAAGCCCGAGATGAGGTACTCACGGTGCTTCGAGACGAACTCTGCGGCCGACTTTCTGTTGAACTTCATGAAACCAAATCAAAAGCCGTAAAAATACGCTTTTAATAAATACATATACTATAATAAGGAATAAAAATGCGCGTGAACGCGCCCCATAATGTGTGTGAATGAAGAGCGAAACGCCCCGGAAGGAGAAGCTAGGCTCCAGCGCAGCCCGTTCCCTCACATTGCTGTATATCGGGCAGGGGTTCAACATCCTGATAACCGTTGCGACGTTCGTCGTGCTCACGCGCCTGCTCGGCCCGAGCAGCTACGGGCTCTACGTCTTCGCCTTCAGCTTCTCCGGACTGCTCAGCGCATCGGGCAACTTCGGCATCTCCTCGTTCTTCGGCAAGAACCTCTCGAAGTATTCACAGGAGAACGATGGAAAGGGAATTGCGCGCACCATAGCCTCCGGGTACGCCGTGCTGATACCCGTCGCGATAATACTCACTCTGCTCGGCGTGGGCCTCAGCGGAGTGGTGGCCGACCTCCTGTTCGCAAACGTGGGCATCAGCATGCTCAGCCTGGCGCTGGCCTCGGTCACCATCTTCTTCCTGATGATACAGAACAGCACCGTGGGCGGGCTCATCGGCTTCTTCCGCGTGAAGGAGGCGGCGATCACCACCATAGTCATAGACCTGGTGCAGCTGGTCTCGATAGTGACCCTGCTGACCCTCGGCTACGGCCTGAACGGCGCTATAATAGGCATGTTGCTAGGATATGTGGTCGGCACGCTGCTGGCGCTCTACTTCATGATCCGTTCCTCTTCTTACTATAAGGGTTTCAGGCTCGAGATGCCGACCTGGCTCTCGTTCAAGGAGACGTTCGCCTTCGCCTGGCCGCTCGGCGCAAACAACATCCTCAACCTCGCAACGCAGAACTTCTCTGTCCTGCTGCTCGGCCTCTACGTGAGCACCGTGGTGCTGGGCAACTACGGCGTGGCGCTCAAGGGGATCAGCCTGATGGCCGTCCTCTACTCCACCATGAGCAACGTGCTGGTGCCCACCTTCTCAGCGGCAGGGACGCGGAAGCCCCAGAACCTGAACGCCGCCTACAACAAGATAATGGTCTACTCCCTGATCATCACCCTGCCGGTCATAGTGTACGTCGGCGTGATGGCGCGTCCCGAGATCTTCCTCTTCTTCTCCCACGCCTACACCGCCGCCCCGCTCTACCTGGCGCTGATCTCCCTCGGCACGGCCATAAGCATGATCGGCTACTTCCTGGGCAGCCTGATAACCGCCCGCGGCGTAACCATGAAGTTCCTCAAGTACAACACCGTAGCCACGCTGGTGGAGCTTGTCGCCCTCATCGCGCTGACACCCTACTACACGGTGGTGGGCAGCATCGTGGCCATATTCATCATCGGCAACATCGCCACCAACGCGCTGCTCATAAAGCTCGCCAGGGATGTGCTGAAGGCGGAGCTGAACTACCGGAAGATGGTCGCCGTTACCGTTGTCAACCTGCTGTTGGTGGTCCCGATCGCCGCGGCCCTGCTGCTGACGGGTTCGGTGCTGGAGCTCGTAGTCGGCGCCATAATACTGGTGCTCGTGTACCCGATCCTTCTGGGAGCGCTGCGCCTGGTCGACAGGAAGGAGCTCAATGAGATAACCTCATTCACTTCCAGGATACGCGGCCTGAGTACTCTGACCGCCTGGTTCTGCGCCTACACGCAGCTCTTCATGCCAAGAGGTGCAGCCAATGGTTGACGAGACCCAGAGCGTGACCGAAGAGCTGGGCATGAGGACCGCAAAGGCAGCCTCGTTCCTCATCTCGGGACGTTTCATCAGCCTAATGATCAGCGCGGTCATGTTCATCGTCATCGCGCGCATTCTGGCGCCCCACGATTACGGAATATACATCCTGATCATGAGCGCTGTGACCATAGTTAGCACCGTGGGCAACACGAACCTCGGCCCCTACCTGAAGGAGAAGGTGCCGCGCCTGAAGAAGGACGGCAAACAACTGAAGATCGGGGTGGTGATGAACGACGCCCTGCTGCTCAACATCATCGCCGGAGCCATCCTTGTTGCCGTGAGCGTTGCGCTGGGGAATTCGCTCTCGGTCTACGCTGTTCCACACCTCTGCCTACACACTCGCCCTTGATGTGGGCATGGTAAGCGTTCTCTTCTCGCTGGTGTTTGCGGTATTCAACGAGGCGCTGGTGAGCATAAACCGGAGCGGCGCAGCCTCCTACATAGCCGTGGTGCACACCGTGATCCAGCTGATAACCAGTGTCACCCTCGTCTATCTTGGCTTCGGCGTCGCCGGCGCGCTGGCAGGATTCTCCGCGGGTCTTGTGGTCTCACTTATCATAGAGATATACCTGGTTCACGTACGTTATCCGCTGCGCTTCGAACTCTCCGGCCTGCGCTCCAGGTGGTCGGAGGCGCTGAACTTCGCGAAGCACATCGCGCTCTCCACCGTTATAAGCAGCGTGCTGCTGAACCTGGCGGTGCTCTACCTCGGCTTTTTCGTCTCTGCGGCTGTGATCGGCGATTACGGCATAGCCTCGAAGGCGGGCTATGCGCTGGACACGTTTGTCGGAAGCATCGGCATAGCCCTGATACCGATGTTCTCCGAGGCAGCCTCGCGCAAGAAGGAGGGGATGAACATCGAGGCACTCTTCCATTACTCCATCTATTTCAGCCTGCTGTTCGCGGCGCCGATCATGATCCTAATCGCCGTCTTCTCCAAAGAGCTGATCCTGCTCCTACTGGGCGCGGCCTATGTCAGTGCGACGATCTACATGCAACTGATCGCCATCGGCCTCCTATTTCTCTTCGGCATCTTCGGGATCAACTTCGTCATAGGCAACGGCAAGCCCCAGAAGGTGCTTAAGTACGCGATCATCAGCGGCATCGTGGAGATCCTTGCCATAGTCGCGCTCACTCAGTACTTCAACGTCATCGGTACCATACTCGCGGTCTTCTACGTGGGCAACATCGTTCCCGCCCTGTTGTACCTAAACTACATGCGCAAGGTCTCAGCGAAGCTCAGGGGCGACAAGATACTGCGCGTCTTCGTGGCCAACGCAATCGTCGGGCTGCTGCTCCTGCCGCTCATCCTGTTCAACGCGAGGAACTTCATCGGCCTCATAATCGGCATCGCACTGTACTCAATGCTGTACCCGATAATCGCAGCGAAGTTGGGTGCAGTGGAGAAAAAGGATCTGGAGATGCTTGGGACCGCAGGCCGCAATCTGCCCTTCCTGAACTCGCTGCTCGACGCTGTGCTTAACTACACTGCACGGTTCCTCTGAGCTACGCCCTAGACGCGTCTAATGCAGTCTGACCAGTTTCTCATCGACGTAATCCGCATACTTTCCTTCGAATCTTGCCATCTCGCCTATTCTTACTGCAAGGCAGTACCTTGCCTGACCTTTCGCCGCTTTTTTATCGAGTGTCGTCATTTTTATGAGATATTCTGCTGTCATGATAGCAATACGACGAGTTGAGCAGGCAC
>CAWHMC010000015.1:0-120817 GCA_963830445.1 uncultured archaeon
GAAGCAGGTGCTACATCATACCCCAGCCCGCGATCGCAGGTTTTGTAATCCTTGGCACCCAGCCCAAGACGGTGCTCATCCGCGGCGGCGGCCCGGCGCTGGCCGGCTTCCAGATCAGCGATCCGCTCGCGGACCCGCTCCTCTGCCTGTACGACACCAACCGGGACGTGATCGCATCCAACGCCGGGTGGGGGAACGTGGCCACCGCAAGCCCTGCTGCCAACACCGCGCCCCCGAGCGCGATCTCCGCGGCGGCGGCGCGACTCTACGCCTACGCCTTCGCAGCCGGAAGCGCCGACTCGGCAATGCTGGTCACCCTGCCTCCGGGCATGTACACCGCCCAGGAAACATCTGCGTCGGGCAACAACGTGGGCGTCGGGCTGATAGAGGTCTACGACGCGGATACGGAGTAAACCAAAAACGTCAGCGGATAATATACATATCTCAAAACTCATCACCCCTGTGATAAAATGGCGATAGCAACAGTTAGGAAAAACTTCCTTCAGGTGCACCTGTCTGGGAAGCGTGTCCTATACGCCTATGCAAAGGGCGAGATCCCGCACAATTATCGGATGGCCACAAAGGAAGAGGTCGAGACGGCCGAACGCGCCGATCCCGCCTTCGCCAAAGAGCTCAAGAACCACTACGCCCTCTGGGTGAAAGAGAACGGCCGCCAGATCGCCTTCGGCGTCTCAGGGATTACCAAAGGGCTCAACAATCTTGACGAGCACTTCTCCGGCTTCATCGCCCGCGCGGCCTATGTGCGGCACACACCCAGCAGGATGGACCTGAGCGTAAGGCGCAGATGATTTCAGCGCCGCCGGTCTTCGGTAACAGTCCTGCATTACAGCTCTTCGATACACAGATTTATCTCTTCCGCCTTCTCCACACCATCCGTAAGCTCTTTGTAGTCCGCAAGTAGCTTATCCCGCAGTGGCCGCGTAGTTAGACCAGGCGTAGTATCCATAATCCTAAGTGCGCTGTTCAGATATATTTCGCTCGCACCTTTATCAAACATCACTAAGAGAAATGCAGCACGTGCAAAGTCGTTCATCTGAAACTGTCGCTGCCTCAGTACCTCAATCTTAAAGCCCCTCTTTTCTGCAACTGCCTCTGCCGTTTCACGCATCTCTGCGGCGCCTACGTACAACCTTGCTTTCGCTTCCTGGCGCAGCCGGGCATCCTTGGCTCTTTTTTCATAGTCCCTGGCCCCGCCATCCGCGTCTTCGAAAAGCTTGTCAACATGTTCGTCGAGAATCTGCGTCATTATTGATACTACGCTCTTTCTAGTGTTTACGGAGTGATTTGCCTCCCCCTTTTCCATGTTCCGTCTAGCACTCCAGAGCAAGTTGTTGATCCCGATCAGTTGAAGATGACTTATCGGACCGCCCTTGTTCTCAGGACTCTTCGTTGTAGCTGCCATAATATCACTTAATTTTCTACCTTTTTTCAGATATATATGCACTTACCTTCATGAAAAAGAGAACGGAGCCTATCCACTGGACCTCGCGCACAGCTGAGCCCGAGTTGCCTGTAACTCTTCGGATAGATGAATCTGTGCCGCACAGTTACTAAACGATCGAAGAATACGAAGACGCCTCTAACTAGGTAGTATAATTCTTTGGCCTTAGCGCATCGCCTATCATCATCCAGCCGGATTGCGCGTTCGTAAACGTTCCGGAGGTTGTTTGTGGGGTGGATGCATTATAGAACTCCTCGGCGTTTGTCCACCACCAGTCCGCTCCTCCGTTCTCGTGGTTGCTTATAAGTGTGAATGGGAGTGCAGCTGCCGCACTGCTTCCTGAGCCTTCGGAAGTCCCATAGAATCCCAGTAACATGTCATTGGCGTCGGTTGTGGATATCGACACCGTCGAGGTTGATGAGCTGCCGGCATTCGTGCTAGGCAACACGCCATTGCTATCGAATGGGCTGATCGTATTTGCACCAGCTACTCCAAAGATTGTAAGAACTGCATCGTCGATTGAGCAGCCAAGGTAAACAGAGACCGAGCCGGAAACCGTAGAGCTTGATACCGCATACCACTCTTCTAGGTCGGAGTAGGTGGGGTTCTGATAACCGTAGGTACTTTGTTGGTATGCCTTTCTGAGGTGCCAAGTAAGCCCGTCGCCAGAAATGCTGGACACGCCGCAGTAGCCGTTGCCCTCGTTCTCATTGCCTTCAAGCAGGATTATCACGTCATTCGTGTGGGTCGTAGTCAGACTGACGGCGCCGGAGGATGTTGAAGAGAATATGGCGTATCCGTTACCATCGAGCCACGGCGGAGGCCCCAGAAGAATTGTGGTGGTGACGGTTGAAGTCGTAGTGGTCGATGTGCTTGAGGTCGACGTGCTCGTGGTCGAGGTGCTTGTGGTCGACGTGCTCGTGGTTGAGGTCGAGGTCGTGAAAGCAACCGCCCGCGTACCGGCACAGTTGCTCAGGTACTTGGCCGTCACGAGCACGGATCCCGGAGCACTGCTCGAGACCGAGGCGCTTGCAGAGCCGTTGACGTTGGTGGTAGAGTAGGGCGGCACGACCGATGTAAAGAGGCTATTGGTCGTGAAGTTTATCGTCGCGCCGGCCAGCGGAGTGCCCGAGATCGCGACGTTCGCAATAAATGTATTCGGACCGCCGGGCAGGGGCGCCGTTGCCGCTCCCGTCAGCGTGACGGTGCACTGGGGGAAGCTGCTGAACGGGACCACGTGGGCGGAGAACGAGCCGTTGAAGCTCTCGAGTATGGACTGGGTGCAGCTGGTGGTGGCCAGCTGGGTGCAGACGCTCTGGTTGAAGATAATGAAGCCGCTTATGCTCTGGGTATTCTGCAGCGGGGTGCTGGTGACGTTGCATATTATCGAGCCGCCGGGCAGCACATAGGCGGGCCCGCAGGCCCCATTCAGGTTTCCTGCTCCGGAGATGTTTATGTATATCTTCGGGTTCTTGATAGCGTACTGCTGCTGGTTGGTGAGCAGGAGCTGGAAGTCCGAGCCCACGCCGTTCGAGCTGACGGCCATATCCGCGCAGCCCACCGCCGTGCTGAAGCTGCAGCTGGACGGAGCGGTGGAGATGACGTTGTTGAAGAATAGGTAGATGATCGCGATCGCCCCGATGATGATTACCAGCGCCCAGCTGTAGGTGGAGAGGAACTCCACTGCGCTCTGCGCGCGGACAGGTTTCGCAGCATCTGCTTCTGCCATGGGTTTTCATCGGTTCTAAACGCTTTTAAGGTTATTGCCGCGAATAACTATGCGCACTTCCTACCGCGCTGCGCACAAAGCAATATATTTATAACTAGGTTATAAACTACACGTTCGTGATTGGATGACCGACCTCCTGGGCACAGCGATACTCTCTTTGGTGATAGGGGTCTCCATCTGCCTCTCGCTGCCCCTGGTGCTGCGCCGGAAGACGAGCGAGAAGACGACCCGTCTGCTCAATGCGATAGCCATCGGCATCCTCGTCTTCCTGATGTGCGACATCTTCGCCGACGTGGCTGCAAGCCTCTACTCCGGAGGCGCGCTCTCCGGCTACGGCGCCGACCCGTTCCTGAGCGTGGTGTTCGCCGTCTCCATGGCCATCGGCTTCTTCATGCTCTATTATTTCGAGAACGGCACGCGACGGGACCTGAGCCCCAAGCGCATGTCCCTGATGATCGCCATCGGCATGGGCCTGCAGAATCTGACCGAAGGGCTGGTCTTCGGCTCCTTCTCCGCTAGCCTGGGACTGCTCTCCGGCGCGACGCTGGTGGTCCTGGTGGGGTTCATACTCCAGAACCTCACCGAGGGCTTCCCCATCGCAGCTCCGTTCCTGAACCACGACGACAAGAAGCTGGGCCTGATGCTCCTCCTCTTCCTCATCGGTGGACTCCCGACGGTAATAGGCGGCATAGCGGGCTTCTACTACAGCTCCACTGCCTTCAACGTCTTCTTCGACGGACTGGCGGTGGGCGCGATACTCTACGTGATACTGCCCATGATAAAGTACCAGATGAAGGAGATGGACCACATGAAGCAGAGGCTCGTCTATGTCGGCATATTCGTGGGCTTCCTCATCGGCTTCCTGGTGAACCTGATCTAATCTCAGACGTTCCCGCCGGAGATTATGGCAACCGCCTTCTCCCCCTTGTTTATCCTTAATTTTCGGTAGGCAGCGACCGACGCAACGGCTGCAAGCTCAGCTACCAATCCGTATCTCTCGGCGAACCTCTTCTGCTCCGCCTTCATCTCCGTGTCAGAGACGGTTATCGCGCTGCCCTCCAGGAAACGCAGGTCATCCAGGGCGCTCTCCCCGAAGGTCGGAAGACCGACCGCTATCGCGTCCGCCCTGGTTGCGGGGTTCACGTATTCGACCGGCTTCAGGGCCGAGAACGCCTTCACGAACGGCTTGCACGAGCTGGACTGCACGCCGATGACCTTCGGGATGTGCAGCTTCTGGTGCTCGGCCTTGAGGTGGCGCAGCGCCTTCAGCACCCCGCCCAGCAGCGTCGCGTTGCCCACGGGAACAATAAGGTACTTCGCGTCCGGCAGCTGGTTCAGCACTTCGTAGGCGATGGTGCTCTGGCCTTCCTTCCGATAGCAGTAGTCGCCGGCGAGGAATGCTCCCTCCCGCTGTGCGTACCTCTCGGCGAGCCCCTGCGCCTTGGTGAAATCGCCGTCGACGTGGGTTACATCCGCATCGTGGGTCTCGCGTATGTCGCGCACCTTGTCCTTGTTAGCGTCCCTGCTCACGAACACCTTGGTGCGTAGCCCGTAGAGCTTCGAATAATAGGCTATGGAATAGGCCATGTTGCCCGTCGAGGCGCAGACGATCTTCCTGTAACCGTACTCATGCGCCTTCGCCACCTCGATAACCGAGCCCCGGTCCTTGAACGAGCGAGTCGGGTTCTCCAGCTCAAGTTTCAGATACAGGTTCGGCTCCTGGGCCTGCATCAGAGTGGTAGAGCCCACTTTGTAATGCCTGTACTCCCCCCGCGGGAGCACCGGAGCGTAACCCCAGAACCTCGCATCCCCGCTCACGAAGGGTGCGGAGTGGCTGTACACCACCTCCATTATCCCCCCACAGGTGACGCAAATCTGGGACTGGTAGTGGCGGTCGTACTCAGCCCTGCAGCGAGTGCACCTAAGTAAGTACTCCATTTTGCATCCAGAGTTGCACTGGGAACCTTGTTTATATTAACTTTTTGTTACACTGATTCTACTATGTGGTCACCTTAAGGGGAAGATATTTATATTTGTAGTCACCTAATACTATTATGTTTGTTGAAACAAGGAAGGTTAAAGACCAAAAAAAGTACTATTTAGTATACTCCTACAGGACCGGAGACAAAGTCCAAAAAATTAGACTTTATCTAGGCACGAATCTGAACAAAAGTGAGATTCAGCTTAAAAGAAAAGTTGCTGAAGGAAAAATGAGAATAAAACTTGCAAGAAAGAAGTCTATCAATCCCTATAAAACAGTCTTATCTAGTAGCGAACTTGCAGACATTAAAGAGCTTGAACCAAACGGCAGAATAAAGTTGATACATCTAAGTGATGAAGAATGGCTTAGGTTCACTGAGACCTTCACTTACGATACTAACGCCATAGAAGGATCAACTGTAGAGAAATCCGAAGTTCAGAAGATTCTAGAGGACAATAAATGGCCGGATAGATCAAAGCAAGAAATATCTGAGACGTTTGGCGTTTCTGAAGCGGTTAAGCATATACGAACTACAAAAGAACATCTTTCAATAGAGCTAATCAAAATTCTACATAGCATAGTATTTAAGAATTCGAAAGGGTTTGCAGGCAGTGTAAGGAAAAATGGGGAAGAAGTTGTAGTAGTAGATAGATTTGGAAATGTGGTGCACAGAGGTGCCCACCCGGAAAATATTTTATCATTGCTTAAAGAGTTGGTTTCCTGGTATGAGAAAAACAAGAAGAGATACCCTCCCCTGGTCCTGGCCGCGGTTGTACACAATCAATTTGAGAACATACATCCGTTCACAGACGGGAACGGGAGAGTAGGGAGACTCTTGCTTATTAACATCTTGTTAAAGAATGGATTACCGCCAGTAAACATAGAATTGGAAAACAGGAAAGAGTATTACGAAGCACTTCAGGAATATCAAAATAACGGCAATATACGGTCCACAGTAGAGCTCCTACTTAAAGAATATCGAAGGCTAAAGAACATTATCAAAAGGTGACCACACAATTCAAAACTGTGGTCACCATTTAAGTGACAAAGTCAGACTAATGAAAAACAACCATTTATTACTTTTCTTAATTAAGTATAATCAGTGATATGATGAGCAACACAGATGGAGACCATATTGTAAAGCAGATGCCTGTGGGATACGAGAAAGTTCAGAACCTGATGGACCAGGAGACGTTCAACTGGCACCACGACACGCACTACGCGGGCTACGTTAACAAGCGCAACGAGATAGAGAAGGAGCTGAAAGCGGTTGACAAGAGCAAGGCGAACGCCAATTACAGCGTGATCCGTTCCCTTAAACTAGAGGAGACGTGGAACGCGAACGGCCAGATACTTCATGAGGTTTACTGGGACACGATGGGCGGGGACGGCAAGGCCGACCCCAGCCTGGGCATAGTAAAGAAGATCATCGAGGACTTCGGCAGCGTTGATGCGTTCAAGGCTGAGTTCGTTGCGGTCGGCAAGTCCGGAAGAGGATGGGCGGTGTTGGCCTACGATCCGCTCACCGACGGGAAGCTGCGCTGCGTGATGTACGACTTCCACAACCAGGGGGGCATAGTCGGATCGATGCCGCTGATCGCTGTGGACATATTCGAGCATGCCTACTACCACAAGTACGGGCCCGACCGCGCCTCATACCTCGCCGCGCTGATCGAGAACATCGACTGGCAGAAGGTTGATGCGAAGTACTCGAAGTATACTCGCTGAGGTCATCGCATGGATGTCAAATATCAGGAACCGAAGGAGCTCGTGATACACCACCTTTACCAGGTGTCCACCGATGAGCTTACGCGCCTGTGCCTGTCTGTGCAGAGCAGCTCGCGGATGCTCTTCTGGCACAACGGGATCCTGTTCTTCTTCTACTCCATGCCGCACATAATGAGCGGCACCGTCTCGGACGACTACCTCAAGGGCAGGGAGCACTGGGAGGAGGTTTTCTACGCGGAGCAGCCGAAGTTCCAGGAGAGCATGGAGCTGGAGGACGGGGAGTTCAAGGGCGCCAAGCTGCGCGTGGTCAAGGCCTCCAATTTCACGCCCCACAAGGAGTTCGCCGAATGGGTTGTGAAGCTGAAGAAGTAGCGCTTCAAGGCGCCAGCGCCGGCCTTCCACCAACGCATATATATCTGAAAAACCAGAACAGATAATCAGATTACATGGCAGCTAAAACCCTACAAACCGCAAAGCCGAAGATGCTGGTGATACAGACGCCCAACGACCCTCTGCTCGCGCTCCGAGCAAGGATCGCGCATGCGGATAGCGCAAAGAATCCCATCCGTGGGGTTCTCAGGTATGAGAGCCGCGAACAGGTGACAGCGACGGGTACGAAGCGCTCACCACGCAAGGAGGCGGTGACCGCAGACGGCAAGCACATAACACTTATCCTAAGGAGCGAGGCCGCCTTCGGCTCCAGCTCGCCCGGCGAGCTGAGACTGGCCACGGTAAAGGCAAAGGAACTGCTGAGAAAAGTCTCAGAGGCGTTGAACGTGCGATGGAACGTCCAGCTACGGCCGTCGGCCCGCGGGTTCTTCAGGCTCAAGGTCCACGGACTGGATGCGGACAAGGCGAGGGACTGCTCGAACTTCTGCGACCGGGTCTCGCCTGCATTCTCAGACCTGCTGCGAACATAATCTTTATCCCGACAGCCGTCATAGGTTCTAGATAGTCGTAAATATCAGGAAATTCATAATATTGAATGATAATATGTCCGGCAAGAACAGTTTTGTCGTCAAGCACGTACCTGTTACTTTTAAGCAGTACCAGCTGGGCTTCATGCGCGTGGACCTGCGCGAGAGCGCTCCACGGCCGGAACTGAAGGCACCCGCCCTCGCCGAAGTGAACCCCGACGCCTGGCTGAAGGAGATGAAGCGCACGCTCCCGGCCCGGATGGAGAAGCTGTGCGATGCAGTACTGTCGACCGACCCTCCTGCAAATATCCAGTACGTCGCGCCGGGCATTCTCCAGAGCGAGTTCTCAAACGGCACCCTGACAGAGCGCGTGGCCTACGACATGTCCCACATCTCCGATCGCACCATAGGCGAGGTGGTCGACAAACTTGGCCTGACGCTGGTAAATGTGGCCTGCGACCAGAGGAAGTCCGGCCTGCTGTGCAACTCGGAGGGCGCTTTCGACGTGATGGGCGGCCACATAATCCGCCACCTCTACAGCTCCTATGCGGCCCTGTTGAGGTACGGGAAGGTCCAGATGGTGGCCAACAAGCGCGGCTACCTGGGCCTCAGCATAAGCGACCCCGGGTATGACGATCCGGAGCAGGGCGAGCGACTCAAGGAGGAGCACATAAAATTCCTGAGGTCGACCCTCAAGGCGGCGCAGCGCCAGATTGCCTGAATCAGTGTCTGATGCTTTGCGGCCTTGCGGCCAGATACGGTTAAATATCTAAAACACACCAATACAATCGTGAAATTACTATGCACAGCAGCAAGCCAAGGTTCCTGGTAAAAGCGATAATCAACGACCCCAGCCTGCTCCGCCTGGGCATAGAGCAGGTCCGACTAATCGATGAGAAGCGACCGTCAGGTGATACGGGACGTACGGCTCCCATTACTCACAATCTCCCTCGGAACGAGGCACGGGAAAGCTACAGCTCGATCCTAGGGCAGTACGACACGTTCGACGATGGCCAGGAGATAAAGGAGGACAAAACTCCCCTTAGAGTAATCCGCGGGACAAGGGCCAACAACTTCGAGCACTGCACACTGCACGTCACGGCGAGCTATGACATGAGCCACAAGGACTTCGACGCTCTCGTCGAAATAGTCAGAACCCTGAGCAAGATAGCCACAAAATTCGCCGGCGAGGAGCTGCAGACCCTCTTCCGCGAATCAAAGAATGCCTACAGCGATGACGGCTTTTATGTTCAATCAGGAACGATAAAACCCGACACCTCGGACACCCAGGTCGCCGCAGTACTAGAGCGCGGCCACATAAAGATATTCGCGATAAGGGATATCTCTCCCAACCGGCAGAGCAACGACCGGATAAGCATCGAGGTGAACGACGTGCCCGTCAACGCACCTTCCAAGGAAGAGATATTTAATTTTGCAGAGAACGCGCTCTGCTTCTTCATGAGGCAACTGCCTCCCGGCAGGTAGGTGATGAGATGACCCGAACAATAGCAGGCAGAGCGGAAGGCGCAAGGCAGAAGGCGCTGAACCCCGCATTCCTACTCCAGGCTCTTGCTCGCCGCGGAGTGCTTGAGCGCAAACCTCTGATAATTGAGAGCTTTGAGCTCCTGCTGACAGGCACCCCTGCATACAAGGCGGCCTACGACGGCGTCAGCGCAACAATCGTCAACCGAACGGTAATACTCGAGGCCAGAACCGACAAGGAGCTGAACGCAACTCTCGCTGAAAAGGCCAAGATATTTATGCGGGACAGCACGCATGCGAAGGAGGCGCGACGCAGATCCGGGTTGAAGATGCGGAATGGTGTGATCACTCTCACCTACTTCGAAGTGGACGTGAAGAACGGGGAGCTGAAGCACTACGCGAAGCTCGCCGATCATCTGCTCGAAGCGCTTGCCAAGGCGCTCAGGCAAGCCTGAGTCTGGCGACTACTAATAAATATCTGAACCTATAGAGGGTTTCTGTGATGCGATGACCAAGATTCAAAGGAAGCACGAAGTCAGGCAAGGATTTGACCTGAATGGGATAGGCCCCTTCTCCGACCTGCTGCGCCCGTACAAGTTCGAGAGCCAAGAGGATGCGATCCCCGGAGTGAAGAGAAGCGTCCTGGAGATACAATCGGGCAAGGCCTCCGTGTTCGAGTACGAGAGGTTGGGTGTCGTGCCCAACACGCTTCCAGAGCTAAAGAGGACAGTCACAGGGCTAAATGAGATCTTCGTGAAGATGGCAGCTTCAAACGGTCTATCCGCTCTCCTGAAAGAGGAGCCCTCCATACCTGCCTTCACGCCCCTGGACGGAATAATACGGGACGGCCTTTACGAAGAGGTCTACGAGCTCGCAGGCCACCTATTCATCAAGAACGGAAGGGCAATCACCCATGCCAGCAGGCGCGGCTATCTCCTCATAGACTTCAAGGACCTGGCCAGGGAAGAGATAGCTCCGGCAACAAGGCTGGCGAGAGACGCACTGGCAGAGTTCACGAAAGAGGAGGAAGCAATGAAGACTCTCGAGTTCGTGAACAGCCTCACGCTGTTGGGGGCCAGCGACTGAATCCGGCGCGAGACTCACTTGCATCCAGCAGCGAACGTCTTGACCACACTGTCAAGCGCTGCGCCTCGCGGCTTCAGTTCGTAACCCACCTGCACCAGCGGCTTGTTTATCTTCATCAGCGTGCGCAGGTCGGTAGGCGTGGCCGAGATTACCACGTCACACTTCGCTTTGTTCACCGAGCTCTCCAGGTCCTTCACCTCCTTCGGGCTGTATCCGACAGCCGGCATCTCAATGTTGAGCCGCGGATACTTGTCAAACACCTTTCGTATCTCTCCGACTGCAGAGTCTCTGGCCTTCGCGAATGAGCGGGCTTTGTACTCTTTTGCAGCCACCATCCCTGCTCCGATGCGCATCCCACCGTGGGTTATCGTTGGACCGTCCTCTATCACCAGCACGCGCCTGCCCTTTATCAGTTCGGGCTTGTCTGGCAGTACCACCGAATCCGCACAGATGACCGTGGCTTTCGGATTGATCTGCTTAAGGTCCTCCTTCAGCAGCGCAAGTTCGCTCTTCGTTGCGGAGTTCACCTTGTTTATTATTAGCACGTCCGCCATCCTCGCGCACGTCTCGCCGGGATAATAGGTAAGCTCGTTGCCGGCGCGCAGCGGGTCGGCGACGGTTATGAAAAGGTCGGGCTTGAAGAACGGCGCATCGTTGTTGCCGCCGTCCCAGAGGACCACGTCCGCTTCCTTCTCAGCCGCACGCAGTATGCGCTCATAATCTACACCAGCGTATACGATGAACTTGTTGCGTATGTGCGGTTCGTAATCCTCGCGCTCCTCGATCGTTGTCTTGTACCTGTCAAGGTCCTTTAGAGAGGCGAAGCGCTCGACCTGCTGGTCCTTGAGCACGCCATAGGGCATCGGATGACGCACGACAACCACGCGCAGCCCTAGTTTGCGCAGCATAAGTGCGATGTATCGCGAGGTCTGGCTCTTTCCGCAGCCGGTGCGCACGGCGCAGACAGCGATAACCGGTTTAGTAGACTTAATCATCGTGCGTTCCGGAGCGACCAGCCAGAAGTCAGCTCCGGCTGCGTTTGCAATTGCAGCTTTGTGCATTACATCGGCGTAGGGCAGGTCGCTGTAGGCCTGTATGCAGATCTCTACCTCGAACTTCTTTATGAGGGCCGGCAGTTCAGATTCATCGTGTATCCGTATCCCCCTGGGATACAGCCGACCGCTCAGTTCCTTCGGGTAAATGCGATCGGAGATGTAGGGTATCTGATTGGCTGTGAAGGCAACGACGTTATATGCCGGATCATCACGAAAGAGTACATTGAAGTCGTGGAAGTCCCTTCCTGCAGCACCAATAATTATCACATTCTTTTTCTTTGACATGAGAGCACCAAAGATAGATTCTATGGCTGTATCTAAATAAGTTCGCTGCCGTCAGATGCCTGTTAGTCAAGGAACTTCTTTATCCCGAATCCGAACATCAGCACCATGAGCCAGAATCCGACCAGCAGCACCGGCAGCGCATAGCCGTCGTACAGGTTGAACACCACCAGGCCCGCCACGATTATCGTCGCAGCCATAAAGTTTGCCAGCCCGAAGAGTACGTTGGTTCTGGGCTTCGACTTTTGGCCGAATGGGCTCTTGAATATCCTACCGGCCGCGCCGAACGCGAAGTGCGGCATCCCATTGCCCAACAAGAACCCTATTATGAAATACCATATAAGAAAGAGTTCAGATGCCATGCCCTCACACAATAGTTGTACCTGCCTTTCCCTCAAGCGCACCATCTGAATTCTCCAGCGAGGTAATGATGGCCTTGTTGCCCGTAGCTTTGACGAAAGCTACTACTGCCTCAATCTTAGGCCTCATCGTCCCGTTCTCAAACTGGTTGCTTGCCAGATGGGCGTTGCACTCTCGAACGCTGACCTTTGTCAGCTTCTGCTGGTTCTTCTTCCTATAGTTGATGAATACGTGGTCAACATCTGTAAGTATCATAAACCTATCGACATTCAGGCTCCTTGCAAGCAGCGACGATGCATGGTCCTTGTCAATCACCGCATCAACGCCTGTCAACACTCCTACTTCTCTCACCACCGGCACTCCGCCTCCGCCCGTACATACAACAATCTTTTTCTCCGCCACGAGCTTGCGTATTGTGTCCAGTTCAACTATCTCGAGAGGCATTGGTGACGGCACCACCCTCCTGTACTTCCCGTCCTCGCGCACCAGCGTCCATCCGAACTCCTTCGCCAGCTTGTCTGCTTCCCTTTTTTCATAGAACGGCCCCACGGGCTTCGCCGGGTTCTTGAAATGCGGATCCTTGCTGCTGACCACCGTTTGCGTAAGCACGCACGCTACCTCCTTCGAGATTCCCGCCTTGCGCAGCTCGTTAGCGATCGCCTGCGAGATCATGTAGCCCATCATCCCCTGGCTCTCACCTCCGCACACATGCAGTGGCATCGTCGGAAGTCTCGATCTGGCAAGCTCGTAGCGCAGGAGGATGTCGCCCACCTGCGGGCCGTTGCCATGGGTTATCACAACGTTGTGGCCCTTCTTGATTATCTTCACTATGTGCCTGGCGGTGTTCACTATGTTCGCTTGCTGCTCCTCGTAGGTCCCCTTCTGGTGCTCTTTCAATATCGCGTTCCCGCCGAGAGCAATAAGTATGTTCATCCTCTCACTGCTTCGGCTTCCTGCCGTTTATCGTGAAGTCCAGTACGGCTGCAGCACCATAGAGCTTGTTCTCCGCCTGCTGCCACGCCACCGAGTGCTTGCCCTCCAGGACCTGGTCAGTTATCTCGAGCCCGCGATGGGCCGGCAGGCAGTGCATCACGACCGCGTCTTTCTTCGCAAGCGCAAGGAGTTTGCCGTTGATCTGGTATCCCCTGAAGGCCTTCATGCGCCTCTCGGTCTCGCCCTCTTCGCCCATGCTCACCCAGACATCAGTATACAGAACATCTGCATCGCCCACCGCCTCCTTCGGATCGCGGACGACGTTTATCTTTGACCCGGTCCCCCTCGCGATCGCCTTTGCCTTCGCAACTATAGCTGCGTTGGGTTCGTAGCCCTTCGGGCAGGCGACGGTCGCGTTGGCTCCGCCGGTCGCGGCTGCGAGAAGCAGGCTGTTCGCGACATTGTCTCCGTCTCCAATGTAGGCGATATTCACGCCCTTTATTCTTCCCTTCGATTCATAAATCGTGAGCATGTCCGAGACGAGCTGCGTCGGATGCTCCAGGTCGCTGAGTCCGTTTATCGTTGGAAGTCCAGAATACTCATCGAACTGCACAACTGTTTTGTTTGAGAAGACGCGCGCCACTATCGCGTCAAGGTATCCTCCAAGAACCCGTGCGGTGTCCTTTATCGGCTCACCCCTCTTGAGTTGGAGCTCTGCCTCCGCGAGATATAATGGTTTCCCCCCGAGCCGCATCGCCGCGGCCTCGAACGAGGTGCGCGTGCGCGTCGATGGCTTCTCGAAAAGAAGGCCGACTATCTTGTTGTCGAGCAGGTGAATCTCTTCCCGGGATTTTATTATTTCCTTCAGGTTCTTGGCCTTTTGGAGAAGCGGAAGAAACTCATTGACAGAAATATCCGCGAATGATACTATTGATCCCATCCAAGCACCTGCACTCAGTACTACTCACTAATTAATATCTATAAACGCTACTTCCTGCCTGCCTTCACACATGGGGGCCACATTTGTTACGAAAGTTATGATAAAGTATTAACTTTGGTAATTTTTGTTCAACTTCTAATAATCCTATTTACCTTATTCCTAAACGAAACCGGATACGCTCTTAGATACTTATCAAGCTTCTTCCTGTCAACCCTCCGTCTTAACTCCTTTATTACGTCATCTCTCAGATAATGCCTAAAGTAGACGAAGTCTATCAACGTCTTTTCATTATCTGATACTGGCACCCACATATCATAATACCTCATCAACTCGTATCCGAAGAGCAACTTCTTGCTTATGCTCTGGATGACGTAGTTGCTGTCACCAAACTTTCTCGCGCCGCGTCTGACTTTACACGAAGTTATTACTATCGGATTAGTCCCCTGTTCCCATAGTTTTCTTATCGTAAGTGCATTTTCCAACCCGTAGTAGAAGGGCCGGAAAGCAAACCCAACAACAATTATGTCGTCATGTACGGTGTATATCCCCCTAGTTATACGTCTTATATCACCCCTCTTAAGAAGATAATTGATCATACGTTTTAGATAGGCATCGCTTATCCCCCTGAGTCTGAGGACCGCTCGCAATTCATAGAGCTTAAACACTGGGGACCTTGGATCATCGAAATGCGTCCGCACGTAATCGACGTACTTCATGCGAATCTCCCTCTTATGTGGTTGACCATGTTCTTGAATGACGGAACGGGCCCCTGATATATTATCGCCTTCAGATCACTTTCATTGACTGGTTCTTCTATCTTGGAGAGAAACGAGAGCACTTCTTTACGCAGTGCATTTTTGTTCTCAATATAATCGCTCAGCACATACATATCATAAATATCCCGGATGAACCGTCTATCCGAGTAGGCTGCTATTTTCTCCTCCATCAGTTTGTCTGGAGGGAGTGTAAGGACATCCGTATAGGTGCCATCCACCTTCTCAAACCTTGTTGCTATAGGTTTCATGCCTTTCTTGACGTGATTAATCTCTACTTTTAGGTATGTATCGCCAAGTGAGAATGCCATGAACACGAGGTGGCCCGTGTCTTTTATCTTTTCCAGTCTAGCCCCGTACTCCGATGCGGCACTTTCTATCTTCGCTTTGATTGATAGAAGGCTCACGTTCGTACCTAGGTAGATGTCTATATCATTCGAGAAACGATTTCCTGAAAAGCAACGCCAGATTGCGGTTCCACCGTGTAGCACCACGTTGCTCTCCACGTTATAAAGTATGTCTATCACCGTATCTTGGAACGTCGCTATCTCTTGATACTCCCGTTTCTTGAGAAGCTTGATTATTGGCAATTTCATATATTTCCCTAGGTTACATTATAATGTAACTTAGGTATATAGATATAAATAGCTTTCTAGGGCTATCATCCCTTCCTTACCTAGGGGTTAGTACCACCCGCGGATCTTCATCGCAGCGGCGACACGCCCAACCGCGACTATGTACGCGGCCATGCGCGGGCTGATCCTGCGGCCCAGGTCCTTGTACTTCTTCTGCGTGGCCATCACGTCGTTGAAGGATCTGGTGATTATCTTGTCCAGGCGCCGGTACACGTCCTCCTCCTCCCAGTAGAAGCTCTGCAGGTTCTGCACCCACTCGAAGTAGGAGACGATCACCCCTCCTGAGTTCACAAGAAAGTCCGGCAGGTCCATCACTCCGTTCCCGAAGAGTATCGCGTCTGCGGCCGGCGTCACCGGTCCGTTCGCCAGCTCGAGCACTATCTTCGCCTGCACCTTCGCCGCGTTCGCCTCCGTTATCTGGTTCTCAAGCGCGCAGGGAATCAGTACGTCGACCTTCAGCGTGAGCAGCTCCTCGTTCGTTATCTTCTTGCCTCCCTTGTAATTGACAACGCTGCCCGTCCTCTTCTTCGTGTCCATCAGCTTGTCGTAGTCCAGCCCCTTAGCATCGTAGATCCCTCCGCTGGAGTCGCTCACCGCGACTATCTTCGAGCCGAAGAGCCTCTTGGAGAGGTCGAAGGCGAAGTTGCCCGCGTTCCCGAAGCCCTGAATCGCTATGGTCGCCGTCTTGAGGTTTATCTTCTTGATCTTCGCCGCCTCGCGGAGCACGTACATTCCACCCATGG
Source organism: uncultured archaeon (assembly GCA_963830445.1). GTDB lineage: Archaea > Micrarchaeota > Micrarchaeia > Micrarchaeales > CABMGC01 > JAJZOD01. The sequence continues at coordinate 16,107 of CAWHMC010000015.1, forward strand.
CCGTCGAGTCGAACCGTCCCTGCGAGCCGCCCACTTCAAGGGGCTTGCCAGTGATAACGCCGAACTCGTCGTAGCCCACGATCTTGCTGTACTCGTCCATCATCCAGGCCATGTCCTGCGGGTTGGTGTAGACGTCTGGCGCGGGGATGTCCACCCGGGGCCCGATGAAGCGGCCCAGGGCGCGCACGTAGCCCCGGCAGAGGTTCTCGAGCTCCGCATCGCTCATCTTCTTCGTGTCGCAGATTATCCCGCCCTTCGCCCCTCCGTAGGGGATGTTCGCTAGGGCGCACTTCCAGGTCATCCAGGCGGAGAGCGCCTTCACCGTGCTGATGCTCTCCTGCGGATGGTAGCGTATGCCGCCCTTGCCGGGCCCGCGCGCATCGTTGTACTGCACCCTGAAGCCCTTGAACACCTTCGTCTTCCCGTCGCGCATCTTCACCGGGATGTTTATCTCCAGCGTGCGCATGGGCTCGCGCAGTATCTGGTGGGCTGTCCTGTCGAGGCCCATTATCGCCGCGGCCGCATCCAACTGCATCTGGCTTATCTTGAACGGATCCAATTCCTCTGCCATATAATCACATTAAACGTGTTCCACGACGTACTCGCACAGCCGGTCGATCTCAAGGCCGACGGATCGGGCGTCCTTCCCCTCGAGTATCTCCGCCGTGATCTTGTCCACGAGCTTGTTCTTCTCTATGTACTCCTTCACCGCGAGGACCTCCTTAGAGTAACGGTGGTTGAGATACTTGCTCACCGCGACCTGCACCACGCCGAGCCCCTTGCCGATCCGTGCCTGCGTCCATCCGTACTTGTCGTGCATCCTCTGCGCTACCGAGGCCCGCACCGCGGGCAGCACCTGTTTGGTTATACTCCTGCACTCCGGCTCCACAAAACCACTACTTGCCCTTCTTCTCTTCGTCGATGATGCCCAGCGCGTCCTTAAGCTTGCCGAACATGCCTGGCCTCGCCGGGCCCGTCTCCGTGTCCTCTTCCTCCTCTTCTGGCGCCTCTTCCACCTTCGCCTTCCTGTTGAACAAGCCACCCAGGGCGGGTTTCGCCGGCGCTTCCTTGGCTGCCGGTTTGGCCGCCTGCGCGGTCTCCCTGAGCTTTATCTTCTTCTGCTGCGCGACCGGCTTCTTCACTCCGCTTCCGGCGTCCTCCAATTCAGCGGCCACCTCCTTCACCACTCCCGTGCCGCCGCTCACCAGTATGACATTGGGATCGCTCCTGAAGGCCATGGCGACGTCGGAGCGCGAACCGCACCGCACGGCGCGCACGTCCCTGCTCTTGTTCAGCGCCATCTCCGCCGCGACGTAGTTGTCGGCGACGCCTATGACCAGGTCGTAGTTCCTGTGCAGCGCATCTATCGCCACCGCGCAGAACTCCTCCGTATCGCCGGCCAGCTCCTTGCCCACCACGCTCGCGTCGGTGTCGGAGAGCAGGTCAACCAGCTCGTCCACCGTGCCCTCCACGTTGCTTAATGCGAGTATTTTCATAAAATCGCGCCCACGCCGATATATGTAATATCAACGCACGTATTATTAACCTTTTTACCCACAAATATAGCAAGGTGTTCATTTGAGAGGAAAAGAACCGCTTGTAACATGCGACAACTGCGGGCGAAAGATGCCGCGCAACAAGGCCGTCGCCTATGAGAAGACTATACGCTTCGGCACTGACCCGAACAGCCAGCAGAACGTGCGGTTCATGAGCTCGCGCAAGGTGTACTACTGCATAAGCTGCGGCAAGCACAAGGGCATCTTCGAGCGCAAGGCCCACGATGCCGCAAGACAGGCAGAGCGCGCTGCGACCCGCGGATTCGAACGGTGAGAACGCTTGACAACTGACGTGAACGATCTGTTGATCTTCAAAAACCGTCAGATGAAAGAGCAGAAGAAGGAGGAAAAGAAACCGGAGCCCGTAAAGGCAACTCCACCTCCACCTCCGCCTCCGCCTCCGCCGAAGCAAAAGGAGCCAGCGAAGCCGAAGGAAGTTCCGAAGGTAAAGGCTAGGCCTGCGCCAGCACCACCCGCGCCTGTCGAAGTTGTAAAGTGGCAGCCTGCGGTGCCCGTCTCACCAAAAACCGAGAACGTCCAACCCGAACGCGCACAACCTCAGAATGCGGCAAACCTTACCTGTGTAAATCATCCCTGGCGCGCGGCCTACGCCGTCTGTGCCTATTGCGAACGCCCCTTCTGCTATGCCGACACGATCATGCACAACGGCAAGACGTATTGCCTTGAAGACATAGACAACGTCAGCCGCCTGCCCCCTCCATCCTCGGACAGGCGCGGGGTGTGGGTCTACATCGCGAGCATAATATTCATACTCAGCGCGCTGCTCCTGAGCTATTCCATCTACCCCGAGGCTGCGTATCTGGGGCACTACGTAATGACAACTTCCTTCCTTGTCGCATACAATGTCATCATAACCACCTACTCCATCTCCGTGCTCAACCTGCTGGCCGTGTTCTTCTGCTTCGTCTCAGGAATAGTGATACTGACAAACTCGCGCCGCGCTCACACCTTCTGCGGACTGGTGCTAGGCCTGATGCTGATCCTCATGACCTACGAGTACCTGAACTTCAACGCCCAGTACCTTTTCATAATCGCCGCCGCTACGATCATCAACATGGCGGTCATAGCCGGCGGGCGCATGAGCCTGCTCGGCATGAAGCGCTTTGAGGAGAGCTACTCCCAGGTCGACTGGCCGAGGCCAGAAGTTTTCTGAGGTCTTAACTTGGTAAGCGAGGAAGATGAGATAAAGTCCTATCAAGAGCTGGTAGTGCAGGAAGCCAAGATAAAGGACAAGTCGGGAATCACCGAAGTACCGATTGTAAAGGACAACGCCCGCCTGAACTTCAATGAGGCGCTCAGCGCGAACAGAGGGAATCCTACGCTCGGCGCAAAAATAAACAAGCACGCCCCTTCATGGGTAAAGGGAGTACTGTTAATACTTGCTATTCTCATAATTATTGGATTTGTACTTGGAGTGATACTCTATCTAGAGGTTCGTGTATGAGCGACAACGACGTAAACCTCGGAAACTTCTTCGACTCCGTCCCATCCGAGCAGAAGTCCACTGAAGATAATAGTTATTCCTATGATAGCGTAGACGCACCAGTAACTTCATCGAGGGAGGACCTCTCAGAGATAAGCGGCGACCTTTCGATGAACCAGCGCGGATTCCTCTCCCAAAGGAGGACGAGGAGTCGAAGTGTCCACAGCCGCAACCTTATGCTGTGGCCCAGACGCGTACTCATAATCGCGATCGCTGTGATAATTGTAGCGTTCCTGTACGAAGCGCTCTTCGTGTTGCGCATAAGATAGGGGGTAGCTCCTGGGCAACACCGATATTGCAAACCCTACGCTAAGCGGCAAAAATCAAAAAGAAAAGAAGAAGGGCCCCGAAGGGCCAAATTAAAATCTAGAAGATAAAAATTTACTTATCTCCTTCTGCTGCTTATGCGACCGCGCCTGTTCATCTTCGTCCTTGCGACGTATCCGCTCTTGTCGATGAAATACAGGAAGCCGTCTGCGCGTGAGACTTTCTCGCTGCCAACCTTGGCCTTGCGTCCGCCCGGATTGTTCTTCATAGGCGTTCTCCACACGAATCCATCTTTTCCGAGGTAATAGAGGAATCCATCTGCTCTCTTTACCTTCTCGTCTGTCATTCTTTCAGCCATTAATTCACCGATTATACGATAGAACCGACATCTTTTTATATATATCGTCGTAGTACCGTCAGCAAACTACAAATGTCCTCGTCAAAATCGTATTTAAAGGCTACCATGCATTATGTATTTGATTTAATGATCGAAATAAAACTGCAAAGCGAACAGGACCTCAAGGGTTACACCGTGATAGAAACCTTCCCCGGAGTCGGCCTGGTAGGGCCCATGGCCGGCAGCTACATAATCGAGAAGCTCGCGATGGAGCCCATCGGATACATAGTCAGCGAGGGCTTCCCGCCGATAGCATCCATACACAACTCCACGCCGATGCACCCGGCGCGCATCTACAAGTCGCAGAAGTACAAGCTCCTCATCTTCCTCTCGGAGTTCGCGATCCCGCCGCAGCTGGTCTACCCTCTGGCGGATGAGCTCATGGCCTTCGCGCGCAAGTACGAGATTCAAGAATCGTCTCCGTGGGCGGCATGCCTTCCCAGAAGCCGAAGGAGAGCATCTACGTCACTACCACCGACAAGGAGATACTAAAGAAAGCTATCAAGGCCGGCATAAAGCCGATCACCGAAGGGGTGGTGGCCGGAGTGAGCGCTGCCATACTGGTGAAGGCCTCGGACTACGACATCTCCGCACTCGACGTGATGGTCGAGGTGGACCCGCAGATCACCGATCCCATCTACGCCGAGCTGGCGATCACCGGGCTGAATAAGCTGCTGGATACGGACATCGACCTGGCCGAGCTGGACAAGGAGGCGAAGGCTGTCGAAGCCAAGATACGCGAGCTGATGAGCAAGGTGAAGACCTCCCACGAGCTCGCAGGGGGCAGCAGCGGAAGCGGCGGCGGAGACACCGGACCATCGATGTACGCGTGATGTAGAATGGATGAGCGGTTCTTCCAAATCGGGGTCAAGGCACTGATACAAGACCCCGATGGGCGGATCTTGCTGCTGCACAAATCAAGTTTCCACTCTCCAGACCGCAGCCATGAAGGTTACTGGGATCTTCCCGGAGGCCGCATGAAGGATGAAAGCATAGTGCACACACTGGAAAGGGAGATCGAAGAGGAACTTGGCATAAACGGTCTGAGGATAGGGGAACTTTTTGATGCCGGAATTGCAAAGTTCACAGCCCACGGGTCAGCCCTGTTTCTTGTAACCTATCGCTGTTCTCTTCCAAAAGGTGCGGAGGTCAAGCTCAGCGAGGAGCATGACCAGTTAAAGTGGGTGAACGTGATGGAGGCTGGCATACTGCTTGCAGATAACTTTCCGGATTCCCTAATAGAACGACTGGGAAAGTAGTCCTGTTTATATAATTTCGCGAAGAGAATACTTACTGCGCAGGGGTGGCAGAGTCTGGTCTGGCTTTCTGGCCACGGAAAAACGCGCGGGACTTAAGATCCCGTGGCTTAGCGCCTTCGAGAGTTCAAATCTCTCCCCCTGCAATCACTTACTTTGCCTGGCCAGTGAACGCGGGGCACGTACCGCAGGCGGTGCCGGTGCATCCCTTCCCTAATCCGTACCAGCAGACGCCAAGCTTCTTCATCTCCTTCACTACCTTCTCCAGGTCCCTACCTTTCTTGGTGAGCCTGTACTCCACATACACGACGTTGCCGCGCTTCACCCCCTTCTTCGACATCAGCAGCTCCCCGCAGAGGCGGTTCAGAGACTCGCTCAGGTTCCTGGGCGTGATTCCGGGCAGCGCCCTCTTGATGGTGTTGAACGAGGAACGCTCCTCTGAGAAATAAACGACCTCCATCACCGGAACGGTCCATCTCTTGCCAAGCAGGTGGACTATCTCAAGCGTTGGGCACTTTGTTTTATTGTTATTCATGTCCGCACTCATAGACAATTAATCACCAATTGATAAATATTGTTCGGTTTGAAAAAGAGAGGTGCGTCAACCTTTTTGCGAGGTTGATTCACCGCTCATATAAATCCCCGATAGTATTAAATTAGATACTATGAACTTATTAAGATGTCTTGAAAATCTTGTTACATATTTTTCCCAGTGTGCGCTGCTCACGCTTTAATAAGACTTCTGCGCAAGAAAATTCTACCCGCGTTCGTGGTGTTCGGATGATTGAAAGCGTTATTAAAAGAGACGGCACGATAGTGCCCTTCAACAAGCAAAAGGTAGAGAGCGCGATACTGCGGGCGATGCAAGCCATCGGCCTGGATCTCACCGCGAACGCCAAAGCTGCCGTCGACATAACCGAGAATGTGGTGCAGGCTCTGGACAAGGACGGGAAGAAGCGCGCATCCGTGGAGCACATCCAGGACTGCGTGGAGAGTGCACTCGTCGCGACCGGCAACACGCCGCTCGTCAAGTCCTACATGCTCTACAGGAAGCAGCACGCGGACCTCCGCGATGCGACCTCGATCCTTGAAGACATAAAGCTGATAGAGAGCTACGTCGACCGCAAGGACTGGCTCGTCAAGGAGAACGCGAACATGGACTACTCCATACAGGGCCTCAACAACTACCTCAACTCGCGCATCATCTCCGAGTACTGGCTCAACAAGGTCTTCCCGAAGGAGGTGCGCAACGCGCACGTCAGCGGCGATTTCCACATACACAACCTGAACTTCCTGGGCCCCTACTGCGTGGGCTGGGACCTGCGCGACCTTCTGCTAAGGGGCTTCTGCGGCGCCAGCGGAAAGATCGCCTCAAAGCCCGCGAAGCACCTGCGCACGGCGCTGATGCAGATCGTCAATTTCTTCTACACCCTGCAGGGCGAGAGCGCAGGAGCACAGGCGTTCTCCAACTTCGACACCTACCTCGCCCCGTTCATCCGCTACGACAAGCTGGACTACGAGGGAGTGAAGCAGGCGATGCAGGAGTTCCTATTCAACATGAACGTGCCCACCCGCGTGGGCTTCCAGACCCCCTTCACCAACCTTACCCTGGACCTTAAGGTGCCGGAGTTCATGAGAAACGAGGCAGCCATAATCGGCGGGAAGCCGGCGGCTGAGCCCTATGGAGACTTCCAGAAGGAGATGGACATGCTGAACATGGCGTTCGCCGAGGTCCTTTCCGAAGGCGATGCTGTGGGCCGGGTCTTCACGTTCCCCATCCCTACCTACAACATAACCAAGGACTTCGAGTGGGAGAATCCGGCCTACCTGCCCATCTGGAAGATGACGGCGAAATACGGGATCCCCTACTTCTCAAACTTCATAAACAGCGACATGAAGCCGGAGGACGCGCGCAGCATGTGCTGCCGGCTGAGGATCGACAACCGCGAGCTCAAGAAGCGCGGCGGCGGCCTCTTCGGCGCGAATCCGCTGACCGGATCCATCGGCGTCTTCACCATAAACATGCCGCGCATCGGCTACCTCTCCAAGACCGAGGAGGCGTTCTTTGAGAGGCTCGGCGCAGTGATGGACCTGGCCAAGGAAGGGCTTGAGGTGAAGCGCAAGACCATAGAGAAGTTCACCGAGATCGGCCTCTATCCCTACTCAAAGTTCTACCTGGCCGAGATAAAGCACCGCTTCGGCGGCTACTGGAAGAACCACTTCGCCACCATAGGCCTGGTGGGGATGAACGAGGCGTGCACCAACTTCCTGGGGAAGGACATAACCACTCCCGAAGGCAAGGCGTTCGCGCTCAAGGTATTGGACTTCATGAGGGACAGGCTCGAGACCTACCAGAACGAGACGAACAGCATCTACAACCTGGAGGCGACCCCCGCGGAAAGCACAGCCTACTCCCTCGCACGCCACGACAAGAAGAAGTTCAACGAGATACTGGTCGCGAACGAGGAGGAGTACAAGCACGGCGCCTCTCCCTACTACACCAACTCATCCCACGTTCCAGTCGGCTACACCGACGACCTGTTCATGCTGCTGAAACAGCAGGACGAGCTCCAGACGCGCTACACCGGCGGCACGGTCATCCACGCCTTCCTCGGCGAAGCGATGGTCGACCCGATCGCGACGCGACAGCTGGTCCGCAGCATCGCGGAAAACTTCCGCCTGCCTTATTATACTATAACACCGACGTTCAGCGTCTGCCCGACGCACGGTTACATCTCCGGAGCGCACGAGTACTGCCCGAAGTGCGACCAGGCGATCCTGAACCGGGTAGTCAAACAGTGAGTATGATATTATAAAAGTGATTAAATGAAGCAAGAAACTGTGGAACTTGAACTGGAGAAGACCAGCGTGCTGCTGAAGGAGCACGAGTCGGAACGCACGCACTGCGAGGTCTACTCGCGGATTGTGGGTTACCTTCGCCCGGTGAGCCAGTGGAATGCCGGCAAGCAGGCAGAGTTCAAGGACCGCAAGACCTACAACAACACGCAGGGCGTCTGAACCGGGTAATGGAATGGAGATTGCGGGCTTCCAGCGCGTAAGCCTGATCGACTATCCGGGCCGCATGGCCACGCTGCTCTTTGTCACGGGCTGCAACATGCGCTGTCCCTTTTGCCACAACGCGGACCTGGTCCTGAAGAACTACAAGAAGCTTACCGTTTATCCGGAGCAGGAAGTGCTGCAGAAGCTGAAGGAGAGCAAGGCGTTCGTGGATGCGGTGCAGATAAGCGGGGGCGAGCCGACCCTCTGGAGCGACCTGCCCCAGTTCATCAGGAAGTGCAAGAAGCTGGGCTTCTCCGTGAAGCTCGACACCAACGGGACCAACCCGGCCATGGTGGAGAAGCTGCTGAAGGAGAAGCAGCTGGACTACGTCGCCATGGATATCAAGGCGCCTCTCAACAACGAGCGCTACTCCAAGTCCATAGGCGTCAAGAGCGACGCTCTCCTGGAAAAGATAAACCAGACCATAGATCTGCTGCTCAATTCAAAGATAGACTACGAGTTCCGCACCACCCTGGTCCCGGGCCTGGTCTCGGTTAGCGACGTGATGGACATCGCCGTCCGCATACGGAACGCCAACGCCTATTACCTTCAGCAGTTCAAGTCCGCGAACACCCTGGATCCCGCGCTCCGCAGGGTGGAGCCCTACTGGAACGAGGTGCTCTACGAGCTGCGTGAGAAGATAGTCAAGCAGAACCTGGTCAAGAAGTGCGAAGTGCGCGCCTGAAAAATATAAATATCAGGGGAAATCAAGAGTAAGTGTTACCATGGCAGTCAAAGAGAGGACGCAAACAACACAGACGCCCAGGGTCAGCACCATCCCAGAGTTTCATGAACTGCTGAAAGTGCAGGGGAGTAAACTTAAAGAATTTTTCCTCGGGGATATCCTATTCCGCCGGCGCAGGAATCGCAACGGCACCGATCCCGGCTTCGTCGCACGGGGCGCGGATCTTGCGGATACGGTTACCGTACGCTACGGGGCCCTGGTATTTCCAGGAGCAAAGCTAGAGAACTACGTGGTAGTAGACAAGTTTTCCGTAGTCCACGGCAACACGCTTCTCGAAACGGGCGTCAGACTGGGTGAGCACTCAGAGGTTCACCCCCACACCATAATCAGGACCGGCGTGCTGGTCAGAGACCTGGCCTACATATACGGCGGCACTGCGAACAAGCCCACCACCATCGGAGACTGGACGGTCGTCGGCTACGGCGCGAATGTGGGGAAGAGCACGACCACCGGAAAGGGCGTGAAGATCGGGAGGGGCGCGCACGTAACCGATTGCGCAAGGGTGCCAGACGGGCAGAAGATTAACGACGCGCAGACGTTCTCAGAGACCGAGCTCAAGAATGCAGCGCGCTAGCTGCGGATCACAGACGGTTCTGCAAACCCGAGAGGAACTTCTCCACATGATCAAGCATCGTCTTCAACGCCTCCAGCGAATTCTTATAATCGTCCTCCATCTCCAGGCTGTGGTCGGCACCATCGAAGACCAGCACCTGCGCATCCAGCGACTTCGCGATGCTGTCAAGATTGTCCTTGTTGAAGTGCGGGTCACCCGAACCCGTGACGAAAAGGGACTTCACGTTCGTTGCGTTGGCTTCTATGCTCCTCAGCAGTTCCGTGTCGTTAAGCAGAGGCGTCAGCCAGATTACGTGGGAGACCTTCCCGGCCCGCCCCGACTCGAGCAGCTTTGCGGCTCCGGTTGTGCCCAGCGACTTCCCGACCAGCACAACCGAGCTGTACTTCTGGTGCTTCATCAGCGCCGCATAGGCCTCCTCTACGTCTGAACGCAGCCACCGCTCCAGTTCGGCTTCGCCGGTCTCTGCGCCCGCCCGCTTGTTGTAGGAGTAGTCGACGCACAGCACATCGTATCCCTTCTGCAGGAGCAGCTGGGCGGTGTAGAAAAGCAGCGGCATCTCGCAGCTGTAGCCCAGGCCCGGGAAGACCATGGCCGCCTTCTCGCTCCCCTGCCGGCTGTAGAAGGTGTTCGGCAGCTGGCGCTCCCTGTACCCGAAGATGCTCAATTTGCCGATCTCGTACATGCATTCACCTACGTTATGACCAACAGCACTCTTTTATGTTTTTCTTGGCTACTCGTATTGAGTCCCATGGACCGCTCGAAGCTCTCAATAATAGTGCTACTCCTGCTCGTGGCGATCGTCGGCATCGCCTACTTCGCGGGGGTGCAGAACGTGCGCGTCGGCCAGCGCAGCGTGCAGACCGTCTCGGTGCAGGTCACCGACCCGCTGTACGCACCCAGCACGGTGACCGGGCTCAACCTGACCTACACCTCTGTCGGGATCCACTTCACCAGCGGCAACTTCAGCGGCTGGGCGTATTACAACGCGACCGGGATCCTTGACCTGATGCAGCTGCAGAACTACACCTACACCCTGGCCCAGTTCGCGGTACCCTACAACGCCACGGTGGACCAGGCCGAGCTCGACACCGTGTACTCGAACCTCACCACTGGGCACACGGCGCAGCAGTCATTCATAATCGCGGGCCATCTCTACACCCACGTGAACAACACGCGCGTCACGGACAACAACTCGACGGTGCTGTTGGACCTCAGCCCCACGATCATACCTGTTGTTAACCAGACGACGCTCTACTTCGGCGTCAGGCCAGAGCTCTCAGCGGCATCGATCCAGAGCAACGTCCAGATGATCGGCACCGTGGCTCCGATCAACTCCACCGCCAAGGGCATCTTCCGCAGGGCGCCATCGAACCTTACCATAACATCGGCGAGCATTACCGAATCAGGCAATCGCACGCGCATCAGCATAACCCTGAGCAACAACGGGAGCTCTCAGCAGACTGTAGAAGGGATGGTTGTGCTCGGCAACTTCACAGTCCAGAGCGGGATAACCAACGCCTCCATACTGCAGGGCATAACCAGCGCAGTGGCGAACTCCAACACCCTGCAGCGCGTCCTTCCGGCGAACCTCACAAGCCAGATAAGCAGCACCACAGCGAACAGCTCCGGCATACTCGGCAGCATCGGCTCCATATTCAACAAGTCCGGATTCCTCTCCTCCCTCTCCGGAAAGGTGGGCGGAGCGATCTCGAACATCTCCTCCACATTGCACCTCCCATCGGTCATCAACCTCAACAGCTCGCTCACTTCGCTCAACGCAAGCTCCTACAGGAGCGTGCTCATCCAGACGCTCTCCAACGCGACCCATGGGCGCCTCACCACTTCCTACCTCTCCAACCAGACCGTCGGCGGACTCTCCTCCATAGTGAACAACCTGGGCGGGATAGGCAACAGCTCCCTAGAAGGGAACCTGGCCGTGAGCCTGGTGAAGAGCGAGTACAATCAGTACGTCAACCGCACCCTGGTCTTCAGCTCACAGGTGCGGAAGCTAGGGCCGTCGGCCTCATCGCGCAGAAGAACGGGGGCCTGGCCGTGCCCACCCCTGCCCAGCTCGCCCGCGGCTCGTCGGGATATGTGCTCTCCGCCCATCAGACCGCCACACTCACGTTCAACGGGACCCTGAGCTCCGACGGGATCAACTCCTTCCTGGCGCTGCACAACAATACATATAAAATAATTGTCAGTGGAGATAATAATGCCGCACTAGCGACAGTGCGCGCCAACTGATGGTGCATCAAATGGGATTAATGGATCTATTCGGGGAAGAAGAATGTAGCAGATGACCTTTCGAAGCGCATGCCGTTCACCATAAAGACGGAGTTCGTGCCCTACCGGCTCAAATCGCGGGAGAGCAGCACGGTGACGCTGAACGTTGGGCTGAAGAACATAACCAACGAGGCGGTGCTCGGTTCCCTGGTGATCGAGGTGCCCAGGCAACTCAGCTTCGACATGACCGGCACGGCCAAGCAGAAGGAGGTAAGGCTGGGCACCATAGCACCCAACGCGGAGAAGTTCTCCTCCATAGACATCCACGGAGGCCTCGGCACGGACAAGGGCACCTACACCATGACGCTGACCGCATTCGTGCACTACCGCGACTACGGCCATGTGCTCAACGAGATGCGCAAGCGCACGGTCATCGAGGCCGTTTGATCCAGAGTCAGGGATAAAAAAGGAGACCTGACCTATTTTCGCAGCACAGAGACCAGTTTCTCGAGCGCTTCGTCGGTTGATGTTCTAATTGTAGTTTCCAGCTTCCTAAGCTGGACGGACTCAGCAATATGATTCAGGCCCAGGCCGCCACAGGATGCGCTGGCGACCCAAAGCCACCGGGCAGCCTCGTTATCCCCGAATACCATCGCCGCACCGGCAAACGCCACTCCAGCGGCCAAAAAAGAGCGATCCGTAGATCCTATTGCCTGCGGTAAAATCGTCGAGCTTCTTGTAGAACTCCTGCCTATTCTGGTCTCCCATCAGGCTCATGGGCCCGCCGCGGTAGGGGAGCGCATCCCTCCTGCTGGCATCCAGAAACGTCTGTATTATATTTGCCTTTCTGTGTTGGGTTATCATCCTGCCACAATATCCTTACCGAATTCCTGATATATAAAATCGACGATTCAAGTCCAAAATCATTGCAGTGGACATATGCCTACAACATGTCAAGATTGCCTTTTTGTAGCCCTATAACTATCTACCGCACCCGTTTCACGGTGCAGGCTGGGTTGGCGGCTGTGCTGCAGGTGTAGGTTGTGCGGGCGCCTGTGCAGGCGCCCCGGCCTCCGGCACCTTTATCTGCCCTGTGACTATCCCTACCACTTCGTTGACGTTCTTCGCGATCCTCTTCCCTTTCTCAGTAAGTTTTAGACTCTTGCTCTTCCCGTGCCTCTCCGACTCCACTATCCCCGCCTTCTCGCACTCGCTGATGAACCGGCTGGTGTGGACATAGGTCGCCCCCGCCTGCTTCGCCAGCTCGTTCAGGTGCCACTCCTTCCCCTCCGTGCTGAGCAGCATCAGTATCTTTGCCTGCTTTTCCTTGAAAAGGAGCTTCGGAGGGACGTCCATGCCTATCGAATAAGCATGGAACGGCACAATTTTTATCCCTTCCCGGCATTTTTCCCGGCAAAGGCACCCGCTCCCTTCGTCAAGTTTTTCGGGGATAGATTTATAAATATACGTCATTAATATATGTTTGACCTATTGACCGGTGTGAACATGGTAAAATATATGATAGCGGAACAGCTCGTGGGCAAGGAAGTCGTAACTAACGATGGATTCGATCTCGGAAAGTTCATAGATGCTGAAGTGAGTGAGATCAGGTAAGCTCAACTCTCTGGTAGTTGAGCCTAACGTGGACAGCGAACTGGTAAGCAAGCTTACGTCAAGGGAGGAAACTCGACCGTACAGTACGCGAGCGTCTGGCAGTGAACGACTTCATAGTCGTGGACAGGAAGGGCTTGTAATGTAATGGTGATTCTATAATAATTGCCGGCGGAGACGAGGCCGGTCGCGGCGCAGTGATGGGTCCGCTAGTGATAGGCGCGGTCAGCATGAGCAAGGGAAAGGAGGGGAAGCTCTCGCGCATAGGCGTTCGGGACTCGAAGATGCTCACACCAAGAAGAGACGGTTCCTTTACGATGAGATCTACTCCCTGGCCGAGGAGGTCCAGGTGTACAAGATACTGCCCGCCGAGATAAACGAGGCGATGCGCAACCACATCTCCATAAACGAGCTCGAGGCGCTGAACTTGCGCGATGATTGATACATTCACATGCGCCCACCCGCATCTTCCTGGATTCGCCGGACGTGATCTCCGACAGGTTCGGGGTGCGGGTCAGCTTCTTCGCGAAGCGACAGCTGCTTGCGTCGGGGGTGAAGCGCACGCGAGTCAAGGGCGCAGGCCCGGCATCCCGATAATCGCGGAGCACAAGGCGGATGCGCGCTACCCGGTCGTTTCAGCGGCCAGCATAATAGCGAAGGTGGTGCGCGACCAGGAGATTGAACGCATAACTGACAAGATAGGGATGGACATAGGCTCCGGCTACCCTTCCGATGTTTACACCATAAATGCGATACGCGCAAGCCTGGTGAACGGAAAGATGGCCCCATACCTGCGCGACTATTGGCAGACGCTGAAGAACGTGCGCCAGCTGAAGATGGACGAGTTCCTGGAAGAGTAGTCCCAAACCGCTAATTCTCCGACCACAGACCTAAAACCGCAGCAAAACCGAATCCCAACAGAAACTATTTATAGCAGCGGATGGCATATACTGCCGTATGGTGGGATCATGAGTAAGTTCGGGAAGACCAAAAAAGAGATACTCAGCCTGCTCTCCAAGCAGCAGTATACCCTAACAGACCTCAGCGCAAAGCTCGAGCTCTCCCCATCCACAATAAAGCAGCACCTGGAGGAGCTCGAATCGGCTGGCGCCATCCTGCAGGTGGAGAACGAGTTCATCCGCAGATGGAAGTACTACAAACCGAATCCTACCTTCAACCTATCGGATGTCGTGCCCGGGGTTAACAACAACGAGGCATCACGTTTCCTTCCCTACCTGGTCGGTGCGCTCGTGATGATTGCCATCGCGGGAATATACTTCAGCGGCGTTCTTTCCGGAGCTGCGGCATCAAGTCCGGGGGGTGCGAGCCTTGTCTCAGTAAGGCTGACCGACCCTCCGTTTGTGCCTCCTGGAACCACAGCACTGTACATTAATTACTCTTCAGTGCAGCTGCACACCATCGGCACGGGCAACGCCTGGGTGCAGGGCACCGGAAGCGGCACGATAAACCTGCTCACGTTGGTCAACGCCAGCCAGGTCATAGGCGACGTGTACTTGAATCCCAACACCACTGTGGACAAGATACGTTTCAACATCACGGCCGCACGCGTAGTGATAAACGGCGTCAGCTACGAAGTCAAGGTGCCCACCGGGCAGATAACGGCACAACTGCCCGCATCTGACCAGGTAAACGCGAACGAGAGTCTGCTACTGGACTTCTCGCCAACGGTCTCACAACTATACAACGCAAGCACCGAAACGTTCGTCATGCTGCCCTCCATAAAGGCCGCAGTCATGGACAACGAGTCGCAGGAGGCCCGGGGGCACATAGGGCAGCGCTTCACGCTCATCGGACCAGAGCGCACAACACTCTACGATGATGCAGGCCAATGTGCGATACTCAACGCGTCCGTCGCAATCCTAAACGCCTCCGCCAACAGAATCGTGTTCACGGTGAAGAACAATGGCAACACCAGCGTCGACATAACCCACGTGCTGCTGTACGGCGCAGTACAGTCAAACTTCACCACCGCGCCCCTTGCCGATCACGAGCACCAGGGCCCGGGAACGATACTAAATATGCTTCACATGCAGGTCTTCTCGATGATGCAGGGATGGATGCCCGCGCCGCTTCCGACGCCCGGCCGGGCCCCGATGTCGTCTTCGATGGGATCCAATGGCGTAATCATGTTCACCGTGCAGCGCAACGGCAGCATCGGCATGCCTTTCACACAGGCGGACATGCTGCAACCCGGCAACGTTCTCGCGCCCGGAGCAACCGCGACCTTCACCCTCAACCGCAACATAAGCGTCGCTGACGAGCACATGCTCGTAAGCCTGGTTCCAAACGAGTCCTACAGGCTAGTCGTGATAGGCGGGCACGGAATGGTGGCAACCGCGAACGTTACGGCAACCTAACCCCCAATCCCATAGTATGTTATATTGAAAGTGTCAACGCAGCAAAGAAACAGGCAACGAATTTAAATACTTCCATCCTATTTATTCCCATGCAAACAAAGCTAATGGCATTCTCCGTAATGCTTGTCCTGGCCTCGATGCTGCCGCTCGGCTACGCCTACACGACCCGGATCCATGCTCCTGCGGTGCTGCAAAGTCAGGATATCGGAGCGCTCACACAGCTGCAACTCAACGTCACGCCCGGAAATGGTGGCGTCTATGTCAACGGACCCGCCTATGTGGGCTCCAGCACCACCCAGTCCGCCCAGGCAGCCGCCAAGTATGCGGCGACGTTCGTCGGGGTAAACGTCTCCCACTACAACTTCACCTACTACGTGCTCGGCAACACCATGAACGTCTCCGGTCCGAGCGCCGGCCTCGCATTCACGCTGCTCGCGATCTACGGCCTCGAATCGAAGCAGCCGCACAGCAACTTCACCGTGACCGGGACCATAAATCCGGACGGCACCGTGGGCCTGGTCGGCGGCGTATACGACAAGGCGCAGGTATCCGCCAGCGGCGGCATGAAGTATCTGGTCGTGCCAAATGCGAGCAGCGACGCCCTGGAGGAGCTCATCTACTACATCGCGCAGCAGACGTTCAAGCTGCCCCTAGTCCAGGTCTCCAACGTCCTGCAGGCGCTCCCCTACGCGGCCGGAGTC
The DNA here is from genome assembly GCA_963830445.1 of uncultured archaeon. Lineage (GTDB taxonomy): Archaea > Micrarchaeota > Micrarchaeia > Micrarchaeales > CABMGC01 > JAJZOD01. Next base: position 32,382 of record CAWHMC010000015.1, read on the forward strand.
TCGCCGCTCACAATCCAGCCCATCAGCCCGAACCTGACCCAGTCCTACAACCTCTCGGTGGTTAAGCAGTCCACGCTGGTCTGCAGCCAGTGCAACATGAGCGCCTTCGCCCAGCTCACCAACTTCACCTTCAATCTGGGTAATTATGCGATATACAACATAAGCAGCAACTACAGCGCGGTAACCACACAGCTGGAGCAGCAGCTCGCCCTCTACAAGCAGATCTCGTCCAAGGGCTATCTGTACACGGGCGCGGACCTCGCGTTCCAGCAGTACCCCTACGAGTTCCTGCTGGCAGAGTCCAACTCCTATTCGCAGGGTGCAGCCTATGGTGTCATATACAACGTTTCCGGTTACTGCGACGGCCTCACGCCGCCCCAGCTCACCAACCTGAACTACGAGTACGTGGTGGGAGGAGAGCTCCGCCAGGCGCTCGCCCAGGTTAGCGTGGGCGAAGCCTACAACGCACTGAACACCTCCCAGTCCACAGATGACATAATAAACGCTCTCAGCACCACCGCAGAGGCCTATGCCTGGTGCAGGGCATCCAACGAGATGTACTCCATCGCCACGAACCTCGGCGGCACCCCCGTGCAGGAGTCGGTGGGCCTGATGAACCCGGCAGCCGCCGCCGCAGTAAGCGCAGCAGCGCAGTACCCGGGCATATATGCCCAGGCAGCGCAGATCGCCTACAACAACAGCGAATACTCCGCCGCTCTCTACGCGGCCACCTACGCACGTACCTTCCGGGGCGGCTTCAGCCCGGCCAATTACACCTCCGCGGAAGCGTCCCTGCTGCAGCGCCAGGCCACCAATGACACCTACGGCATCTGGCCCACCGAGTTTGCCGATTCGGCGCTGTTCTATCTGCAGCAGCTCAACGCCTCCAAGAGCTCTGTCCCAGATGACATAAACAATGCCTACTCGCTCGCGCTCCTGGCCTCGAACCTCAACTCCGAGAACCGCTTCATCGCGGGCAACCTCACCTCAATCACGCAGGCGTCGCCGCCCTGGGCCAACAGCTCCGTCCTAATAAATCTAGTAATAAATCAGTCGCAGCAGCTCTCCAGCCTCCAGACACGCGTCGACACGCTGCTCTCCGTGGTCCAGTTCCTCTCGGTGCTCGTAGTCCTGATGCTCATGGTGCTGATGTTCCTCTTCGTGAGGGAGCTGCACCGCATCAGAACAGCGCGCAGGGTAAAGCCCGCAGGTGCAGCGCAGCAGCGCAGAAGACACCGCAGCAGTTAACGGATCAGATGAAGAACGCAGCGCCAAGAAGTATTGCGAGCAGCGCGAGCGCCATGGCCACCAGGGAGATGTTGCGCGCATTCTTGTAGAACTCGGCGCTCGTCCTGCTAAGATAATCGCTCGAGATGTAGAGCAGGAGCACGTCGGATACTATTATCGGAAGGCCGTAGGCCAGGTTGTTGAGGAACGGGAGGACGTAGCGGAAGAGGTAGGCGCTTATCCCTATGGCTGCAAGGTAAAGAATAAACGCAACATAGGATGCGGCCTTCCATCCCATTATCCTGGGCAGCGAGTTGACCCGGCGTGCCTTGTCCCCCTCCAGGTCGCGCACCGTCCCGTGTATCTCGCGGGCGAGCCCGCTCAGGAAGATCATCGCGCTGACGATAAGTATTACGCTCAGGCCAGAACCGCTCTTCACATAGCTCCCATATATGAACGGAATCACCATCGCGAACGCGATGTAGATGTTGCCGAGAAGCAGCACCTCCTTGAGCCTGTAGCTGTAGAGCATGGCGAGAGCGCCGAATATTACAGCTATGACGACGCAGTAGAGGTTTATGAACGCGCTGGCAGCGATGCCGACCACAAGGCATATCGTCGTGATGTAGAGCGCCGAGCTGCGCGAGAGCTCTCCGGTGACCAGCGGCCCTTTCTTCTTGTTGGCCTTGTCCACCTCGACGTCGAAGTAGTCGTTTATGGCGAAGGCCGCCATGCTCACGAATATGGGCGTAATCAGACTGGCGATAAATATCGAAAGGCTGGGGAGCCCGCCGGCGATGAGCTCCGCCGCTATGACAGCGACCACGAGCATCAGGCTGTGCTCTATGCGTGTGAGCTTGAATATCGCGGAGACCTTTCCCATGCTAGTCTAACCTATAACCCGTTCAAGGTATAAAAATAGCGACCCCGCCTACTTCGGCACGGTCGCGTTCGCCGGGACAACCTTGTTAGGTGCTATGCTCCTGTAGATCACCGCTCCCCTCCCAATGTCCGCTCCCTCGCCGATCCGCACACGCCCTGTTACGCTGACTCCATCGTGCACCGTGGCTCGCGCACAGACCAGCGCTTTGTCGTCCATGTTGACCCTAGGCGAGACCTTTGCCGTCTCATGCACGAACGGCCCTACGGTGCCGTCATGGTTCTCGCTGCGCACATATCGTTCCCCTTTGAGGTAAGCGACCTTCTCGTTTGTCCCGAGGTCCACTAGCTGCTCCTCGCTCTTGACGATGCGCACGCTGGGTTCCGGCCCCCTGACACACTCTTCAAAAGTGAAAGCAAAGGACGTCTGCTCCTCTTCTCTAAATCTAACCGCTTGCATCTCTACTTCCCCGTCTATATTATGACTGTCAATTATTTTATGTCTTTCCCTGAACGTTCCTAAAAGGCTATATAGTTTCACGCGCATCTCCTATATTGTGGGAGCAAGATGGCGCAAATTACTACGATGGACGTCACCAAAGCACTGAAGAGCACGGTGGATCCAGAGATAGGACTCAACATAGTGGACCTCGGATTGATCTACAACATCAACGTCGATTCGGCGAACGATGTCGACCTAAAGATAACGATGACGAGCCCGATGTGCCCTGTGACAACAATAATACTCGCAGATGTCCAGCTCCGCTTGGAACAGATAGCAGGAGTGGGAAAAGTCAATGTGGACCTGGTCTGGGAGCCCGCCTGGACACCTGAGATGATTACTGAGGAGGCGCGCCTGGGGCTGCAGTGATCACTTGCTGCCATGCCTCAACGAGTTCTTGTAAAAGTTCACCGCATCCTCTGTGTCCATGTTCTCCGTGGCGCTGAACAGGTCTGTCGGCTTCCCCGCGTTTTCCAGCTTTGGATTGTCGAGAGCCTTTACCGCATCTTCATAGCTTACTCCGGCCGCCACGAGTTCCTTCAGCAGGAGGGGCTTCTGCTCCTTCAGATCCATCTTCGCTATGTTGCTGAAGAAGTTCACCACCTCAAACATGCCCTCGAACGGGCCTGCCGAAAGGTGAACGCAATTGTTCGCGATGCTGACGCTTTGGAATCCATACTCCTTCGCCTCCCTGTACAGTATGCCGCGTATCGAGTTTGGATCCGCTTTCTCAGGGAAGGTCGCCCCCACCATCTCATTCTTCAGCGTTGCCCATTCCGTGTCCGAGTGGAGGAGCATCAGCACGATCTTGTGTGAGGGCGTTGTGAAGTGGGCGAGCATGCTCGGATGGAAGCCGTTGACAAGTATGATGTCGTCGCTGCCACTCTTTATGTGCCTCACGTAGAAGCCGCTCCTTATCTTCACCGACTTTTCCGCGAACCAGATTCTGTCAAGGCCTTCTGGCGTCTCATTCTTATGCAGCGCCAGATACTCGTGCCCTCCGAGGATCCTTAACTTCCCTTCCTCCAGGCCGTAGATCTCGGCGATCTTCTTCCTGCTCTCCTGGTCCACCTTCTTTGAAGCGGTGTGGGAGACGACGTCTATGTAGCCGTAGTGCTTGCTCATTATGTTGTATTCCTCCAGGGTCTTCCCACTCACCGCATAAATGCCGTCGACACTGGCCCCGAACTTCCCGATTGTGTCGAGGATCAGCGTCACCGCCTTTCTGATCTTTTTCTTGTCACCCAGCATGAAGATCTCGGGTTTTATGAACAGGAGCAGTTCATTCTCGAACTTCGTCTCCCCTACCTTCAGCGGGGCGATCTCGTCGTAGCTCTCGCAGCCCATCGTCACGTCAACTATTTTGTCTACAATACCAACCGGTGATGCCACATTATCACTTGCAAATCCGAAACTAGAGATTAATTTATACCTTTTAATATTAATAACAATAAGTTTATAACCTCTATACAGGAGATAAGCATGATGCGCCAGCCGATAATCGTAGTGATGGGCCACGTCGATCACGGCAAGACGAGCCTTCTCGACCGCATTAGGAACACCGCCGTGGCGAGCAAGGAGGCGGGCGGCATAACCCAGCACATCGGCGCCAGCGAGGTGCCCCTGGACGCCATCCAGAAGACAGTGGGAGACCTGCTCACGAAGACCGGGATAAAGATCACGATACCCGGGCTGCTTTTCATAGACACGCCGGGCCACGAGGCGTTCACGAATCTGAGGAGGAGGGGCGGCTCAGTCGCCGACCTCGCGATCCTGGTGGTTGACGTCACGAAGAACTTCGAGCCCCAGACCTATGAGGCCATAGAGATACTAAAGGAGTACAAGACACCCTTCATCATCGCTGCGAACAAGATAGACCTGATAACCGGATGGCACAACACCGGCAGCTCCAGCTTCAGCGAGGCGATCGCGAAGCAGAACAAGCAGGTCCAGGAGGAGGTCGAGTCGCGGATCTATACCTTCGTCGGCAAGCTTCAGCGAGGTGGGCTTCAACGCGGAGCGGTTCGACCGGGTCAAGGACTTCAAGAAAGAGCTGATAATCGTCCCCATAAGCGCGAAGACTGGGGAGGGCATAGCCGAGCTTTTGCTTTATACCGCTGGCCTTTCGCAGAGATTCCTCGAGGAGCGTCTCCAGATAGAGGTAAAGGGACCTGGCCGAGGCGGCATCCTGGAGCGGAAGGAGGAGAAGGGGCTGGGCACAACCATCGACGTCATACTCTACAATGGGACACTAAAGGTGAACGACACCATCGCCTTCGCAACCGCCACGGGCATCGGCACCGCGCGCATAAAGGCGCTGCTCAAGCCCAAGCCGCTGCAGGAGCTGCGCGAGTCATCGAGCAAGTTCTACTACGTCGACTCGGTGAGCGCGGCCTCGGGAGTGAAGATCAGCGGCAGCGGCCTGGAGGATGCGCTGCCCGGCTCATCCGTCATCTCCACAGAGGTTCCGGGCTACGAGAATGAGATAAAGTCCGAGATAAAGGAGGTCTTCGACGTGGACAAGTCCGGCATAGTGCTAAAGGCGGACTCGATAGGTGGCATAGAGGCGCTCTCCCGCCTGCTCAAGGCCGCCGACATAAACATCGGCAAGAAGGGCATCGGAAGGGTCACGAAGCGCGACGTGATGGACGCCTTCGGGATGCGCGCCATAGATCCCTACAGCGCCGTTGTAATGGGATTCAACGTGCCCGCGGAGGAGGAGGCGCTGGACGAGGTGCGAATCACCGGAGTGAAGCTGATAAAAGGGGACGTGATCTACCACATGATCGAGGAGTACCAGGCCTGGCTCGTCGACGAGAAGCAGAAGAGCAAGATGATGCTCGAGAAGGCGCTTACCTTCCCAGGAATGGTGCAGGCGATCCCGAACAACTGCTTCAGGGCCTCGCATCCCGCAATCTTCGGAGTGGAGGTCAAGCGCGGCCGGATCAAACCCGGCGTACAGCTGATGAACGAGGAGGGGGAGATAGTGGGCAAGATAAAGGAGATACAGAACAACGGGGAGAGCGTCCAGGAGGCGAAGATGGGCGAGAGCGTCGCCATCTCGGTAGATGACGCGACCTACGGGCGCCAGATAAAGGACAACGACAAGCTCTACGTGTTCATAAACGACGACGAGGAGCGCGCCCTGCGCTACAAGTTCAACACCCTGCTGAGCGAGGACGAGCTCGCGCTGCTGGACAAGCTCTCGGAAGCGAAGTCGAAGAGGAGGAAGGTGCAGTAGCTCGCAGGAAGTCCACCAACACGGTCTATTTAATCATATACCTACAACTATTAGTGGTGGATCAATGAGAAAAATATCAATAGCGATACTGCTTTTCAGCGCCCTGGCGCTGCTGCTGCCCTCTGTCTATGCAGTAGGGTACGGCACGTCCAGCATAACTCTTTCAACCACCCAGCTCTCCTTCACGCTGACGGGCCAGCGCAACGCAGTAATCAACTACACCGTCAACCTTGCAAGCGGCAATACCTGGGGCACGACCCTCGCGGTGGTAAACAACAACCAGCTCTCGGCGCAGGGCATAATGACGAGCATAAGCAACCCCTCCGGCGATCCTCCCTACTCTGGCACGCTCACGGTCTCGCTCGCTGCATCCGCAACAAACGGCGAATACTCGATAATACTCGCGGCCACCGGCGACGACCCCTCGGCCAGCAATGCGACCGTCTCACTCACCGTGGCCAATCCCTCCACCACAGTAACCACCATAGCCAGCCAATCCAACGGGACGGTGCATGGAGTATTCACGACCATAAATGTTACATCGACCATTCCTGCTGCGACCCTTGGGTCAACCTCTGGCGTCCAGGCCTGGTCAATGAACAAGATCATGCTCTACGCGCTCGTGATAATCATAATAATACTGGCTGCACTTTCCATGCTCCTATGGAAGGCCCTGCCCACGCGGCTTACAGTCATCGGCGTGGCCCTGCTGGTCATCGGCACGGCAGCCTGGCTGTATGGGGACTACAGCGGCGGCAACTTTAAGTATATCTGGGGAGGCGTAGCTGCGATAGTAGTGGGCGCTCTCCTATGGATCTATGCGGACCGCAAGCTCCTGGCGCACAGGTCAGCCGCTGCGATGCTCGCCTGGGTCGGCGTGATACTCATAGGGGTCGGCACGATTGCGTGGCTGTACGGCGATTATACTGGCGGTCAGCTGCAGTACGTCTGGTCAGGGGCAATCGCGATCCTGCTCGGTACGCTGATCTGGATAGTCGGAGACTGGAAAGTTGGCGCATTCCTCCGTTCCGTGGGAAAGAAAAAGAGCTAGCCGCCCTTGAACTGTCCCATTGCCCTGTGCTTCTTGGCCCATCTTATCCATAGGAGTGAGACGGCCGCTATGGACACCAGTAGCGCCACCAGCATCACGACTATCTTCTGGAACAGGCTGAAGCCCGTCGCGTAGAAAGCGACGCTCACCAGCGCACCCACCAATACTGCCGTCGGAATAACTACTGTGAGGCCAAGCTCACATCCCATCTCCACTTTTGGCTTTGCCATGGAATCAACAGGCACCCATGGTGCCCTAAGACTTATAATTATTATAGCGAAAAGGCACGCTGATTACTACTTTATGCTTTTTGGTACGGCAAGCGCATTCTCAAGCTCCTTTGCAAGGTCTATCACCTTCTTGCCCTTTTCCGTCGTCCTGTAGGCTATTATTCTCCTGCCTGTCCTCGACCTGGTGACTACCTCTTCAATCGCCTTTGCCGCGATAAGCTCGTCCAGCCGCTTCGAGACCGTCGCCGAGCTCAGGCGCTTATTCTTTATCGTGATCTTCGTAAAGTCGTTGAACGACTTGGGCCCATAGCTATGGGCCAACTCTAGCATCTCCAGAACTCCCTTTATCATTGCCATACCTATCGCCTTAGTTTTATGTATGGTACCTCTACATATAAATACTTTAGCTAGTGCCATATATTTCATATTCTAGAATATGCTTTAGGATATATGATTATATAATATAAATAAAGTATTAATTAAATAAGCAAAGTATTATATACACAAGTGAAGTAATAGTATTGACTATAGAAGGTGGAAGAATGAAGAACGAAATAAATGAAATTGCTCATTTTGAGATTCCTGCGAGGGATCCTGAAAGGTTGAGAAAGTTCTACACCGAGGTGTTTGGCTGGAAGTTCAAAAACTCGGCGGCAAAGAACATGCAGTACTGGACAATACGTACCGGCACCAAGCACCTGCCCGGTGTCAATGGGGGAATGTACAAGCGGGGCAGCAAGAAGCAGACGCTGGTGAATTACATAAGCACTCCCGACCTGGAAGCCTCCATGGCGGAAGTAGAAAGGTCAGGAGGCCACATAACCGTGGGCAGAAAGGAGACATTGGGGCACGGATCCACAGCAATAGGCACAGATCCGGAAGGAAACGCGATAGGATTGTTCGAATCCGCGGACAGGGGCCTGCTTAGGCAAAAGGGCCTGCAGAGCCAGAGCGGTGCAGACAGGGTAAAATCCAAGCTCAGGAACAACAGAACGAAAGATAGTAAATAATTGGATGATGGTATGGCGACGAAAACAGGACACGGAATAGGATTACTGCTAGCGGCAATCTTGATTGCACTGATATTCATCTATGTCCTGCCGCTTACCGGAAGTCTGCTCTACACGCTTCTGATTAATACGATAATAGGGTTCATCGTGATCTTCCTGGTGAATGCACTCTTCGGTCTGGGTATACGATACGACCTGCTCGTGCTGGTCTTCGTTGCGATCTTCGGGCTGCTTGCGGTGGCCATACTGATAATACTGAATCTGCTCGGAGTCAGCGAGGCCAAGAAGTAACGTGATGATATGCTTGACATGCTGTTAGCCATAACGATCGGACCCATTGCCTCAGAGATATTGGTAATAGCCGCCATCCTGGTGGTACTGTACATAATTCTCAAGCTCGGGAGGGTAATAATCGGTCTTGTGCTAAACAGCGTGCTCGGCCTGATCGCCATATATCTGGTAAACACGATCTTCGGGCTGGGAATAATATTCAACCTGCTGACGCTGATTGTGGTAGCACTGTTCGGATTACCCGCGGTCGCAATCGTAATAATCCTGAAGCTAATGGGAATCTCGATCTGATTTAACTTATACTTAATTTGTGGAAATATGGAACAAACACATCCTGGGGAGAAAAGGGAGAAGTTTTACACAGTGTCGGCAAGACTGATATTTTCAGGTGTAATTGCACTGCTGGTTGTCGTAGCAATACTGGGCGCCTCGGTCATCATAAACAACGGCCCGATATTACCGTTGCTCGGCGTAATACAGCTAACTAATCCAATCATCGGAGGCCCATCCATAGGGATAATATGCACTCCGACCTCATCGGCGTTCGGATGCATCAACCCTGCTTTTAATGCCACTACCGGACTCTTTACCGTTGCAATGAGGCAAACCAGCGGATACAACTGGACGCTGGTAACCGTGAGATTCGTCGCGGCAGGCACGACCTACTCTCAAACCGGAGTGCCTATTCTCTCCTGGTCTCCGCCTCTAGCGGTCAACATAACTGGCGGGCTGGCGAATAACGTCACGAAATATGTTACCATACCTGTGGCCTACGGGCCAGTATCGGCAGGGACGAATATAACGGGCTCAATATGGGCCAAGTACCAACTGGGTGCAGGCAAGGCGCAGTTCTACGCGAACATGTCCTCTGCGATCATCAGCGTCAAGTGATGGTTGCGGTGGGTCTTGTCTTTACGATTAGAGGTGAATAGAATGGCAAAAAAGAGCAGAGGAGGAAGAATGACAGCCGCCAAGAGGCGTGCAGCTAAGGGAAAGGGAGGAAAGGGCATGGTCAAGAACCGACCTGCAGGAAAGAAGATAATGAAGACGTAGTACGTCAGGGCATCGGCTGCGGAAACGGGGAATTTCCGCAGCCTTTCCTTTGATTTAAAGATTAATAAAAGATTTTGGGTTGTGGTGTTGGTATGGAAGGAGGGGAGGAACGGATCATCGCTGACAGTAACCCACGCCACGACCGCGGCAGTCCGAACGCTGCCCCTTCCTTGTTAGAAACATTGCCCTTCAGGTTGCAGAACGAAGAGCAGATAGTAAGGGAGCTGAAGCCCCAATTTATCGGATTCATGATAACGAGGTCCTTTGCCGCTTATGTGGGTGTACTGGGTCTTATCCTCATCTCCGTGGCGGTCCCCATAATATTCAGGAATAGCGTCGCGAATTTCCTCCCCCTATTCTCCATCATGCCCATCCTGGCTCTCGCTCTGGTGCTGGTAACATCGATCGGGCCGCTCATCGCCTACGGCAAGTCCTGGTACTGGATCACAAACCACCGGGTTATCGGGAAGAGGGGATTTCTTGGGTACAGCATCGACTCGATACCCTTGGAGAATGTGACCGACATAGTGCTCACCAGGACCCTGCTTGACAGGTTCCTTGGACTATCCTCACTGATAATCGTGCCGATGGGGGGCAGCTCCAAGGTGGTCGGAGACATGGCAGAAAAGTCACAGAGCCCCAACTTTTTTCCCGCATTGACGCAGGAAACGGCCCGGGAGCTCCAGATGGAGCTCTTCAACCTAAGAGACGAGCTGAAGAAGCCCAGGCAGGTCAGTTCGCCGGTGAGCAGTCCGGGCATCTCGCAACCGACGACTCCTTCTCCAATTAAAAAAATGCAGCTATCCCACTCCCGTGCAAAGGTAAAGGCTGCGCCTGCCGTCCCCCATCGGCGAGAGATAGGCTTACGTGGAACAAGAACATTAAACTGGCACAGAGATAGCCATAAAAGCCGCCCAGAGCGTAGCAAACTACTCAACGCGCAGCTCCTGCGCCAGCGCCCGTATTCCGTCGGCCCGCTGGCCGTTTCCTCCACGTTCCTCTATCTCCGCAAGCATCTCAAAATGGCCGTTCATCTCGCAGAAATGCCTCAGCTTCTCCTGCATCCTTTTGTCGCCTGCCATGAGCCCCGCCGCCTCGGAGCTCTTGCCCTCCTTTATCTTCGCCTCTATGGCCTTCTCCCGGAACTCCTGGATCAGTCCTGTGTTCCCAGAGAGGCCTATCAGCACGAGGCCGAAATCATAGAGCCCATAGGCCTCGCATATGTGCAATGCGCCGCGCTCATCCTTAAGCTTGTGCAACATGGTTCTGGCAGCGTTCCCCGGCTCGCCCTGCTCCAGCCTATACCTCACCTCCTTCTCGTAGAACGCCCGCTCCCCCTTCTGCTGCGCATCGCCGCCAGGTCTCCCGCGAGCTCGTAGAGCATCCCGTTCTTGAATATCTCTATCTCCCGCGCACTGCGCTCCTTCGCGAGCGCCGCATCTCCACCCCGGGCTGCATCTTCAGCTTCCTGGTGGGCCTTCGTAGCGGCATACCTGGTCACATCGGCCAGGCCGAGCATGTCCTTTCCCCTCCTATGTCTCTCCATGGTCCTGTCTATCAAACGGTCGGCGCGCTCCTGCCCTATGTGCATGAGCGAGAACCTGTATCCGTAATCGTAGGCTCCGAACTGCTCAAGCACCGAGGCCGTCGTGCCCAGGTGCCCGTACTGCAGCCCCAGCTCCATGATCCTGGCGAACCGGTGCTGCTTGCCGCACTGTTCCATCGCCTTCTTAACGAATCCGCGGAGCATCTTCCAGTTCTTTATCCGCAAAGAGAATTCTGCACCTTCGACATACTGCTCTTTCGACTCGAAGTCGGAAGCCGCGAGCCCAGCGAACTCCTCGGCGCGCTTGGCCTGGCCTTTTCCAGCGGCGAGTTCCCAGCCGCGCGTATAGAGTCCAGCCCTGTTGCAGACCTCGAGAGCGCGTTCCAGGTTGCCCGCCATGAGTAGCACGGTCACCCCGTCGTTCGCATGGCCCCTGTCCAGCTGCGTGCGCACTATCTCCTTGAGCTCCTTCCTCCCAAGGCTCTCCAGGGCTATCTTCCCCTGCACTATCGCGCCGCCGGTGGCCAGTGCGCGTCCCTCTCGCGTGTGCAGCATGCGGATAAGGCCGTGCAGCTCGCTCTCCGGCTTCTGCTGCTCTTCCTTCTTGCCGTTCTTGCGGGCGGACCTGCGTGTCGGATATGCCATGAGCATTATGAATCCCGGTTGTGATATAAGAATCTGACGGTCTTCATCGCAGCGCATTTAAGCCTGCGTACCCGTTGCCAGGAACCTCTCCTCCCTGAAGGCGCGCCTGGTGAGCTCCTTGAGATGTGCCAATACGCTCCCACGCGTCCGTTCATAGTGCGAATTCCTATCGTTGCTCGGCATCTCCCAGTACTCGTTGCTCAGCTGACCCATTTCGACAGGGAAGCGCATGTTTGCTACGTCGATGTTCATATCCGACGAGATAATAAGGTGGAAAAGCGCCCCATAATTCCTTTTGAAGATCACAAACTTCCTGATATTGAGTTCGTTATCCTCCCTACTAAAATTAAAGGAGTGGGGCTCCAGCAGTACCTGCCTGCCCCCTATTGAGAACTGGGAGAGGACGAAGTCGGGGGTGTAAACTATCCCGCCGCTGTCGCCTATCTTGAAGCTGAGTGGGGCATAGTGCGTCCGTATCCCCAGGTCCAGAAGGCACTCCCTATATACTCTCTCGATCGGGCTAGCAACCCTGGTCTCTCTTGAGAGCAACGTGCCTTCGTTCAATGGGATACCGCGCCGCACTTCACCAACGTTTCTTACCGTGACCGCCATACAAGCACTTTGCAAAATATACCTCTGGACCTTAGATATTTATACCGTCTGTCCAAACCGGAAACCCGGGGCTGCCAGAGAAGCCGTATAAATGGAGAGGCACATAACCTATCATGGCAAACACGAGTCCAAGGAGTTACCTCCTGTTGCTGTTCCTTGCCGCTGCGGCTCTCCTGCTGGCAATGGCATCCCTGCTGTACTGGGGTTCGGGGGTCAGTCCCATTCCAGGCTCAATCCTAGCGCCTAACCTGTCCTCGCCCTGTCCCTATGGCTATGTCTGTGGCACAAAGGCCAACGGATGCGCCGTGCCCGGAGCCGTCTACAACTGCCCCATGGAGCCGGCCACCCCTCCAAAGAACGGCACATCAAACGGAACGGTCGCGGTAAACCTGACCCAGGAGCTGAAGAACGCAGCCGCGGACGGGTTCACCCTCACGCAGAGCATGTTCTACGCGAACTCCTCATCGGCATGCTCGAAGCAGCAGATAACCGCATGCAACAACAACGTGCCCAGCCAGTTCGTCTGCGTGAACCAGCAGTATGCCGGCCTCGTCTCCTCCCAGTGGAAGAGCATATACCCTTTCCCGACTCCGTGCCCTCTGTTCCTTATGGCGGGAACAGCCTCCTGCGGGGTCAGCGATGGCTACTGCGTGGTACTCCAAACCGGATCTGAAGTGCCGATTACTCCGTGAGCATCTTGAAGGCGATGTTCCAGTTGTTGTACTTCGCGGCATAGGTCACCCAAAGCACGCACAGAGGCTCCATTATCCTTGACTGCTCTATCTTCCCCAGATCGGTTATGTTCTTCCAGCCGAAGGCCTGTAGGATGCCCCTGACCTGCTCCTTCGCCCCATCATCATTGCCGCAGAGCAGCATATCCGGCTCCCCCTGCTTCAGCTTCGGGTTGACCATCAGTGAGTTCCCCACTATGTTCAGGGTCTTGACGACCTTCGCATCTGGCAGCAACCGTTGTACCGTCTCGCCGGCCGAGTTGTTAAAACCGACGGTTAGCCTGGGCGGCATCCCTGCTGAAAAGTCCAGGGGGTTAGTCACGTCTATCACTGTCTTTCCCGCAAGGTTCTTCGCGCCCGCAAGTCCGAGCGCCTCTTCTATGACCTTCCCTCCTACCGCAAGGACCACCACCTCTCCGAATCTAGCGACATCATCAAATTTTCCGACGGAGAGCTTTTTGCCACCCGTCTCTTCGAGCAGCGGCTTGAGCTTATCCGCATTGCCGTCACGCGTACCTATCATTACTTCATAATCCAAACCCGCGAAGCCGCGCGCAAGCGCCTGACCAACATCTCCCGAACCCAGTATCCCAATCTTCATGCACTCACTATCAGTATCAATTAAGATACTACATTTTAATATGGTATAGACAAAGAATATATTGGTGGATAAATGGTGACCAAGCGGCAGGTCGAGTATAAGCGAGAGATACGGAAGCAGATCTCAGGAGGACTAATAGACAAGAGAGTCCAGACGCTAAACGACTGGCGCGGAGAGCTGTTTTCCCGCATCCGCGCTTTGATGAAGGAAGCAGATCCAGAAATCGTCGAGGAAGTGAAGTGGATAAAACCTGACAACCCGCTCGGGACCGCGATCTGGTCTCACGATGGGGGGATCTGCACCTGCGAGGCCTACAAGAATCACATAAGGATGACATTCCCCAAAGGCGCCTCGTTGGATGACCCTTCGGGCCTCTTCAATTCCAGTCTCGATGCCAAGGTATGGCGCGCCATCGTCTTCCACGAAGGCGACAAGATCAATGAAAAAGCGCTGAAAACTCTTATCCGCGCCGCCGTGACCTTGAACAAGTCCCCTTGAATGAGATGGGGAGTACGAGATTTGAACTCGTGTCATCAGGTCCCAAACCTGATAGCCTACCAAGCTAGCATAACTCCCCGTGAGGATTATTATCTATTAATAATGATAAATATAGCTTTGCTCTAACGGCTGGTTTGTCTTCTCAAATATCCTCTCCGAATGCTGGTCCGAGCAGGTTCCCTTCCGATAACAACACCTGCGGCCTTACCATCTTTCACCATGCCTATAACGCCGCTGACTTCCATCCCTCTATTAAGCATCTTGCATGCATCATCCAACTGGCGGTAGTGAGCTTGCATTGCCGGGTCATCATAGCAATCGACATCCTCTACTTCTCTAGGAGGCCATCTTCCGGCTCCTCTTCCTAAACTTTTGCATAGCTCATCCATAATCTTCGGATCCCTTAGGTCAGCAAGAGTTGTCACATTATCCCGTTACCATAAGGCAAGGAAAGGGATTTAATTATGCCTTTGGCAGCCTGCCCCTCGGCTTGGGCAGTTTCAGGTTGGGGAATACCTTGGCCAGCATCTCCTGGTTCATGTCCGCGTCGAAGCCCAGGTTCTGCATGATCTTTCGGATAAGATAGGTATTCGCTATCTCCTTGAGCTCCGGCTTCACCGTGCAGGCCTTCTCCACGGCGGCCTTCGCATCGGACGAGCCCATCGCCTCTATGGCAGTGGCGAGGTCCTTGAAGTTCTTCTTCCTGCCCGCGGTTATGGTGCCCGCGCAGGCATCCAGCGTAGCCATGTCTATGCCTATGAATTCGAAGCCCTTCTTGTCCAGGGTCTGGCGTATGCCGGCCAGGTGGAACGCGACCTCCTCGGGGCCCGTGTTGTCGTGAACGCTGAGCTTCCTTATGGCTATCCAGTTGTTGTACTTGGCCATGAACTCTATCGCATCACCTTCGCTCATGAACCTACCTACTTGGAGAGTGCGTAGTAGCCCGACGCCTTTTCACGCGCCACGCGCTTCAGCTTGTTCTTGTCCACGAGTGCGATGAGTGTGTTCGTTACGAGACCCTTGGGTCGGTTGCACTTCTTTGCGATGTCGTCAGCCGTCTTCTTCTTTTCCTCGCTCACGGCGCCCAGTTCCCTAACCGCTTCAAGTACCAGATTCTCTATCGGAGTCAGTTCGTCTGTCATATGATTACCTTTTCTAAGGCTTAAACGTCAGCTACTTCTTCACAAGCGCCTTCTTTCTCTTCGGGCGGAGGTACTTGCTGCCGCACTTCCTGCACTTTGCGATGCCTGCACGGTTGCGCGCCTTGCATCTCCTGCATACCGATATCTTGGCCAATTCCTCGTCAGCCAATGCAAATTTTCCCATAATGAACACTAGGTAAGGTTAATACGTGGGAATATATTGCACGGAAAGGTATTTATTCATTGTTTGCATCCTGGCCCTGCAAGGCTAACCGAACACCGTCGGAAGGTATTTATACGTTTTACGCCTAAGTTAATCATTTCTGTTTAATTTCGGTGCATTGATGGTCAACAGTGTGGAACTTACTGTGGCGGACGCTTTTGTCGTTGACTCGGGCAAGAGCATAGCCAAGATCGACAGCAAGTCGCGCAAGCTCCTCAATGTAAATTCTGGGGACATAATCGAGATAAAGGGCAAGATAAAGTCCACCGCGGCGATAGTCCTCCCCTCCCACCCCAGCGACGAGGGATTGGGCTTCATACGCATCGACGGGTACCTGCGCCAGAATCTGGGCGTGGGCATCGGCGACAAGATCTTCGCCACCAAGAGCGAGTCCAAGCCAGCCGAGAAGGTCATCCTCGCCCCGCCACCGAGCCAGCGCGCCCCGCTCACGGCAGACTTCGTAGGGTACGCGAAGAAGCGCCTCGAGGGCAAGCCCCTCACCAAGGGCGATTCCATCCCCATCCCGATGTTCGGTTTCGTATTCAACTTCCTGGTCGTGCAGGTCATCCCGCACGGCGTGGTCAGCATCACTCCCAACACGAACCTAATCATAAAGGATGAGCCGGTCTCTGAATCCATAGTCAAGATAGGGGATGTCCACTACGAGGACATAGGCGGCCTGGACGACGCGAAGCAGAAGCTCCGCGAGATGGTCGAGCTGCCAATACGCTACCCTGAGCTCTTCGAGAGGCTGGGCATAGACCCGCCGAAGGGCGTGCTGCTCTACGGCCCTCCCGGAACGGGCAAGACGCTGCTGGCAAAGGCAGTGGCCAACGAGAGCGACGCCAACTTCATAACCATATCAGGGCCGGAACTGGTCAGCAAGTTCGTCGGCGAGAGCGAGGAGAAGCTCCGAGAGATCTTCAAAAACGCGAATGAGAAGGCGCCCACAATCATCTTCATGGACGAGATTGACGCCATAGCGCCCAAGAGAGAGGAGGCGACCAACGAGGTCGAGCGACGCATGGTCTCACAGCTGCTTACGCTTATGGACGGGATGCCGCCGCGCGGTCAGGTCATCGTCGTCGCTGCAACCAACCGTCCCGATGCGATAGACCAGGCGCTGCGCAGGCCCGGCCGCTTCGACCGGGAGATCGAGATAGGCGTGCCTAACCGGGACGCACGCAAGGAGATACTCCAGATTCACACGCGCAACATGCCGCTGGCGAAGGACGTCAATGTGGACGAGTTCGCGAACATAACGCACGGATACACCGGCGCAGACCTCAACGCGCTAGTCCGAGAGGCGGCCATGGCGACTCTACGCGACATACTCCCGAAGATCTTTGACCGCCAGAACATCCCTGTCGACATACTTACAAACCTGACGGTCACCCGCACGAACTTCATGGACGCGCTCAAGAACATACAGCCGAGTGCGCTGCGCGAAGTATTCGTCGAGCGGCCCAATGTGCACTGGTCCGACATCGGCGACCTGGAGAAGGTGAAGGAGGAGCTGCGGGAGGCGGTAGAGCTGCCGCTGAAGCACCCCGAGATGTTCGAGAAGATGGGCATCCGTCCGATTAAGGGCGTTCTGCTCGTCGGTCCGCCGGGAACCGGAAAGACCATGCTGGCCCGAGCAGTCGCCACAGAGCGTGAGAGCAACTTCATTTCAATCAAAGGGCCGGAGGTGCTAAGCAAGTACGTCGGAGAGAGCGAGAAGACGGTGCGCGAGATCTTCCGGAAGGCGCGCCTCGCATCACCCTGCATCATATTCATAGACGAGATCGATGCCATCGCGCACGCACGCGGAGGCAACGACGACTCACATGTCACGGAGCGCGTGGTGGACACGCTGCTCACCGAGATGGACGGGCTCCAGGAGCTGAAGAACGTGGTGGTGATAGCCGCCACCAACAGGCCCGATGAGGTCGACCCGGCGCTGCTGAGGCCCGGCCGCTTCGACAAGATCGTCGATATCCCAATGCCGGGACCGGAGGCGCGCCTGCATATCCTCAAGATACACACCAAGCGCATGCCGTTGGACAAGGACGTCATACTCGAGGACCTGGCCAACACCACGGAGAACTACACCGGCGCCGAGCTGGAGAACCTGTGCAGGGAGGCTGGCATGTGTGCGCTGCGCAACAAGCGCGAAGTGGTCAAGGCTGAGGACTTCGCACGAGCTCTTATAGAGGTTAAGCCCGCTATACCTAAGGAGGTATCGGAACGCATCCGCCGGTTCAAGGAGGAGCCGGAGAGCATGTACCGCTAGCTCCGCATTATACTAAAGAAAGTGATATCATGCAGATTGTTTACTCGGACAGGAAGAGTGGAAAGACCGGACAGGTAGCGGTGGCCAAGGAGCGCGAAGCGCAGCTTATCGGGCACAAGATGGGGGAGGTCGTCGACGGCGCGGTAGTGGCGCTGGACGGATTCAAGCTTAAGATCACGGGCATGAGCGACAACAACGGCGCCCCATCCCGCTCGGAGATAGACGGGACGCTGAAGGCGCACCCGCTGCTGGGCAAGGGCGTTGGCATGCGCCTGCGCGGCAAGGGACTGCGTTCACGCAGGCTCGTGCGCGGCAACACCATCAGCACCGACACGGTGCAGGTGAACACCGTAATCGAGGAGTACGGCAGCAAGCCCCAGGAGGAGCTGTTCAAGCCCAAGGAGAAGGCAGCTGAGGAAGAAAAGAAGTAATGATGCCTATGATCAAGCAGAGCGAGCTTAACATCGGGACCCTGGGCCACGTCGACCACGGAAAGACGACCCTGGTATCCGCGATAACCCACGCCTGGACCGACGTCCACAGCGAGAGCGTGAAGCGGAGCATGACCATCAAGCTCGGCTACGCCGACGCGATAATAAAGAAGTGCGGAGGCGGAGGGATCTTCCCATTCACAGTAGGCGACAAGTGCGCCGACGGATCCACTCCAGAGATATTCAGGAAGGTCTCGCTTCTCGATGCGCCGGGCCACGAGACGCTCATGGCAACTGCCATAGCCAGCTCGAGCATCATCGACTGCGCCCTATTCGTCATAGCCGCATCGGAGCCCTGCCCCATGCCGCAGACAAGGGAGCACCTGATGATAATCAACGCGCTGGGGATAAAGAACGTGATAATCGCCCAGACGAAGGTGGACATCATCGGCAAGGAGGCCGCGAAGAAGCACTACGACCAGATAAGGGCGTTCGTGAAGGGGAGCGTGGTCGAGAACTCACCTGTGATACCGCTCATGGCGAACAAGGGGATCAACATAGACGC
Source organism: uncultured archaeon (assembly GCA_963830445.1). Taxonomy (GTDB): domain Archaea; phylum Micrarchaeota; class Micrarchaeia; order Micrarchaeales; family CABMGC01; genus JAJZOD01. The sequence continues at coordinate 51,135 of CAWHMC010000015.1, forward strand.
GCTGCTATCGGAGATTGCCGGACTGAAGATCCCGGAGCGCGATGTCCATGCTGACCCGATAATGTACGTGGCGCGATCATTCGACGTCAACAGGCCGGGCATCCAGATGAAGGAGATGGTGGGCGGCGTCGTGGGGGGCTCGATAATAAGGGGAACATTCAAGATCGGGGATGAGATAGAGATAAGGCCGGGCGTCAACCTCTCCGGGGACAAGGCGAAGAGGGAGGTGTACGAACCGCTCATAACCAAGATCGACAGCCTTTCGGCGGGCGACCAGAAGCTGGACAGCGCCATAGCGGGAGGGCTCATAGCGATAGGTACCGAGACCGACCCCTCATTCACCAAGGCCGACGGCCTGGTGGGCCAGGTGGTGGGCAAGGCAGGTCACCTGCCGGAGAGCAGGGAGGAGATAACAATAACCTACACTTCATTGAACAGGACCGACATCCCGAAGCAGGCGTTCCGCCAGAACGAGCAGGTGCTGCTGGGGATAGGAACGGGCACGTTTGTCGGCATGATAACAAACCTGAAGAAGAACAGGCTCGAGATACGCCTCAACCGCGCGGCCTGCATAGACAAGAGCACGAAGATCTCGGTTCTGAGGAACTTCATCCAGCGCTGGAAGCTATCTGGATTCGGAATCCTCGTATGATTCATCTGCGAACTAATATTCTGACGTGCGTCGGACTCCCAAATCCATTTTGGAAAAGAACACAGAAGCATTCATGGTCAGATTCACGTATGATACTCAACGCATCGAGGGGTCCAAACTTTCCTTACGAGATACGGGAATGGTTCTGATCGACAAAATTGTTCCTAGAGATGCAAAGATTGATGATGTAAAAGAGGCCGAGGCTCACAAGAAGGTATTCTACTCTATGTTGAAATACAACGGAGAGTTTAGCATGGATGTAGTTCTGGAGTGGCATAGACTCCTATTCGCCGAAACAAAACCTGACGTTGCAGGTAAAGTAAGGGGATATCCTGTTTTGATAACCAACAGCGACTTCGTACCTCCAAAAGCCGAGCAGTTAGAACGCCTGCTTTCAGACTTCTTCAACTGGTATGAGCTAAACGAGAAGCTTCTCCATCCTGTCAGGCTTGCTGCGCTAGCGCATCTAAAGCTCGTTACAATACACCCATTCGGGGATGGGAATGGCAGAATATCCAGGATGATATTGAATTTTGTGCTCAAGAGTTTCTCATACCCTCTGATAGACATAAAATACGTAAATAGATACAGCTACTATAAGGCTCTTGAAAGGTCGCAGATAGAAAAGGATGAACGGATCTTTTCAGAGTGGTTCTTCCGACAATATGCCGAGGATAACAAAGCCCACACCGGCCGTTAATCAGAGTAAAGCTCTGCAGCCACGCTTATTATCTCATCAGCGAGCGCCTTTCTCCCCGAAGGCGTCTTCATGTCGTACCTCTTCCTGTCAAACTGAAACCAGAGGCATGCGGATGGCCCCCGCCTCCAAACCTGTTTGCGAGTGTCGAGCAGTCATTCTTGACGCTCCTGAGGTGTACCTTATCCGAGTCTACATTTATGTAACATCCGATGTCGCTGCCCGTCTTCTTTATTATCCGCTGGCACGCGTCGTTCGTGGAGACTATGGGAGTGAATCCGATGGAGATGACGCCGCCCGTTATCACTGTCTTCATCATCTTGTCGAGACGCTCCTCGTTCAGCTCCGAGAACTTCGCCGACGCGCGCTGCAGGAACTCAGGTATGATCTCGCCGTTGCTTATGCATTCCGCTATCTGCTCCGCGCGCTCCAGGTAGGCGCTCTGCCCCTGCATCCTAAAGTAGGCGAGGCCCAGTACGTATCCCCCGATGATATTCCTCATCTTCGTGTTGTCCGGAGTCAGTGCAAAGTCAGAGATGTGGACCATGTGCAGCAGTGCCTTCACGAACGGGTCGTCCAGGCCTATCTGGGCGGCCGTTATCTCAGAGGCGCAGAACTTCTCGTTCTCTCCCACCACCGCCTTGTCGCACTGCTTCGCCAGAAGTTCGAGATTCTCGCTGTCCCATTTATGGTGGTCGAACCAGAACACCTTCCCGTTCCTGGATTTGACGTGCGAGATTATCCTCGAGAAGCCAGGCGCAGTGGATCCTTCAGCGCCCAGATCCGTTATGAAGAGCGTCCCTCCTCGTATGAACTTCCTCTTCACCAGCTTCTCTATCCTGAGCAGCTCTTCCTCTCCGTAATCGGCGAATAGTATGCTGCTCCCGTTGATCCCGTACTTGCGCATCAGCAGCCCGGCGCTCGCTATGCCGTCAAAGTCAGCGGCGTGAGTTATGACTAAAGCGTCCATGGCTAGACAATGAACGTTACTAAATAAAAGCTTAGCTAATCCGCGAGTTAGTGGCAAGAAGGAGGAGAGACCACGGCCAAAGAGGAAAAGACAGGCCCGCTGGTGAAGCGGGCCCGCTCATCTACTGTGGAGGTGATATAATGAGTATATTGGTCGCCTTGCCAGCATCATATTTGTAATAAACTTTGTGACCGAGCTGGAACCTCTCCAGGAGGCCCTTCTCGCGCAGCTTGTTCAGCCGGTTGCATGCCGCATTCTTTCCCTTGTAGCCCATGACCGCCTTTACCTCGTCGGCGCAGGCCATCTCCTTGGACTGAACATAGTTGACTATCTTAATATCAAGCGCCGAAAGCGCCACTTCGCGCCGGACGGGCGCCTCATCATAGGTGTTCTCCTCCTGCGTGTAGGACTGTTGCACGTCATGCTCCATCTTCGTGATCTTGGCGGTTATGCTGGAGAGAATCTTGTTCGTTCGCTCCCGCTCTTCTGTCATGTACCTGAGGATGACGGCCATGTTGCTCCCTTCCGGGACCACGGGCTCCTTCTTCGAGGCAAGCGCCGCAAGCTCGCTCTTCAGGGTCTGTATCTCCCTCTCGATTTGCTTGCTTGTTTTTGCCATCCCATTCACCGTCGTCATCTGATCTTAATTCATGAACCTTATGTATTTGGTTCGTGAAAGAATCACGATTGAATCATAAGATAATAAGGTATATAAAGCTTCTGTTTTAGTGGACATATAATACACATGCACAGCAATCAAATAAAAAATTCATAACCAATAAATATCTGTCCCCCACTTTCTCTAGTACAAGTACATGACCACCCTACAACACTCGTTCCGCGTTCCTCCAGCACGCAAAGGCGTTTTGACAAAAGACAACTCAGGGCATGGCGCATATACTTCATCCTACATTATCTCTTTTCCTAAGGGAGAAAGCATCAGGGCGAGGGACGCCCAGCGCTTCATGCAGGTAGAGCTCAATGAGACCCCCACGCTCAAGAAAAGCGTCGAGATCCAGGTGCAGGTAGTGGCCGATATCATCCATGTACGGCTTGTCGGCCGCACCAACGGGAACGACTCGGCTGCCGACAAGGCGATCCATGCGTTTGTGGAGGAGACCGGCGTAATGCTCGATTATCGCTATCCCCTGGACTCGCCCCATAGGATTATCGGGGAACAGACGCGCGCAGGCGCAGCTACCTACTCTGCTCTTCGGCGCTCTCTCTAGCGGCCTCGTCGGCCATCAGCCTAGAGTTGTAGTAGTTGTAGTAGGTGCGCCACTGCAGCTCGGCCGCGTTCCAGGTCACCAGCTCCATCCTCCACAGGTTCGTCTGCAGGCTCGCCGCTCCTCCCTGTAGCGTGTACTTCGCCAGCTCCATGTTGCCCGCCATGTTGAGCGTCATCTCCCTCGCCAGCTCCTGGTCGCCCATGAGCTGCGCGCGCATCTCCTTCACCTGCTGCTTCTCCTCTGGTGGGGTCCTGCGCTCGAGCGGCTTAAGCGCCGTGAGCTTCTGCTCACGCTCATCCTCGTCTTCTTCTCCCCTGCGCAGCAGGGGCAAAAATGCGACAGAGCCAGCCGCATTCTGCCGCTTGCGCTCCAGTAACGCCACCACGCCCTTACCGATATCAATTGTGCGTTTTTTGATATATAAGGTTAGTCTACGAAAAAACAGGGCTCGCCGTTTGGACGGCGGGATTAAATATCAGTAAATTCATATTTGCCTTATACGATTTATTTAGTTTCGGAAGACCGGAGGGCAATCAGACCATGCTTCCTTCTTTTGAGATCAGTGACTTCAGCGATTTTTCATAGGGGGCACGGGCAATACCTAATTCGGTTATGATTCCCGTGATAAGTTCCGGCGGCGTGCAGTCGAATGCGGGGTTGATTGCACCAACGTGCTCAGGAGCTATGGTGACCTTGCCCATCACGCTTTTTACCTCGTTAGGGTCCCTCTGCTCGATCCTGACCTGATCCCACTTCGTGACCGGATCTATGGTGGAGGTCGGTGCCGCAACATAGAACTCCACATTGCCGAAGTGATGTGCGAGTATGGCAAGAGAAAACGTGCCTATCTTGTTGAATACGTGGCCCGTAGACACTATGCGGTCCGCACCGGCGAGCACTTTCGTTACTTTATACTCCTTCATCACATGCGCTGCGGCATTATCCGTCACCACGCGAACCGGGATGCCGTCGCGGTCCAGCTCCCATGCCGTTAGGCGCGAGCCCTGCAGGAGCGGGCGCGTCTCGGTGGCTATAACTTCAAACCTCTTCCCCTCGGCCCAGGCGGCCCTCAATGGGGCAGTGGCGGTGCCTATGCCGTCGCAGGCCAGGACGCCTGCGTTGCATACGGTCATTATTACGTCTCCATCGTGTATCAAACTCTTCCCAAACTCTCCGATCCTGGCGTTTGCAGCTACGTTCTCAGCCCTAACGTGCTGTGCTTCGTGTATTGCGATAAGCTTGATGCGCCTAGGGGTCGTATCCTTTCCGCACTCTACCTCAACCACCTTTACCAGGCGGTTTATACCCCAGGCGAGATTCACTGCGGTGGGCCTGGTCTTGACTAGTATCTCAGCAGCAGACTTCACACTCCTCAGTATCTCTTCCTTCGAGTCAGGCGCATTATTCGCCGCCAGAGCTATTCCAAAAGCACCAGCCTCTCCAAGAACCGGTGCACCACGTATCTCCAACTTCTTTATAGCTAGGGCAAGTCGGTCTATGCTCTTCGTCGAGACGTACGCCTCTTTCCACGGTATCTGGGCGTTGTCCAGCCAGACCACTTCTCCCTTCTTCTCGTTCCAGTCAACCGGGACTATGCTTGATGTTGCGCTGCCCATGGATTCCTCAACTTTACCTAAGCGAGACCGGTTCAGCCTTCGTCGTCTCCTTCTCAACCACAACCGCAGTGCCGTAGGCCACTATCTCGGTCATTATGCCCCTAATATCAGAAGAATCGAAGCCCATGCTCAGCACCGCGTTCGCGCCCAACCCCTTTGCGTGCTCTTCAAGCCTCCGTATGGCATCCTGCCTTGCGTCTGCGAGCATACGGGTGTACTCGTTTATCTCCCCTCCCACCAGGCTCCGCAGGTTGGCGACGATGTTCCCGCCTATCCCCCTGCTGCGCACGATAAGCCCGAAAGTGAGCCCGATCACCTTTGTGATCCTGTAGCCAGGGACATAATCCGTCGTAACCACGATTATGTTTCCCTGCATTTTGTCTGCCGGTGTCTCGCTCATTTCATCATCCCAATTACCTTATTCTATCCATACCTATAAAATACTCATCGACATATAATCGGAACGCTTAAAGTGAATTCATGGAGCAGATACTCATACCACAGAAGCGCGTTGCGGTGCTTAAGCGTATGCTGGACAAGGTAGCGAAGAGGCTAGGCTGCACCATCGAGCTCTCCGACAGCAACGAGGTCACGATCAACGGCGACGGTTACGCGGAGTACAACGCGCGGAATGTGATCCAGGCGTTCGGGCGCGGTTTCCCCATGGACGACGCCTACAAGCTGCTCGACGAGCAGTACTTCTTCAAGTACATCAACCTCAAGGACATACTGAAGAACGAGGACCAGATAACGCGGATAAAAGCGCGCATAATCGGCACCAACGGAAAGACGAAGGAGTACATCGAGGCGGTCAGCGATGCCATCCTGTCGATATACGGGAACACCATCGGGATGATTGGCACGACGGAGCAGCTGGCGGTCGCAACGGGCGCCCTCCAGGTACTTGTGGAAGGCGGAACGCACAAAAAGGCTTATAGAATCATGGAGGGCATTAAGAGGAAATACAGAGACGGTGCAACGTGATGGCGACCACACTTAGCGCAGATGAGATCTTCAAGGAGTTCAAGGAGCACTCCATCTCGGAGTTCTTCAGGAAGAACAGCCAGATGCTTGGCTACTCGGGCAAGGTACGTTCGCTCACAACCATAGTCCACGAGTACGTCACCAACTCCCTGGACGCCTGCGAAGAGGCGGGCATCCTCCCGGAGATACGCATCGAGATAAAGCCGCTCGAGGGCGAGGGAAAGTACACGATAAAGGTCATTGACAACGGTCCGGGCATCCCGAGCAAGCACGTGGGCAAGGCGCTCGCCACGGTCCTCGCAGGGACGAAGTTCCACAGGTACCTGCAGCAGCGCGGGCAGCAGGGCATCGGAGCCGCAGGGTGCACACTCTACTCCAAGATTACAACAGGCAAACCGATTAGCGTGCGGGGCGCAACCGACAAGGAGGCCTACTCCTGCGAGGTCACGATCGACATAAAGTCGAACAGGCCGATAATCACGAACATGCAGAAGATAACGCGCGCAGAGAAAGGGATGGAGGTCGAGGGAGAGTTCGGCGACCTGAAGTACGAGAACAGCGACCACGGCGTGTACGAATATATAAAGCGCACGGCGCTTTCGAATCCCCACACCACACTTATACTAATAGAGCCGACTGGAAAGGAAGTCGCATTCCTGCGCTCGATAAAAGAGCTGCCGAAGCGGCCCAAGGAGATAAAGCCCCACCCGCTGGGCATAGAGACCAACGACCTGGTCGAGTTCGCCCAGAGGACGCCCACCAAGAAGCTCAGTGCCTTCGTCGCCGAGACCTTCTCGCGCGTGAGCGACGGAAAACTTGCCGAGCTAAGGGAGCTCGCCAGCGACGTCGACTGGGACCAGGAGCCGCACAAGCTCACCTGGCCCGACGCGGAGAAGATAATCAAGGCGTTCAAGCAGATCAAGTGGATGGCACCCGACCTGGACTCCCTTTCAACCATCGGCCAGCAGCAGGTCGAGGTCACCATGAAGAACATCCTCAACCCCAAGTTCCTGAGCGTGGTGGAGCGCAAGCCCAAGGTCTTCCGCGGCGGCATCCCCTTCGTTGTTGAAGCCGGGATAGCCTACGGCGGCGATGCGGGCAAGACCGTGGGTGAGGTTCCAACCCAGGAGGAGGGCGAGGAGGCCTCCATTCTCTCGGAAGGCAACGTCCTCCGCTTCGCCAACAAGGTCCCGCTCCTCTTCGACGGATCCAACTGCGCCATAACCGAGGCGGTGAAGGGCATCCAGTGGAAGCGCTACGGCATCGCCAACTTCGAGCAGGAACCGGTCAGCATATTCGTCAACGTCTCGAGCGTCTACGTGCCCTACTCCGGTCCGGGCAAGCAGGCGGTGGCCAAGGAGGACGATATAATAGAGGAGATCCGGCTGGCGGTCATGGACTGCGGCCGGATCCTGCAGCGCTACCTCAGGGGGATGCACAACCAGAAGCTCCAGGAGTCGCGCTACAAGACCATAATGCGCTACGTCACCCAGCTCTCCAAGGACCTGGGCGAGATCACCGGTGCAGACCCGGCGAAGATAGAAGCCTCGCTCAAGCTGACCATAGAGAAGAAGTACAACAAGCTCTTCTCCGAGGACGCGGCGAACCTGGGCGAGGCGGCTAAGCATGAAGATACAGAATCAGAAAGCACAGAAGAGGACTAATTCTCAGTAGAGCAGTTCGTCGAGGCGCTCCGCATCGATCAGTTCCACGGCGTTGTTCTCTAGGGCCATGCGCAGCAGCTCCGTCTTCTTCCCCGCCTTGCCGTACACGTCGTCCTCGAAGGCCTGCTTCGCCTCGCCGTTCAGGAAGACCACGAATATCTTGTGGCCCGAGTGCACCGGCAGCTTGCGCACGCCCGACCTGCTGGAGTAGATGAACACGGGCACCTGCTTGTTGCGCGTCGTTATCACCATGTCCGCCTCGGTGTTCGCATCCAGGTCGGTGAAGAAGAGCGCGTGCTCCACCAGGAAGTCCCGCAGCTTCCTGAAGATTATCAGGTACTCGATGTCGTGCTTGGACGCATCCACCCACTTCGCCGGCATGTAGTACTCGTCGGCGCAGACCAGCTTCCCGGCGTCGGCAAGGTGGTACAGCACCTCGTTCGTGTTCTGCAGCGTTATGGAGAGGGGGGTGTTGCCCGATCGTATGTTCGTGCTGATGCCAGACTTGATCTCCTCGGGCGTGAGCGGCATGAAGCGCCAGTGGTAGTGGTAGTTTATCGTCTCGAAGAGGTTCACTATGTTGTCGCCCGGAATGGTCACCTCGGTCTTCTTCACCGGAGGCAGCTCCGGGGCGTCTATGAAGTATTGCTCCCGGTTCGGCGCCCGCAGGATCACGTTCAGCAGCAGAATCACCACGGCTGCGGCTCCGAACTCTATATATATCGAAGGTATGCCCGCCGGAGCCGTATCATAGGGGTGGAAGGTGTAGGCCTTGTTGAGTATGATGATCTTCATGGTCTCCGATCCGTATTGTATCGGCGCATGCGCCGGCAGCGCGTAGGTTATCAGCCCGTTCCTTATGGTTCCGTTCTGCGGGTAGGCTCCGTTGAGTGTTATGCTGTAGGGTGCACCGTTGAGCGGGGTGCCCGAGCTGTTTACCGAGATGAAGATCTGCCCCACGCTCCAGTTGGCTCCGGTAAGGGTGATGTTCAGGCTGGGCACGTAGAACACCGCTTTTCCGTAGCTCCTGTCGTTTATGTCAACGAGCGAGGCGATGTAGTAGGCGTTGGTGGAGAGGTTGCCGAACGGGTAGTACTGGATGATGGGCAGGGAGGTGTTGAAGAAGCTGAGCGGGAAGGCGTAGGCGAAGCTGAGGTTGCGGTTCGAGACCTCGATGCTGAACGACTTGCTCGAGGAGACGGTGTTCACCTTTATGCGTATGGGCACCACGTTCCCGTAGCCGATGACCGCGGGCACGCCCATGGTGCCGTTCGGCCGGAAGCTCACGCGGAACGGCAGCTCCAGGTTCTCCGAGCCGCCATCGTTGGAGACGTGGAGCCGTATGAGCGCGAAGGTGGCGTTGACCTGGTCCGAGACGTAGGGGGATGACATGTTGATTCCGCTCAGCCCGGAGGAGATAAGCGTGAGCCTGCCGTTCGGCTGCCAGTTGGTCTGGTTGAGCAGGTACCCGCCTGTTCCCAGCTGCGCCATCCAGTAGCGCGTGACGATCGCCTTGGAGAGGTCCTGCGCCTCGGCGCTTGCGTTCTTCCAGATCTGCTGCGGCGTCCTGCTGAAGACCGCCAGCTCGCCGTTGGTGACGTTCTGGTAGGCCGAGGCGCCGTACATCTGGCCGAAAAGGAAGTTGAAGGAGGAGAGGTTGTAGATGAAGCCCGATGCGTATTTGGCGTAGGGCTGCGTGATCAGGTTCAGCCTGTGGAGCGTGAAGATCGTCGCGTTGGGCGTCTGGTAGGTTACTCCGGCCCCCCGCATGAATGAGAAATTGTCTCCTACATAGAGGACAGAGTCTCCCCTGTTGAACAGGTCCAGCAGGGTCACGTTCCTCACTCCCGGCGGCAGGGTGAGCCCGGAGTTCGGCATGATCTGCGCCGGCACGAATCCCGTCGAGAGCAGTATGAGCGAGTTAGGGCTGGTGGCGCTGATGTTGTTGATATTGATCAGCTGCAGGCTGGTGCTGTTCCGCAGAATCCCGTCGCGGCTGAGGTTCGCTGCCAGAGCGGTGTAAAGCTGCGAGATGTTCAGGCACTCGTAGCAAGCGGTTCCGGCGTTCACCAGGTAGATGTTGAATATCGGATCCCTCCTGTAGACCCCGATGCTGAAGTTCACGGCGGTGGCGTTGGTGAAGGAGTAGCTGAGCTCACCGTACTCTACAAACGACTGGGCATTGTTGTAGGTCGCAACGTCCTTCCCTATCACGGTTGCGCTTATGCCGATGGGCCCTGCGACCTGCGCCACGGGCTTGAGTTGGCTAAGCGTACTGGATACGAAGAGGTCAATTCCCACTATCATGAGGACGATCGCCAGTATAACTATGGCACCGACAACCATGAGCGTTCTTTTGGAGACCATGGCAACCCATCATATGCTCTGCTTTTTCTCTATATACTTGTCCACCAGGTTCTGCACGAACTTCGACAGCACGTTGGTGTTCTGGTTCACGCTCTTGAGTATCTTGTAGGTCCGCACGTAGGCGAACTTCTTGTTTATGACCACTTCGTACTTCATCCCCGCACCTAGCTCTGGACCTCCAGGAAGCCGCGGGCCACCATCTTGTCAAGTATCTCCTCAACCCTCGGCGCGTTGATGCTGTAGGTCTTGGAGAAGAGATCGATGTCGATGCTGTTGTTGTGCACCTCTATCCAGTCCTCAACCATGGACATGAGCGACTCGTCGGAGTACTTCTGCAGCTTCTCAAGCTCCGCCTTCTGGGCCTTGTTCTCGGCGCTGAGCTGGGCCGCCTGTATGGTGAGGTTGCGGTTGGATGAGGAGAGCTCCAGGTTCAGGCGCTTGAATGCGCGGTACTCCTCCAGCATCCCGTCGTACTTGTTGAAGAGCGTGCTGTAGCTCGGCGTTATGCCTGCGAGCAGCTTGTCAAGTGTAGAATCGGCGTACTGGAGCAGCTCCGTCTGGCTCACGGTGTAATCGTCGGTGACCAGCGCGAGGATCGCGCAGACGCTGCGCAGTATGTTCGCCCTGCGCATGTCGCTGCTGGTGTCGGGTGGAATCGAGTAAACGGCCTCAACCCCGTCGCGCTTTATCATGATTATGTAGAAGAGGTAGGGCATCTTGTGGATGTTCCTGCTCTCCACCCGAGCGATGGTCAGTGCGTCTGCGTCAAGGCCTGTGGAGTAGAAAGGGATGACTGCAAGTTTGCTCTTTATCGCATCGAACGTGGTGAGCAGCTTGCCTGGGAACGTTATCTTTTCCATTTTCGGAGCCGGAATGCTCTCTTCTACCACAATACCACTCATACAATAATCAATATAATGTATTTATTGCTTGCGTTTGCCCGATTTATGCCCGCCTTTCGCCGTTGACGTGTGGTATAGCAACAAATTTAAACTATCCCAGGCAAATATGCTTAGCAGCGTGCTCACATGAAACCGTTCCTGCCACTCGCATTCGCGATCTTCTCGCTCCTGCTACTCTCCAATGCCTATGCCTATTACAACATCACCTACACCAACACCACTGTCCTATTCAACGGGAACCAGAGCGCCCACGTGGTCGAGCAGTTCACCCTGTTCGTGAGCAACTCTTCCTACTCCCAGTACCTGAGCAACCGGAATGCGGTGGGCCTGAGCCTTAACTACTGGCAGAACATCCTTTACACTAACCAGCTGGTGGAGCACATAGTGAACAGCGGCCACAGCATAAGCCAGTTCGAGTTCCTGCCCGGCCCGCTGGCCACCGGCCCCACGGGCGGCGTAGCGACGCTCACCATAAACTACTACATCAACAACGTCACCCTGGTGACGAACACCGCCCCGCGCAGGTTCGAGTACACGTTCAACGACAGCCTCTTCAACTTCGAGAACACGGCCAACGGCCAGGCACTCCCCAACGCGGTACGCCTGAACTTCATAATACCGCACGGAGCCACCGCCGTGGCCATCTACCCGCTGCCGGACAGCCCCCAGCTCAACTTCATCAGCAACTCCACCAACGTCACCTCGTTCTCCTGGTACTCCGGGGAGCCCCTCTCCGGCTTCACGTTCCAGTACATCACCACACAGTCTCTGCAGGCCGAGGTGCTGCAGTACCTGCAGAACGTATACTCAAGCTACACCGCCGAGCTGTACCTCACTCTTATCGTAGCAATAGTACTCATCGGCGTCTACTCCTACCTGAAGATAGTGCGCCAGGAGAAGTAGCAATCAGATACTGTTTTCTTACTCCCTTCCATGCTCTGCCATGAATGCCAGGTATCGTCCGATGATTGCCGGCGTGGCAGTCGGCCGCGTGTTCTTTATTATCGCGTTTATGTCCGCCGTCGTGATCATCTTTGTGCCCTCTTCAGGCACCTTGTCCGCTTCGTGGCCTATGAGCGAGTCCTCCAGCGCATGCATCTTCGCCTCGCGGCAGATGTTTGCAATATCCGCGCCGGTATACCCTGTGGTGACCGCTGCGAGCTTGTCGTAGTCCAGATCGGCAGCAACCGGTGCATTCTTCAGGTTTATCTTGAACAGGGTTACTCGTGCCTCCTTGTCCGGTGGCGAGGCGTAGACCAGCTTGTCCAGGCGACCCGGCCGGATGAGCGCGGGCTCTATCGCGTCGGGACGGTTCGTCGCGCCCACTATCACCAGTCCGCCCGCCTCCTTGGCCTGGTCGAACTCGCGCAGGAACTCGGCTGTGAGCTGCACCATCCCCTCGCTCGCCGTGTCCCGGTTGGGCACCAGCGAGTCGATCTCGTCTATGAATAGTATGCTGGGGATGTTCTCCTTCGCCCGGAAGAAGTTCTCCTTTAGCTTGCGCACCGCGTTCTCGTAGCCCTCCTTGCTCAGGTCGGCGCCGGAGACGCTGATCATCGTAAGTCCCTCGGTGGCGTTGGCGATCCCGCGCATGAGCATGGTCTTGCCGCAGCCGGGCGGCCCGAAGAGGAGTATGCCGCTGATGTTCTTCACGTCGTACTCCTTCATCATCTCAGGGTGCGCGAGCGGGATCGTTATCGCCTCGTTGAGCGCCCTCTTCGCATCCGCCATGTTGACCACATCCTCGATCTTCACGGCCTCGTCGGGCTTCTGCACCGGCTCGCCGTTGAGCCTGCGCTCGTAGTCGAGCTTGAACGCGTCGTACTCCTCCAGCTGCTCGTAGGTGGTGGTGGGCTTGGTCTGCTTGATCATCTCCACCAGGTGGTCGGTGTCGATGCGCATCGCCTTCGACTGCTTCACCGCCTCGTTGCCCACCCGCGTCGCTGCCTCCCGGCAGATGTTCGCGATGTCCGCTCCGGAGAAGCGCTTGGTCATCCTGGAGAGCTTGTCGAAATCGATGTCGTCGCTCATGGGGTAGAGCTTGGAGTAGTGCTTGAAGATCGCGACTCGTCCCGCATCATCGGGCAGGGGCATGTATATCACCCGGTCGACTCGGCCGGGCCTCATGAATGCGGGATCGATTAGCTGTGGCGTGTTAGTCGCACCCACCACTACGACCCCCTCCATCTTCTGGAACCCGTCCATCTCCGCCAGGAGCGTCGAGAGCATCTGGCGCTGAAGGTCGTCGGCAGAGGCGTCGCGCCTCCGGGCCAGGCTCTCCACTTCGTCGAAGAAGAGAAGGGTCGGAGTGTGGGCCTTGGCCACGTCGAAGATTTTGGAGAGCGTCTTCGCGCTCTCGCCCTCCTGCGCTGAAAGGATGGTGGAGGCCTTGACGTAGAGGAAGCGGGCGCGTATCTCGTTGGAGAGGGCGCGCATGAGCATGGTCTTGCCCGTGCCCGGGGGCCCGAACAGCAGGATGCCCTTCGCGGGCTTGATGTTGTAGGCGCCCTCGATCTCCTTGTGCTCTATGGGCTGCAGGATGGCCTCGCGAAGCTCCTCCTTGGTGTGCTCGTAGTTGCCGATGTCGTCCAGGGTCTCCCTGCTTCCGGAGGTGAGGTCCTCAAAGGCCTCGCCGAACTTGCCCATGAAGTCCTGCTTCATGACGTCAAGCGCGCGCACGATGTCGATGTCGTTGAGCTCCAGCAGGACCAGGACGAGGGGAGTTATCAGGAAGCCAGCAAGCATGTACGGGCTGATGGCGCTGTTGAAGAAGTAGGCGAGCCCGATGTAGGTGGCGAGTATGGCGAACGAGAAGAGGCTGGCGACGGTGCCCTTGAACCCGGACCTGCTGCTCATGACCCTCTGGGCGATGGCGAAGACCACGATGAGCCAGACCGCGAGCTGCACGCCGATGGCAGTTATGTTGTATGCTATGGAAAGTATGCACAGGTATATCACGTACTCCAGCGAGCCCGCGATGTTTAGCGTGAGGAAGTTCACCACGGATGTGCCGAACGCGCCCGGCAGCTGCGTTATCGAAGGCGCTGGTTTGAGCGCGGTGATGAAAGCGGAGACGGAGCTAGTGCCGACCACCGCCTTGAAGCCCAGGGCGTTGAAGGCGATGGGGGCGGCGATGGGCAGGGCCATCATGGTCGCGAGCATGGGGAGCATCACCACGGCGAAGGCGGTGGCTATCGCCCCGCGCTTGAGCCCGATGTACAGGATCCCGATGACCAGGGCGGGGATCTCCAGGAAGAAGCCCAGGAAGGAGAAGGGCAGCGCGATGAGCGCGTAGGCCAGGGTGATGATCCGGTAGTGCTTGTAGCCGAAGACCAGGGAGGCCACCAGGAAGATGCAGTAGAGGAGCGCGATGAGCGGGGCCTGGAACAGGTACACGGGCAGCGAGACGAAGAGCAGCACCATCAGCCCAGCGAGCGGATGGTAGCGGGTAAGGAGGAAGACGATAACGGCGAATACGGCGATCAGCTCGACGGGGTAGAAGGGGAAGGCGATGACGATGCTCAGCAGCGCAAAGGTGGCGAGGATGGAGTCGGGGAAGTACTTGTTGCTCATGAACTCGTGGATCTCCTCCTTGAGCCAGTAGTAGGTCATCGGAGTGGAGATGCGCGCCGTGGGTTTCTTCGCAGGCTCCGGCTTCGCCGCGCTAGGTGCCGCTTTCTTTTTAGCGCCGTCCTTTGCCTTGCTTGGTGGTGGAGTTCCCGGCATAATTTTTATACTGGCATGATAACGTATAAATAGCTGCCCGGCGATATTATCAGCATCCCGCTGTAGCTCAACGGCAGAGCGATCGGCTGTAGTCTGAAGAAGCTTCTTGGAGGTTTTTCAAGAAGGATACCGATAGGCTGGGAGTTCAAATCTCCCCAGCGGGAAACATAAATATCTCAAAAGCAGTTGTACTTACATGCGGAAAGTTGTCGCAGTGGCAGTGGTGCTCAAGGACCACTCACTGCTTGTATTGAGACACCCCAGCAGCGACGGCGAGTCTCCAGGGCCCTGGGGCCTTGTGGCAGGAGCCCGCGAAGGGAAGGAGAGCTTCCTCAAGGCAGCCGCAAGAGAGACCGAGGAGGAGTCGGGCATCCGCGCCAAGCGCCGAGAGATCGTCCAGATAGGCAGAGCGGAAGGGTATTCGTACCATCCAGCGGCCCAGAACGGCAATGGGCGCAAAGGCATCAGGAAGTTCTTCATCCTCGACTCAAGTGTTTCCATCAGAAAGATAAACCTGTCAGAGGAGCACAATGCCAAAACTTCATTAGCGCTCGGTCAGATAAGGGCGATAAAGAAGGGAGAGAGAGCCAGGGGCATAACTCTGCACAACATCACCAAGGGCTTGAAGATGCTGCTCACGAGAAGAGAACTTTACCGTGTCCTCGAGAGAAAACTCTGCGAAGATTCATAGCTACGCTTACTAAACGTGACGTCATGGAAATACTACTCGACCCTCCTGCCCAGGTGGCCAGAGCCGATGAGCTTACATTCCATCTGCAATGCGTCTATACAAAAGCCAGCTGCACAGGAGTAGACGAAAAAAGAAAGGTGCCCGCAATGCTTGATAGCGCGGCACTACTAATTAAAAAAGCAAGGCGCGGAGTCCCCCCTACCCAAACTCGTCAAATGCGGCATCAAGTATGGAACGTACATTAGGGAACATCTTGAGGTTGCGCAGCTCCTTCCTGCTGAACCAGTTTATATCCGTCGATTCATGGCTTTTCGCAAACTTCGTTCTACCGGCATCTGCGATGTATACCATGTCGAAGTGCATATGCCTCCCCTCTTTGTAGGGGACCGTCTCGTGCAGTATGACGAACGGCGAATGCGCCTGCTTTGCGTGGACGTCATCCTTCACTATCTTATCCGAGGTGTGCAGGAGCCTGACTTTGAGACCGGTCTCCTCCATAACCTCGCGAAGAGCAGCCTCGGACGGCAACTCGCCGGGTTCCACGTGACCGCCCGGCGGGAGCCACACGCCCAGCTTCCTGTGATTTACGAGTATAACCCTGCTGTGCTCCTTGTCGAACACGACCGTCGTAGACACTATGCATCTTTTCAATCTGACACCCGATGAAGAAATAAGAAAAGGACTATAAAAGCGTTGCGCGATATAGGTGTGATTCAATGATCGAAAAAATCCACGGGGAGCTAATAACTTTTCTGTCAGAGGACATGGTTACGCTCAACGGCTTCCTGGTGAGGAGGAAGGGGAAGGCGTGCCTGATATACGTCCACGGGATGGGCAGTGGCTTCTATAGGCAGCTCCCGCTTGTTCTCTCCCATGAGCTTAAGAGCATCTCAACTTTCTCGATAAACACCCGTGGGCATGACGAGCTCACCTGGCTGCGCAAGGGCAAGAATCGCAGGCAATTCTTGGCAGGCACTGGTGCCGAGAGGTTCGAGGAGTGCGTCTACGACCTGGGCGGCGCGATAAGAGCGATGCGGAAGATGGGATTCCAGAAGTTTATCCTGGCAGGGCACAGCACCGGCTGCCAAAAGGTCGCCTACTACCAGTACAAGCGCAGAGACGGCCGCGTAAAGGCTGTCATCCTGTTCGCTCCTGCCGACGACTACGGGCTCCGAGAGAAAAACCCGGCCACGCTTAAGAAAGCAGTTTCGCTTTCGCGCAAGCTCAAGACATCCGGAAAATACGACGTACCTGCAGCAGCGCTCGAGTTCTTCACTCCGAGGCGCACTCTTTCAGTGTCTGACCTAAAGAACGTAGAAGCGCGCATGTTCTACTACAACGGAAAGCTTTCTGAGTTCTCCAGGATAAAGGCACCCGTCTGTGCATTATTCGGCAGCGAGGAGCAGTACGCAGACCGAGCCGTCGAGGAGTACCTCCAGATACTCGCCGACAGAACCAATTCATCTAATTTTCGCGGGATAATCATAGAGGGCGCAAATCACTCCTTCTGGGAGCTCGAAAAGGAAGCCGCACTGGCCGTAGCCGGATGGTTGCGCGAGATCAATGTCTAAACGGCGTGCCCATGAAACTCAAACTTATAATCGTAGACCCTAAGTACCAGATGAATGCAGGCTACGTGGCCCGCATAGCCAAGAACTTCGGGATTACACAGCTTAACTTCGTGAGCCCCAGGGCCAACCTGAAGGGCAACAAGGCGGTGATGTACTCTAAGCATGCGGTCGACCTGCTGAGATCAGCAAAGACCTACAAAAACTTCGACGATGCGATACGCGATTGCACCGTAGTTCTAGGCACCAGCGGCATACTGCGCAGCAACTCTCGGTTCTCGAACACGCTATCACCCGAATCAGCGCGGAAGAAAGTGGAGAAGGATTACAGGAATCCAACAGTCGCACTCGTAATAGGCAGGGACGACAAAGGGCTAAACTTCGAGGAGCTCGATAGGTGCGACATCCTCGTCCACGTGAATGCCAACAAGGAGTACCCAGTTCTGAACATCTCCCACGCGCTCGCGGTCCTGCTCTACGAGTTCACGAAAGGCGACTTCGAGGGCAATTCAGTTTCACCAGAACAACCGAGCGACAACGAGATCGGGCGCTACTCGCGGCATTCGCCGGCATGACAAAAGGCAAGAAGATACGGAGCAGAGATGGCGTCAGGAACATCTTCTCAAAGATGGTTCGTCGATCGCAGCTGAGCAGGCACGAGGTCCATGCCCTCATAACTGCGTTTAAGTAAGAAGAAGAAAAAGAAAAAGAGAGAAAAAATAAAAGAAAAGGGAGCAAACTTGGCGATCTTGCTGATGCAGGACGCTTTACTTGCTCGACTTCTTTCTCTTTATGATCTTAACCTTGGACGGCGTTATCAGTATGCGGTTCTCATCGATCTGCCCGATGTCCCCGTTTACCTTTTCCACGTAAGACTTCAACCTGGTAACCAGGTTGTTGCGCGTCGTGGGCCTCTTGTTCAGCTCCGAGATGTCCAGAAGGATTATGTTCTTCTTCGCGATCTCTTCCTGGATAGGCTCCAAGTCGCTCTCGCTCATCGCGGTTACCGGCTTTATGTACATGTCCGCAGGCTCGTGGAGGACGTCTACGTCTTCCATCTCCGCCGAGTTCATGTAGTCCTCTATGTCCATTCCCTTAGATGTGCCAAACGCTTGGCCAAGCTTGTCAAATACTCCCATGCTATCGCCTTTGTTGTAGTAAGTAGCTATCATTAACTATTAAAACCTTTCCTCTCGATATGGCTATGCAAATAAATAAAGCGCCACTATTCTATGGAAAGCTATATATTACTATAATTTGTTATAGAAACCCATGGACACCACGATTCAGGTAAAAAAGAGCGTAAGGGATCAGCTCGAGAAACTTAAGGTGCATCCCCGGGAGGCGCTGGGCTCGGTGGTAGAGCGGCTGATAAAGAACAACGTTGACGCAGAGCCTTTTTCCGACGATGAGATACGGGGCATAGAGCGGGGCCTGGAGGACATTCGGGCGGGACGGACCAGATCCGTGAAGGAAGCCAGGAAGCAGCTGGGGATGAAATGAGCTACGAGATAAGGCTCTCGGACGCGGCCTGCATAAACCTGAAGGCGCTGGAACCGGCGGTGGCGGAGACCATAATGGGACGGCTGGAAAAGATAAAGGACGATCCCCTCGAGCACTCAAAGCGCCTGGACGGAGTGAACCTTCACAGCGTCAAGGTCGGGGACTACCGGCTGATACTGAGGATAGACCCCAACACCACGCGCCTCTTTGTGATAAAGATAAGCAACACCCTGGAGAAATACGCGAAGCTGGATACCATATAGGGCAGGTCATCAAAACAGATTTAATCTGAAACAATTTATCAGACGTAGGCCCTTCTTATCCATTCTAAGATTTATCTGCCAGTGCTCCAAGCCCCGGAGGCTTGCCTTTCTTGCCGCAATGACTATTTTTCTCTCTGAAACCTTGGGTTTAGGGACCTCAAACGGCTTTGCATCGTACATGTTGCATAACAGGAAGATCGCCCGCGAATCGCCCTTAATAGAGCGCGATACGTCGCCGAAGTGCTTTATCATCCGGTCAAAACTTGCAAACGGCGTTTTATTCTCGTGGTGGCTCCTATGGCCTTCAGTCGGAATGAGCATCAATGGTGTTTTTACCTCTAGATAATCCCGTCCGTTCACCAAAAAATCTATCCTTGATCTTCCGAGCTTCACTTCTCTCTTTACCTCCCCAACCTTCCCTAACATATTTCTAAGCAATCCTGATTTTATGAAAAAATCAACGTATTCGTTCGCCCTTGTCTGGTTTATTCCTATCCAGGACTTGTCCCGTTTACCCAATTCATCGAGCGAGAACGCCTCCACAGTGTACTTCGTCTTTCTTTCCGGATTTTTACTCTTGGAGAGGAGGCAGGCGATCTCCTCAAATTTTATACCACCAATCCTTCCCGTTGACGGGCAGTGGCATTTCTCCAATTTTCCATCGACAGAAACGATCATAATAAACCGGTTCGGCCTGGACCTGATTATCCCTTCCCTAAGCGGCTCTTCGAATAGATATTCCATAGGACTCACGTAACCGTATCGACCTGTGCAAGTATCCTCTTTGCGATCTCCTTCCCGAACATGCGCTCCACTTTCTGCTTTGCGCCATCCGTGCGAAGCTCCTCCACCTTCTTTATCCCGGCGTTGAACATCAGCCGCGCCCTCACGCGTCCCACCTGCTCCAGGCGCACCAGGTCGAGCAGTTCCTTCTTTATCCCGTAGCGCATGCGCACTCTTATCTCGAACAGCTTCACCGGATTTATCTTCACCAGGCGCGCCAGCTCTGTGCTCGAGTAGAGCATCCAGTCCGCGTTGTTGGTCTTGTTGAATATGGATCCCGGAGTCTCGCGGTACTTGGTGAGCAGCTCCTGCTCCCCGACTTCCCCTATCCACTCGTTGAGCATCATCGCCGTGCTGAACGGCTTTATCGGGTCGTAGAAGTAGTTCTCATAGGCCGCCTGGCCCTCGAGCATCCGCCCATACTTCACGAAGAGCTCCTCCGCCTCCTCGGTGACCTTCGAGTAGGGCTTCATCTCTATGGTATTGGTTATCATGAACAGGCAGGAGAGCTCGTCCACGACCCTGGGCAGCGAGTCGATGATCCACTTCGCCGAGACTGGGTCGATGTACAGCTCGCTGACGCGCTTTCCGATGCGCGTCGCCTTGTACTCGCTCCCGTGCTGCTCCACGAACTTCCACTCCTCAAGTTCTTCAAGTATCTCGCGCGTTATCCTCTTCAGCTCCCTGCGCTCCTGCCTCTGGTTACCGTAAAAAGATTCGTAGAGGAACGCGGTTATCGAGTCCTCCATGGTGAGAAACTCTGTCGCAACGAAAGAGAGCACGTGGGTGCGCAGAACAGGCATCACGCCCAGTTGGGAGTAGATGGGCTCCAGGTCGGAGAGTATATAGCGCTTGAAGAGGTCCTGCGCCTCCGCCTCGCTCTTCGCAATCAGAAGCGCCCTCCCGTACTTGTCGTACTTGGGCCTGCCCGCGCGGCCGAAGAGCTGAGTAACCTCATTTATTCCGATATGCACCGATCCCTCTCCTTCGCTGTAGCGAGTGGTGTCACGTACAATTACCGTGTGTGCCGGCATATT
Organism: uncultured archaeon; assembly: GCA_963830445.1. Lineage (GTDB taxonomy): Archaea > Micrarchaeota > Micrarchaeia > Micrarchaeales > CABMGC01 > JAJZOD01. The sequence continues at coordinate 71,787 of CAWHMC010000015.1, forward strand.
AACGCCTAATCCCAATGTCGTCGTGGAGCACACTGCCTTTATCGCTCCGCTCTTGAAATATTGCTCCACAACTCCGCGCTGCGCATTGACCAGCCCGCTGTGGTGGAACGCCACTCCGGACTTCACGAGCTTGGCGAGCTTCTCGCACTGCGACGTGGGCTTCCCCAGCGCTGAAAGTATCTCGTTGCCCGCCTCCTCGAGAGCGATCTTCTCCTCTGGAGTGAGAACGCCGTTGACGTACTCCGAAAGTTTCTCCGCGCCTGCCTCCGTGTTGCGCTTCGTGGAATAGAAAAGCAGTATCTGCTTCTTCTTGCCCAGCGTGTCCTGGGTTATCTTTATCTCCGGTATCGCGCTGGTGCCGGAGACCGGCTCCTCCCGGTCGCCGAAGTTGATGTGCTCCTTAACGATAACTCCCTTCTCCAGCGGCACGGGCCTGTACTCGCTGCGGACCAGCTCCGCGTCGAGCCAGCGTGCAAGCTCCTCCGCGTTGCCTACTGTGGCGCTGAGTCCGATGATCTGCGCATCCTTGCACAGCCTTCTGAGGCGGGTTATAAGGATCTCCAGCGTAGGGCCGCGACCGAGTTCGCCGAGCATGTGGAGCTCGTCGATGACTATGCATCCAATCGAGTCCAACCAGGAGATCCCGTGCCTTATGAGGCTGTCCAGTTTTTCGGTGGAGACGAAGATGATGTCATACTTGTCCAGCCACAGGTCAAGAGAGTCGAGCTCGCCGATGGACATCGCTACCTTCAGGAACGGATAGGCCTGCTTGATCTCCGCGTACTTCTCGCTCACGAGCGCGCGCATCGGAGCGACATAGATCGCCTTCTTCCTGTCCCAGAGCACGGTCTTCGCGATCGCCATCTCCGCTATGAATGTCTTGCCGCTCGCTGTGGGCGCGGCCACCACGATATTAGAACCGGAAAGAAGACCTTTCTTCACCGCGCTCTCCTGGGGCGGCGTGAGCATGGCTATGCCTCTGCTTTTTGCCGATTCTATGACCTCTCCTGGAAGAGAGGCCCTGAGCCCGTCCAGCGCCATGCATCTCGGACAGGATGGGCGTTGAGAATTAATAAAGATGCCGACTTTAGGCGTACCTTCTCAGCGAATACCAGGGGAACGCTTCTGCGTACAGCTTCGGGTACTCCTTCTTTATCTGCTCCTTTATGGTTATCTGGACCGGAAGCAATCCGCTGAAGTCCGCGCCCACGAAAGAGAGGAACTTTGTGCGGTCTGCCGCTTCCGCGCCCTCTACCTGCACCGGATCCTTTGGATACTTCGGCTTCGGTTTTATCGCAATGCGTCTTGCCACCTCCCCGCTGTTCTTGACGGCTACGGCAAGCACCGAGACGCCCAGCGTATTCTTGAATCCTGCAATCTCCGGGTAATCTAACAGTATTACCCTTGCAATCTCGTTGTAGTTGGCTGCGCAGTGGGCCGCGTGACTTTCTCTGTCCGAATCTCCCAATTTCATGTATGCGATCTGAGGATCAATTATCGCCAGAACAGCGAAGTCAGTATCTGACTTGATCAACTCGACCATGGCCTTCCTTGCGTCATGATGCCTTGCAAGCTCCCCATTGGTGGTGGAACTATCTGGTGCAGTGATTAATTTACTAAGTGCATTGACCGCTTCCACTCTCTCATTATCTTTCTTTGTTACAATAGCAGTTAGAAGGCCGTGTACGGTCTTCCTGGCCTCATTATACGCCTCTCTGGCCTTCTCTGCCCTTTCCAAAAGTACTCTATCCGCTGGTTTCGTAGCAGTTTTAGTTCCATTCGCCATACCGGCACCGCTTTTCCAGTTCTTTTTTCAGATATATACACTTTTTGGCGAGACTGCAGAAAACATTTAGCTGTAGCCGTCCAGCTATAACCAGGTAATGCAATGCCATTGGCTACAAAGAAGAACGACTTCGGCTTCCTCAAGGACCAGGCGCGCGCGAAGCAGGGAGAGCAGTTTACGTCCACCAATGCAATCAAAGTCGTCGAGGCGGACTGGGTGCCAGGAAGGCACGTATTCGGCAATCTCTACAATATAGACAGGAACATCATAGGCGACGCCACCTTCCTGAAGAAGACCATAGAGGAGTGCATCGCCGCGGGGTACATGCAACTGGTGGAGATAAAGAGCTGGTCCATCGGAGGAAAGAAAGGGGGCATTGCGGTCATCGCGCTGATAAGGGAGAGCCACGTGGCGCTGCACACCTGGAGCGAGTACAACTACGCCACGCTTGACATCTACACCTCAGGTACAAGGGCGGATCCCAACAAGGCGTTCGACTACGTTGTCATGAAGCTGCGCCCGAAGCGCCATCAGGTTTTCAACGTTGACAGGAGCCAGGTTGATCTTTAGATGCCAAAGACTATCGCATTCCTACGCGGGATCAATGTGGGTTGGCACGCAATCATAAAGATGGACGAGCTGCGCAGTCTCGTATCCGCGACGGGCTTCGATAATGTCGCAACCTACAAGCAAAGCGGAAACCTTCTATTCGAGACCAAAAGGAAGCCGGACGAATGCGCGAAGCTGATAAAGAACGCTCTTTCAAAGAAACTAAATAAGGACATAGAGGTTTTCGTCTTAGAACAGTCTTATCTCAAGGGGATTGTGGCTTCGGATCCGTTTCGAGGAATAAAACTTGACCCGAGCCACATGTTCATTACACTATTCGTCAGTAAGATCCCGAAAATGGCGAAGCTGCCTAAACGCTCACCGAAAGGAGAGATTGAAATATTACTCACAGAAGACAATGCAATCTTCTGGACATTGGACCTGAAAAAGGGGCAGTACAATGCAGACTTCGTAGAGAAACTGTTCAAGATCCCGAGCACGACAAGAAACTGGAGGAGCATAAGCGAGATCGCCGCGCTCGAGTGACTTGAAGACGGGCAACCAAAAGTATTTATTGGTAAAACCCCCTCTCAATAACGTGCCTCAGTAGCTCAGTGGTAGAGCATCGGTTTTGTAAACCGAGGGTCGAGGGTCCGATTCCCTTCTGAGGCTAGGTCGATAAGGTAAGAAGCCTTAGGTCATTCCCCCTTTCTTATGCTTGAAATATTCTACCTGACGGAGTCTTTTTTCCGCCTCGGCCCTGGTTTTGTATGGCCCTCCCATATTTTTCCCTTTCTCTGACAAGACATGGTATCCGTCCTTTCGTTTTACGATCATAGCTCACAACCTCCGCATCTTCCCAATTCACTGCACACTCAGCTCTTTTACAACTTGCTAAATCTTTTAATAAGCCCATGAAAAGGTTAAAGAAGGTGTATCTCCTTATCAACCTCACTCTTCTGAGGCTCGCCTGAAAACCGACGACAGAATCAGAGCCTCTTCTTATAAGAAGTATTAAATAACTGCGCAGACATAATATAATTATGACTACGAATAGGGTCGAAATAGCCACCATAGAGCGCAGACTCGGCAACCTTGAAGCTCAGATTACTCTCATGGTAAATGCCATGAAGAAGAGAAAATTGAGCGGATTGGACATAGGATTAGAGGAACTGAGAACTGGCAAGGTACACAGATACAAGACAGTTAAGGCACTCGTAAGCGACGTTTGGGGCTAATCCCTCTTTTTGGTGTTTGCATAGCGTACGAAGTGCACCTGGCCGATAGCGTAAGGGAAAAACTTAGGAAGATGGTAAAGAAGGACTCACTGACTTATAAGAGACTTTTAAAGTTATTCGACCAACTTGCAGAGAATCCATATGGGGTGGGCAAATGGATGCACAGTGAGTATGCCGGCGTAAGGGAAAGACACATTGGTCACTTTGTAGTAAAATACGTTATAAATGACAACGCAAAGGCAGTTACCATAGTGGACTACGATCATCATGCGTAACTCGGCTGCTAAAGCCCTTCTGAGGCTCGCCTGAAAACCGACGACAAAATTTATAATCTTCTTATCTCTTCTTGGCCAGAATTAAGAAGTTTCCAAGCATGAATGTAAGTGCCTTTCCTGAATCAAGTCTTGATTGGAGCAACTCCAGTTGATGATGGTACTTCTTGACGCTGAATTCATCAACAGTCCAAGGTATCGATTTCAAGAAGTAGACAATAGCCCCCACATCCTTGAAAGTAATCTTGCCTTTCCATTGCTTTGATCTTATTACTTGGAATCCCAATTTCTTCATCTCAGCTTTTCTGAACTTCAAATTATTGAACGTCCATTTCGGTTCACTTCCAAAAACTCTCATCAAGTCAATAAGGTTGGTTGTTGAATCTACCTGCTGAGTAAGGAAGTAACCGTCTTTTTTAAGAACCCTAAATATCTCCTTTGCGTTTATTGCGCCGTGTCTATTAAGAACGAGATCAAATGTCTTATCCTTGAACGGGAGCTTATGTGCTGCATCGGCATAGACTACATTCACACCCGCACCCTTCAGATTCTTACGTGCCACTGCCACGTTTGGTTTGTAACCTTCAGCTGCATACGAACCTTCTGGAGGTTCTATTCTAAGGAGCACCTCTCCACCTCCAGTATCTATATCGAGCGCTTTGGAACTACTTTTTGCAAGTCTTCTGGCAATAGAAGTATAATCCCATGGTGGTTTATCCTGGTGCATCCTCTTTCTGATGTGTGAGAAGTCCCAGCCTTCAAAGTGGGTCTTTTCCTCTTTTTTCCATACATCTAAAACATTCCTTACCATTCTAACTCAACCCACGTTTAATTCAGTAAATATGTAATCCTCGTATGATAAAATTTAATAAATGGCGCTCACCTATAAGTATTAGTTTCACAATGCCCTCCAATCGGGGGCGTGGGAACTCGGCTGCTAAAGCCCTCCTGAGGCCTCTCGCTATAAGTAACTTATATAATCCTGCAGGAGTTAGTAATAAAATAAGTTTTGGCGATCCGATGAAAGCGCAAGTCTCAGTCCCAGGTTCAGGAATCCCGACTGCCGCTCCTGCAGCTCCCGCAGCACCTGCCGCAGTTGCGGGCTCACACACCCTCCTATGGCTGATGGCCGCGATTATAGTCATAGCAATCATAGCCGGAGGGGGCTACTTCTACTATGCTCACAATATCTTTGGGAACCTCCCCTTCGCAGGATCCAACCAGTCGCAGTACGGCAACTCCTATACTAACGCGATAGCCAATGCGATAGGCAACGCTAATCAGGGCTCGGCCCTGGGCCAGAGCGCAGCCATAAGCAACGTCGCCGTCAGCTTCCGCCCCGCCGGCGGCTCCTACAGCAGCAGCGACGGGTCGTATTACCTAATAGCCATGCCCTACAGCCTGAACGTCTCCCTAATACTTACTCCAAAGGTCCAGTGCATCAGCCTTAGCCTGACCGGATGCTGGAACGCAACTGTATCTGTATACAATTCAACCGGCTCGCTAGTGGCATTCTCCGGAAACGAGACGCTGCAGTACTACTCCAGCATCCCGATCCAGTACCTGACCAACACCCAGAGCACCTACCTGTCTGTGAACTCGCCCGGCCAGTATACGGTCAACATAAGGGTATATTCGCGCGGCAACGGCCAGAGCCCGGGCGCGCTTCTCTACTCGCAGAACTTCACGAAGCTCGTCGGCGCCACTGCCTATCCGTTCACCAAGAGCGTGAAGGTCGTATTCACTCCTACGGCGGGATGCTCCGCACCTGTTGGTTCCTACAACTACTCTTCCGTTTACGGCTCGACGCTTGCGACCATCAAGGCAGCGTGCTCGGCCTGGGCGAACCTGACCAAGAGCTCAGGCTTCAGCAAACTATCGAACGAGAGCTACTATCTCTCGTACGAGCCATCCCTTAACCTAATCAACACCGGCACCGCCGACATATACGGTTTCTATAAGATTCAGGGTTATATAGGTGGGCAGCTCATCTCCACTTTGTACATTGACGACACCTGGGACAACGCCGAAGTCAACGCGACGGGCTACATCTTTGGCAATCCGTTCTCGCTGCTTGCCGGCTCTTCCAATAAGATCTGGTATGGCAACGTCACCGAGGGAGTGAGCTTCTGGTGCAAGCCAGGCACGCCCGTGGCGATAAAAGTCTCGTTCGTCGAGGCAGAGCCCGGATCTAACGACATACACGGCGCAGGTCCTCAACTCCACAACCATAAATGGCACCTGCGGCGCTCCGGACTGATACTGCGGTTCTCATCAAAACCCAAACGCAGGGCTACCTCTTTATAAGTAACCTATATAATCCTGCAGGAGTTAGTAATAAAATAAGTTTTGGCGATCCGATGAAAGCGCAAGTCTCAGTTCCGGGTTCAGGAATCCCGACTGCCGCCCCAGCGGCACCGGCAGTGGCGGGAGGCTCCACATATCCTCATGTGGATAGTCGCCCTGCTGATAATACTCGCCGCGATCGGAGGGGGCGCGTACTACTACACCTCCAGCTCGTCGCACCTTCCGTTCAACATTACCACCGTACCCTACAACTATACCGGCCCCACGACCCTTCCTACTACCACGGCCACTTACTACAATTATACCAGCACAGCCTACTCCCAGATGCTACACACCGTGGCAACCTTGGGCAACTGGACAAACCCGGACTGCGGCACATATCCCTACTGGCCTGGCAGTCCTAATCCGGAGGCTTCCACAACTTCCATGCCCAACAACGCCGTACTCACGTGCAGGGGCGGCTCGGTCTATGCGAACGGCACCGCAAGCATACGCATGAACTTGAGCACTCCATGGCCGTTGTTCTTCAACGATACCTACGCCTACATGGTGTACCGTGTTTCCTGCGTTGGGCAGTTCGTCGAAACCCCGAACGGTGCGGTCAATGCGACCTATGCCGAACTACATGGGGGATATGTGAATGGGATGCCCATCAACATCACGGGCAATGCCACTAACCCCTCCGCCAGCGTGACTCCCATCAATGTTCCGAATGGGAATCCGGTCCTCTCCGCCAACTGCCCCATACAGACCTACAACGCCTCCAATTATTCCGGTCCGATGATCTCCCATAAGCTCCATAGCGGACAGAAGGTCGCAATGGCCATTCTGGTGCAGATCGACTTCGGTTGGCCGCTCTTGAACTACTTCCACGGCACTCCAGGCGATGATAACTACTCGGCAATGCCGGGCAGCAAATACGTAGGGTATGATTACCTCTATCCATCCACATATGTTTACTACTACATGGTAAATGCAACCGTGCAGTGAGAATCCGGGCCTACTCCTCCAGTGTTATGGATAACGGCCTGCGGTAGTACTCCAGAAACAGCTTCTCAATCATCTTCTTTGAGGAAGCGACCGAGCCCCCCGTATCCTCAATTCTCTTCTCCATGGCTCCCACCTCCTGGGCCGCCTTCTCCGACGACCCCCTCCTCTTCTCCAGGCTGTTGAGCGTTATCTCCATATCCCTGATCTCGTACTCGGAGTCGAGCCTCTTCTGCTGCAACAGCCGCAGCGAGCTTATCATCCCGTAAAGATCCGAGTCCAGGAGCAGCGAGATGGCCTCCAGCGTGCCCTCCTTGTTCTTCGTATCTACGCTCCCCTTCTCAACGTCTTCCCTGAGCTCCTTGACCATTGCAACCACTTTGCCGAACTCCTCCCGGTCCGTTATCGTGCCTATGGGGTCGGCCATGAACTGGTGCAGCTGCCTCTTCGACATCGACAGGTGATCCATCTTGCGCGCGGGCCTTTCCAGGTTCGTGGTCAGAAGACTTATCTGGCCCGAGAGCTTCTTGATCCCTGCATCCGCGGCCGCCAGCTCGCCCTTCGTGCTTCCAATCCTCCCTGCAAGCTCGGACTCCTCCTTCTCCAGCGCTCCCCCGTTCGCCGCCTGCAGGCTCTGCTTGAGCATCTCTACGCTCTCGCGCGTCGCCTGCCGCTCCTCCAGCTGCATATTCAGCCTCGAGATCCAGTCGCTGAGAGAGCTGAACTCCGAGGCCTCCTTGGACCTGCTTTCCAGTTCGCGCCTCATCATCTCCATGTACTTCTCCAGGTCAGCGAAGGACTTCCTGAAGTTCCCCATGTGGCCCGCGTAGCAGTAGAGGATGAGCTTGAAGGTCGCGTTCGCCTTGAGCACCTCGCCCCTCATCGCGTCGAGCCCGGAGAGGAATTGTCGGTAGTGCCCATAGGTATTGGAAGCGCTGCGCCTCTCGAACTCCACAGTCATTATTATCTTCTTGAGCGTCCTCGCGTAGGGCGCCTTCTGGCTCTTTATGGAGCTCAGGTTCTCGAAGTAGATGTTCTGCACATAGGGCTCCGCATCTATTATCTCGAGCTCGTTGCACGCCTTCTCGAACTCCGCATGCGCGCGCCGGATCTCCTTGGCTATCCGCTGCGCCTCGGCACCGAAGTTGCCGAGCTTCTTCTCGAAGAGCGAGTTGAGTAGGTGGGGCAGCTCCTCTATCTTTATCTCTTCAGGTTTGCTGTTTCTCCCCCAGAACATATGACTGCCTCAAGTACGAACAACAATCGAAGCCAAAAACAATAAACCGTACGCTTAGGTTCGGTTATTCGGGAAACCAGCCGCCCCAGAGCACCGGTTAAACCGAAACAACCGCGCAGGTATATTAAGATTCGTCCATAATGTCTAGTTGTTTCCAGGTAATCTCAATGCCCACCCCCAATACTGCCCCTAGCTATCCTAGTACGCAGAGTACTACGCCAAAAAGCTCCCGCAGCCCCATTCTATATATCCTATTGGGAGCCCTGATCGTGCTGTTGCTGGCTGCCGCATACTTCACCATCTTCTCTTCGGGTTCCGCATCGGTGCCGAACCGGAACATAGAGAGCAACCTCACAAACGCCAATCTGACTCCGGTCCAGCACCTTTTCTACGCCGACCTTGCAAAGGCCATAGGCTTGCACAGCATAGGCGTGGTTTATTCGATGGGCAACTTCTCAAACGTCTCATCCGGTCCGACCGGCCTGGCGCTGCTAACAACCGTCAACCAGACCGTAAGCTCCTACAAATCTGGCAACTACTCAGTATCTACTTCGGATGCGGTTGTATCCTATCGCAACCTGGCGACAAACGAGCTCCTGCAGCAGAACGTCTCGAAGCTGTACTTCTACAGCACGCCACAGGACGTCGTCTCGTGCCTTAACGAAACAACCAACACGGGCATAAGCAGCAACTCCAATTTCACCTGCACGCTAGGAGACGGCGGATTGGGGTACCTTGACAGCTTCCCGTCAACAATCAGCAACCTCACCGCACTGGGCTATCTCGGTGTTGGCAAGGTCACATACTCGGGGAACCTGACCATACTGGGACGCTCCTGCAACAGCTTCTACATCTCCAACCTCACCGCCTACGGGAGCGACAACTACAGCACCATCTCCACGTGCCTTGACTCGCAGTACGGTCTGCCCCTGTACTTCAATGAGACGGACTACATAAACGGCGTGCAGACACAGGGAATGCTGCTGCTCCTGCGCAACATCACCACCAACGTCGCCCAGTCGAGCCTGGCGATACCTGCCGCGTACCTGGGCAACGCGCAGAACGCGAGCTCGTTCATCTAAAATCAGGATTTTCTGATAGCATCAGCTACGGCGTCGGAAATGTCCACGAGCCGCGCCTTCTCGTACTTGATGCTGTTTGTCCCGTATATGGATGAGATGCCAGCCTTCGCCATTCTATCATAGGCTTCGTTGACCATAAGGAGATGCGCCGCGGCCGCTATTATGCGTCCTGCACCCTTCCCACGCGCGAATTCTGCTGCCTGGACTATGGTTCCGCCGCTGCTTATCATATCATCGAGTATTATGACCTCTTTTCCATCCATCCTCTCCTTCGGAGCGTTGGCTATGCCCACCTGACCGGTCGTCTTATCCCTCGTCTTGTCTATGTAGGAGTACTCGCAGCCCATCTCCCTGGCTGCTTTCTCCGCGAGCCCCGCGGCACTCTTGTCCGGAGCGAGTATGAACGGGGACGTGACGTCTCCCTTCATCAATCTCGAGAGCGGAGTGATCGCATCCACCACGACCACCTTCCCTCTGAACGCGGAAAGCGACTCAACCTTGTGTGGCGCCACCGTTATCAGCGTGGTTATTCCCACGGCGTTGAACAGCTCGAGTATGGTGGTTATGCTGACCGCATTCCCCTTGCCTTCGAATCTCTTGTCCTCTCGCGCGTAGGCGAGGTAGGGCACTATTACGCCGACGCTCTTCGCGCCGCGCTTTTTCATGTCGTTGGCAAGAAGGAAGAGCTCCACGAGCCGTTTGTCCTGCAGCGGGTAGAGGGACTGGACAATAAGAATATCCTTCCCTGTTACGTTTTCTTCAACGAGGACTTCCGACTCGCCGTCGGAGAACAGCTTGTGCTTCGCCTCCGCATACTCCGCTCCCAGGCGCGAAGCCACGGCTTTACCGATGCCCGTCCCTGACGTGCCTTCGATCAATAACATGGAATCTCCTCGTGAGTGTGATTACGCCTCGAGCACGTCCGGCCTTCCCCTTCCTGGCCTTCGCCTTCTCCAGCTGCACCTTCAAAGTGTCGGCGATGAAGCGCTTCGAGAACGCGTCAGCGCGGGCCGCGATGCTGATCTTGGTGGCGTAGATGCGGGCCAGCCTCCCCTTCTCCTTCTTGTTCACGGTGGCTAGCTCCGGCAGCTTGAAAAGGTAGCCGTACTTCGGCGGGCGCCCGCCGAACTTCAGGTGCTTGAACAGCGCCCGCTCAGCGCCGAGCAGCTGGATGGTGCTCGCGGGCATGTTGGCGAACCGCTCCAGAGAGCCAGCCTTGGCGAGCATCTCAGCGGCGATCTTGTAATCGATAAGGTAGACTATGTTGGGCATCACTTTCTTCGTCTGCGCGGCGAGGAAGGTGTCCAGGCTCTTCTGCAGCTCCACGAGACGCAGCTCCTCCTCCGCGAGCGCCTTCAGTCCCTTGTACTCCTCGCTGTCGATCTCCGCGAAGCCTGTGGATGACTTTATCACGTTGAATATCTTCGGTCCGCTCTCGCCCATTATCTCAGTCACTACGCTCTCCTCCACGTCCCTGCTGCCTACCTTCGAGATGAGGCGCGCGTACTGCTCGTGGTTGCCGAGCCGTATGTTCGGGAAGTAGGCGCCGTACCACTCCTCCAGACGTTCGTAAAGGACGTTGAGCACCTTGTCAACCTCCACGTAGGCGTTTATCGCCTGTATGATCGAGTGGTCCGCGGCCGAGGCGACGTAGGCCGTGCGGACGCCGCCCTTGGCCTTGCGCATGAATCGCTCCCTCCTGTCGTTCCTGCTCTCGTTGCTGACGCCGCTCCTGTTCCTGTTGTCCCTGTTGCCGCGGTTGTCCCTATGGTCCCTGTTGAATCCGCCCGGTCTCCGCTCCCTGTATCTGTTGTCTGGCACTAGAACACCAATTAGGAAATACCTCCTAGTTGATATGCCGCAGAAACAATTTATATCCTTTGGTGAGCGTCAATATGGGACAACGCCACCGACGCCTTTTTAAGCATACTTAGATAATAATAAATCGTATCCTGTGGAGGATAGGTGCCATCATGTCCAAGACCGAGAATGAGAACAAGGCAGCCCAGATAATAGAGCGCCGCGCCATATACTATCCCGCCTTTGAACTCTACGAAGGCTCGAGCGGATTCTACGATTACGGCCCCATAGGCCTAAGGATAAAACGCAACATAGAGGCGACCTGGCGCAGGATCTTCATAGAGGAGCTTGGTTCGATGGAGATACAGACCACCGACCTGGTTCCCGAGATAGTGTTGAAGGCGAGCGGCCATGTCTCAACATTCACGGACCCGATTATAAACTGCAAGACCTGCAAGAGCTCGTTCCGCGCGGACAAGCTCCTCGAGGAGCACTACGAGAAGAAGAACGACGAGAAGGCCCTCGGCGAGCTGAAGCGGATGGGCAAGAAGCAGATGGAGGAGAGGATCAAGGAGCACAAGATCCGCTGCCAGAAGTGTGGCGGGGAGCTCGCCGGGATCGAGGACTTCAATCTGATGTTCAAGACCCACATAGGGCAGGGCACCGAAAATGTCGCGTACCTCAGGCCCGAGACCGCCCAGGGCATCTTTGTCGACTTCAAGAACCTATATCGGCTCAACGGGCTCAAGCTCCCCTGCGCGATAGCCCAGGTCGGAAAGGCCTACAGAAACGAGATCTCGCCGCGCCAGCAGCTGGTCCGCATGCGCGAGTTCCACCAGATGGAGACCGAACTCTTCCTCGATCCGGACGAGGAGCAGGTCGCATTCAACACGGTAAAGATCGAGCCGTTGCTCTCGACCGAGATAACTTTCGTGCACCGGGGCGGCGCCATAGGCAAGAGCAAGCTTTCCGCGCTAGTGAAGAGCGGGGCGATACCGAACAGGTACTTTGCGATGTTTATCCACCTGGAGGCGAAGCTGCTCACCGCGCTTGGCTTTGGTGAGGATACCTTCAGATTCCGCGAGATAGAGAAGGAGGAGCTGCCGCACTACTCGAAGGGCAATGTGGACCTTGAGATAAAGACCAGCTACGGATGGATCGAGGTCGCGGGAAACGCCTACCGCACCGACTGGGACCTTTCGCAGCATGCAAAACTCTCAGAGAAGGAGATAAAGGTCATCAGCGGCGAGAAGAGCCTGACTCCGCACGTCGTCGAGGCCAGTATCGGTCTTGACAGGCTACTGCTCTCGCTCCTGGACAACTCTGTGGACGAGGGCAAGGAGCGGGGATGGAACTGGCTGAAGCTCATGCCCTCAATAGCGCCCTACAGGTATGCAATCTTCCCGCTGCAAAAGGACGAGAAGCTAGAGTCCAAGGCGCATGACCTGTACAAACGGCTCATAGAGAAGGGAATAACGTGCTACTACTCCACTTCCAACAGCATAGGCAAGCGCTATGCAAAGGCGGACGAGATCGGGGTGCCCTATGCCATAACCTTCGACTTCCAGACCATCGATGACGGCACCGTCACTATCCGCGACCGGGACACGACAAAGCAGATCAGAAAGAAGATCGACGAGATAGAAGGATAACATGCAACAACTGGCGATGCAAAAGTATAGCCTTCTCACAAGCGTCGGGGCATTGAACATCAGTGCGAGCATCGAGAGCGGACAGCCGCTGACTTTTTATTCCAATTACAAAAACGAGAACGGAGCCGAGCACCTTGACTACGTGACCCAGCGCGGCATGATAAGGATAGAGCGCAGGAAGGCAAGCCCGGACCTATTGGCCTACTGCTTCTTCGGCGACTACTCACAAAGCTCCGCGGCAGAGGAGATACAAAAAAGATTTGCGCTGAGCCACGACATGAAAAAGATATATTCGGCAATAAAAACCGACGAGTTCATGGAGAAGGCGGTGGCCGACTTCTACGGCATGCGCGTCACGGAGAACCAGCCCTGGGAGGCCACCCTCTGCTTCCTCGTCTCCCAGTTCAACAACATGAAGCGGATACGATTGATAATCAACAATCTCATAGGGACTTTCGGGAAGCCGATAACTGCGGACGGAAAGGAAGTGCGACTCTTCCCTTCACCCGAGTCCCTCGCGAACGCCAGCATAAAGGAGCTAATGGCCTGTGGCACAGGCTTCCGTGCCAAGTACCTAAAGAGTACCGCCCGCGCATTTACCAAGAACCCAGAATATGCAAAGCTGCACGCTTTGAGTTATACTGAATTAAAGGAACGGCTGATGGAGCTGGATGGCGTCGGGGACAAAGTTGCAGACTGCATACTGCTCTTTGGCTACGGGAAGTTCGAGGCCTTCCCGATAGACGTATGGATAAAGCGCGTTGTCGAAGAAGTGTACTTCAACGGCAGGAAGAAGCGGATAGCCCAGATCCACGCCTTCGCCAACAAACGCTGGGGCCCGTATCAGGGATACGCCCAGCAATATCTTTTCTGGAATGGTAGACAGAACAAAATAGGAGTGAAGAAATGATAACCGACATAGAAAACATAGAGAAAAGCCTGATAACGCTGCAGGAGCGCAAGGACGATGTCATGACGCTTTCAAGGGACATCATCCGTCTCTCAGGAAAGATGATAACAAAAATCCACGCGGAGGACAAGGCGGAGACCCAGAAGCTATTCAAAGACCTAAGGGTCCTGGTGAAGAAGCTGAAGAAGGCGGAACCGGGCTTCGAATACAATTCATTGCAGGCCCACCAGGAATACGTCGAAGCGGCATCCTTGTATGTGATGGTAAACGAACTAAGGATTCCTTCAATGAAAGAGCTGGGTGAAGACGAAGTAAGCTATCTTCTCGGCCTGCTTGACGCGGTTGGCGAACTGAAACGCCACACGTTCGAGTACCTCATGAAGAACGACCTGAAGAGAGCCCAGAAGTATTATGATCTGATGGTCGAGATATACGATTCGACAGTACCGCTGCGGTTCGCGAATTCGCTGGTGCCCGACTTCCGCAAGAAGCAGGACGTCGCGAGGATACAGATAGAGCGGATGAACAGCGAGATGTTCCTGTCGCAGCAGAACAGACGAAGCAGCAAATAAATAGGGATCACATGTACATACTTGGAATTTGGGACGGGCACGACTCCGGAGCTGCGCTGATAAACGGAGACCGGATAATATACGCGGCGAACGAGGAACGCTTCACGAAGCGCAAGCTCGAGATACAGTTCCCGTACCACGCGATAACCGCCGCGCTAGCCTACGCCAACCTAAAACCCTCCGACATTGAGGTCGTCGCGTTCCCGACACTGGAGCTAACAAAGACGATCTCCCGCGTATTTCCCGCACAGAAGGAGGCCTACTACAAGTTCCGCAGGAGGAAGATGATAAGGCCGCACTTCGAGACCCTCATGCACTACCAGAAATACTTCATGACCAACATAGGCGTGCTGCCCCTCTGCACTTCCATAAGCAAGGCAGCCGTTAGCAGAACACTGCACAACATGGGCTTCAGCAAGTTCAAACTTTATCCTGTCGACCACCACACCTCCCACGCCACGACCGCAGCTTTCACCTCCGGACACAAGAACTCCCTGATCGTTACGCTTGACGGGCTGGGCGACGGAAAGAGCGGCACCATAAGCACGTTCGAGAACGGCAAGCTCGAGCTCAAGGAATCCATCTCCGCGCGCGACTCGATCGGAATATTCTATGAGCAGGTCACCAACATACTCGGGATGCGGGAGCTTGAGGACGAGGGCAAGATAATGGCCATGGCCGACTTCTCCTACCCCTTCGCGTTCAGGGACAACAAGCTCAAGGAGTTCTTCAAGGTTGAGGGCTGCAGCATCAAGGCGAAGTACGGGCCCATAGCGCAGTACGACATGCTCAGTCGCATCTCCTGGGCGACGCCCCGGGAGCAGTTCGGGTACATGGCGCAGCAGCTGCTGGAGGAGACGCTGGTGCAGTTCTTTGTGAACGCCTCCAGGGAGTACAAGTTCGACTCCGTGGCCATGTCCGGAGGCACCATGTCGAACGTCAAGGCGAACATGCTCATCCGGGAGAGCGGCGCCTTCAAGCACCACTACATCTTCCCGCACATGGGAGACGGAGGCATAGCGCTGGGAGCTGCGATGCACGTTAACTACCTGATAAATGGCATCTCCGGGTACCAATTCGACAACGCCTACCTGGGCAAGGAGTACAGCGACGCCGAGATAGAGGAGATCCTCAAGAAGGATAGGACATTGCACTTCGAGCTCGACAGGGGCAAGGCAAAGCATGCGGCTGAGTTGATCGCAGATGACAATTACCTCTTCTGGTTCCAGGGCCGGATGGAGTTCGGGCCGCGCGCACTCGGCAACCGCAGCATCCTAGCGAAGGCGGGATCGGAGACGGTGAAGGACAAGCTCAACCTCTACGTGAAGAAGCGTGAGTGGTTCCAACCGTTCGCTCCATCCATGCTGGAAGAGGAGGCGCCGCGCATGCTGGAAGGAGTAGGCCACGATTACAATCACTTCATGACCACCGCCTACCGCGTGAAGAAAGAGCATGCTGACGCAATGCGCTCCGTCATGCACGTCGACCTCACCGCCCGGCCGCAGATGGTGGGTGACGAGAACCCGGCCTACAGGGACCTGCTCAAGAACGTAAAGAAGAACTCTGGCTACGGCGTTATATTGAACACGAGCCTGAACATCCATGGCATGCCGATAGCGATGGGTCCCGAGGACGTCATAAAGGCGGTGAAGGATACGGGCACCAGATACTTCTTCCTTGGAAACTACTTCGTAGAGAACAAGAATGCGCTAAAGGTCTGATCTGCTCACTTTCTTTTTCCACGTATCTCCGCATCCATCCCGTGAGAGATATTTCTTAGGACCAGCAGCCAGGCCCCGATGACAATTATTATGGAGAGTATCAGCACGATCATGACGCTCATACCCGTGAGAAAATCGGAAGAGGCGCCAAGAAACAGTATCACCACCATCAGCAGCAGAATCACTGAGATGTACGCGCCAACCGCCAGATAGATCTCGAAGTATTTGTTTATCCAGTAGCTCCGCCGGTTTTCCTTTATGCGATTTATCTTCGCGAAGAAGATGGGCATGTTCACCAGATACGGGTACTCATTTATCAGCGTGTAGCGGAAGTAGCAGACGATCAATAGGATTAGGGGTGCGATGCTCATCAGCGTTCCGACCAAAAGGTACATGGAGCTGGCGCCATAGGCGTCAGGGGTCCCGTTGAGGCTGAAGTGGGTAGGGACCACGGAGGGCAGCGAGTAAACCGCGAACAGGGTGATAATCCAGATCGCGATAACCTCGGCCACCATCAGCGAGAAGAGCATCTTGCCAGTCGGCCCGAACGGTGCCTTCCTTATCCGCAAATCCATGCTATCAATACAATCGAAATACGAAAAGCTATTAATCCGACGGAACCCCGATCAGCGTCCCCTTCTTGATCCTGAGCGCTTTTGAAGCTCCGGCTGCAATCTCGAGCACATAGCGTGCATTATCCTCTGGTTTGTAGGTGGGGCAACTGAAGATGGACTTGCACGGAGCCGCACGCTCTTTGATGTCCACCACTCTCCCTTCCCCGGAGAGCCAGACGATGTCGATCGGGAACTTCATGTTTTGCATCCAGATTCCATGCCTGGCGTTATTCCCTGGGTAGAAAAGCATCCCCTCTCCCTTGGAGAGCCCAGGCCTATACATCAGGCCGATCATCATGCGGCTCGTAGAATTCGCCTTGTAAATCTTGAGACGCCGACCGTTCACCTTGATGTAACTGGTATCGAAGCGCGTATGATTGTAAAGAAATTTTGTGATGCACATAAGCCCACTAGCGTACTATTGCCTGGCTCTGCTCCTGCATGAACTGCTGGAGGTACTGTCTGCTGCCGGTGCCCTTGCCCGTCAGGCCGCTGCCTTTCCATCCGACGAACGTGTGGAAGCCGACTATCGCGCCCGTCGTCGCGCTGATCGCCCGGTTCACGTACAGCACTCCTGCTTGCATCTGCTCCATGAACTGCTTCACCTCCGAGGGCTTGGAGCTGTAGAGCCCCGCAGTGAGCCCGTACTCGGTGCCGTTCGCCTTCTGAATGGCGTCCTCGAACTTCTTGTAGGTGTCAATGAGCAGTATCGGGAGGAACAGCTCCCGGTGCCACAGAAGATTCTGGTGGTCTATCTCCGCGATGACCGGCTCTACGTAGGCGCCGCCGAGTTTCACGTCAGCCGCCTTGCCCCCCGTTATTATGTGCCCGTGCCTGCGCAGCTCCTCCACGCAGAGGTTGTACCTATCGAGAGCCTTCTGGCTTATCAACGGCCCGATGAAGTTCCATTTGTCGAGCGGGTTCCCGATCGCCATCATGCGCGTCTTCTCGGCAAGCTTGCTCACGAACTCCTCCTTGATGGACTCGTGGACGTAGACGCGGGAGCAGGCGCTGCACTTCTGCCCGCTGAACCCGAACGCAGCGCTGGCGATGCCCGAGGCGGCGCTGTCCATATCCGCATACTTGGAGACGATTGCGGGATTCTTCCCGCCCATTTCCGTTATGAAGACCTTCTGCTGCCTGTTGGAGTAGCTCTTCGCTATCATGCCAAGCCCCGTCTCGCGCGAGCCGGTGAATGCGATCCCGCGCACCTCCTTGTTTGAGACCAGCGCGTCGCCCAACTCCGAGCCCGGCCCGGTGACATAATTGAACACTCCCTCCGGGATCCCCGCGTCGCGGAGCACCTCGTATATCTTGAGGCCGGTGAGCATGCTCATGTTATCCGTGCAGGAGGGTTTGAACACCACCGTGTTGCCCGTGATTATCGCCGCGACGCTCATGCCAGTTGAGATAGAAATAGGGAAGTTAAAAGGGGCGATCACACCGAACACGCCGTAGGGGCGAAGGGTTATCGTTACTTTCTCCCGTTTGCCCGGCGCGCCCTGGAATCCCGCCTGCACCTTCGCCTGGGTGCCCGCGAGCAGGCTCTTTCGGAGGAAGCCCTTGTTGCGCTCCATCTCTATGCAATAATAATTTATGAAATCGATGGCCTCGTCCACCTCTCCCATGCTCTCGTATCGCGTCTTCCCGTTCTCTATGCTCAGTATGGCGCCGATCTGGAACTTCTTCGACGAGAAGAGCGCAGCCGCCTTGCGCAGTATCTTCACCCGCTCCTTGTAGGATGTCGTGCCCCACTCTCCGAAAGCGCGCTGCGCCGCCGCAACGGCCGCCACCGCCGTCTCGCGGGTGCCCTTCTGGAAACGCCCGATCAACGTGCCATCAATTGGTGATCGTTCGATTATCTCGTCAGGAGCATAGCTCTCCTTTCCGTTGATGTACATCGGGAAGCGCTTCCCCAGCGTCTCCTTCCTCGTCTTCGCAACCGCTTCGTCAAACAGTCTGTCGAACTCCTGCTCCCTGCCGCCGTCCAGGAATTTTCGGTATGTGAACTCGTTCTTGAATATCATGCTGGCACATCACTCATAATGAAAGCCAGAGTATATAAAAATTAGCGAACGTTGCGGTTACCAACGGACTTCCGCTACTTTGCCCTCGCAGCAAGGTATTTATTATTGACGGGACCCATTTATCAGCATGGCGACGGCGACTGAGCAGCAGGAGCAGATTCAGCTCTTAGGCATAAGTCCGCAAAAGGACGCGATAGACCTCTCCGCATTGGTGAAGGACGCGACCTGGAAGGAGATGCTGGTAGAGCTCGTGCGCAACAACCAGTTCGATCCATGGAACATCGACATAACACAAATAGTTGACAAGTACGTGGAGGCGGTCCGCACATTCAAGGTGATGGACCTGCGCGTCCCAGCAAACATAATACTCGCCGCTGCGGTGCTGCTTCGCCTCAAGAGCGAGGTCCTCACATTCACGGAGCCAGAACCTCCTCTGATGGACGACGGGCAGCCGTTCGTGCGTCCCGATGTCCAGATAGAAGGACTTACGCTGAGACTACGCCCTCCACTGAAGCGTAAGATCGCGCTCACAGAGCTCATCGAGGCGATGGAGGAGGCGATGAGCATAAAGGAGAGGCGCGCCACCCGGTTCACCGCGCTGCCGCAAATCCCGATAACGATACAGAAGGTCGACATAGAGGAGGAGCTCAAGAATCTGCACGAAACGATCTCGCGGCACGTGGACAAGAAGAACATGACCACCTTCTCCTACCTGCTGAAAGAGGGCGGTTTCTCCGACGTGCTCGTGCAGCTCTTCGCCCCGATGCTCTATCTCGCATCCCGCGGGCAGATCTCGCTCATACAGGAGAACTTCTTCGGCGAGATAATAATCGCACTCAATTCGTGATCGCATGGAGGAGAGCATCGACTACAAGAAGCTGGTTGAGGCCGCGCTCTTCATGTCGCCAAAGGCAATGAGCGTCGAGGAGCTCTCCGTCCAGACGGGTCTAGCTTCAAGGGGAACGTTGCAGATAATACTTGACGAGCTGGTGAAGTACTATGGCACTGCGGACACCTCTCTCGAAGTCATAAAGATAGGCGACAAGTACATGTTCAGCCTCAAGGAGCCGTATGCATCAAGAGTCGCAAGCCTTGCAGGTGGACCCGACTTAACACGCGGCTCGCTGCGCATCCTCGCCTACATAAGCAAGAACGAAGGCGTCCTACAGAGCGCGCTGGTCACGACTTTCGGCAGTACCACTTACGATTATATAAAGGAACTCACGGAGAAGGAGTTCATAACCACCGAAAAGTTCAAGCGCAGCCGGAAAGTTAACACCACACAGAAGTTCAGGGAGTACTTCAACGTCTAGCCGCATGGTTTATATTTGAGTAATCACAATCCTAGAATGAGGGCGTGTGGTCCAACGGCAAGACGTGACCTTCACACGGTCAAGACCAGAGTTCAACTCTCTGCATGCCCATATACTTAATATTGGTGTAATTATGGGGGAATTCAACTTTCTGAAATGGTTAGGTCACGCGAGCTTTGTGTTCAAGGAGAAGGACAAGGTTGTGTACATAGACCCATTCAAGATAACTAACGCGTCAAAGAAGGCGGACATAATCTTCATCACCCACTCCCATTTCAACCACCTCAACATGGAGGACATAGACAAGGTCTCAAAGGGGACTACAAAGTTTGTTGCTCCCAGGGAGAGTGCCACAAAGCTGGAAAAGAGGCACGTGCTCGCGGTAGAGCCGAACAAGGAGTACGAGATAGACGGGATAAAGTTCAGCACATTGCCTGCCTACAACACCACCTCCTCCCGTTTGGA
Organism: uncultured archaeon; assembly: GCA_963830445.1. Classification (GTDB taxonomy): domain Archaea; phylum Micrarchaeota; class Micrarchaeia; order Micrarchaeales; family CABMGC01; genus JAJZOD01. Next base: position 92,319 of record CAWHMC010000015.1, read on the forward strand.
CAAGCATCCCAAGGCGAACGGTTGGGTCGGTTATGTGATACACACCAATGGCAAGTCCCTCTATCACGCAGGCGATACGGAAGAGGTTCCGGAGATGGCCAAGATACGAGTGGATCTGGCGCTCCTGCCCATGGACGGCACCTACACGATGGCGGTGGAGCAGGTGATAGTAGCCGCCAAGAAGATGCACGCAGTGCACATTGCGCCGATGCATTATCGCAGAGTGCTTGGTCCAGAGAACGCTGCCAAAGCGGAGCGACAGTTTCTCAAGGAGATAAGGAACGGACTGATACTGGAAGAAGAGGCCGCCAGCTACAGTTTCTGAAGCTTTATTATCATTCGCGAGACCTCGAGTATCTCTTCCGGAGACATCTTGAAAACCCGTTCCGCGCACACGTTCTTCTTCAGGAACTCCGAGAGCGGGGTCGCCTTCACCTTCAGCTCCTCCTTCGAATCCATTATCGCGTTCTTCAGCGTCTTCTTCTTGTGCATCATCAGCAGGTTTATGATGCGCTCCTCCTCGTCCGTTATCTCCACGTCAACCGGCCTTATGTAGATCACCTCCGAGTCCACCTTGGGCTTGGGCCTGAAGTGCCTGCGCGGGACGTTCATTATCTCTGTTATCCTGAAGCACAGGGCGCACATCACGCTCAGCTTCGAGTAGTTGTGCGTATCCGGCTGCGCCATCATGTGCTGCACGAACTCCTTCTGCAGGCACAGCACCGCCTCCATCTTCTTCGAGTGGAGCCACTCGATCGTCTTGCTGGAGAGGCTGTAGGGGATGTTCGCTATGAGTATGTCTGTGTCCTTGAGCATCAGCTGCTCGTCGTCGAGCTCGAAGAAGTCGGCGTTGATCAGCGTGAGGTTGTCGCCCATCATCTTGGCCTCGAGCATCTGGCAGAGCCACGGGTCCCGCTCCACTGCGACTACGCGCGCGGCGTTAGCGCACAGTGCCTTGGTGAGCATGCCATGGCCCGGTCCCAGCTCGAGCACGTTCTTCTCTATCGAGTGGGCGGCCTCCGCCTCGGCCACCGCCTGGTTCACTAGGAAGTTCTGGCCCAGCTTCTTGTTGCTCCGCATCACGCCACCACGTATGTATATTAGGCTTAACGTTTAATAACATCTCCGACGCCGCGTCCGGCTGAGCTGCATGAAATGATTGACCCTCTTATCCTGGCCATCTTCTCCAACCTGACCAACGCCACTTCTAGCATGATCTCCAGTTCCGGAATCCTCTCCTGGCTGGGAGTGAACTCGATCTACGCCTTCGTCGTCGCCTTCGGCTACCTGGCCATATTCATACTCATAGCGCTCGAGTCGGCCTCGCTGCCCATAGCCAGCGAGATCACCCTGCCGCTCGCGGGCCTCTTCATCGCCCGGGGCCTGCTCAACTTCCCCGCGGTTCTCGCCGTGGCAGTGGTCGCCGGCGTGGTGGGCTTCACCATAGATTACTACATAGCCTACTACCTGAACAAGGGCGTGGTGTACAAGCACCTGGAGCTCTTCCACATCAAGCGTGCGCGCCTGGAGGCGTTCGACCGCTGGTTCCAGAAGAACGGCAGCTTCGCCGTCTTCTCCCTGCGCATGGTGCCCATCCTGCGCGGCCTGATCAGCTTCCCCGCGGGCTTCGCCGCGATGCCCAAGAAGAAGTTCTACTTCTACTCCATAGCTGGCTCGCTCATATGGTACGTTGTGCTCATAGGCTTCGGCTACTACGCCCTGAGCTCATCCGACCTGACTCTCGTCGTGGCCGCGGTGGCGGCGATGGGCGTGGTGATGTACCTGCTCTATGAGATAGTCCTGAGGAAGATCGCTGCCCACGGGCACTGATTCAGCGATCCGTTGTTCTTCCTCATAAAGCATATATATCACAATAAATAACTGAAACACCGGAGTGTGAGAAGATGAGCGCCAATGGAGCTACCATCAATAGGATCGGATATCTTAAGATAGCTGGCATCAACAAGCTGCTAAAGCAGGCAAGGAGAGCAGCGCACGCGGGCAACGAAGACGCAGAGATAGCTATCCGAGAAATGGCCCTGCTACGGCTAGACAAAATCAAGAAGGAGCAATTGACTGGGCTCTATGGCGCAAAGGTAAGGGGCGCAGAGATAAGCGAGCGTCTGGGCGGGGCACCAGGATCATACCTCGCCAGGGGCAATGCCTACTATAACGCCGCGGTGCGGAGGGGCCAGGCCTATGGGATCGCCTCTGAGTTGCAGATGTCCAGTGCCAGGAAGCAGCTACTGTTCTGCGTAAACGATCTCACCGACGCGGTACGACAATACGAGCACCAATCCTCTCTTGAAGCGCGCATCCTTCCGGCGGCAGAATGGGTAAGCCTGATCCTGACGGAGCACAAAGGGCTGTTCCCAGAAGCAGAGCAGGTTCGACTGAACGCGTGGGTTGAGGCAAGGAGAGTCAGATTTATGCTCATGACCTAGCTCTTTGAAAAAGGAACCACCTTCCGGTGAACGATGCAAATAGCTCCCGTGGGTTACCGACTCACTCGCGCTTCTCTATGATGTGCTGCTCCACTATCTTGATGACCTGGTTGATGGAGTTCTTTATGTCCGCCTCGGTCTTGCAGCCCGCACAGATGATCTTCCCGTTCTTGAACAGCAGCAGAGCGCTCTTGGGCTCGTGAATCTTGCAGATGGCTCCGGGGAACTGCTCGGGCTCGTAGTCGACGTCAGGCGAGGCCTTCGCTATGGCGTAGAGGTCAAGCTCCACGCCCAGGTCTGCACTAGCCACGATGTTCACTATCTTAAACTCCGGGTGAAGAAGCATCTTCCTGCTCTGCTTCTTCGTCATCTTCGCTACCTTCACTACCTTCGCTACCTTAACCATTATCCCACTATGGTTTATAACTGATATGAAAGGTATATATATGTTTTTCTATTAAATACCTCTATAACTCTTTGTAGTGTTAACGGAGATTAGTATGTCAAAACGCTCACATGGTCTATTCTCAGGACGCAGCCGCCATCTGGCCAGGCACAACATGCCCTCTACCCTCGGGATCTCGAAGAAGATAAAGAAGTTCGAGATAGGGAGCAGGGTGGTGATACTGCCCAAGGGCAACTTCCGCAACATCCCGCACCCGCGCTACCGCGGACGGGTGGGCACCGTGATAGAGAAGCGCGGCGAGTCCTATGTGGTCGAGATGCGCGTCAGGGCTTCGGTAAAGTCGCCGAAGCGCAGCATAATCGTGCCGCAGATACACTTGAATCGGTTCTAAGTTGAACGGCATGGTGCTCTGCAACTCTGCATTGCGGTGGGTCATTGGCTGATGATAACGTACAAACGCATACGCACGCTCACACACATCCGCATACGGTAACCCCTACTCACACCGCCCCGACGCCCGCCAAGGCCCCGCTCCTGAACCGCAGCAACCTACTTTTCATAGCGATAGTCCTCCTCATCTTCGCCCTGACCATATACACGCGCCTCAGCCTGGTAAACTACCAGGGTTTCTACGAACCCGACGGCTTCTACCACTTCTCCGTCATCCGAGCCGCGATCGGCAATAACTTCATAGTGCCGAAGACCCTCGGCATCTCCGGATATCCCAATCATACCCAGGTGGGCGAGCCGGACGGTCTCTATTGGGTGACCCTTTTCCCCTACTACTTCTTGAGCTTCTTCGGCGTCTCCGCCTATACGGTGCAGCGCCTGGTCCCGCTCCTCTTCGGTCTCCTTGACGTCATCGGCGCCTACTTCCTCGCCAGGATCATAAGCAAGGACCGCGTCTTCAACCTGCTGGCCATGGGCCTCGCTGCGCTAAGCTCCGGCGATGCGGCGCGCACCAGCGCGCTCATCTACCGCGGCGACGGCTTCGTCACCCCGTTCCTCATCTTCGCGCTCGCCTTCATCGGCCTGATCCTCAATGAGAAGGACAACAAGCGCAAGCTCACCTACATGATCCTGAGCGCCGTGCTGCTGAGCCTGTGCAGCCTGGTCTGGAACGGCGCCTCGTTCGCGGACGTGATCTACATCCTCGCCTTCGTGCTCATCATGATCTACGCTTTCATAGTGGACAAGCTCGAGCTGATCGAGAACCTGGGCTATGTGCTCGGCGCGATCGCGATCTGGTTCGTCCTGGCCTACTCCTACGTGCTCGCCGGATACACCTTCCCGCTGCTGCTGGTCAATCTTCGACTTCCTCCTGGTACTCGATAGTGATGGCGATAGGCTGGTACATCGCCTACTACCTGCTCAAGAACAAGCAGAAGTTCCCCGCAATCTCCGGCTCGGGCCTAAGCCGCACGGCGGTCGTGGGAGCCTTCCTGATCGTCGGCACCGCCGGCATCCTCCTGCTCGTGCCATCAGCTTCCTGTACAACATCTTCGTCGCCAACGGCTTCGTGGTGACCACTAGCTTCTCCGCGACCATACAGGAGCTGACGCCGCCCACATTCGGCTTCCTCTTCGCCAGCTTCAACATCACGCTCTTCATGACCCCGATGACCCTAATCATGACCCTCTCGTCCATCTACCAGGGATACAGGCGCTCACCTCTGGCTGGTCCTGCTGCTGGGCGTCATCCCCTACCTGCTTCGTGCGCGTCTACGACTCCGGAGGCTGGTTCGGCGGGCGCCCGCGCTTCACCCTTGACATCAAGCCCGAGCTGTTCATACTCATCGCGTTCTTCGTGACCACCGCCTACCTGCAGATGTTCGCCATCCGGTTCAACTCCCTGGTGGCGGTGCCCGCTGGCGGTCTTCAGCGCCTACACCCTATACTGATAGGCGCTCACCATCGCGATAGCTCGTGAACAGGACAGCAACCTCGTCTGGGGCTTGTTGTTCGGCGTCGCATGGTCTTCAGCATCGTGCTGCTTCATCCCCTCCGACAGGCCTCTCCATAGGCGCCTACGTCTACGGCCCCGCTGTGCCGCTCTTGCTCATCCTGCATGCTCTATCGTGGTGTACTTACCTCATATCAGCGCCTCCAGGGCAAAGCGCGACAAAGCGCCCACCGATGAGGCTGGTGCTAACGCTCTGCGCGATCTTGCTTCGCTCCTGCTGGTGCTGGTCGCCTACTACGACCTAATCTACGGCGGCGGCATACCCAGGCGGACTCCATAAACCCTCAGTTCCTCAGGCGGCTGCCTGGGCTGAAGAACAACACCGCAGCAAACGCGTGATACTGACCCTCTGGCCCGACGGCAGCGGTGGTGGAGGGCTGGGGCAACAGGACCAGCGTCACCGACAGCGTGGGCTCCCAGAACCTGAGCAAGGCGGACCCGTTCGCGCTCTGGATACTCAACAGCAGCGACGACCCGCAGCTCCTCTCCAGCCCCATCAACGGGAAGCCCGGCTACCTGCTGGTGCGCAACGTCTGGCTGCAGGAGAGCCCGGGCATTTACACGGAGTCGGGACTCAGCAGCAGCCTGGAGAGCCAGTACGGCTACACCATACTCACCCAGATCGAGGAGGGCTCCAACGCCACCTCCGGGCGTTCAGGTTCATCGGGAGTCCGGGCCTGACCGCGTACCTCTACATAAACAACCAGTCGCAGATCCACAGCTACCTGCAGATGGGCACCGGCATCTCCCCATTCAGCTACGTCGCGTTCTACAACGAGAGCTCCGGCGGCTACCAGATAATCTCCCAGAGCTCCTACAACCAGACCAACGGCCAGCTGCTGCTGGTGATCTACTCCCGATCCCATCTCCGGGGCTGCCGGTCAACGTGACCGGAGTGCTTCTCTTCGCGCCCGGCATGGCGAACAGCAACATGGTGAAGTTCCTCTTCTTCTGCAATGCGCAGGTGCGCCTGGAACAACAACCAGTCCACCCTCGACTCCGGTCTACATGAACTCGGACACGAAGATCTTCAGGATAAACTACAACAACGCGAGCGTCTGACGGGAACGCGCATGACCCCTGAAGGCCCCGCGCTAGGAGCACTCTCTCTTCTTTTTACTGCTCTGCTCCCGGGTTGAGCCTTAGCGGTCGGGTGCTCTCCCAGGTCAGAGGCATCTCAACGACGACCTCCCACAACGGAAGCCCGCAGAGCCTCCTGGACAGGCCGCGCCCCTGGCTCCCGCGTCTCCTCCCTTCTTAGGTTTCTAAATGTCGCATCCTGAGCCGCGCTCTTTTTCTTTGTCGCCATAAACTCACAGTATCCGTGCTCCACGGGCAATTTAAAGCGTTTAGCCACGGCTGCACGATTGACGAAGTAGGCCAAGCTCACCCCCACTTTCTTTCACGCAGAAAAGCAGTGCGCTAGACCTTCAGCTCTCCCTTGTTGATCTTCGCGATCGCTTCGCGCGCATCCATGCCCTCGACCTTGAGGTTCATGCTCTTGCACGTGCCGATGATCTGCTTGACGCGGGCGGCCATGGTGTTGCCGAACATGGAGGCCTCCTTGGCCTTCGCGATCTTCTTCACCTGCTCCAGGGTTATGTTCCCGATGGCCTCGGTCTTGTCCTTCGCGCCCTTGGGGATGCCAAGCTCCTTGATTATAAGCGCGCTGGTCGGGGAGAGCCTATCTCCACCTTGAACGTCTTCGTGACCGGATCGACGATCACCTTCACGGGCACCTTGATCCCCTCGAACATCTTGGTCTTGGTGTTGATCTCGGCGACTATGCCGTTGATGTTCACGCCGAGCGGTCCGAGCGCTGGTCCGAACGGAGGTCCGCTGGTCGCCTTCCCCCCCTCTATCAATCCGTTTATTATTACGTCTGCCATTTAAACAACCTCAGATTTTTGTATTATGCGCGCAATGTTTGACTTGGTAGTGACCGGGATCGGCACCGCCACGTCCATGAGCTCCACAGTGATCTCGTCCTTGGCGGAGTCGACCTTGCGGACCTTGGCCTTGTAGCCCTTGAACGGCCCGCCCAGGAACTCCACGATGTCGTTGACGCCTATCTCCTGGGTCGCCTGCTTCACCGTGAGCATGCGGTCGAGCTCGGCGTCGGCCAGCGGGCTCGGGAGCACACCCTTCACGTGGGGTTCGTTCATTATGAGCTCGCGGCAGGCGTTCTCGCTCTCGCACTCTATGACCAGGTAGCCGCGCATGCCCGTGGGTAAGATGATCGAACTGATCGGAACGTTGGTCTTCTTGACCTTGTTCTCCAATATGTCTGCGGTGATCTTCTCCTGGCTCGAGGTCACGCGCACTATTAGGTACATCGTTACACGCTCATTATTTATCTCTGATTATCGAATGTTATCTGATGATATGCTGGGGCTCAAAGTCCATCAATGCGATGCGGAGAAGGCAAGGCGCTATCTCAAGCAGCACAAGCTGATGGACCATAGATATATGGTTATTAGGAGACACCCATTTATATATTTTCCTATCTCCTCGCCAGATAAGGGCAGGACGGGGAAGAAGAGCATCCCGGGCCTGGGTCCGCTGGTGGGCACAAAATTCGAGCTCAGCGGCCAAAGCCCAGCTATCGCGAGCTGCTAAAGAAGGAGCTGGGCGCGAAGTACGCCGACGCAGTGAAGGGCTTCGATGTGCTGGGCACCATGGCGGTGATAGACGCGCCGCCGAAGCTGGCGCGGGGAGTCGCGAAGGCGGTGATGGCGGCTAATCCCACGGTGACTACGGTGGTGAGAAAGGTCGGCGCGGTGAAGGGCAGGTACCGCACGCGCGGCTACGCCTACGTCGCGGGCAAGCGCACCTACCTAACCACCTACAAGGAAAACGAGACCATCCTTAGATTTGATGTACGCAAGAGCTTCTTCTCCAACCGGCTCTCCTTCGAACGCGGGCGCATCGCAGCCTTGTCCAAAGGCAAGGAGAATGTGCTGGTGATGTTCGCAGGCGTCGGCCCGTTCGTTGTACAGATCGCAAAGAAGAATCCGAATGCGCGGGTCGTGGGCATCGAGCTCAACAGGGCCGCCTGCGCCGACATGCGCGGCAACATCGAGCTGAACAAACTGAAGAATGCGGCGGCGGTCTGCGGAGACGTGAAGAAGGCGGCGCAGAAATACGGGGAGTTCGCCGACAGGATCGTGATGCCGCTGCCCAAGGACGCGCACGAGTTCCTGGGCTCGGTCCTGGTAACCGCAAGGAAGAGGTGCATCGTGCACTACTACTCCTTCGTTCCCTCCGACGGCGGCGCCATGCAATGCATAGACGAGCTCAACACCTTCTTCAGCGAGAACGGCAGCTCCTTCAAGGTGCTCATGGTGCGGGAGGTCCGCCCCTACGCCCACGACATCGTCGAGATTGTTGTTGATTTTGAGATACGGAGGCGATAAACTGTTAATAATCTTACTATCCAATACGTTTTGATGATATGAAGTCGCAGTCAGCAACCGAGTTTATTACGACCTATGGTTTCATGTTCCTCGCCCTATCCCTGGCCATTGCCGTAATCCTCTTCCTGGCATCCTACAACGGCACCGCCCCGAGCACCCAGTGCACCCCGTTCTCCACCATAAGCTGCAACTTCATCAACTACTATCCGAACATCACCGCAGGCTACGCCATAGCGACCCTCTCGTTCACCAACTCCCAGTCCGTCCCGATAAACATAACCAACCTACGGCTCACGATCGACAACCTTACCGCTACCGGGACCTGCTCGCCCACATTCGTCTATCCGGGCCAGGAGTCGACATGCATCGCCCCCTACACGCTCAACTCGCTCTCCAACAACCTGCACAGTGGGGGGTACATACTCACCGCCGGCTTCTGCAACACCGGGGTCTCCGCACTGAACGCATCCGCCTGCGTCTATACGGTTTCCAACTACACGGGCACCATCGAGGTCTACAATGCGCCTAACGACACGAGCCCATTCAGCGTAATCGTCGCGACAATCCCCTCGAGCATCCAGCTGCCCGCATACAATTCCGTACCCCTGATACCGAGCAACTACTCGTTCGTGCAGAACGGCGATTGGGTCCCTGCGCGGAACATGACCGGCCTCTCCTACGCCTTCGCCTCCAGCGGCGCCCAGCTCAGTTATTTCGGGATAAACACCATCTCTTTCCCGGGCTTGCTTTCCGCGCTCAACAGCAACTCCCTCCCCTGCACGACGCCCTACGGCTCCCTGCTATCCATCGCCTACTCCGTGTTCTACCTGAATAAGCCCAGCACGGTCAGCTTCTCCGTATACGGGGACAATTCAATCGAGGCCTACTACAAACCCGCTGGCGCTACCTACTGGACGAGCGTGTTCGGCGGGACGGCCTGGAACACCGTCACCATCACCACCCACACCGCCACGGCCTCGCTGGGTGCGGGCACCTACCGGCTTGCGGTCGAGTGGGCGAACACCTGCGGCCAGGGCATCCAGGCCTTTGCCATGAACGGCATAAGCCAGTAGAATAAGACGGAGTTCACTTCAGCAGCGACTTCTCTATGCCTGCGATGTCCTTGAAGCCCGCGAGCTGCTTGCCAGCCTCGTCGTCCGAGTTGAAGATCTCTATGCGCACGTTGCCCTTGTCGGCCATGTCCAGGAGGCCCTTTATCTCCTCGTTGTTTATCACCGAGTCGTTGACCATGAGCACGCCGATCTGGTAGGCCGAGAGCGCCGCCTTGACCCTCTCCACCCCGTATATCGACTTGCCAGCGCGCAGCGTGCTGAAGAACAGGTCCAGGTACTCGAACTCCTTCTTCACGTGCTCGCTCTCCAGTATCTTAGCCGTGGAGGGGCTCTGGGTCACCTCCCTTATGCCTGAGCGCTCCGCGTCGCTGGCGGTGGCGTAGAACAGCTTCTTGCCTATCTTTGTGCCCGTGTCCTCGATGTACTTCTTTAGGTCCTCCTTCATGAAGCCCGGTCCGGCAACGATGACCATCTCCACGTCGAGGCGGCCGATGAACCCGATCACGTCCTCGAAGTACTTCAGCTTTTGTTTCTCGAAGTCCTTCTCCTTCATCTTCTTGCTCAGCCCGCTGTAGAGCTCGCCGGTGATCTCGATGCCGTAGCCCTTGATGTAGGCCACCGTGGCCTTCTCGTCGTCCAGGGCGATGATTCCCAGGCGCGGACGCTTCGCGTCCTGCACCGCCTGCTTAATGCGTTTGAGTATGTACTCGCGCCACTCGGGCTTCGCTATCTCGAGCGCGTCGCCGGGCCCGATGTTGAGCGTGTGGTAGCTCCCCATGCGCACGAACTCCTCCGGGCGCGCCTCCAGGATCTTGCCCATTAGACGAAGCCGGCTGCGTTCTTGTCTATCTCCACCTTCTCCAGCGAATCCGGATGAAGACCTCCTTCTGCTCCCCCGTGTCCCCTTCGCTGGGCTTGAACCTGCGGTAGCTCTTGGAGCTGATGACGTCTTCTGGGAGAGTATCCGTGCGAGCAGGTAAAGGTCCTCGAATGACTCCGGGACCAGCTTCATGCTGCTCGACTGATCAGAATATCGTATAATCTTCATGAGAAGCGCCGTCAGTTTCGCTAATCAGTTGAAGACAAAAGTATAAATGAATGCTCAATTATAAAGTAGAAACACGCCCCTGTAGCTCAGTGGTAGAGCGCGTGCTTGGTAAGCACGAGGTCCGAGTCCGATTCTCTCTGGGGGCTGTCCTAAATTTTGCGCGTTTTCTATCAGGGATTTGAGAAAAAGCGAACTGGTTTTGGCGGGTTTGCTGATAGGAAATAAGTGAAAAATTGGACCTACTTTAGTAAGCCGTTAAGCCAGCACTTTCTCTACGCTAGTTACTTTTTGGATGCTTCCTTTAGGCATTCTCTTCGATACATCCAGTAGCTCAATGCTCAGTATCTTCCCGCCCTTCGAGTAGTCCACTACGACGCCTTCTCCTATTTCTCTACTTATGTGGTATTTACCCTTCTGGAAAACTATGTTTGCAGCATCAGCATCTTTATCATATGTAATCTTCATATAAATTACCCGTATCTTCCCAGTTCAGTATAATATGCAGTTATAATTATATAAACGCTCTATTTCTCTTCATAAACGACCAGTAGCGACTTGTTTCCGACTTTCTCTGCGCCATTTTCCTCCCAAATCTTGAGATTAAAAGCGTTTCAGGACTCTGAACAGTTCTCTCTATTGTACTCTTGTCTAGCTTCCTCCCTTTTATCTTCTCTTCTGCATGAGTCGTATAAAAGAAGTCCATAGTCTGTATTTATCTAGCAAAATTAATATTCGTTTCGACCGCATCCCCGCGAGACCGTTACGCATTGCCCGAAGACCGCTAGGGCTGTCCTAATTTTTGGGCGTTTTCTATCAGGGAAATGAGAAAAGGAGGATTGGTTATGGTGGATTTGCTGATAAGAAAAGGGCAAAAAGCGGATCAAAAGATTTTTGTTCGGTAGGCATATATATCTGGAAAGAGAAATGGTATTGAGTAAGATGGGAAAATCGTTTAATAAAGGAAAACCTCAGAAAACAGCAACCCGTAGTGGTGAGAGAGGATTAAATGAAAATAGACCAATGGGCGTAATTATGCCCCCTAAATCTAAGCTAGTGCAAGTTCTTGAGGATGCAAAAATAATCGGCGTGTCAACGGCGTTTGATTACTTCTATGATCTCTTTATAGATCAAGTGGCGAACAAATATGTAAATGCAAATACGTTAATGTTTGAATGGAGTAAGGTAGAAGCCGCACTACTTCCAAACGCGCATCCTTCGATCTCCAAGCCTATAATATCAAGTTTTGATTCTATTATGAAGGCGATAGCACCTCCACCCATTGCAGAAAAGGCGATAGCAATTAGAAGAGCAAACAAAGATATCTTAGAGGTTTTGAGTAATTTACCTAAGAAAAGGGCCTAACATCATTCTAGAGCTTTCATAACCCTACTTCGATTGCATCCTTAAGAGACCGTTACGCACCGACCGCAAGACGCTGGGGGGCTTAGTACTGGTTCTCAAACTTTCCGGCAATGGCAAGCAGACGTTGGGATGCAACAAACCTCTGCACTATCTTCCGAGTGCGACCGTCATACTTCCTAAGATACTTATTCAGTAGAACTAAGTCTATACTTTTCAGTAGGTTCGAGTAATCCTGCATTGATAGCCGGCGCTTATAGTAAAAAAGATCTATGAGCGTTTTTTCGGGCTTTGAGACTGGTACAATTAAATTCCCATACTTGAAGTCCTCAAATCCGAAGTAATATTTCTTTGGGATATGGTGCAGGATCACCCTGCTCTCCCCCTTGTATATCTCCACAAAAGACTTTTTCACCCTGCGGGTGGTCATCACTTCCATCTTTACTTGGTCATCTATGAGGTCCCTTATCATAAGGGCAGCTACCCCGCCATAGTAAAATGGCGCAAACGCAAAGCCAGACAGCTCATCATGTTTTTGCAAGCTGAAGACACCCTTAATCACCGAGTATATGCGCTCATCTCTCACCATTCTTGATAGTGTAACCTGGATTGTCTTATCCGAGATATGCTTATGGGTGTTTGACAGGACCGCACACACATCCCTGAACGTAAACGTACTAAAGCCTTTAAACGAGCGTATGATCTCATCTGATAGCGTCATTTGACCACGACTCCAGAATGTTTATCATGTCCTCAAAGCCTGGAACTGCCCCGTCCAATAGCAACTGTTTCAGTTCCTTCTCGTCTTTCGGCGGATCTGCACTTATTTTTCTCAAAAACTCTCTAACTTCTTTGAGTATATTATCAGACCCCTTGCCAATCTTATCCTTCAGGATTACTATGTCGTAGAGGTCATGTATCTCGTGTTCCCCATTCGCGTGTTTGTCAAGGTATGTGCCTAACTTTTCCTTCAGCAGCTCCTCGGCGCTTAGCGCGCGTATTCATTCTCTTCGATCCGTCAACTCTAGTGTATTCTACGGTTCTGCCCTCCGCTTTCATAAACGTTATGTCCATCTTGCCCGTTGTATCGTTGCCCTTGAAGATTATATGCAAGGTCCTGGTCTTGTTATTGTACTTCTCCTCGCGTATGGGATATCCGCTCTCCAATAGCAATTTATGCAGCTGTTTCTGGAATACACTTTCTTCGGATGGGCTCAGATTGCTGTAAAAATCCACATCACGCGAGAACCGGTTTCCCCCATAACACCTCCACACAGCCGTTCCTCCGTGCATGACAAAATTTTCGTAATGTTTCAATAACAGCTCAACAATCTCGTCTTCCACTATGGCCCTCTTCAGCTGCGTCTCATTAATAATCTTCATAATATACGACTCCTTATTACTAACATTTATGTTATCAATAGGTATTTATATATTTGCATCAAGAAAGGTAAAAGCACGAGGTCGCGAGTCCGATTCTCGCTGGGGGCTGTCCTAATTTTTGAGCGTTTTCTATGATAGATTTGAGTAATTTGCTGATAGGAAATGGGCGGAAATCTGAAAATCCGTCTATTACTTTGTCCAAATCCCTATTTTGATGCAAGATTATCAAATTTGTGTCTCTCACCAATAAACGTTCTTAACTCTCCATCGACTATTAGTGAAAAAGATATGTATTCATTTAAATTTGAGAATTTACCAAGAATGTGTATAGAATCAAAGAACCCTAAGTATTTTCCAAAGCACGTCTTTCCGTCAGCAACATGGATAATTTCGTATTCTTCGTAGCCTCTCTTTTAAGAAATTCACCGAAAGTCGGCGCGTCATTTGTATATATAGTAGCTAAAGGCTTGCCAATTGCAAATAAATGCCGTTCTGCAATATCAAACATTACCGAACCGATACCCAAACCTCTAAGTTTCTTATCTACCTCCCTATGATAAAGCGCACCGTAATCACAATCTTCACCGTTCTCGTAAAAACAAACGGATGTATTCTCAAGCTGTGCCTCAGTACCTGAGCCATCTAAAACTCCTCCAAAAACTTTCCAGGCCGGATCAGAATATTGTAACTTCTGAGAACGAAGCGTCAAAAACTTATTTTTAGGAAGCTCATAAACTCCAACAAGCGAGCTACTACTAACTTGGCAATCATCTCGTATATTAAAAGGCAAAGTAATTCGAACGGAAACCGTCTTTTTACCCCTCTTTAAAATTAGTTTACTATCTTGGCCTGCGTAGTAAAAATCATGGAAAACAGCAGGTCTTATTCTTTCCCGACTTAAATCTAAGCTATAAGAACTTCTCCTTCTTAATTCCATTAAAGGAGTGATGAGGCTTTATCTGTAATATCTCTATCTGCTTCTTTCGACTCTTTGCACCTTCTGTAAGTTCCACTGTTCGCATCTTACCCTAAATTACATGATTTTTATGATATAAATAGATTATTTCGAGTCTTCTTTCTACTTCCTTAAGAGACTTTTATACATTGCCTGCAAGACGCTGGGAACTATCCAACAAACTTTCTTTTCCTCAGCTCTGCAACCTCTGTCTGGAAACGTTCATCACCATACTCTTGAAGCTCAACGGTATTGACCCATCGCATCTCTGAATGGTCGTCGGCGTTCCTCCTGAACGTCGCGCTCTGCGCTTCTATAAGGAATGGGATGCTCGTCCACTTTCCCTCTTCGTCCATAATAGTGTACGGAGCTCCTGACTTGATTATAACTCCCTCAAGCCCCGTTTCTTCCAGAAGTTCCCGCATTATGGTCTTATGCGGAGACTCGTTCGGTTCCACGAATCCGCTGATGAACTCCCACTGCCCCGGAGCAAACCTCTTACTCTCGCTGCGTTTGCCTATCAGGTACTTTCCCATGTACGTGACGACTCCAACTACGATAGTGTGTGTTTCCACATTCTCATCTAGCCAACCTTATACTCTGACCTGAGTATCTCCGTAAGACGCTCGGAGACCTGGCGCGGGTTTGCCCTGTACCTCTTTATAATCGCACCAACTATGAAGTTGAAGACCTTGTCGTTCTTCTTGTACTCCTCTAACAACTTCTTGTTCTTCTCAATCAGCTCGCGTATCTCCTTGTCGATCGTCTTGTTGTCAAACGCGCCGTGGACTGCAGAACCTCCTTCCCCTGCTCTAGGTCGTGTATGGTGCCCTTGTCAGGATAGGATCCCTTCTCCAGCAGTGCGATGACTTTCTCCAACTCCTTGTGCCCCGACTTCTCGGTTCCGTACCTCTGCAGGAGCTCCACCGCCGTTATCGCATTCTTTATCTCGTGCTTGCCCTTCGCCGATTCCAGCAGCTCAAGCGCGCGTCTGTTGAATAGCACCAGCTCCCTGATCGTCTCCTCCTTGTCGCTGTTCTTCCCGGCGAGCTCCTTCGCTATCTTGCTCGCATAAACAGGCTCCTTTACTTTGATCTTGGCTGTGCTGTAAACCGTCAGGTCAGGCTCGAAGATGAATCCATACTCCTCGTCGCTCTCCTTCTCGCGGGATGAGACGGTCTCCATCTTCGCCTCGTTGTAGGAGCGCGTCTCGGTCTCGACCTTCTTGCCAGAATCCATGAGCTTCCCCTGCCGCTGCACCTCGTAGCGCGCAGCATCCAGCAGGTTCTTCATGCCCGTCACGTTCTTTATCTCCACCTTGCCCTTTCCTTCGCCCCCTTCTCCCATGGAGATGTTCAGGTCGGCCTTGAGCTCCCGGTCTATGTCAACGTCCAGGTAGTACAGGATGCTCTTCAGCTCGGTCATGAACTCCCGCAGCTCCTCCTCGCTGGTAATGTCCGGTTCGGTTACTATCTCCACGAGCGGCTGGCCGGAGCGGTTGAAATCTATGAGCGTGTATCCCTCCTCGCGCATTATCTTCGCCGGGTCCTCCTCCAGCTGCACCCTGCGTATGCCGACCTTCTTTCCGGAAGGCATTGAAACGTGCCCCTTTGACCCGACCGCCTGCTGCGTCTGGGTTATCTGGAACGACTTCGGAAGGTCGGGATAGAAGTACACCTTCCTGACGAACGAGACCTTGTCGAGAACCGAGCAGTTGAGCGCCCTGGCGATGCCTACTGAGAAGGCGAGCGCCTCCCGGTTGAGCATGGGCTTCGAGCCCGGCATGCCGGTGCAGATCGGGCAGATGGCCGTGTTGGGCTCCTCAACGTAGGTCCTGCAGGAGCAGAACAGCTTGGACCTCGTAGGGAGACCCGTATGCACTTCCAATCCTATTCTCATCATAAGGCACCGATGTTGTACTTGAACCTGTACTCGAACCTCTTCTCCCACTCGCCCACGAAGTCGGTTAGGGCGTAGTCGTTCCACTGCCTGGTTATCAGCTGCGCGCCCAGCGGCATCCCCTCATGGTATGCGTAGGGGAACGAGATGTGCGGCAGCCCGCACAGGTTAGCCGGTATCGTAAGCACGTCCGACTTGTAGGTCTCAAGCGGCGAGAGCTTCTCCGTCTGCTCGAACGTGGGCGTCTTTATGGGCATCACCGGCGAGAGTATGAAACCCTTCGAAAGTATCTTGCTCAGCTCATCCAGGAGCAGCCGCCGGACCTTCAGCGCCTTCTCGTAGTACTGGTCCTTCACGCTTGCGCTCCTCACGAAAGTGCCGAGGACGATCCTGCGCTTGGCCTCGGGTCCGAACTGCGCTCGCGCCTTCGTGAAGAACTGGTTGTACTGCTCGCCGAAGTTCTCGTTCTTGTACCCGTACTTGAAGCCCGTGTACTTGGCCAGGTTGGTGGAGGCCTCGGCCATGGCGATTATGTAGTAGGTCGAGATGGCCTTGTCGATGAACGAGAGATCCTTCTCCTCCACTTTGTATCCCATGCCCCTGAGCTTGTCAGCAAAGCTCATGAAGTTCGACTCCACATCCCTGTCCAGGCCCTGGGTCATCTGCTTTATCAGTATTATCGTCTTCTTGTTCTCGGAAGTGAATTTGGCGTCTACGCAGGTCGCGTCATAGTCGTCCCGTCCCTTTATCAGGTCAAAGACGTAGCGCGCATCATCCGCGCTCCGTGCCATGACTCCTATCTTGTCCAAGGAGTTCGCATAGTCTATCAATCCGTAGCGCGAGACCGCGCCGTAGGTCGGCGTGAAACCCACAACTCCGCAAAATGCGGCCGGCGTCGCTATGGAGCCTCCAGTCGATTCTGCTATCGCAACGTGGTACTTCAGAATCGAGGTGGCTATTGCGGCGCCGCTGCTTGAGCCGCCGGCCACGTGCTCCTCGTTGAACGGGTTGCGCGCGATCTTCTCCGAGTTGGTGCCCCAACTGCCGAACCCGAACTCGTCCATATTTGTCTTGCCGAGGAACGAGAAGCCATTTTTACGCATCCGGCTAACTGCAGTGGCATCGAACGCGGGAAGATATCCCTTTAGTATCTTGGATGAGGCGGTGCTCTCCACGTTCTTCACGCAGATGTTGTCCTTAACGCTGAAGGGCGTCCCGTCGCCGAGTGCCTCGGTTATATTATTGAAAGCATGAAGGCGTCCGTTGAGCTTGTTGAGCTCCGAGAGCACCTTCGCGCCGTAGTCCTTCGGCTTCTTTTTCTTTGCGAACTCCTCCAGGCTGCTCATATCTCCGGACCCACAACGTAAAATCGGTATGTCTTGGTGTTCTTCAGGATGAGCTCCTGCGCCTCGAACTCGACCGGTTCGTCGGCCCGCAGCTGCTCCGGTATCTCGACCGCGTGGTAGGCGTCCTTCGCGCTCTTCGTGTCCACCTCGCTGATGCTGTTGAAGTACTGGAGTATCTCCTCGAAGTCCTTCTTTATCTTTGAGCGCTCGCTCCCGCTGAGCTCGATCCTGCACACTTTCAGAAGCCGGTCAAACTCCTTCTCCTGCATTTAATCCTACAGAATAGGGACTAAATGTTTTAGAGCCTTGTGTCTGAATGTTCGATTACTCCAAAATAGCTTAAGAGAACATTCGACGTACGTTTTCAGGAGTTCGTTCACCTTCTTCAAGTCTTCTTAATGCAAACGCCAACTTTTTGTGGTCAAAAGAAAGTGATCCTGTTCCAAATATTACGCCTGCCCTCTGAGCACTACGGCTCACTTCGTATATTCCTGCCTTAAGTTTCTGTTTATTAACTGGAGATGTAAGTACCACTGGAACCCTTCTGGCAAGTTTCTTAATATCTGCCTTTAAGTAATTGGGTATGCCCATCGAACCATATCCTACTAAAATAACTGCGTCTTTGTTCCCAACGGCCGTAATTTCTTCACTTCTTATTCCTGGGAATAACGTCACAACTTTTATTTTTGACATATAATTCTATTGTCTTTTCAGATATAATAACCTTATTTTGCCTCATCCTCCTCGGAAAGAGCTATAAACTTGCCCAACCATAAAAGTTCGTTACGAAAAGGCGACACCGTGCGACCGCATGCAAACCTGTTCTTCCTGCTCCTCGCAGTCACGTTCTCGTTCGGCCTCGCCCACGCTGGCTACTGGTTCCAGTCCGGGGCCATAAGCGACAGCCGCACCTACAACAACAACGGCGCCAGCGTACAGATACAGACCATAACACCGCAGAGCCTCTCCTCCGGCTCCGCCGCCTACTGGGTGGGTGAGAACCTGGCCGATGGCTCCTTCCTGCAGATCGGCTACCTGGTGGAGAACATCACGGGCAACTACCCATCCCTCTGCAACTCCGGCGGCTGCGCGGGCTACCAGAACATCCAGGCGGGACATACGGAATGGTTCTACGAGTACTTCCCATCCCTCTCCACCTCCACCTTCCTGGGCCGCATCGGCGCGGACGATTCAGCGGGCCTCAACGGCACCTTCCACACCTACGGCTTCTACTCCAAGGGCGACCTCTGGTCCTTTGTCTTCGATGGCAATGTCATAGGCAACGTCACCCTGAACACGGGCTCCTCCGGCTCCAACGCCCCGGTCGCCTTCGCCGAGCTGGCCAACGCCAGCTCCTCCAGCCAGCAGCTCGTCGACATAACTTTCAAATCGCTCAGCTACTACAAGGGCGGGACGCTCATCCCCATCCCCTACGGCTACTCCTACGTGGGCTACGGGGTGGGCAGCCAGACGGGGCTCTCGAATCCCTACGGAGTCGAGGAGTTAAGCAACAAGATAAACTACTTCGAGGTGGGCTCGGGCCTCCCGCGCCTCGCCAACGACACGCGCCTCTGGAGCCAGGGCTACTACCTGAGCGTCCTCTCGCCCTACGGCGGGATCAACGGCACGGTGGAGTACCCGGCGCTCGCCAACGCGAACCTCACCATCCCGCGCATAATCTACATAAGCAACGGCACCCGGGCGGTCTTCGTCCAGTGGTACGGCTCGGGCCTCGGCGCCTACTCCGGCGCCTCCAACTCTACGGTGATTAACCTGGAGAGCAACATCACCGAGCGCGCCTTCTGGCAGTCCCAGTACCTGCTGAACGTCTCCTCGCCCTTCGCCCAGGCCACCGGAAGCGGCTGGTACAACCCGAAGACCCAGGTCACCTACTCCATAAGCACCAACACCTTCTACGCCAACTCTTCTTCCCGGTACAACTTCCTGGGCTGGAGCAACGGCCAGACCGGGCTCACCGGGCAGGTGGTGGTCGCAGCACCCACGCTGCTGCTCGCCAACTGGCAGCACCAGTATCTGGTGAACGCCACCAGCGCCTACGGGAACGTGGTGGGCAACGGCTGGTACAACGCCAACAGCAGCGCCACGCTTTACGTCAGCTACCCCGTGATAAACATCAGCCAGACGCACCGCCTTGCCTTCTTCGACTGGAGCAACGGCTCCTCCACCTCGGTGCTCCCGATCAGCGTGACCGGGCCCGTGCAGCTCACCGCCAACTTCAGGGACCAGTACCGCACCGTGTTCAGCGCGGTGGATGCCCAGGGCAACCCGGTGGTGGCCTCCCTGTACCTGGGCAACAACGCCATAAACGGCCCGGTGTTCCTTTTCTCAGGCGTCAACTACTCGGTCACCAGGGCGACCTACGCCGGATTCACCATGCCGCTCAACGACAACATAAGCATAAACGGCAGCCGCTCGGTGGCGATGCAGCTGCCCCTGTATCCGCTGCAGATCTCGGCCACGGACCTCTTCGGGCTGCCCCTGAACGCATCCGCGGTCCTGCAGTTCGAGAACGGCACCATCCTGCACACCTACACGGGCCAGCTGGGCACCATCCACTTCGACGACGTGCTCTACGGCTCGGCCATAGGGAACGTCACCTACAGCTGGATAACGAGCGACGTCCGCGCAGCGGACGGGAACGCGATCCACCTCTTCTTCCTCTCCAACCTGGACCTGGGAGTGTTCGCGGGCATAGTGATTGCAGCCGCGCTGGCCTACGTGCTGCTCTCCAGGCGCATGCATCGGAAGGGAGCCGCGCAGCACTGACGGGCGACGGCAACGCATATATATGATAAAATCCCATTCTTTACGTGAGGAAGTGAGAGTATGAGCATGATAACTATGTCAGAGAAAGCAGCGGCCCAGCAGGGCGAAGCGCCAGCTACGATTGTTCTGCCAGCACAGGCGGTAAAGAGGGTTCTGGCGACGGTAACCATAAGGAAGTCAAAGAATTACCTGCCCTATGCGCCCACCAAGCTCGAGAAGGAGGAGGCGGAGATTCTGCGCCGCCATCCCTGGGCAAACTCACTATCGACTGCCACAAGGAACGCCATAAAGCGCTCCAATCCCGTGTCTCCCTACGAAGCCCTCTACTGGTTTGTCAAAGATGTGGAGAGGAAAGCTGAAGTCGCCGCCGAGGATCCTCTGGCCGCCTCGCCAGTTGTTCAGGTGTAGCTCGCGCACAGCTAAATAATTTTCTAGCCCATGCTAATAGATTGCATGGCGCACTACTTGTTGCATGACGGCGAACGGCTCGTAAAGGCCGCGCGCAATTCCATAGAGCTCTACCTGGGCACTCACCACTTCGACCCGATGGTGGTCGAATCCTCCATCCGCGATCTAAAGGAGAAGGACGGGGTCTTCGTGATCCTGGAACATTACCCCACCAGCACTCCCCGCGGCGTAAGCGGCGCTGTAAAGTCTTCCGCGCCCATCTGCGCATTCCTTCCGACTGCCGCAATCGCGGCTGCGACGGAGGACCGTGGCATGGTGCCCGTGTCGCATCTCGAGTTCGAGCATCTCATCGTCGAGGTCTCGGTGCTCTCCCAATTGGAACCGATTGCTACCCACGCAGAGTCAGCCACGCTCCGCGCCATACGTAGCCATCACGGCCTTTACCTGGAGTACGGCTACCACACGGGCCTACTCCTGCCCGGGACTCCCGCAAAGCACGGCTGGTCAACTGAGCAAACGCTGGATGCGCTCTGCGCCAGGGCGGGCGTCCCCGCGCATGCCTGGCGCCTGGGCACGGCGAAGCTCTACACCTTCACCGCGCAGACCTTCCGGGAGAAGGAGCCCCGCGGCCCTGTGGAAGAGACGACGTTGGGCTAATGCGCATCATCCTCCTCGTGGACATGGACTACTTCTTCGTAGCGTGCGAGGAGATCAGGAGGCCGGAGCTCAGGGAGAAGCCCACCATAGTGGGCGCCGATCCCAAGGAGGGGAAGGGGCGCGGGGTGGTGATGACCTGCAACTACGCGGCGCGCAGGTTCGGGATACACAGCGCCATGCCCATCTCGGCGGCCTACAGGCTCAAGCCCGATGCGAACTTCCTGCCCATGGACTACGCCTACTACGAGCAGAAGTCCAGGGAGGTGATCGGCATACTGAAGACCTACTCCCTGAAGATTGAGCAGGTGAGCATCGATGAGGCCTTCGTTGACATCTCCGACCAGGTCCCCGACTACGACGCGGCGATCAAGTACGCTGAGGAGATAAAGATCGCCATAGGGGAGAAGGCGAAGCTCCCCTGCTCCATAGGGGCGAGCGCGAACAAGCTCCTGGCGAAGATGGCCTGCGAGGCGGCGAAGCCCAACGGGGTGAGGCTGGTGAAGGGAGAGGACGGGAAGAAGTTCCTGGAGGCGCTCCCTGTAAGAAAGCTCTACGGGATCGGCGAGAAGACGAGCGAGCGCCTGGAGAAGATGAAGATAAAGACAGTAGGGGAGCTCGCGCGTGCAAACAAGATGACGCTCCTGGACAAGTTCGGCCAGATGGGGCTCTGGCTGCACAACGCGGCGAACGGGATAGACGAGGAGGAGCTGGTCTACGACTACGAAGCCAAGTCCATCGGGAGGGAGAAGACCTTCGAGGATGACACAAACGACGAGAAGCTGGTAGCAGCGGTGATAGGTGAGCTCTCAGAGGAGGTGTTCCGCGAGACTGTAGTGCTGGGCGTCTCGTTCAAGAACGTCACCCTTAAGCTGAGGTACTCAGACTTCTCCGAGCATCTGAAGAGCAGGAGCATAAAGCCCTCCAACGATTTAGCCGCAATAACCGAGAATGCGCTGCAGCTGTACAGGAAGAGTGCTGATCCGGAGCGCAAGATAAGGAAATTGGGCGTGCGCGTGTCCGAGCTTACGAACTACAAGAAGCAGAAAGGCCTGGCTTCATTCCTATAACGTCCAAAAAGCGTTATTTTAAAATTAAATAAAAGAAATTACTGAGGGTTAGCTCTCATCGTCATCCATGTCTTCGTCCCAGTCCTCCTCGTCGTCGCCTTCTTCGTCTTCATCGAAGTCGTCGTCATCATCGAAGTTGTCATCTGCTGACAGCTTGGGATTCTTTGTCTCTTTTGTTGCCATATATGCACCTGTACCGTCGTTTGGCAAATACCTAAAGGCAATAAGCTATTTATAACTATGTTATTGTTGAGGTTTGGCGGTAATGTTCCGATAACCGGACTGCCGAAGTAAAGCAAAAACTTAATATCCTTCCAGCGCATATCACTTAACATCTGGGCTCGTAGCGCAGTGGCAGCGCGCCCGCTTTGCAAGCGGAAGGTCGCGGGTTCGAATCCCGCCGAGTCCATTTTTATGCTCAATATGCGCGTCCGCATCGTTTTTTTATCTAACCGAAACTATCCACCTGTCTTTTAAACATTTCGTGATTAATACCAAATGTGGTATTGATGAATGTGAAGAAATGGTGGCCCGTGCTATTTCCAATGACCGTCTGGTTATTGTTTAAGGTAATCTCCTTCCTATTTGGTTTCACGCCCTGGCCCGACCTTTCCCAACTTGCCCTGCTCGGCGAGACGTACCCATTTATTACCGCGTTTGCCTTCGGAATATGGATAGGGGCGGCTTCCCACAAGGACTTCTCGCTCGGCGCCACGCTGCGCAATGCCATAATGATAGCCTTCATAATAGGCATCGCTGAGCTGCTGCTTACGATAATCCTGATCAATACGTCGCAGTCATTCCTGACCTACGTCGCCTCTATCTACACCCAGATAGTCGGTGATACGGGAATCTCCATAATAGACCTGGTGATATCTACGTGGGTAGGTGGAATGTTCGTTACGGTTCCTGCCGCGGCCGCCGCGTACCTTCTTCTAGGCGGGGAAAAGAAGAGAAGATGAATAGATGAAAGATCAAACTGCTTTCATGCGAGGCATCTCGCCAATCCGGCGCAGCGGCGCCATTTCCATTCGCAGAAGTTCGCGCATGCAGTCAGCCATGGAGTACCTGATGACCTACGGCTGGAGCATACTGCTCATAGGACTGGTCCTTGCGGCTCTGTACGCTTTTGGCGTATTCAACAGCACCTCTGTCACGGGGAATGCTTGCATACCTGCCTCCGGGTACCTATGCCAGAACCCGGTACTCGATACTACCGGTCTAATCACCTTCACTTTCGGGCAGGTGAGCGGGACTACCATCTACAACGTGCAGCTTACCTGCGCCGCCACCAACTCCGGCGGACTCCCGCTGGAGAATCCCGCATTGGCGTTCAACAGCATCGCAACAAACGGCTTCGCCCTATCGTCGTCAAATACAGGAAATAGCCTGGGGAATGCCCAGACCGTCACGGTTTCCGCCCTTCCCTGCTATGGGACTACCGGGAGCCTGTTCGGCGCACAGTCGCTAGGGACGGGATTCAATGGGTACGTCTGGGTAAACTACACCACAAGCTCCGGTACGGCGAACATACTCAACAACCCCTGGCGCACCTCCAAGGCCATAACACTAAGGACGAAAGTGATATGATCAGTTTCGGGGCCGATGTAGTGCAAGCCTCTTCCGAAGCATATAGCATCCAGTCGAGCCCATTCCGGATTCACGTTCTCGAGTGCTAAAATGATAATAACGCTAAAAGTAATTCCTAACTCCAAAACCGAGAAGCTGGAGAAGCTGACTGCCACAAGCTACAAACTCAAGGTGAGAGAAAAGGCTATTGAAGGACGTGCGAATGTTGCTGTGATAACTGCCCTCTCCTCTCACTTCAATGTGAAGAAGGCTGACGTAACGATAATAAAAGGTGCAGCGAGCAGGGATAAGGTAGTAAAGATATCAGACTAGGACTGTAAGCAGAATCCATCCCATCTATCCCTATAAATAAACTTGCCCTCTCAGTTAATCATGCACGGAAAGGCAACGGCGAAAACGACCTATATACTCCTGGGATTGGTTTTACTCGTCGGCCTGGGGTTTGCACATTTACTATACTCCGGACCTTTCTATGCGTTCGACGACGCCAATTACATCACCTACGCGCACCAGATCCTGATGGGCACTTTCAACCTGGGCGAGAGCCCCTACGCCTACGGCTTCCTGCTGCCCTATACCATCGCGCTCTCCTTCGCGCTCTTCGGGACCAACGTATTCGCAAGCATCATCCCCGCGCTTGTGGAGTATCTAGTGCTCATAATCGTGGCATTCCTGTTGGGACGGAAGTTATATGGCGAAAAGATCGGAGTGGTCTCCGCCTTCCTGATTGCCACCGCACCTTTCGTTGTCGGCTACTCGACTCGCGTCCTGCCGGACATGGCCCTCGGGGTCATCGCAGGCTTTTCGATACTCTTCTTTGTATGTGCACAGGAAAATAGGCGCGGGAAGTACCTTTACTTCCTTTCAGGCGTATTCGCGGCTCTGACCGTGTACATAAAGTTCATAGGGCTGGCCTACGTTCTGCTTTTCCTGGTCTGTCTGACTTTTTACCGGCTCACGGGCAAGAGAAGGACAAAATCCGATGCCAATCACGGTCTCGTCTATCCTCTACTGGGCCTGCTCCTTTTTGCGCTCCTATACGCTGCGGTCTTCATCTCTTCTGGTAGCAATCCTATCACAGCCGCAGTAGCGTATGGGCAGAACCAGAACACGATCTCGCCAACTACCCTGGGCAACAACTTCAGCTGGCTGCTGAACGTGATCTTCGCCTACCCCAGATACAGCAACCCATTCGCCCCATTCATGGACCCGCAGACCTTCCCTTTGGAGTCATAATCCTGTTTACCCTAGGGGGCACGGCAGCCGGCCTAATAAAGAAAGACAGAAACCTGCTCCTCCTCTCGATAATGCTGTGGGGCGTTATCCTCTACCTCTTCTTCGGAACGGTGACGCTGGGCAGCTACAACTTCATAGTCATAATCTCCAGATACTTCCTATTGGTCTCGGTGCCACTCGCGGTGCTCGCATCCTATGCTTTATGCAGACTCTCAGAGGCGGCAGCCCAACATCTAAAGCGCAGATCCCTATACTTCGAACTGGCTTTCCTGGCGCTAATAGTTCTCACCAACTTGCCTCTCTACAGCACGCTGTACAACTACAACCTCTCGATCTCTGGTGACGTGATGGCGTTCTCGAACCTGCTTAACTATCTCAACGCGGCTCCGATTCACGGCAACACCCATGGGTTCATAAGTGTCAGCAACAACAGCGGAGACATGCAGATTCTGCGGCTCATCTCAGGGTACAGCAAGAACTTCAGCATCTCATCGCTGAACTTCTCCAGCAGGGGCAACCTGACCCGTTGGGCAAGCCAGGAGTGCAGTCCCGGAGCGCCAGGCACGTATCTCATTCTGGAGTACCAGAGTACTTACCAATCCCTGTATTACGGGATACTCGACAGTTGGATAAGGCCCTACTGCAGCCTGACACGGATAGGGATGGCAGAGGACAGCGCCTCCGCCTATGGCACCTATAATGGGATGAACGTTGTTGTCGACCTGTACCGGGTTGGCAGCTAGCGGCATTGGGAATAAGAAAGAGATAAAAATAGTAAGGCTCTAAGCAAATTATGGCCAAACGCAAAGATCCAAATTTGATACTGGAGGTTCTAGCGGTGTGCATACTCCTTGCACTGGTCCTTGTTTTTGTTATCTTACCACTACAAACCGTCATCAACGTGAACCTGAATTTTACCCATAACTCCTGGAATGCGACATTAAATTACTCAAAAGTAAGCCTGTATCAGTATTACCTCGGAACACCTACCAACATAACAAACGGGAATACTGGATTCACCATCCAATTTCTAAATTCTACAAACGGCACGGTGTTTAGCCTCAATGGCAGCGTGGTGCCCTATACCTATCTCATAAATACGAATCATCCCGCCGTTCCGGATGAGACCGTCCTAGTGAAGATCCCCTATTATTCCTACCAGAAAACGTTAAGAGTCAGCTAACCGGGAACAGTTTCTAAGAAAGGGATCCAAGCCGTCGGTAATTATCTGTAATGCAATTGGAATTACTGGATGCATCTAGGAATCTGCCCCTCCTTTCTACTCCTATTCTACCTCCCCGCTATCTATTAAGCCTGAATCTATAAGAACAGATAGTGCTTGGGGTTGCCGATAATTGTGCCTAAAGTAAGAAGGGGAATCGACATATTCTTGTATAAGGTTACCTAATCTTATCAGAAAGCTATATATATCAATTAATATATAATTATTATCAAATAATAACTAAAAGTGATTCAAATGTCAAGAACAATAATGGTCCAGAGACAAGAACATTCCCCTACGCTTAATACCGTGCTTATGGTTGAGGATGTTATAAAAAACGCCAAAAGCTCTGTAATAACGATACCGCAGATAAAGCGTGTCCTACCTAAGCAGGTTAACCATACGACTTTGAAGGTTATTCTTGAATATCTTGAAGCTAGTGGTAAGATAGTTGTGTCCCTAAAGGGAATAACTTGGGTTCACAACACTAACCAGAACCTAAGGAATGCAATCTCAAAAGGTCTTGAGTTATGAAGCCTGTAAGAGTCATACTTTCGCCTGATGCCGAAGAAGCTTACAATGAGCTCAATAGCAAGGCTGCAAACTCGAAAGTTGAGAGGAGCATACTGAACTCAATAACGAAGAAGATAGAGCTTGTGAAGGCAAATCCGCACTACGGAAGCCCAATGGCCAAAGATTTCATCCCAGAAGAGTACAAAATAAAGTATGGCGTGACGAATCTATTCCATGTGGAGCTCTCAAGCTTCTGGCGTATGTTATATACACTAACCAACGACGAAACAGAAGTAGAAATAATCGCTTTCGTGCTTGATATAGTCGACCATAAGGAATACGACAAGAAGTTCAACTACAAAGGCAAGTAATATCTTATCTAAGCGTATTTGAGTATGAGGTTCAAATCTTCGCCTAGACGACAGATACATTTTGTCGTCGCGTTTGGGTTGCTGCTCTGCCGGAGAGATGAATGTATCTCTAGACGGGCCTGTTAATCGTAACTGAACCGGAATCAGATTAGCCAGGCTTAAGATGCCGATTCCTTTTGTAGATGGAATTTATGGGAACCTTCTGCTGTCTGCTCCATTCCTCGTTGCTTGTCCGCTTGAGCCATTCAGCTCGCCGCTTCACGAACCTAAGGTTATCCTCAGAGTTGCGCTTCTTGTCATCCGCCAACTCTTTAAGAAACTCCTACGGTTCCTAATTTTTAATGGTTTCCTGTCCTTCATACGTCCTCATCCAGTACTCTTTTAACCACTGGCTTTCTTATACCTAGGTCTTTTATAAATTTCCTAAGCTTCTCCATGTCTAATACTTTCTTGAATGTCACATAGAGGTGGGCTGCATCATCAAAATCCTTGTCGCTTCCAAGATAGAGCTTATACGCTATCTCAATCTCCATCGGCGAGATTCTTACCTTATCTCCCTGCTGAGTTCAACGAACCAAGCATTCTCCATGGAGTAAAAATCAGTATCCTTCTTTGCAAACTTTACCTCGAAATTCGGGTCAAAAGTTCCTTTCTCTGCAAAGCGCAATGAGCTTTTGTCAACTGACATAAGATCGTAGGCATCACGCGCATCCTCCGCATTTATGGCGTAATACTTGCCGTCTGAGATTATCTTCTCGTAGAATCTCGTGAATGCTGCGGAACCTTCATCTCTTATGAATAAATCGACATCTTCCCGTGCTCCTGCTCCTTCCAAATAATATCGCCACATAGCCGCTTACTATCACGTATTGCACGTCAATTCGCGAGATAAAGTCAAGGACAAGTCTATCCAGTATCGTAAGTTGCTTGTTTGGAAGTTTTATGGTGCCCTGTTTGTAATCATACTCCATAATCTCGCCATCCTTCCCCTATGTAGATAATTAATCGGTGTAATTATATACTCTAGCATGCAATATTAAAGAGTATGAACAGTGGCTACATGTCTGTCGCAACATAGGGATGACAAGCAGGATGAATCCTGCCGCTGCCGTCGCCCGAGTGTGTTTGCGAAACATGAAGGGAGACAAAGGAAAGATTACAAACAACTTCCACTGCCAGTACTGCGGGTACTACTTCTCAAGATACGAAGAGTGGTCCAAGCACGTGAAGCAGTGCAAGGAGAAAGCAAGATAACTTTCTAGTACAATTACTAATAGTGCAAAACGTTAGCGGAGCAAGCTCTAAAAGTATATAATTACAGCCGTGTCCCCTTTAACCTTGAAGTAGCTTGGGGTTG
>CAWHMC010000016.1:0-5235 GCA_963830445.1 uncultured archaeon
CGTTCTCAAGGAACTCGAGGTTGAAGGTGCTCTCCGCGCTCTTCTTCGCATCAATCTTCCGCATTATGTTGCCGTCGGTCTCGTGGAGCTCCTCGAGTTCGCCGGAATCGCCCCGTGCGCTTACCGAGAAGCTGTCCTTGGCTGCCTTGAACGAGATGTAGGACGAGATGAGGCTCGCGTCCTTGATTATGTCCTTGAACGGCTCGCCGTTTATCTGGACGTGCGCATCGAACTCGACGTTCGGCTCCTTCTCGACGCTCTTCTTCACGTCGACGAGCTGCATCTTGTACCGCCTCCTGCTCCCCTGCCCGATGAATTCGAGCGAGAGCTTGTTGTCCGAGTCCTTCATGACCAGGGACTCGTTGTCGCGGGTCCTTGAAAGTATCTTGTTGAGGTTCTCGATGTTGAGGCCTATGTTCGTGGGCTTGTCTATGGTGAACTTCGAGAACGCCTTGTTCGGCATAACGAACGAGATCATGCTGATGCTGGAGGGGTCCATCGCCTTCAGGCTAATGCCGTCCTTGGTGATGCTGAACAGGCCCTCATCGACCAGGCTGACTATGGCTGCTACGGAGTCCTTCCAGCATCTTCGCATTGTCTATCTTTATCTCGAACATATCCTCACTCCACTGTGATTAGTTATATGCACAGATAATATTAAAAGGCATTCTGTGCCCTACTGCGACATCAAACACATGGCGCTCGCCATGTGCCGATGCCAGAGCGCGCTCAGTGTATCAGCACGAAGCTGAGGAAGACCGGCGCCAGCAGTATGGAGATGGTGCTCACCACCTTTATCATGGAGTTCAGCGCGGGCCCCGCCGTGTCCTTCAGGGGGTCGCCCAGGGTGTCTCCGACCACCGCAGCCTTGTGGGCATCGCTGCCCTTGCCGCCGAAGTTGCCCCGCTCGATGTACTTCTTCGCATTATCCATCGCAGCG
Source organism: uncultured archaeon (assembly GCA_963830445.1). Classification (GTDB taxonomy): domain Archaea; phylum Micrarchaeota; class Micrarchaeia; order Micrarchaeales; family CABMGC01; genus JAJZOD01. Next base: position 941 of record CAWHMC010000016.1, read on the forward strand.
CCGCCGTTGGCCATGAAGAGCGCAAGCATGAAGCTCGCGGGTATCATGCCCACCAGCAGTCCGCCCAGGGCGGCCTTGCCGAAGATCAGTCCCACAGCTATGGGGGTCAGTATGGCGATCAGCTCAGGGAGCGCGAGCGCCTTCAGGGCGGCCAGGGTCGCAATGTCGACAGCCTTGGCGTAGTCCGGCTTCGCCTTGCCCTGCAGCAGGCCCTTTATGGTGCGCACCTGCCTTCTCACTTCATCCACCATCAGGTTTGCCGCATGGCCCACCGCTTCCATCAGGAAGGATGAGAAGATGAACGGCAGGAGAGCGCCTATGAACACGCCCACCATGACCAGCGGGTTCAGCACGTCCAGGCTTGTCAGTCCGACTGCATTTGCGAATGCTACCAGAAGAGCGGTTGCCGAGAGCGCAGCCCCTCCGATGGCGAAGCCCTTCGTTGTCGCCTTCGTCGTGTTTCCCACTGCGTCGAGCTCATCCGTTATGTTGCGTATCTTGGCCGGCTGTCCGGACATCTCTGCGATGCCGCCGGCATTGTCGGTGATGGGCCCGAAGGAGTCTATGGTGAGGACCGCAGCGGTCAGGGAGAACATTCCCGCAGCGGCGATCGCTATTCCGTATACGCCGACTGCGTAGTAGCTAACGAGTATCGCCGCGACCACGAAGATGACCGGCATCCAGGTGCTGCGCAGTCCGACTGCGAGACCCATGATGACGTTGGTGCCAGCGCCGCCCTTCGCGGCCGTTGCAATCTTCTTGACCTGCCTGCTGTTCCCGCCGGTGTAGTAATCAGAGACCCAGAACAGGAGGAACGCGAGCACCAGGCCCGAAAGCGTGGCAATGAGGTAGGTGATCGGCAGCCCAAAGTAGTAGGTCAGTGCCGCATCCATCATCGCCGCGATTATGGTCGTCGTTATTATGCACCAGTAGAGTGCGCGCACGACCTTGGTGCCCTGGACCTTTATCAGGAAGATGCCAACGATGCTGGCGAGTATTCCTGCAATTGCCACGTATATGGGGTAGGTGAAGACGTGGCCCGTCGCCCCTATGCTGAAGGCGATGAGCAGTGCAGCAACCAGCGTTACGGAGAAGCTCTCGAAGACGTCCGCAGCCATTCCGGCGCAGTCGCCCACGTTGTCTCCAACATTGTCCGCGATGGTCGCCGGGTTGCGTACGTCGTCCTCAGGAAGGTTGAGTTCCGTCTTGCCGACCAGGTCTGCGCCAACATCAGCGGCCTTGGTGAAGATGCCCCCTCCCACTCTTGCGAACAGGGAGATGAGCGAGGCTCCGAAACCGAAGCCGATAAGCAGAGGAATCTGTATTGTTGAGAACACTGCAAGCAGCGCACCAGTCCGATGAGCGAGAAGCCCACCGCTGCGAAGCCAGTGACAGAGCCGCCGAGTATGGCGGTCCTGAAGGCGGAGTTGAGCCCTTTCTCAGCAGCTTTGGTCGTGCGCAGGTTCGTCCGCACCGCGATGCTCATGCCCAGATAGGCCGTAAGGTACGAAGCCACCGCCCCGACTATGAACGCGAGCACTATGCTGGCGCCGCTGTTCATGAAGTAGAAAAGGATGGACAGTATCACAGCGAAGACCACTATGGTCTTGAGCTGGCGGTTGAGGTAGGCGTTCGCCCCCTCCTTGATGGCGTTGGCTATCTCCTTCATCTTCGCCGTGCCCTCCTCCTTCTTCAGCACGAAGAATGCCGCAATGAGCGCCACCAGAAGTGCGCCTGCTCCAGCTAGTATGCTGTAATAGTAGTACTGCATCATATCACGGCTAGAAATAGAGGGATTACGCTTATAAAGCTTTCAGGGAACGCTCCGCAAAAACATAACCAGCTTATAAATTGATCCCGCCTGTCGGCGCGGATGCAGGGTTGACGATGACTTCTTGGATCCTGGAGACGCTTTCCAGCATGCCTATCTCGAGCTTGACCTCCATGAACCAGTGCACCGGGCCGCCCAGCCTTACGGACTCCGTCACGAGATCCTTTAGGATGCCTCCCACTCCCGGAATCGGATTGATGGCGCTTTGCGGGATAGCGAGCTTGAAGTTGTAGATGATTGGAGTGTCTTTTGGATAGGTCTTCGCGGTGTCCAGCTGCTGCTTGTTATGGTACAGCAATTCCGTCTGGTTGTTCATTCTCCCGTTAACATCAACCTTCCTGCTGGTCTGGTCCGCAGTGAGTATGGCGACGACGCCTTTAGCAGTTATCTCTTTCTTGAGCGTGAGCGTAGCGGTCCCCTCCAGCGTGCCTCCCAGAGAGACGTTGCTGCTCTTGATCGTAATCTCCATCTTCCCGTCGCCGATCCCAAGCAATCCCATTTGTACACCTATCAATCGTCACTTAACAGAGAAGGGCCCAGCCGGCAGGTGCTGCATTATGTAATCCACGTTGTCGTACTTCAGCTTCTGCGCGATCTTCTTCGCCGCATCCGACTTCCGCGTGTTTCCCAGCCCGATGATCAGAAACTCGTGGATGAGGCGGTTCCGGCATGCGCGCTCCGGCGCCACAGTGACCACTTTGCGCTTCTTTCCCTCCTCCCCTATCTCTTCCATGAACGCGGAGAGGCCGAGAGGCGTGCCCCTGTACCACTCGCGCTCTCCCTTGAGCATGAAGCTTCCCTTGGAGAGCGAGCCCATGTTCCTGGACTTGGTCACCTGCTCTTTCTTCAGGCAGTAGACGTCGACGGACGACTGCGCGTTCTCCCAGGCCTTCGAGAAAGAGGCCGAGAACTGGGCAGCCTCTTCCTTGACCTGCTCCGATGCGTCCACCCCGTTTTTAAGTATCACCACCGAGGCCCCGAAGATCTCTGCGTGGAAGAAGAGGTCCGGGAGTCTCCAGGTGCTTCGCGTAGAGCTCCTCGTTCTGGTCCGCGCTCCTTCCGCCTACGGCCAGCAGCCCGCTGCTGGTGAAGAACCAGTTGAACTTCTCGTACCACTCCCGCTTCTCCACTACGCGTATCGCCTTCTTCTCCTCCTCCTGCTTCGCTGTGGCGTTGAGCCTCTTCTTCAGCTCCTCGGCAGACCTGCGTGCCCCTTCGGCCTTGAGCTTCGCTCGCTTGGATTTCTCAAAGAAGTACTCTGCGTTCTCCTGTGCGCTCTTGCTAAAGTCTACTACGATGTCCATGGGCTCAAGCAACGAAGCCGATTATCAGAGAGATGACAAAGCCGAGGATGCCGACCACAATCGTGCCGACCAGAACTCTCTTCACGGTCCTCACAAAGGTGGGCGTGTCAGGCTTGTAACTTACGCTCAGGATATGCTGCGAATTGGAGAGGAACGTCCTGATTGACTTTATCGGATTGAATTGCATAGAAACACACTATAGATGACCTTCTTAGAATAAAAACCTTGTTATTCTGCTATGCCTGCTCCCTGGTACCGCCTGCAGTAAACCTCGCTCCAGGCTCCACGATCTCGCCCTCCCCGAGCCTCGCATTGTCCTGCACGACCGACCCGTTGCGGACTTCAGCACCCTCTCCAATCCAGGCATTGGTGCCTACTACCCCCCGCGCAATGTCGCGTTGTCACAGATCTGCGCCCATTCCTGACTGAGCTGTCCACCACCACCGCATTGGACCTCACTTTCGCATCCGTTCCTATCGTAGAATTAAGTACTATCGCATCCTTCTCGATCCAGGCAAACTGCTCGATCTCCGTCTTGCCTGCAACAACAGCACCAAGACCCACATAGGCATGCTCTGAAACGTTCGCGCCCTCCTCCACAAAGCCCCCGCCGTTCCTGTGTCGGTTGAAGATTTGCCATCGACCTTAACCTGCTCCAGGCTCGGCTTATGCGCGCAGCCCCCCGCAGAATTGACCGCTTCCATGTCCTTCTCGGTCAAGGATCCACGGCGCGCCTCCAGCGGTTTTTCCTGCGCTCTGTTCTCTGTCGCAGCGAACCACTGCGTTCTCTGACTTCCAACAGCGCCGTCGCTATCTCCTTCTTCAGCGTCGACAGATTTGTGTCAACTTCTCTTCACTTGGCGCGCCATCTCCGCCCTATACCTGCCTTCCATCTTTCTCCCATTTTTAATTAAATGCGCTCAAATCATCTTGTTAGCTTCTGCAGCTTTCCGAGATCGTAGGGCCCCAGGTTGGACTATCCAATATGTCGGATGTGATATTCGAAGACTTGCTGACATGCGCATTTCAGGGCATCTCAGCTCGTAGGGCCGTACTCCTCTGCCTCCTCCAGCTCCTTCAGCGTGGCATTCACGGAAGCAAGCGTATAATCAAGGCCAACGGTGCCATTCTGTCAGCTACACGTGGCACGCCCAGATTTA